>DAOTXS010000084.1:0-53128 GCA_034435055.1 Anaerolineae bacterium | reverse complement strand
GCTGGTAGCGTTCGTAGTTCAAGACGTCAATGATTTCCGGAGTGAATTCGATTTGTGTGGTCATAAACCGATCATAATGGATTGCACGCAAGTGTCAAACGAAAACCGCAATTAGTGCCCGTGTTCAGTATAGCGCAGCAACATGAAAAAGTCGCATGCCAGCCCTGCTGGGAATGGCAAGCACCTATGTATTCAATTCAAATATGAACTACGCACTTGCATGTTGATGCACTTGGTTCTGCCGCTTGGATCGCAAGAGCGACCGAGACGGATTCGACAGGCACAAGGACTCGACGCGCCTCTCGACCGTTTTGGTCGAGAGGCGTTTGATTTTGCATTCAACCTTCATTCGCATCGAAAATCTGTTTCACGCATATCCTGGTTCACCACCAATCGAAGCATTGCGCGGCATTGACCTCACGATTCGCGCCGGTGAACACGTTGCCATTGTTGGCGCGAATGGATCGGGCAAATCCACTCTCGCGCGCCACCTCAACGGCTTGCTGTTACCCACGCGCGGCGATGTGTGGATTGGCGACGTGAACACGCGCGACGTCAAATCATTGCGCGACTTGCGCGCGCAAGTGCAAATGGTCTTTCAACATCCCGATGCACAACTCGTCGCGACGGTCATCGAAGAAGATGTTGCATTCGGTCTGGAAAATTTCAGCGTGCCAGAAAATGAAATGCCGGCGCGCGTGCGTTCCGCGCTCGAACAAGTTGGGATGTGGGAACAGCGCGCGCGCGCGCCGCATTTGCTTTCGGCGGGACAAAAACAGCGCGTCGCGATTGCCGGCGCAATGGCAGTACGCCCACGCATCCTCATACTCGATGAAGCAACCGCGATGCTCGATCCGGCGGGACGCCAAGCCGTGCTTGAGCTCGTGCGCCAACTGCATTGTCAAGGCAACACGATTATCACAATTACCCACGAGATGGAAGAAGCCGCGCACGCCGAGCGCGTCATCGTGCTGAGCCAGGGTCGCGTTGTGATAGACGATTCGCCACGGCGAGTATTTGTGCGCACGACTGAATTGCGCGCGCTTGGTCTCGATGTGCCGCCGATGGTCGATCTGTCTTTGCGGCTCGCTTTGCCGGTTTGTTTGACGGTCAATGAACTAATCGCGGCGTTGAACGCGCGCGGTAAAAAAAATCATCGTGGCAATTCATCAAAAAGAACCTCGGACAAAAATCACGATGCCATCATTCGCGTCGAGCAATTGAGTCATTCGTACTTGCGCGGTTTGCCGCTTGAAGCGCGTTCACTCGAACGTGTGGATTTGGAGGTCGGGCGCGACACGGCGATGGGATTGATCGGTTCAACTGGGTCGGGCAAATCGACGTTGATGCGACATTTCAACGGCTTGCTTCGTCCGCAAGCCGGGCGCGTGATCGTTGAAGGACACAACCTTGCTGATCCATCGACGGACGTGCGCGCGGTGCGGCGCATCGTTGGCCTCACCTTTCAACAACCCGAAGATCAACTCTTTGAGCAATACGTCGGCGATGATGTGGCGTTTGGTCCGCGTCAATTCGGTTTGGATAAGACAGCGGTGCGTGAGCGTGTGCGCTGGGCGATGGAATTGGTGGGGCTGGGATTTGACGCGTTCAAAGATCGGTTGACGCAAACGCTTTCCGGCGGTGAACGTCGCCGGGTTGCGCTCGCGGGGGTGTTTGCGTTGCGTCCGCAAGTTCTTGCCGCCGATGAACCCACCGCTGGACTCGATCCACAAGCGCGCGCGCAGGTGTTGAAGATTTTTCGTCGCTTACACGATGAAGGCACAACGCTTGTGATGACTTCGCATCGGATGGAAGACATTGCCGCGTTGTGTCAAAAGGTTGCGCTGCTCGATGATGGACGGATAGTGGCAACGGGCACGCACCGCGAAATTTTTTCGCAGCCGGAATTATTGCGCGCGCATCATCTCGAGCTGCCGCCGGTCGCGCGTGTGGCACACGCTTTGCGTGCGCAGGGCTGGGATATCTCTAACGATATTTTGTTCGCGGACGAGTTGGTTGCCGCGCTGGGAAATTGAGCATGGAAGATTTCGAATTACTTCGGCACGTCACAATTGGTCAATATTTTCCGACCGGGTCGTTGTTGCACCGGCTCGACCCGCGCGTAAAAATCATCGGAATCGCAGCGTTCGTGCTCGCCTTCGTCGCAATTCAATCTGCCACCGGCTTGCTCGTTGGTTTGGCAATCACGTTGGCGTTGATTGCGCTGGCACGGATCAACATCCGTTTTGCTTTAGGCGGACTGGGACCGGCATTGCCCATTTTATTATTGCTCGCGGCGTTCCAACTTTTTTCCGGTTGGAACACTCCGGCATCGAATTGTGAGACCTTGACAAGTTTTTGGCTGTTGCAAATGACGACTTGCTCCGTTCAAGCCGTCGTGATTATGCTCGCGCGCGTGGTTGCGTTGGTTTTGCTAACGAGCTTGCTTACGTTTACGAGTACGCAAAGCGAACTCGCGCGCGGCATCGAATGGTTGTTGCGCCCGCTCGCGCGCGTTGGTGTCCCCGCCGATGAAATCGCAATGATGTTTACGATTGCGATGCGATTCGTGCCAACACTCGCCATCGAGATGGAAAAAATTCTGCAGGCGCAAGCCGCGCGCGGGGCAAATATCGCAAGCGGATCAAACCCGATTGCACGCACGCGCCAATGGTTACCCGTACTGGTTCCCTTGTTCATCAACACGTTGCGTCGCGGCGATGAACTGACCGCCGCGCTCCAAGCGCGGGGCTATCACGGTGGAGCGGAAAGAACCCATTATGCCCGATTGCGTTTTCAGCGGTCGGATAGCATTGCATTCATTGTAATCGCAGTAATTATCCTGGGACTGATTATTTTCCCCTTTCATTTGCTCGATCAATCATTCGCAAATTTTCTGGTACAGATCGTAAACCAATGATTGGTGCGACAGACGCCTGCGCGAATTTGTCCACCGTAAAGGAGGGAAAAAATGAAACTCTCGGTTCGCCAAATTGTCATCGCCGGTTTGTTGGGCGCGATTGCGATTTTACTCGGCGCGACCCGGCTTGGTTTTATCGGCCCGTTTCCGCCGCTGATTATGGTCGGGGCGACCATTATGCACATCCCCGCGATTATCGGCGGCGTATTGGAAGGACCGTTCGTCGGTTTGATCATCGGCTTGATCTTTGGCGTGTTCAGTTGGATTCAAGCGCCGACTGAACAACCGCCGGTCAATCTTTGGTTCAGCAATCCGCTTGTTTCGATTTTGCCGCGTCTGTTCATCGGCATAACATCCGCGTATGCGTATATGGCATTGCGAAAAACCAACGAGATCGTCGCGCTCGGCGTTGCTGGGATCGTCGGCACGCTGACGAACACGATCCTTGTTGTGGGGATGATTATCGTGCTGGGGTACGCCCCCGCGCTCGTCATCATTCCGGCGGTTCTGCCGCAAGCGATTGCTGAAATCGTCGTGGCAGTGATTATTGTCGTCGCCGTTGTTGCAACGTGGAAGGGCATCGAGTTTCGCCGCAAGGGATCATCGGTATAGTAAGGGCGAGGCATTCGCCACAGTTGTACTTTTGGTAAAGTCGATTGGCGCATACCAATCTCAATGCTAGGGGCGATCGATTTCGCGAATGCCTCGCCCCTACCGGACGGAGGAATGAGAAATGCTGTTGTGCATCGACATTGGCAACACAAACATCAAGCTAGGTCTGTTCGACGGAGAAAAAATTCGCGCGCATTGGCGCATCGCCACGGAGCGCGGACGCCTCGCCGATGAGTACGCGATGCTGTTGCTCAATCTATTCGCGGCGAATCAGATTCAGGCAAACAATGTGACCGGCGTGGTACTCTCATCGGTCGTGCCGCCGTTGACGCCGGAGTTTACCACGCTGGCGCAAAATTATCTCCATCAAACGCCGATTCTCGTTGGACCTGGAATCAAAACTGGAATGAGCATTCGCACGGATCATCCCGGCGAAGTGGGCGCAGATTTGATTGTGAATGCGATTGCCGCGCGCGAAATGACGCCGCGCGGCATGCCCATCATCGTCATCGGCTTTGGCACAGCGACGACTTTTAGCGCGGTTTCGGCGCAAGGGGATTTTGTCGGTGTCGCGATTGCGCCCGGCGTTGGCACCGGCGCGGAAGCGTTATTTCGCTTCGCCGCCAAATTGCCGCAGATCGAACTTGTGCGTCCGCCGCACGCGATTGGCAAGAACACCATTCACTCGATGCAAGCCGGGATGGTGTTTGGATTCGCGGGATTGGTCGAAGGTGTGGTCAAGCGAATGCGCGATGAACTGGGAGGCAAAGCACGCGTCATTGCGACGGGCGGAATGGCAGAGTTGATTGCGGCGGAAACCAACATCATCGAAACAGTCGAGCCAAATCTGACGATGCTGGGTTTACGGTTGATTTATGAGCTGAACAGTCCAACACTTTCGACGCGATGAGTTTTCCGCCTTTGTTGACGAGACTATCCGCCATTGGTTTTGCCGCGTAGCCAAATATCCTGACGAACGTCGGCAGGATAGGCGAGGGCATACCTTCCATTCCTAACCGAGTGTCGAATGTGGTAACACGGACGCCATTCAATTCGCGCTTGCGAATGCCATCGATGAATTTTTTGATTACCGGTGTTGCACGAAATCGCTGGGTTGGCGAACCGACGATGAGCAAATCTAGATTTGCCAGGTCGGTTGGCTTGACATCGCCAACACGGCGAACATGAATTTCATTTCGAGCCCCCAGAACGTTGCCGATCGCTTGGGCGATTCGTTCTGTATTCCCATAGACCGAATCGTAAACGAGTAATACTTTCATTTGTGTACTCCGGGATTTCCCTCTGTCGATTCCACTGTTTTCATTTCTGAGCGCTCTTACTTTGGCTCGCGCCGCAACATCCACACTTTTTGATCAAGCCAAGCAATGTGCTCTTCATGCACAACATAAAAGCCGTGCTTTTGATAGAACTTGATATTCCGCTCAGTTTCAGTTTCGAGATAACAAGGGATGTCTGTATCATCGGCGCGTTTCAAAATTGGTTGCAGCAATAATCCACCAATGCCTTGTCCCTGATAAGCCGGCTCGACACCCAGTGCCCACAGATACCAGTATTTACTCGTCATTACCTTATGGCGCACACGATCGATCAACGAGACGACCTCAAGAAATCGTTGGCGCGTTTCTGGACGATAACGCATCACTGCACGCGGCAATGCAAATCCAGTTCGCACCATCTGCCACAAGCTCATATCCGATTGACCCGGTGCCATCCAGCACGCCGCGCCTCGCAACATCGGCGTGGTGTAAACCTCGCCCAAAATCAAACTGGTATGGATGGTCGCCTCCCAGAGCCAAGACAAACATTGGAGTCGCTCTTGCTCATCGGGGATGAGACGCACGTAAAGCGGATCGTCGTGGAACGCGCGTGTCAGTACTTGCACAGCGGCAGTTTTATCTTTTGGCGCAAGTTGAATCACGGGCTCGATGTCTTTCATCCCAACCTCAGAGTCGAAAATAATCAAGCGGGTTGAAGCTTGGACAGCAGATTACCTGCCCAACTTCGAATGGCTTCCCAATTGCGAATGTCGCTCACGGGCATCTTGTTCCTTGCCGGAATGAGCTTGTACGGAAAACGAAAATTGGGCGGGTCCATTTTGCCCCCAAAGATCTCGATGGTAACGGGGACAAGCCAGGGAAATTTCACCAGTTCTTTGTCGAGTTGCTCACGCGCGCCTTGAAATTCCTTTTCATCATTGTTGACGGGACCCAGCGCAAAAATCGCCACGGGTTTTTGCGCGAGCGCGGTGCGATGCCGCGAGAGAAAATTAAGTGCCTCCTTGTGCCAGTGAAACATGTAGAGCGGTGCACCAAGTACCACAGCGCAATACTCGTCGAGTGAACGCACTTGCTTGGCGGGCAGAAGATCGACCGCACTTCCTTGTTCGCGTAATGTCGCTGCCACTTGCTCAGCAACCTCTTGCGTCGAGCCGTGGATCGTTGTGAATGTGACCAGAATCGAATTTGGCATCAGAGTCTCCCTTCATCTTGTCGATGTTTATCGGCGCATCGACAGGTATTTGAGCATTGTCAACAACGCGGTGATCCCGCCGATGATGACTTGAAGCATCAGAACGAATCTGCCAATGTCGTTGCTGATCCAAGAAATGACAAAGCGAATTCCATCGGGCAAGACATCGGCGAGATGCGCAAAGTTGAACGGGAAGGTAATAACCAGCCAAAGCGAACCAACCGCTAGAAATAAATTCGTGGCGGCTTCAAACGGGCGCGCCGGATTCCGGCGACCGCTAATCGCGCGGACAATCGGTGCGGCGAAGGCAACCAAAATCGGCCCATACAAAGCGACTCTTTCTGTCGTTCCAAATCGGGCGGTGAAAAATCCGGTGTGCATTAGTTGATGCAGGGCGAAAAAACCAAAGACCAAAAGCATTGCGCCGACGACTGCCAAGCCGCCGACCCGTTGAGAGGGTGTAAGAATTTCATTGTTGGTTTTCATTCAATCTTATCCTATAGACACAAAGTTTTCTCTTTCTATCTACGCGCAAGTAATATGAACGTTACACCACGTCAATAGACGTTATCCGAAACAAGGAAAATCATCCACGAAGAACACGAAGGACACTAAAATCAGAAGAAATAATTCGTGGTTCTTCGTGACCTTCGCGGAAAATATTTATTTCAGATATCGTTTAATGCCTACGATTTTCATGTGCAAATAGAAATGCCTTGAAACGCAATCTGCGCCTCAAGGCGGTGTCAACACCTTTTTGAACAACGAGTCAACATGACTCTACTCCATCATAGCGACTATCGAGCGAAATTGCAAATAAATTGATTCGCCATCAATAACGCATTCAGTTTTTATCGCATTGTTAAGGGAGAGTTAACAAATGTTCATAATCGGCGGTGAGCATTTTGCAACTTGCCACCTCTTCTTGTTAACAATCATTAACCAGACCTTTACACCACCATAATACTCCCTTCAAAGAGCATTAACACTGTCCCTCTAGTATCGTACGTGGAACAAAAGACACTGGATTATTATGGAATCGATTGTAGTCGTACTCGGATTGATGATGCTTCTAGGGGTGTGGTGGCTGTTTCCCAATTTATTTTCCGCCCGTTGCCCAATTTGCAACACGCGCCTCGATTCCATTCAAGAGTTAGAGCAGATTAGCGACTGGCAAGGTTGGCGTTTGGTCTGGCATAATTTTGTTTGCCCAAGTTGCGGTTATCGTTGGCGTCGTATCGAAGTGGTGCGTCGCCCTAAAAGGATGGGGGCATGAAGCACATCTTGTTTATCGACACGCGTAATGCGACGCGCAGTCAACTTGCCGAGGCGTGGTTCAACTATCTCGCCAACTCCTACGCCGAAGCGCGCTCGTGTGGGACGATGCCCGCCGACCAAGTGAGTAGACGCGCGATCCAGGTGTTGAAAGAAGTTGGAATCGATTTGCGGCATAAACGCCCGCGCCCGGTCACCCAAGCTCTAATGAATTGGGCAGATATCATCGTGGTTTTAGGAACGGGGATTTTTCCGCGCGCCTTTACGCCAACCTTTGTTTGGAATTTTGAAGACCCCACCGGCAAATCGCTGGATGAGGTGCGTCGCTTGCGCGACGAGATTCGTATGAATGTGGAAAGTTTGATTGTTGATCTGCAACAGCAAGAATTAGCAACGGTTGAAATGCATTCGCTGCTACCACCCTATTTGCAGCAAGTGTGAAACTGACTTGGCCCCTTCTCCTAGGGGGGTGGGGGTGCGGGCGCGGGGCTCGCACTCCCACCATACCTCTAGATGTCAATTGCCAAATGCAAGCAACTCGAACTTTTGCAGGGAAATCAAGCGCGAATAAAACCAAAGTGCTGTTTTTGTGCACCGGTAATTCAGCGCGCAGTCAAATGGCAGAAGCGTTCCTCCGCAAATATGCCGGCGATCACTTTCAAGTCCACAGCGCTGGATTGGAATCCAACGGTTTGCATCCCATGACCGTGCGTGTGATGAATGAAATCGGAATCGATATGCGCGGGCATACATCCAAGGATGTCAAAACCTATTTAGGCAAAATGCACTTTGGCTATTTGATAACAGTCTGTTCGAATGCGGAGAAAAATTGTCCGCGTACATTTCTAGGTGTCAGCCAACGGCTTCATTGGGATTTTGAGGACCCGGCGGCAACGGAAGGGAGCGAAGTAGAACAACTAGCAAAATTCCGCCAAGTGCGCGACGAGATCGCGATTCAGATTAGAGTATGGCTGAAAGAGCAGGGAATTCAGCCGGATTGACCTACTCTACCGATATTCAATTGTCGAGTGGAACGTGAACAGCGTTCAAAAATAAAATCTCTTTGGAGGAGAAGAATGTTCAAAAGATCGTTCGTTGTTTCTGCGGTAACGGTGATTGCAGTTCTTGCAACAGCTTGCGCCAGCGCAACACCGGAACCAACCAAAGCGCCGCCAGCCTCGTCTAGCAGTATGCCCGCGTCTAGCGTCGCATCAAGTGCCGCGCCAGCCAAGCCAACCGAAGCGCCCAAAATGGCAGACCTCAGCGGGCAAATCAAAATTGACGGCTCTAGCACCGTCTTCCCAATTTCGGAAGCGGTGGGTGAAGAGTTTGGCAAAAAGTACAGCAAAGTCAAAGTGCCGGTAGGAATTTCGGGCACCGGCGGAGGGTTCAAAAAATTCT
The DNA here is from genome assembly GCA_034435055.1 of Anaerolineae bacterium. Lineage (GTDB taxonomy): Bacteria > Chloroflexota > Anaerolineae > UBA4142 > UBA4142 > DAOTXS01. The sequence continues at coordinate 44,430 of DAOTXS010000084.1, read as the reverse complement.
GTTCCGACAGCCAAGCGGACTGGACGGATATTTCCGACGCCTCCCGCCCTATCAAGCAATCCGAAATTGATCAGTGCAAAAAAGTCGGCGTCGAATTCATCGAATTACCGGTCGCGTACGACGGGCTAGCCGTCGTCGTAAATCCCAAGAACACGTGGGCGCAATGCCTCACTGTTGCCGAATTGAAGAAGATGTGGGAACCCGAAGCGCAAGGCAAGATCACCAACTGGAATCAAATTCGCGCATCATTCCCAGACAAGCCACTCAAACTCTTTGGTGCAGGTACCGATTCTGGCACCTTCGATTATTTCACCGAAGCCATCAACGGTAAAGAAAAAGCCAGCCGCGGCGATTACACGCCCAGCGAAGATGACAACGTCCTCGTGCAAGGTGTCGGTGACCCAAAGAACGATAGTGCGCTTGGATACTTTGGCGTCGCGTACTACGAAGCAAACAAAGACAAACTGAAACTCGTCGCCATTGACAAAAAAGGCGATGGCAATTGTGTCCTGCCCACCTTCGAGAACGTCAAGACCGGGACGTACGATCCGCTCTCGCGCCCCTTGTTCATCTACGTCAACAAGAAAGCGGCCGACCGTCCCGAAATCAAAGAGTTTATCAACTTTTATATTACGAACGCGCCCAAGTTGGTAAAAGAAGTCGGCTACATTCCGTTGCCGGACGATGTGTACAAACTGGTGGCAGAACGATTTGCCAAGGGCGTTACCGGTTCGATGTACGCCGGCAAGTCACCGGAACCGGGTATGACCCTCGATGTGTTGTTGAAAAAATAAATGCGACGGATTTGACAACAATTTGCATCTGAGCAGAATAAGGGCATCTCTGCGCGCAGACACACGGGTGCAGAGATGCCTAACCTTGTGTACACGGAGAGGCAGGATGGAGATCGCGGTGGGCGACCAAGTATCTACGCAGGTCGACTTGAACAAACGTCGGCATAGCCGACATTGGAACGAACGCCTCATTCAAGCATTTTTGTTCCTCTGCGGAATTCTCTCGATCTTTACCACGGCAGGCATCATTGGCGTTTTGATCGGCGAGACCATCGAGTTTTTCCAAGTCGTTCCTCTGATCGATTTTCTAACCGAGACCGAGTGGACGCCGCTCTTTACGATCAAACACTTTGGCATTCTCCCCTTGTTGAGCGGCACACTCCTTGTGGCATTGGGCGCGATGCTGATTGCGTTGCCGGTCGGTTTACTCTCGGCGATTTATCTCAGCGAGTATGCCCCGGATCGAATGCGCCGCATCATCAAACCGATCCTGGAAATTCTCGCCGGCATTCCGACGGTGGTGTACGGTTATTTTGCATTACTCTTCATTACCCCACTTTTGCAAAGCATTATTCCCATCACCGAAGTGTTCAACGCCGCCAGCGCGAGCATCGCGATTGGGATTATGATCATTCCCCTCGTCTCCTCGTTGAGCGAAGATGCGATGACGGCCGTCCCACGTTCCTTGCGTGAAGCTGGTTATGCGATGGGCGCGACCAAGTTGGAAGTAGCGACCCAGATCGTCGTGCCCGCCGCGCTGTCCGGCATTATTGCCGCCTCCATTCTGGCGATCTCGCGCGCGATTGGCGAAACGATGATCGTGGCGATTGCTGCCGGGCAACAACCGGTGTTGACGCTCAATCCGTTTCAATCCATCGAAACGATGACCGCGTATATCGTGCAAGTGAGTTTGGGCGATACGCCGCAAACGAGTTTTGAGTTCAAGACGATTTTTGCTGTCGGCATGACTTTGTTTGTGATTACGTTGGTTCTCAATCTCATCAGCAACTGGGTGATGCGCCGCTTTCGGGAGGAATACCAATGATCCAGTCATCGAATCTCGCGCCGCGCAAACGCTGGGGCACGCTTTTTATGATTGCGAGTTTTGCGTCGACTTTGGTGGGCATCGTTGCGCTAATCATTTTGCTCATCGATGTGTTTAGCGATGGCTTTAGCCGGCTCAGTTGGGCATTTCTCACCAGTTTTCCCTCGCGCTTTGCTGAAAACGCCGGCATCCTCTCCGCGCTCGTCGGTACGATCTGGGTTATTTCGCTTACCGCGTTGTTCGCATTTCCTATCGGCGTGGGCGCGGCAATCTATCTGGAAGAGTATGCGCCGAAAAATCGGCTGACACAAATCATCGAAATCAATATTGCGAATCTCGCCGGCGTGCCATCGGTGATTTATGGCTTGCTAGGTTTAGGGGTGTTTGTGCGGTGGATGATGCTGGGACGCAGTGTGATCGCCGGCGCACTCACACTTGCGCTGTTGGTTCTACCCATCGTCATCATTTCATCGCGTGAGGCGCTGCGCGCGGTGCCGCAATCGTTGCGCCAAGCCGCGTACGCGCTCGGGGCAACCAAATGGCAAACGGTTTGGGCACAGGTATTGCCGGTTGCGTTTCCCAGCATTCTCACTGGGACAATTCTCGCGCTTTCACGTGCGATGGGGGAATCAGCGCCGCTCATCACGATTGGCGCGTTGACCTACATCGCCTTCCTGCCGGAATCTTCGCTCGAAGGTTTGTTCTCCGGCTTTACCGTTCTGCCGATTCAAATCTTTAACTGGGTCTCGCGCCCGCAAAAGGCGTTTCACACGAACGCGGCGGCAGGGATTATCGTCTTGCTTGTCGTTTTGCTTTCGATGAATGCGCTCGCCATCTGGCTCCGGAACAAATATCAGCAGAAAGCGAATTGGTAATATGACGAATCAACCCACTTTTTTAAACGAACCCATTATTCTCGAAATGAAACAATTGGGTGTATACTATGGACAAGTCCAAGCCATCCGCGATGTAACGTTGAGTATTCCGCTCCACAAAGTAACAGCGATCATCGGTCCATCCGGTTGCGGCAAGAGCACCCTGTTGCGATGTTTCAATCGCATGAATGAACTGATTCCCGATGTTCACATCACAGGGCAACTGTTGTTCAATGGTCAAGACCTCTACGCGCCGATGGTGGATCCTGTTGAAGTGCGCCGCCGGGTGGGGATGGTCTTTCAAAAACCCAACCCGTTTCCCAAATCGGTGTACGAAAATGTGGCGTGGGGTGCGCGCATCAATGGTTTTCGTGGGAACATGGATGAACTGGTCGAGTATTGTTTGCGGCAGGCGGCGTTGTGGGATGAGGTCAAAGACAAACTGAATCAAAGTGGTCTCGCGCTGTCTGGCGGACAACAACAGCGGTTGTGTATCGCGCGCGCGTTGGCCGTGAAACCTGAAGTGATTTTGATGGACGAACCTTGCTCCGCGCTCGATCCGATTGCGACGCTCAAGATCGAAGAGTTGATGCGCGAGTTGGCGCGTCAGTACACGATTATCATCGTAACCCACAATATGCAACAAGCCGCGCGCGCGTCGGACTATACCGCGTTTATGAGCTGGGAAATGACCGCGGCGCTTGCCTTTGACAAGGAGAATGCGTTGCGCAATATTGGCGCGATAGCCGCCGAGAAAGCGCGGACGGGTCGCATCATTGAGTTTGGCATCACAAAGGAAATATTCACTAATCCGCGAGAGAAAGAAACAGAAGACTATATCACCGGTCGGTTTGGATAAAAAGACAATGCCCAATGACCAATGAACCAATGAGCCAAACAAAGATTGGCTCATTGGCAATTGGCTCATTGGCTCATTGAGAGGAATTATGCCACGCGACACGTTTGAAAGATTATTGAATGACCTAAAATCGTCCTTGCTCGAATTAGGCGAGGTAACGGGGCGGACCATCGTGGACGGGGTAGAGGCGTTGAAAACGCGCGACCGTGTGCAGGCGCAATCGCTCATCGATAGCGATAAAGAAATCAATCGGATGCGGTACGACATCGAGGAACGCGCATACGAATTGATTGCGACGCAACAACCGCTTGCGAGCGATTTGCGCGAAATCATTTCGATTTTGTTGATCGCGATTGAATTAGAGCGGATTGCCGATCATTCCAAAAATCTGGGCGAGATCGTGATTCATATGGGGAATGAACCACTCCTCAAACCGCTCATCGATATTCCGCGTATGGCGGAGACGTGCGAGAGTATGCTGGCGCAAGCACTGGACGCGTTTACACGCAATGACGCCGAAGCCGGGCGCGCGGTCTGCAATCGGGACGATGAGATCGACAGTCTCTACAAACAAATCTTTCGTGAGTTATTGACCTATGTGATGGAAGATTCCCGTACGGTTACGCGTGCCCTGAATCTGTTGTTTGCCGCGCACAATTTGGAACGCATCGGCGACCGCATCACCAACATCGGCGAGCGCGTGATCTACGCGGCGACCGGCAGACTGGAAGAACTCAACATCGAAGAACAGCCAAGTAGCATGAACTAGTACTCGAATAATTTAATCTTGCGGGGTTAAACGATTCCAGACTTCCAAAGTCTCCGAGACTTTGGAAGTCTACGACCCCGCAGGATTTTGCGGTCGAACTACTAGTTTTCGGGTCTGTCCAAAAAACAGGAGTCCGTTGTCAGATGCATATGCACGAACTGTCGTTTCCTTCGCACTATGACCCAGCCAAAGTTGGACAAGTGTATTCAGTCGCCTATCAAACCCGCGCAGCCGAGGCGCGGGAATGGGCAAAACAATTTCAACTCCAACCTGCGGCAAACGATGCGTTCAAAATTTGTCTGATCGCGGTTGATGTTCAAAACACCTTTTGCGTTCCTGGGTTCGAGTTGTATGTTGGCGGACGCTCCGGCACCGGCGCGGTCGATGATACGCGGCGACTGTGTGAATTCATCTATCGCAATCTTGGCGCGATCACGCAAATCGTGCCGACGATGGACACGCATCAAGCCGCGCAAATCTTCCACAGTCTTTATTTGGTAAACGATCAAGGCGAACACCCGGCGCCGTACACGCTCGTTTCGGCAGAAGATGTACAACGCGGCATCTGGAAATTCAATCCCGCGTTGGCTCCCAGTTTAGGCCTCTCACCCGACGAGGGTCAGCGGCAGTTGGAACATTACACACGTCAATTGCAACAAAGCGGCAAGTACGATCTGACCATTTGGCCCTACCACGCAATGCTCGGCGGCATTGGCCACGCGCTTGTTTCGGCGTTTGAAGAAGCAGTCTTTTTTCACAGCGTCGCGCGGTACAGCCGGCCGGATTTTCACGTCAAAGGCGATGTGCCGTTGACGGAGCATTACTCGGTTTTAGGACCCGAAGTGAAAACTGGCTTTGATGGAAAATTGCTTGCCCCCAAGAGCGACAAATTCATCAACCAGCTCAAAATGTTCGATGCCGTGATTATCGCGGGCGAAGCCAAAAGCCATTGCGTTGCGTGGACGATTGCCGATTTGCTCGACGATATTCTGGGGCACGATCATCGATTGACGGAAAAAGTGTATTTGCTCGAAGATTGCACTTCGCCGGTTGTGGTCCCCGGCGTGCTCGATTACACCGAACAAGCGGACGCCGCGTTCCGCCAATTCGCAGAGGCCGGGATGCACGTTGTGCGATCAACGGAACCGATCGCTAGTTGGATAGTTCGTTAGTGCAATAGTTGAAAATCAAAGTACTGCAGGACTCAAGATAACAACTATCGCACGATTGAACTATCGAACTATTGCACTTGGTAACCTTATGCCGATTTCAGAATCCATTTTGAATGGCGACACCGCCGACATTTATTTTCATCGCACACGGGAAATTTTGAAACACGCGGGTCTTGACCCCGTTGTAACGATGGAAATTTTTCCTTCGTGCGACGGTATTTTGTGTGGCATCAAGGAAGCATCGCGATTGTTGAATGCGGTTCTGCCGAGCGATGCGCAAGTATGGTCATTGGAAGAAGGTACGGCGATGCGGTCCAAGGAAATCGTCTTGCGCATTCGCGCGCCGTACTCCACGTTTGGTTTGTATGAAACCGCATTGCTCGGCTTGCTTGCCTCGCCAAGCGGCTGGGCAACCGCCGCGCGGAAAATCGTCGATGCGGCAAATCCGATTCCGGTGATTTCGTTCGGCGCGCGGCACGTACATCCGAACGTCGCCGCGCAAATGGAGTACGCCGCCATCGTTGGCGGATGTACCACGTGCGCGACGCCTGCCGGGGCGCGGCTTGCCGGCAAACAACCATCCGGCACAATGCCGCACGCAATGATTCTAATTTTTGGCGACACCGTCCGCGCCGTCCAAGCATTCGACAAGTGGATGCCGGCGGAAGTCAATCGCATCGCTTTGGTTGACACGTTTCGTGACGAAGCCGAAGAGTCGATTCGTGTGGCGCAAGCGTTGGGAGATCGATTGTGGGGAGTCCGGCTGGACACGCCGAGCGAACGCGGGCGCGTTACGCCGGAACTCGTCAAAGAAATTCGCGCGCGGCTCGATCAAGCCGGTTTTCCGCGCGTCAGGATTTTTGTCAGCGGCGGCGTCGATGTCGAACGCATCGAATTGTTCAAACGCGAAAACGCGCCGGTCGATGGCTTTGGCGTCGGCAGTGCGATTAGTGGCGCATCGCCCATCGATTTCACCGGCGATCTCAAAGAAATCGACGGCAAACCGATTGCCAAACGCGGACGGATTCCGGGTATCACGCCGAATCCGCGTTTGCGGGAATGGCAACGCGCAAGGTTCGATTAGGTTTGTTCCGAGCAAACATTCATAATCAAAATATTTTCCCTAGGAGGATTTCGTGGCAAAAGCAAAAAGTCGCAAAGTTCGGGTTGCGATTATCGGTGTGGGCAATTGCGCCAGCAGTTTTGTGCAAGGGGTGCACTATTATCAAGATGCGCCAGTGGACACTCAAGTTCCCGGCTTGATGCATGTCAACTTGGGCGGATATCATGTTGGCGATATTGAAATCGTCGCGGCGTTCGATATCGATAAGAACAAAGTTGGCAAAGACGTTGCCGAGGCGATTTACACCACACCCAACAACACGTACAAGTTTGCCGAGGTGCCAAAGTTGGGCGTGAAAGTCCATCGTGGGATGACGCACGATGGCTTGGGCAAATATCTATCGAAGGTTATCGAAAAAGCGCCGGGACCGACGGACGATGTTGTGGGCATTTTGAAAGCAACCAAAGCCGACGTAGTCGTGTCGTACTTGCCGGTCGGTTCGGAAGAAGCCACCAAATGGTACGTCGAGCAAGTATTGGAAGCCGGGTGCGCGTTCGTCAATTGTATTCCGGTTTTTATTGCGAAAGAGAAATATTGGCAGAAACGTTTTGAGGATCGCGGCTTGCCGATCATCGGCGATGATATCAAGTCGCAAGTCGGCGCGACAATCACGCATCGCGTTCTCGCGCGGCTGTTCGAAGATCGCGGCGTGCGGTTGGATCGAACGTATCAACTGAATTTTGGCGGCAACACCGATTTCTTGAATATGCTTGAACGCGAGCGATTGGAATCGAAAAAGATTTCCAAAACGAATGCCGTCACGTCGATGTTGGGACATCAACTTGATCCGGACAATGTGCATGTGGGGCCCAGCGATTATGTGCCGTGGCTGACGGATCGTAAATGGGCGTACATTCGACTGGAAGGAACAACCTTTGGTGATGTGCCGCTCAACGTCGAACTCAAGTTGGAAGTGTGGGATTCGCCGAACAGCGCGGGGGTGGTGATCGATGCAGTTCGCTGCGCCAAGATCGCGTTAGATCGCGGAATGAAAGGCGCACTCGTTGCGCCCAGTTCGTACTTTATGAAATCGCCGCCCAAGCAATTTCCGGATGACAAGGCGCGCGAGATGGTCGAAGAGTTTATCAGCAAAAAGGATTAGCTGGGTCAAGAACCCTTGCGAGGATCGCCGGATTCGCGCAAGGGTTTCTCGTGTGGCAACTGCCAAACGTTGTTCGTGGTGATCGCGGCGATGGTTGGCAGTTGCGGAAAGCACAGAATGGAAACCACTTTGGATCGCCAAGCGAAAAGAATTGCGCTCGTCGCGCACGATAACAAGAAACGCGATTTGTTGGAATGGGCGCTGTTCAATAAAGAGCTCCTCGCCCACCACGAATTGTATGCGACGGGTACGACCGGGAAACTCTTGGAAGAGCAAGTGGGTTTCTCGGTTCATCGTTTGAAAAGCGGTCCGCTCGGCGGCGATCAACAAATTGGCGCCAAAATCGCCGAAGGCGAAATTGACTTTCTCATTTTCTTTTGGGATCCGCTCGAGCCGCTCCCGCACGATCCCGACATCAAAGCGTTATTGCGAATCGCGGTGGTGTGGAACATTCCGGTCGCGTGTAATCGCGCGTCGGCAGATTTCATCATCTCCTCACCGTTGATGGATGTGGCTTATGAACGGATCATCCCGTCATACGAGGATTATCTGGAACGTAACGTCGACAACTCCTCTTTGCCCAAGCTCGCAGAGGAAAGTTGATGCCGAAATTGCGTGTCTTGTTTCTATGTGTGCATAATTCGGCGCGTTCGCAACTTGCGGAAGGATTGTTGCGTGCCATAGCAGGTGAGCGTGTCGACGTGTTCAGCGCGGGGAGTACGCCGTCGTCCGTGCATCCTTTTGCAATGCAGGTGTTGCGCGAACGCGGCATCGACGTGTCCCAGCATCGTTCTAAAAGTGTCGCCGAATTTCAACGCGACCATTTCGATTATGTGATTACACTCTGCGCGGAACAAGTGTGCCCGATTTTTCTTGGCGCATCGCAGAAATTGCATTGGCCATTGCCAGACCCTGCCGCCATCATCGGCAGTAATGACGAATGCCTGAATGCGTTTAGGCAAACAGCAGATGATTTGGAAAAACGCTTGCACCAATTCCTCAAGGGACACGAATAAACATGCACATACTTGTTACTAACGATGACGGCGTACTTGCGCCGGGTATTTTGGCACTCGCACAGGAAACTCGCGCGCTGGGAAAGGTTACGGTTCTTGCGCCCGACCGTAATTGGTCGGCGTCGGGACACGTCAAGACGATTGAACGTCCTTTGCGGGTTAAAGCGGTAAAATTGGAGGACGGCACTATGGCGTGGGCGTCGGATGGCGCGCCCTCCGATTGTGTCTCGCTTGCCACGCACGGTTTCGTCGAAGAAAAAATCGATTTAGTAGTTTCCGGCATCAACACGTACGCCAACGTGGGCCACGACGTAACGTACTCAGGCACAGTCACTGCCGCGATGGAAGCCGCGATCTGGGGCATCCCGGCGATTGCGTTTTCACTCGATCAACCGGATAGCAACACCGGTCCCGTCGATTTTATGCCGGCGGCACGCATTGCTAAACGCGTCGCTTACGCGGTGATGCGTTATGGCTTGCCCAAAAACGTGTTGCTCAATGTCAATATCCCATTTTTGCCAGAAGACCAGATCAAAGGATTTCGCATCTCGCGGATGGGGTTGCGCGTGTATCATGACAAACTCGACCGCCGCACCGACCCACGCGGACGACCGTACTATTGGATCGTGGGCGAATCGCCAACAAGCGTACCGGAACGCGGCACGGACATTGGCACGCTCACCGATGGTTACGTTTCGATTACGCCGATTCAACTTGATCTGACCGCGTACTCGTTGATGCCGGAAATCGATACGTGGGATTGGAACGTCGATCTCACAGCAAATCCACCGGCACAATCGGATAGATAAATCTCCAATAGGAAATTCCGGTGATTCGATTATTGATTGTTGAAGATGATCAAACTCTGCGCGACACTCTCGCCTACAATCTGCAAAGCGAGGGATATGAGGTGATTCAAGCCGGCGATGGCGTAACTGGCTTGAATCTTGCGCGGGAACAAAAACCCGACCTCGTACTTCTGGATGTAGGATTGCCAGGACTTGATGGGTTGACCGTTTGTCGTACGCTTCGCCGTGAAATGGATGCGCCCATCGTATTGCTCACCGCACGCGGCGGCGAAGTGGATCGCATCGTCGGGTTGGACAGCGGCGCGGACGATTATATCGCCAAGCCGTTTTCGTTCGGCGAATTGTTAGCGCGCCTGCGTGCAGTCTTGCGACGTGGACAACGCGGCTCGACCACTCAACTCAAGTCAGGAAACCTGACACTGGATTTGGTTGGACGACATGCCTATTGCGCTGGCAAGGAACTGAGTCTCAAGCCGCGCGAATTCGATTTGCTGGCTGAATTGATTCGACACAAAGGGGCGGTGCTCACGCGCGACCTCTTGTTGCAACGAGTCTGGGGGTTCGATTTTGCCGGCGATACGCGCACGATCGATGTGCACATCCGTTGGTTGCGCGAAAAAATCGAAGATGACCCGGCGAATCCGCAACGCATTGAAACCGTACGTGGGTTAGGATACCGCTTTGAGGGCTAATGGATTCAATTTGGGGATTGACCCTACTAACCTTTTTTATTTTGATGGTGGGCATTTGGCTCGGTGATCGCCGGAGCCAATTGATCAGACACCGTTTGCTGGTGATGCGTCAGGAACGCGATTCAGCGCGCGACGAATTGAATCAATTGCGTTTAGAACGCGATGCGATCACGCAAAGTGTTAGCGAAGGAATTTTACTGGTCGATGCGAACGAGCAGATTACTTTTATCAATCAAGTTGCCCGGCGTATTTTAGACCTTCGCGCGGGAACAAAATTATCGCTGAACGATCTGGGCTGGTGGTTCGATTTACAATCGCTCATCCGCGATGTCATTGCCCAGCGCACAGAAGCGCTGGGGCAAACAATCGTCAAGGATGAGCGTGCGTTTCAGGTGAACGCGTATGCCTTGCCGGAGAAAGCGCGCGCCGCCGCGATTATTCTCATTCAAGAGGTCACCGAACTCCAGCGCTTGGGGCGTATGCGCCGCGATTTTGTGGCGAACATTTCCCACGAGTTGCGCACGCCGGTGGCAACATTGCAATTGCTCGTCGAAACACTTGCCAAAGAATTGCCGCCCCGCTATCCGCTCCTCAATGAGCTGGTGCAGAAACAACAGGAGCAAGTCAGCGCGTTACACCAACTGGCTGAAGAGATGATGGGGCTGGCGTTGATCGAGTCGGGGCAAATGCCGATTCGGTTGATCGAAACGCGGGTGATCGATTTAGTGCAAAGCGTGGTTGATGTATTACGCGTGCAAGCGGAACGCAAGGAGATTCAGATCGAACTTCAAGTTCCCTCAGAATTGTGCGCTTGGGCAGATTCGACCGGGGTGCGCAAAGTCCTGAACAATCTTTTGCATAATGCGATCAAGTTCACGCCATCGAAGGGACGCATTGTGGTTAGCGCCTGCGACGCCGACGATAACATCGAGATTAAAATTTCGGATACGGGGATCGGGATTCCGGCGCGCGATCTGCCACGCATCTTTGAACGCTTTTACAAAGTCGATCAGGCGCGTACGGCAAGCGGGGCGCGCGGCACCGGGCTGGGTTTGGCGATTGCCAAACATATTGTCGAGGGACACGGCGGCAAGATTTGGGCGGAGAGTGTCGAAGGTAAAGGATCGATTTTTTATTTCACACTTCCGGCGTGCGGCGAATCGAATTGAAAAATTGTGACGCGGCACAGCGCGCCACATCCCTCTTCGTTTCGATTGAGCCGTGGTCAATCTTCAATTACAATTTGATCGAGTCCGGGTTCTGGTTTGGGGTACGTCATTTTTAATTCTTTCAACCGCTCGACCAGAATTTTAGAAATCAACCAATTGCGAAACCATTTGCGATTGGCGGGAATGACGTACCACGGTGCCCACTCCGTACTCGTCGCGCTGATGGCGTCGGCGTACGCTTGCATATAATCGCCCCATAGTTTTCGTTCTTTCAAATCGCCAGAGTTGAATTTCCACTGACTATCTTTTTCGGCGAGCCGTTCTTCCAACCGCTTTTTTTGTTCGGCTTTATCGATGTGTAGAAAAAATTTCAGAATGGTCGTGCCTTCGTTGGCAAGCAATTGCTCGAATGCATTGATGTCGGCGTAGCGGCGAACGCAAACGTCTTTGGCAATCCAACCGTGCACGCGCACGATCAGCACATCTTCGTAATGACTCCGGTTGAAAATGACAATTTCGCCGGCGCCCGGCGTTTGCTTGTGGACACGCCACAAAAAATCGTGAGCCAACTCTTCGGGCGTCGGAACTTTGAAACTTGCCACACGCACGCCTTGCGGATTGACGCCGCTAAACACGTGACGAATCGTGCCATCCTTGCCGGCAGTGTCCATTCCTTGCAACACAATCAAAATCTTGTGCTTGTGCTCGGCGTACAGTAATTTCTGTAATCGATCCAAATCTTGCACGAGATTCGCAGTCTTGGCATTGGTTGATTCTTTGTCACCTTTCAAGTCGCCGAGGTCCTCGGGGTCCCATTTGCCTAAATCGACCTTGCGTCCGGGTTTGATGCGATAGCGGTCCATTTTTGCTCCTTGTTTGAATGATATCATACGCCAATCGATGGTTTGACGCAACCGTCGAACTCAACTATACTTTTAGCGTGGGGGTCAGATGCCACGAAAATCTACTCGTTCGAGTCGTCGGGCTGCCTTAAAACCAGCGACGGTTCCCTCGCCTCAAGTTCCCGCAGACGCCAAACTCTTTCTCAACCGCGAACTGGCATTGCTGGCTTTTTTCCGCCGTGTCTTGGAAGAGGCGCAGGATGAAAAAAATCCGCTACTCGAGCGGATTAAATTCCTGGGAATCGTCGGGTCAATCCTTGCTGAATTTTTCATGGTGCGCGTGGCGGGTCTCAAACAGCAAATCAATGCGGGTGTCGTCGAGTTATCGTTGGACGGGCAGACGCCAGCGCAACAACTCAATGCCATTCATCAAGAAGCGCTTCGCTTGATGAATGATGCGCGCGAGTGTTTGCATCATTTGCTTCCGCAACTGGATGCCGCCGGTATTCACATCGTCGATTACAGCGCGTTGGCAGAGAATCAAAAAACATTCGCCAAAAAATATTTCGACGATGTTGTTTTCCCTGTGCTGACGCCCCTCGCGTTCGACCCGGGACGCCCGTTCCCGCATATTTCCAATATGAGTTTGAATCTTGCCGTGCGCCTGCAAGATCGACACAAGCAAGAACGCTTTGCCCGGGTCAAAGTGCCAAACACCTTGCCACGCCTCCTGACCATTCCGGCGCCTGCCAGTGTTACGGAGAAAAATGGCAACGAACCACGTGACACCTACTTTGTTTTCCTGGAACAGGTCATCGCCGAAAATTTGCAAAAACTATTCCCCGGCATGCACATTCTCCAAGCACATCCCTTTCGCGTCACCCGCGATGCCGAGGTCGTGATCCAGGAACTCGAAGCGGAAGATTTACTTGAGACGATTGAACGCAGTGTGCGTGAACGGCGTTTTGGTTCCGTCGTGCGTATGACCACCGACCCAGGAATGCCGAATGAGATTCGCACGCTTTTGTCAGAGAACCTCGATCTCGAACCGAACGACATTTACACCGTCCAACCGCCGCTGGGGATGAGCGACTTGATGCAGTTGACCACGTTGGATCGTCACGACCTCAAAGACCCGCCATTTCTGCCGGCGATTCCGCCCGAATTTGAATCTGAAGATATTTTTGCCGCCATTCGGCGTCAAGATATTTTACTACATCATCCATACGATTCATTTTCGCCCGTGATTGAATTTCTGGAAACCGCCGCGCGTGATCCGAACGTGCTTGCCATCAAGCAAACCTTGTATCGCGTCGGGCACAATTCACCGGTGGTTGAAACCTTGTTGGAAGCGGCGCGGCGCGGCAAACAGGTTGCGGTGCTGGTGGAACTCAAGGCGCGCTTCGACGAAGAAAGCAATATCGAATGGGCAAAGGCATTGGAAAGCGAAGGCGTGCACGTCGTCTATGGTTTGCTTGGACTCAAAACCCATTCCAAGACTGCGCTCGTCGTGCGCAAAGAAAGCGATGGAATTCGGCGATACGTCCATTTGGCGACAGGCAATTACAATCCGACAACCGCGCAAGTGTACACCGACCTGGGTCTATTCACGTGCGACGAAGATATGGGTGCGGATGCGACCGATTTGTTCAATTACCTCACTGGTTATTCTGCGAAAAAAGACTATCGCAAGTTTCTTGTCGCGCCGATCAATCTGCGTGCTAGTCTCGAAGCGCTCATTCATCGTGAAATCGAACACGCTCAACGCGGTGAGCCAGGTCATTTGATTTTCAAGTTCAATGCGTTGATCGACAAAGCGATGATTCGCTTGCTGTACCAAGCGTCGCAAGCAGGCGTAAAAATCGATTTGATCGTGCGCGGGATGTGTTGTCTGCGTCCCGGCTTGCCGGGCGTGAGCGACAATATTCGCGTGACCAGCATTGTTGGGCGATTCTTGGAACACAGCCGGATTTACTATTTTCGCAACGGCGGCAACGAACAGATCTATCTCGGCAGCGCCGATTTGATGCCGCGCAATCTCGACCGGCGGGTGGAAGTCTTGTTCCCGGTTCAAGACACGCGCCTCATCCGCCGACTGCGTGATCAAATCTTGGCAACCTATCTCGCCGACAATCTGCGCGCGCGTTTAATGCAAAGTGACGGAACCTATAAACGACTGGTACCCGAACCCGGCGCGCCTCCCATCGATAGCCAAGCTGCTTTGCTCAATCGCGCGTTCAACCCGGTTCAGATTTAACGGAGTTCCGCGATGGATTTGTTTTTCTTGCGTCACGGTTTAGCCGGTAATCGAAGTGAATGGCAGGGCGACGACGCCAAGCGTCCGCTCACCGATGAAGGCAAAGCGAAAATGAAACGCACGGCGGCGACGCTTGCCACGCTCGACCTGGGTCTCGATGTCATTATCACCAGCCCACTTGCGCGCGCGCGGCAAACCGCTGAGATCGTCGCGCGCGAATTGAATTGCACCTTGGTGGAAGATAAACGACTCGCACCTGGGTTCAACGCCGAGCAACTCTCCAAGATTCTGCTCGATCATCCTAATGCAAACAAAGTGATGCTTGTGGGACACGAACCGGATTTCAGCGAGACGATTAGCGCGCTCATCGGCGGCGGACGCATCGTTTGCAAGAAAGGCGGACTTGTACTCGTTACACTTCCAAACGCTCATTCCAAGCACGGTGAATTAGTGTGGCTCGTGCCGCCCAAAGTGTTGGCGCGGTAGAATCGATCGCAATGGAAATCGAAGCCAAGTTTGCGATAACCACCGCAACAGCCGCGGAACAACTGAAAACGGTCGCAAGCATCGACACGTTTCAAATCGCGCCGGGCAAAACGATTCGCGTGCGCGATACGTACCTCGACACCCGCGACCGTCGCTTGCTTGCGGCCGGTTACGCGTGTCGGCAACGCAAACAAGCAGACCACTGGCTCATCACGCTCAAGCAAATTCGTTCGGTCGAAGGCGCGATTCACGCGCGCGAAGAATTGGAAATCACTTTGCCGCAAGACACACCGCCGGCAGAGTGGAGCGACAGTCCCGCGCGCGAGCGCGTCTTGAGTTTGAGCGGCGGCGCATCGCTACAAAAATTATTCGAACTGCAACAAACGCGCGTCCAACGTGATGTGTTAAATAATGGTGAGGTGATCGCCGAGTGGAGTGTGGATGAGGTACGAGCGCGAGTCGGCAAAGCCATTCTGCAATTTGCCGAGTTGGAAATCGAGTTGAAAGGTGGAACAGCAGCAGACTTGACGCGCATCGCCGCCTTCGTTCAAGCAGAATGGAACCTTGCGCCAGAACCTCAATCGAAATTTGAACGCGCACTATCCTGGGTCGATGAAATAAAATCGCAAAATAAAAAACACGGGGCGACAAAAAAATCGCGCCGACGCTCTGCGCCGAAAATCAAACTTGACGATACGATGGCAGAAGCCGCGCGCAAAACATTGTTGTTGCACTGGGAACGAATGCTCGCCTGTGAAGCGGGCGCGCGCACGGGAAATGACATTGAGCAGGTGCACGATATGCGCGTGGCGACACGCCGAATGCGCGCCGCGCTCCGCGTCTTTGCCGAATATCTCGATGCGGACGCGTTCAAGCCATTCGCCAAGATGTTACGACGAACAGCACGCGCGCTTGGCGCAGTGCGCGATCTGGATGTGTTTCGGGAAAAGGCACGGCAGTACATCGAGGACTTGCCCGCCGAGCGAAAATCAGAATTGGACACCTTGCTGATTGCGTGGCAAGCCGAGTATCAACACGCGCGACAAGTGTTGCTTGCGTTGTTCGACAGTGAAGCGTTCGTGCAATTCAAAACCGAGTTCGATAAATTTCTGCGGACACCGGGCGCGGGCGCATTGCCTGTCGCAACAATCGACGGTGAACGACCCATCGCGCATCGCGTCCGCAATGTTCTGCCGATGATTTTGTTGCGCGGCTATGCCGACGTTCGCGCGTATGACGTGTCGGTGAAAAAAAGCGACGTGCCATTAACGCAATTGCATCAATTACGCATCGCATCGAAGGGATTGCGTTACACGTTGGAATTTTTTGCGGACGTGCTCAAGCCCGATGCTCAAGCGTTGATCGAGCACATCAAGGAATTGCAGGACCATCTGGGAAATTTGCAGGATGCGGTGGTCGCGTGCAACATCCTGCGCGATTTTCTGACCTGGGGGAAATGGAGCGACGTGGCGCAGAAATCCTCCCGTCGCCGGCGCGCGCTCATTGTTGCTCCGGGAGTTGCGGCGTACCTAGCCGCACGCCAAAACGAAATCCACGATCTGGTCCAAACGTTCCCGCGCGTTTGGTCGCCGGTCATTCACGCCGATTTCAAGCGTCAGTTGTTGGCGTTGATCGCGGCGTGGTAGTAACTAATGGTGCTAGTTTGCAGGTGGATGGCTGTGAGATTCAAGTAGCGCGTCGCAAAATCAAAGCACAAAATATGCTCAAGAATCGCACTAGCACCATTAGTTAGTAACCAAGCGCTACATTAGTTACCGATGCTACGCAGTCTCACCGCTGAGAACGCAGAGGTCGCAGAGAAAAACATTGATAAATCTCGGCGTTCTCCGCGTGCTCTGTGGTAAAATCAATCTGTATTGCGTAAGGTGAGTTAGTTAGTTGTCTTGTTCTGGACTCTAAGTTTCACTTCGCGATCAAATATTTTTTCCAGCGCCTTGAGCCGGTCTTCCACGCCCCACACTTCTAACTGACAATCTCCATTCGCTTGTACATCAAGCCGCACACTGGTTCTGTTCACCGCGCGCAGTTTGGCGTGCGTGATGATGCCATTGTGACTGCGGTCTAAACCCTCGGCGATGCGGACAAACGCGCTCATCAATCGTACACTGTTGCGCGCGCGTTTATCGAGCGCGGCAAAGTCGGGTTGCTTTTTGGTGGGCATTCCTTTGCGATGGAACAACGCGGTGTTCGCCATCATCGCAATTTCGGCTTGATCAAATCCCAGGAGTTCAGCGTTGCGAATGAGATAATGTGTGTGTAAGTGATGATTGTTGTACGATAAAAACGCACCGATGTCATGCAACAACGCCGCATATTCGAGCAGTTCGCGCTCGCGGTCGCCGAGATTGTGCAAGCCGGCTTTCTTGGCGCTGTCAAACAATTCGAGTGCAAGTCGGGCAATGTGCTTGGCGTGAGTCTCGTCAAATCCGCAAGCGTGTCCTAGTTGCAAGACACTGCGCTCGCGCACCGACATTCCACGAAAGAGTTGCGCGTGCTCGCCGCGTGACAGATAATCGACCAGCATACCTTCGCGCAAGCCGTGTTCGCTGATGACCCGCACTTGTTTGATTTTCAAATCTTGCATCAGCGTATCGAGAATTGCCGCGCCAGCGATGATGATGTCCGCTCGTTCGGGATTAATGCCGGGAATTTTTCGCCGCTCGTCCAACGAGCATTCGCACAACACTTCGATGACGCGCTGTAAATCGGCATACGTCAAGGTGTCGTCACGTTGGCGGGGACGATTGTGTAAAGTGCGCGCCGCAATATCAGTCAAATTTTCGATAGTACCCGAACTACCAAACGCCACATCGATGCGATGCTTCTTCATTTGTTGCAACGTGCGCACCGACGCGTTGCGAACGTAGCGTTGAATCAGCGCGTATCGTTCAGGCGAAATGGGGGCGGTTTCGTCGGGGAGAAAAAACATCGTGCTGAGGCGAACCGCTCCAAGGTTGAGCGATCCCAGAAATTGATATTGTTTTTGGTCGCCCGCGATAATTTCCGTACTGCCGCCGCCGATGTCGATGAACGCGGCTTGCTGGTCGCCCAGATGCACCGCGCTGGCAACACCAAGATAAATGAGGCGCGCTTCTTCCTGCCCTGAAATCACGCGCAGATCGATGCCAGCCTCGTGACGCAAGCGTCGCAAAAATTCTTTTTGATTCTTGGCGTCGCGCACTGCCGAGGTCGCCACGGCAACAATCTCTTTTGCGCCGTACGAACGCGACAACTCGGCAAACTTACTGCACACCAGCACTGCGCGATCCATCGCTTCGGGCTGCAGGTATTGATCGGCAAATTCACCCTCGCCGAGGCGGATGACTTCTTTTTGCTGGGTCAAGGTTGCGTACGAATGATTGGGATAAATGCGGACAAGCAACAACCGCACCGAGTTTGTACCCAGGTCGAGAAACGCAACAACACTTTCTTCATTTCGTTTGTTCGTCACGAAAGTCATTATACAAGTGATTGGTGCGTATGCCAAGAGGAAAAATCTGACAACGAAAAACGCGCAAGCCCAAAAATCAGGGCTTGCGCGTTTGACGCAATTTAGCGTGTTGCTCGCACGCCGCCTTTTGACGCAGCGCGTTTCACTTCTGCTTCGACTAATTTTTGTTCGATCAACGTCGTGTCGCCGGGTGTCTCTTGCACGAGGATGCCATGTGCCGCGCCCCATTGCACCGCCGTCGCCAAATCTTTGCCTTTCAACAACGCCGCGATGACACCTGATGCAAACGAATCGCCGCCGCCGGTGCGATCGGCAATTGGAATGTCTTCGCGTAACGGCGCGTGGTACATTTTCCCTTCGAGCGCGTCGTACAGCACTGCGCCCCAGGAAACCATATCGGCGTTCGTCGCGCCGCGCCACTGCGTACCAATGAGCGACAAGTTGGGATAATCGGCGGCAACTTTTTTCACCGTGTCTTGATACGCCGCGATCCATTCTTGGTACGGTGCCTCGGGATCAACTTTGGTTTCGTACCCCAACGCATCGTTCAAATCCGAATCGTTCCCGACGAGGAATCCAATTTGCGGCGCAACCTGTCGATTGATTTCACGCGCGCGATTTTTATTCGGCTCGACCTTGGAACGATAGTTTAAATCGGCGGAGACAAATGTGCCGTACTCATTGGCTTTCTTCACCGCTTCAAGTGCCAGCCCCGCCGAGGTTGGCGAAATCAACGTATAGATGCCGCCGGTGTTGAACACCCGCACACCTTCTTTGCCAAACAACGCATCCCAGTCCACATCGCCTTCGCGCAGTTCGCGGATGGGCGTGTGCGCGCGATAGTACAACGTGTCGGACGGAATCACCCCTTTGCCGATGAAGGTAAAGTTGATGCCGTTCATCAACGTACCTTTGGAATCGGTGGAGAAATGCGAACCATCGTTCTTGGTGTTGAACCAAATAATTTTCGACGTGTCCACATTCGATTCGCGCAATTGATTGCGAATATTTTTGCCAATGTCATCATCGACGAGCGCGGTTACGACGGCGGTACGCAAACCAAACGTGTACCCCAAACCACACGCGACATTCGTTTCACCGCCGCCCTGAAAGACACGCAGCAAACGCGTGCGCCCGGTCGGTACATCGAACGGGTCAAGCCGCATCATCACTTCGCCGAGCGAGACCCCGTCGTACTTGCATTGGTCAGCCGATTTGATTTCTTTGTACGTAATTACCTTTGCCATTGAATACCTCTGTTTCAACTTGAAACTTGGAACTTATTTCCCTCTCGCTTCTTTCACCCACGCAAGCACTTGCGCGGTTGCCTGCGTGATTTCGTCCCACTTGCCTTGCGCCACGCGCTCTTTCGTAATCAAATTCGAACCGATGCCGAGCGCGGCTGTCCCGGCTTTGATCCACGCGGTTACACTTTCTTTCGTCGTTTCGACGCCGCCGGTGGGCATAATGCGCGTCCACGGTGTCGGTCCCAGAATCGATTTCACAAATTCGGGTCCGCCGACCAAGCCGCCCGGAAAAATCTTGACGATTTCGACGCCGAGTTCTTCGGCTTGCGCAATTTCTGATGCCGTGCCGCAACCCGGGCTGTACGCAATTTTCCGGCGATTGCACAACCGCGCGACTTCCGGATTGAGCGATGGACCGACGACAAAGCATGCACCGCTCGCAATGTACAGCGATGCGGTGTACGGATCGACAATCGAGCCGACGCCGAGCATCACTTTCGGATTTGCCTTGGCACAATACTCGGACAATTCTTTGAACACGAACGGCGCAAAATCGCCGCGATTCGTGAACTCGATACATCGCGCGCCGCCCGCCGCGCATGCTTCAACAATCTTTTTCGAGATTTCGACATCGCCGTTGTAAAACACCGGCACCAAGCCGGTTTCGACCATTGCATTCAAAACTTCCAAGCGTGAAAAACGAGACACGGTAAAACTCCTTTGAGAATAGAAATTGGAGATTGGAGAATAGAGATCGGAATCAGCGAATCCCTAATCTCTATTCTCCAATCTCTATCTCGCTAACCACCCGCCATCGACCGGCACAATCGCACCTTGCATGTAATCGGACGCGGATGAGGCGAGGAACACCACGACGCCTTGCAAATCGCGCGGCTCACCCCAGCGACCGGCGGGAATGCGCGCGAGAATGGATTCACTGCGTTGCGCGTCGGCGCGAATCGGCGCGGTATTTTCGGTTGCCATATAACCCGGCGCAATCGCGTTGACGTTGATGTTGTGCTTTGCCCATTCATTCGCCAATGCTTTGGTAATTCCGGCAACGCCGCTCTTCGCCGCCGTGTACGACGGCACAATGATCCCCCCTTGAAACGATAACATCGATGCGACATTGATGATCTTGCCGCCGCCCTGTTTCACCATCTGCCGCGCCGCCGCTTGCGAAAGAAAAAATACGGCACGCAAGTTGATGTGCAGAACATCGTCCCAGTCTTTCTCGCTGAAATCGATGGCTGGCGCGCGGCGGATGATGCCGGCGTTGTTCACCAAAATATCGAGACGACCAAATGTCCGCACGACCGTGGCAACCGCTTCATTCAAATCGGCGACCGCTGCTTCGCGCAGATCGACGCATTGCTGGCTAAAACGCCGACCACGCTTCGTCACCAAATCGCCGGTCTCATCGCTGTTGCAACGATCGAGCGCGACGATGTCCGCGCCGGCTTCCGCAAGTCCCAGTGCCATTCCTTGCCCCAACCCCTGCGCCCCGCCGGTCACGAGCGCGACCTTACCGTCCAATCGAAAATTATCCAAAATCATTTTTCCTCTTCGATTCTAAAACGTAAAACGTGAAACGTAATTACGTTTTTACACTTTACGTTAGTGACCTAACGCTTTCAGCATCGGTACCGTTTTACTTACCCAGGCGTGCGCCGGATCATCGGCGACGGCTTGGGCGCGATGATTGCCGGCGAGAAACCACAAGTAGTACGTCGTGTACCCCGGCGCGCTGACGACTGTGTGATAACCTCGCGGCGACATCAGAATTGTGTTGTCTTTGACAATGTAGCCGGTGTCAATTTCGTCATTGTAGTAACGCGCAATGCCAAATCCTTCGGCGGGATTGACTTTGAAGAAATAAAATTCTTCGTGTTGCGCTTCGCGCGGCAAATCATCTTTTTCATGACGATGCGGTGGGTACGTGCTCCAATTGCCAGAGGGCGTGTACGTTTCGCCCACGATGAGTCGCTTGGCTGACAAATCAGGTTGGCTGGCGAGCGTGAGAATCTGATGATAGTTGCGCGAGAAATTTGCCGCGCCCCACACGCCGCTTGCCACGCGCTCGGGCGGAATCACGTACGGTGCGATGGCAAGATCACTGGGCGCGCTACACAAACCAATTTCCGCCGCGCCATTCGCCGTAATCGAAAATTTGGATTGGCAAGGGATGTAAACTGAATGCGGTTTGCCGGAAAACACGTTCGGTCGTCCGCCAACGTTTTCAAATCGCTTATCCCCAACAACAAACGTCGCCTTGCCGCCGAGAATGACCGCAAGAATTTCGCGATCACCGCTCGTGCCTTCGTACGTTTTGCCCTCGGCGAGGACGAGCAAATTGAAATCGAGCCATTGACAGGTGTTGCCGGGTGTCTTGTTCAAACCCGGGTTGCGTGGAACTGACTCAAAGTACGCCATACTATTTCTCCTTTGCGATAGGATGTTGATTTCTCCGCGTTCATCCGCGCTAGTCTGCGTCTAAAAATTTTACTCCGCGACAATTGGATTGATCAACTCACCAATCTTTTCGATGCGCACGCGCACCTCGTCACCCGGTTGCATAAAGACCGGTGGTTTGAGCGATGCGCCGGTGCCGCTCGGCGTGCCCGTCGAAATGATGTCGCCGGGTTCGAGCGTGATCGCTTGGGTGATGCACTCGATCAGGTACGGAATCGAAAAAATCAACTGATTCGTATTCGCGTGTTGCATCTCTGTGCCGTTCAGCGTCAACGCCAAATCGAGGGTGCCGGGATCGGGAATTTCGTCTTTCGTTACGATTGCCGGTCCCATCGGGCCGTACGTATCAAAAGATTTACCCAGCAACCACTGGCTCGTTCGATTTTGAAAATCGCGCGCGGTGACATCGTTGAAAATCGTGTACCCGGCAACGACATCGAGCGCATGCGCTTGATCAATGTACTTACCCCGCTTGCCGATGACGACGGCGAGTTCGCCTTCGTAATCAACCTTGTTGCTCGTGCGTGTGATGATGATCGGTTGATGCGGACCAATGACCACATTCGATAATTTGGCGAAAATATCCGGGTTCGTCGGCAAGGTTGCGCCGGTGTGCCCGTGATAATTGTGTCCAACGCAAATGATTTTGCCCGGACGCGGAAGCGGCGCGAGTAAAGTAACCTCCACCTGCGGAATCAGAAAGCGGTCATCGGCTTGCGCGACCGCTTGACGCGCCGCCATCATCACCGCATCACCGGCTTGCAAGAATTGAATCATGTCAGTCGGCGCATTTGCCGCGCGATGCAAATCGAGCACATAACTTTGCGCATTCTTGTCAACCAACGCGCCCACCCGGCTGATCGAACGATGCAAAAACGTAACAAGTTTCATCGTCTTTCCTCAAGGACAGAATCGTGTATAATCGAAGACAAATCTACTTGCCGGAGTCGTAATGTCTGACGAAATTCGTATCCCTCACGAAAAACTAGTGGCAATCATCCGCGACACGCTGGCGTCCATCGGTGTGCCGCCGGCAATCTGCCTCATCGAAGCCGAAATTATGGCGGAAGCCGATTTGCTCGGCGTGCCGTCGCACGGCATTCGAATGTTGCCGGGTTTGGTGCGCGGCATTCGTGAAGGACGCGCCCGCGCAAACCCACAAATCAAAATCGTCCGCGAACGTGCCGCCACTCTTTTGCTTGACGGCGATAATGGACCGGGGCGCTATGTTTCGGTTGTTGCGATGCAACACGCCATCGACCGCGCGAAACATTTTGGCATCGGTGCGTGCCTGGCTACAAGAGTTACGCATTGGGGGCGCGCCCACGCGTACGTTTATCGCGCCGCGCAAGCCGGGTGTATCGGCATTTGCACGACGAATGCGATTCCGAACATGCTCGCCTTTGGCTCGGCGCGTCCGTTGCTCGGCAACAATCCACTCGCCATTGGTGTCCCGCGCGGCAACCGCGAACCAATCATTCTCGATATGGCGATGAGTCAAGCCGCGCTCGGCAAAGTAGGCACGTTCGCGCGCGAAGGCAAACCTGTGCCGCCCACCTGGGGACTGGATGCAAACGGCAAACCCACCAATGACCCCGCCGCAATTTTATCGAGCGGACGCGTCTTGCCCTTTGGCGATCACAAGGGCGCCGGGCTGGCACTGATGATGGAATTACTCACCGGCGCGCTCGCCGGCGCGATGCTCTCGCAAGAAATCGTGCGCATCGAACGCACCGGGCTTGATCCCAACACCACCAAATTTTTTATCGCACTGGATCTCGAAGCATTTGTTGATCCAGAACGATTTGCGCAACGCATCGACGATTTGCTCACCAATCTGCACGAAATCGAACCTGGCTTGACGATCACGTTGCCCGGCGAACGCGGTTGGCAAACCCGCGCCGATTATTTGCGCGATGGCGTGCCGATTCATCGAGAGATTGTGGAACAACTAAAGAGCATAGATATTGATCTTACGGAACACGCAATACGCAACACGTGATCCGTGTTCCGTCTCTCACGTTTCACGCATCACGTTTCCGTTTTTCCCACACTTCCGCATTCACCAAATTTGCCGGACGCACGCCGTGAAAAACTTGGAGAACTTGCTCCGCCGTTTGCGTCAACATCCGCAACATCGCTTCTTGCGTAAACGAACCCAGGTGCGGCGCGAGAATCACATTGTCGAGCTTCAATAAGGGATGGTCGGGCGGCGGCGGCTCGGACGTGAATACATCGAGCGCGGCACCGGCGATCCAGTTTTGTTGCAACGCCTGCACCAACGCCGCTTCATCCACCACCGGCGCGCGCGCCGAGTTGATGAGAAACGCGGTCCGTTTCATCGCGCGCAAACGATTTGCATCAATCAACCCGCGCGTTTCCGGCGTCAGTGGACAATTGACCGATAAGAAATCGACAATGGGAATTAGTTCATCCAGATTCGCCACCAACTCGACGCCGAACTGTCGTACGCGTTCGGCATTGGCGTACGGATCGAACGCGAGCACACACATTCCAAACGCGCTCGTACAAATCTGGGCGATACGACTGCCCACGCGCCCGGTGCCAATCAGCCCCAATGTTTTGCCGACAAGATCGTTGCCCATCAACGCACTGCGTCCTTGCCATTGCGATGCACGCGCGACGCGATCTGCCGGAAATAATCGATGCGAAAGCGTCAGCATCCAGCCAATCACTTTTTCGACGACGGGTTGCGTGGGCGCGTCCGGCGTGTTGACGACGCAAATACCGCGTTCGGTCGCCGCCGCCAAATCAACATTATCCACGCCGATGCCGGGACGCCCAATCACGCGCAAGCGCGGCGCAGTATCCATCACCGCGCCGGTGAACTGCGGTTGCACAACCGTGATGACGGCTTGGACATCGCGTAACGCGGTTTGCCAATCATCGGTTGCGTCAATCGGACCGATGACGTGTGTTTCGCGCTTGAGTAATTCTATGACCGATTCGGGGGTGTCCGGGAAAATGATAAGAACCTTGTTCATCGATTCCTTGAACCACAAAACGTAACATTACGTTTTACTGTCTAGTGAATTCCTCAACCGCATTCTCAAGCGACGCGCATTTTCCACTAAACACTTTTGCCAGCAATAACAATCCCAATAATGTATCCTCGCTCGATGGCGCGAGGCGATAAGGCACACCAAATTTTTCTGCAATCCAGCGACGCAGTAATGCGATTTTTTGCGCGAGTCCCCCGGAGAAAACGATTCTGCTCCACGCGTGTTCGGGCGAGAG
The DNA here is from genome assembly GCA_034435055.1 of Anaerolineae bacterium. GTDB lineage: Bacteria > Chloroflexota > Anaerolineae > UBA4142 > UBA4142 > DAOTXS01. Next base: position 18,971 of record DAOTXS010000084.1, on the reverse strand, counting down.
GCGTTGTGCGTACGTCCAATAATTCTCCACCATATTTTCGAACGCCGCACGAAACAAATGTCCCACCGTGAGATTAGCTTCGCGGATATTCTCAATCGCGCCGTGATTGCCGGCAACGCTAGCAAAGAAAGCCAGATTCACCCGCAAATCGGTTTCGCGCACATTCTCCGCCGCGCGAATGATGTAATCCCAGGGATCGTCGGCTGGCGCAATTTCGGTGAGCAAGTTGATCAAGGCGGTCAGCGCGCGTCCCGCCGGAATATGCGTGACGATGTTCAAAAACTTGCCGTCGAAAAACGGGCGCGTTTGGTAATCACCAAACTGTAAACGCGGCGAGAGCAATGCAACTTGCGAACCGGTCGAAATGTTGATGGAGAGTTCGCCTTCGCGCAACAACGCGCCAGCCAGCGCAACCGGTTGATCGCCGAGCGGCGTGTAGCACGGCACCTGTTTACCGTTCACATTGAGATAACCGATGATTTCACCCGCGCGCCGTAATTTAGGGAATCGCAAATCGGTTAAACCCAGTTTCTCGATGACGTTCCATTGCCAATCCATCGTTTCTAAATTGAGCACGCCGTGCACCGACGCGTTCGTCGGTTCGATAGTTGGCGTTGTTTCGCACAAATTCGCAATCACAAAATCAGAAAGCGACGATGGAATCGCGTGAGACGGCAATTGCTTGTTCTCGTTCAGCCAGTAAAGCGCACACACGGGCAAACTCGCGCGCAATTCACTTCCCATCTGTCGCCGCGCGTCGGGCGTGATGTGCGTCATCAAATTATCAAAGTACGTCCCGCCCGAAGGATGTTGCATCAGCGCGCGTTGATCGCGCCACGAAATGTAATTCGCTAGCGGCGTCGCGCGTTCATCGGTGAGCACAAGTCCTTGCATCTGCCCGCACATCACGATGCCTTTGCAATCGGTTGCCTGCGGCGCAAGTTGCGCAATTAAATCGCGCGCGGCATCAATAATTTTGTAAGGTTCGATTTCGCAAAAGAACGGCGGCAGATTGGGGATTGGCTCTGGAAATGGAATCCGCTGAATCTGATCAATGCGATTAGCGTCGGCGTCGAGGACTGCGCCTTTGACAAACGATGTGCCAATATCGAGAGCAAGAAATGTCATGCTTTGGCAATCGCGTCCCTAACTATTTTCAATCCCGCCGCCGCGCCCCCCGAAACAAATTTCGCGTCTGACCCCATCGGGATAAAAATAAATCCTTGCGCCACGCGTTTCGCGGCGGATTCTGGGCCGGCACCGCCGGTATCAATGCCGGGAATTTTGCCGGTGTTGCGGCACGCTTGGACGATGCATTCGAGCGCACGTGCGTGTTCGTTGTGTTTGCCGGCATCGCGCGGATGAAAACCCATCGATAACGCGAGATCGGCGGGACCGGTCATACATCCATCAATCCCAGGTACCGCCATAATCGCTTCTACATTTTTCAACGCTTCAACACTCTCGATTTGCACCGCGACGAAAAGTTGATCGTTGATCCAATCGGCGTAATCATCGCCGTAGGCAACCGCGCGACCCCAACCGTACGAACGCTCGCCAACCGGCGGATAACGACACGCCATCGCCACCGCGCGCGCTTGTTCGACCGTATCGATCATCGGTACGATGATGCCGAAAACGCCGGCGTCGAGCAAGCGGGCGATTTCGGCATAGGTGTTGTGAATCACGCGCACGAACGGCATTGCCGGCGTCGCGCAAACTGCCGCAATGCCTTGAACGATGGATTCATTACCCCACGAACCGTGCTGACCATCGAGCATCACAAAATCGACGCCGGCGTTGCCCAGCAATTCGGCGGCGACCGGCGAACCGAGTTTGGCAGAATAACCGAAGGTCGGTTCGCCGCGCAACATTTTTTGTTTGGCTGTGTTGAGTTTCATAATTCTTGACCGAAGACGAAGGACGAAAGACGAACGCAATTGATTTGTTTTCGTCGTTAGTCTTTCGTCTGTTTTACTTTTCCACTACCCCGCGCAACGACAGCTCTCTTGCGCGATGACAACTGACGTAATGCTTTGGCGAGATTTCTTCTTGCACCGGCGTTTGCGTTTTGCAAATGTCGGTCGCATAACTGCAACGCGGATGAAAATAACAACCGCTCGGCGGATTCGCCGGATCGGCGACGTCGCCTTGCAGAATGATGCGCTTGGAACGCAAACGCGGATCTGGCTTCGGCACCGCCGACATCAACGCTTCGGTGTACGGATGGCGCGGATGATAAAACAATTCTTGCGTCGGCGCGGTCTCGACGATGCGACCGACGTACATCACCGCCACGCGGTCGCTGATGTGTTTGACGACGGAAAGATCATGCGCGACGAACAAGTACGTGAGACCCAGTTTCTCTTGCAGTTCGAGCATCAAGTTGAGAATTTGCGCCTGCACCGACACATCGAGCGCAGAGACCGGCTCGTCCGCAACGACGAGGCGCGGATTGAGCGCAAGCGCACGCGCAATGCCAATGCGTTGGCGTTGTCCGCCGGAGAAGGCGTGCGGATAACGGCGCATATATTCCGGCCGCAAACCGACGAGTCGCAACAATTCTGCGACGCGTTCGGTGCGCTTGTGCGCATCCTTTTCACCGTGCACGAGCAACGGCTCACCGACAATATCGAGCAAGGTCATCCGCGGATTGAGCGACGAGAACGGGTCTTGGAAAATCATTTGCATTTGCCGGCGCAACGGTTGCAGTTGCGATTTGGGCATCGCGGCGACGTCCATCACTTTGCCGTCCTCCGCACGAAACATTACCTTGCCGTCGGTTGGATCGAGCGCGCGCAAAATGCACCGTGAGGTCGTCGTCTTGCCGCACCCGGATTCGCCGACGAGCGAGAGCGTTTCGCCTTGATTGATATAGAACGTTACGTCATCGACCGCGCGCACATTTCCGACGACCTTTTGCAGAATGCCGCGTCGAATCGGAAAAAATTTGCGGAGATTTTTGACGTCGAGAAGAATTTGATTGTCAGCCACTAGAACCTCAAAACTGACCGAGTCCAGAAGACGGAAAAAGGGTTTCTGTCATCCGTCTTCGGTCATCGGTCTTGATACAAAAAGCAACTCACCTTTTGTTTCTCATTCACCGCGATCAACGCCGGCTCGTTCTTGTCGCACGTGCCAGCGATGAATTGCGGACAACGCGGATAGAACGGACAGCCGGATGGACGATTGTACGGATGCGGAATCGAGCCGGTGATCGTTGGCAGTTTCACACGCGATTCCATTTCGATGCTGGGGATCGAACTGAGCAACGCTTTGGTGTACGGATGTTTCGGATTGTGGAAAATGTCGTCCACCGAACCTTCTTCGACGACGCGACCCAGGTACATCACGACGACATCATCGCACATTTCTGCGACGACGCCGAGGTTGTGCGTGATGAGCATAATTGCCATCCCGCGTTGCTGTTGCAAATCGCGCAACAAATCGAGAATCTGCGCTTGCGTCGTGACATCGAGCGCGGTCGTCGGTTCGTCGGCGATGAGCAGGCGCGGATCGCACGAAAGCGCGACGGCGATCATCGCGCGTTGGCGCAAACCACCGGACAATTCGAACGCGTACTCGTCGATGCGGCGTTCCGGTTTGGGAATTCCCACGGCACGCAACGCTTCGATGCCACGTTGGCGCGCGTCTGGTTTGCTCACCTTCAGATGCAACTGGATGGCTTCGATGATCTGCTCGCCGACGGTATGCACCGGGCTGAACGAAGTCATCGGCTCTTGAAAGATCAAGCCGATTTCTGCGCCGCGAATGTCGCGCATCGTTTGACTGTCCGGCTGTAATTGCGTCAGTTCGACTTGCGTGCCGTCTGCGCGTGTCAACGTAATTGTGCCTTCGACGATTTTGCCGGGCTGATCGACGATGCGTAAAATCGATTGCGCGGTAACGCTTTTGCCGCAGCCACTTTCGCCGACAATGCCGAGTGTCTTGCCGGGGAACACTTCGAACGACGCACCATCGACGGCTTTGACCGTGCCTTCGTCCTGAAAAAAGTACGTCTTTAGGTTGTGAACTGCAAGGAGAGGTTTGTTATCGTTTTGCATATTTGTTTTGATAGTCAATCAGTCAACTAGTTGACTCATCACCAATTGACAGTTGACTTTTTATCCGTACGGGTCAGCGGCATCGCGCAAGCCATCGCCGGTAAAATTGAACGCCAGTACGGCGATCACGACCGGGACTACTGGAATCAACAGCCACGGCGAAATCGCGAGGGCTTGAATATTCTGCGCGTCTTGCAACAGCACCCCCCAACTGATTGCCGGCGGTCGCAACCCGAGTCCCAGGAACGAAAGCGATGTTTCACTGATGATCATCGCCGGAATCGCAAGTGTCGTCGCCGCGATGATGTGGCTAATGAACGACGGGACCATATGTCGAAAAATGATGCGCGCTTTGGAACAGCCAAGCAATTCCGCCGCCATCACAAAATCATCCTGGCGCAGCGACAAAAATCGTCCGCGCACGACACGCGCGAGTTCCGTCCAACCGATCAACGAAATAATGATCGTGATCGCAAAATAAACTTGCGTGACGCTCCAATCGTTGGGCAAGGCGGCGGTCAAACCCATCCACAACGGAATCGTCGGGATCGAGCGCAAGATTTCGATGATGCGCTGAACAATCGTGTCGATGATGCCGCCATAGTAACCTGAAATGCCGCCAAGCATCACGCCCAGCAACAAACTCAGCGCGACGCTGACCAAACCAATCGTCAACGAGGTTTGCGTACCGTAGATCAAACGGGACCACAAATCGCGGCCCTGCAAATCGGTGCCGAGCAGAAACAAGGATTCTTCCGGTTTGGCGTCTTTAACCGCGAGCAAATGAATGTCGGTCTTGAAGATTCCTAGCAACTTGTACTCAAAGCCGGAACCGAAAAATTGAATCGGCACTTTGGTTTCGAGGTCGGGGGCATAGACGCGCTTGAACGTGACTGGGTCGCGCTGACCTTTGAGGGGATGAACGTACGGCGCGAACTTGCCGTCATCGAACCAGTGAATGGGCTGCGGCGCGATCAATGAACGTTGCGCGTCAGATTCAACCGGATCGACGTACGCCAAAAAATCGACGCTGAGGACGACGAAGTAAAACAGCATCAAAACAAGTGCGCCGATCATCGCCAGTTTGTGCTTGCGAAACCGCCACCACATCAATTGCCATTGCGTTGCTACCGCGACTTTTTCTTCGGCGGCGGTTGTTGTCAAAGGTTCTTGCATCGTCGTTGGTTCAGCCATCATTGCCTCCCCAAACGAATACGCGGATCGACCCACATCAGCAATAAATCCGAAATCAATGTGCCGATGACGGTCAGGACTCCGAGCAACAACACAATCGTACCGGCGAGAAACATATCTTGCGCGACCAATGATTTGAGCAAGAGCGGACCAACGGTCGGCAAACTTAGCACCAGGGAAACGATGATGCTCCCCGAGACCACATACGGCAAAAGATAACCAATCGTACTGATGAATGGGTTGAGCGCGACGCGTACTGGATATTTCAAAATCACGCGCGTTTCCGATAATCCGCGCGCGCGCGCCGTCATCACGTACGGTTTGCGCAACTCGTCAAGCAAGTTGGAGCGCATGATGCGAATCATTTGCGCCGTGCCGGCAACCCCCAGGACGATGGCGGGCACCGGCAAATGTTTGATGAGATCCCAAACTTTTTCCAAACTCCACGGAGCTTCAGCATAATCGGCGGAAAACAACCCGCCCACGCTCATGCCAAATTGTGAAAATCCAATGTACATCACGATGAGCGCGAGCATAAAGCCGGGAATCGCCAACCCGATAAAGCCGATAAACGTGAAAACATAATCGAGCAGAGAATAGCGTTTGACGGCAGAATAAATTCCGATGGGCAACGCAAGCGCCCACGTGAACACGATTGCCGACAGCGAGATGACAATCGTTAACGCCAACCGGTCGCCGATGACATCCAATACTGGGCGTCCCCATTCGATTGCCATTCCAAAGTTGCCTTGCGCAATCAACCCCATCCACTTTAAGTATTGAATATAGATCGGCTGATCGATGCCGTACTGTTCGCGCAACGCTTGCTTTTCACCTTCGGTAATGCCCGCGCCGCCGGAAGACATTGTGTTGGCGTACGTGTCCACAAAGTCGCCGGGCGGAAGTTGAATGATGAGGAACGAAAGAACGGTAATTGCCCAAATAGTTAGAATCGCCAAAAGAATCCGACGAATCATGTATGCGATCATACACATTACCTTTGACCTATCCCCCTTGCCCCCTTCCCGGCGAGGGAAGGGGGTTGGAGGTTAGGTTGGTTACGACTTGAAGAAGAACGTCTGCGGACCAGAAGTGTACGGTGTGCGCGCGTGTTGCGCGTTCACCTGTCGGTCGGGAACGTTGCCCATATTGTTCTTGATGATGCGCACGCCCATAAACGCCGGCGATTGACCCACCGTGCCAATGCTCCATTGTTGTTCGACGATGATCTTCCAAATTTCTTTGGCGGCGGCAATTTGCTCTTCTTCTTTCTTGCCGTACGCCGCACGGAACAGATCGAACGCGCGGATCATTTCGGGGTCGTCCGGCTTTTTGCCTTGCTTGCCGCCCGAGGCGTACCACTGCGCGAACGCCATCCCCATGTGACATTCGGCTGTGTCCACCGGCAATGCGTGCCGCGCAAAGAGGAAGAGCATTTCTGAGCCGTCGTTCGCCCAGGTGAGCATTTGGTGTTCGTTGTTCGCGGTCTTGCCAAATGCCAGATTGCGCTCGGTCTCTTTGACGTCCACATCGATGCCGATCTTCTTCCACTGTTGCTTGATCATTTCACCAATTTGGGTGTACGGCACAAACGCGCCGCCGACGGTGAGCATCTCAAAGCGCAGACGCCCCTTGCCATCGGTACGCAAGCGAAAGCCCTCGCTGTCTTTCTTGTCCAAGCCAATCTTGTCGAGCAGGTCGTTGGCTTGCTTGAGGTCGTACGTGCACCATTTCTTGTTCCATTCCGGACCGGGACTGTAGATCGTGTCCGGCGATGGAGCGGTTGAGCCGGGTGTACCCACGCCAAGCCAGAACGCTTCGTTGAGTTGATCGCGGTCGATGCCCATCGAAAGCGCATGGCGGAAATCCTTGTTCCTGATCCACTTGGCAATTTCCGCATCGCCTTCGTACGCATTGCCCATGTGAATCGCGACGTCCGAACCGTTGAACGCCGGATCGAGACGCACGGTGTAATTGCCCTTTTGCGCGTTTTCCAAGAACACCGGCAATTTTGCCAGCGCCATGTGACGTTCTTGAACATCGTACTCGCCGGCGATGGCGCGCAAGTTTGCAACTTCGGTGTTCTCGGCGAGCGTCATTGTCAGTTTGTCGATGTACGGCAATTGGTTGCCTTCGGTATCAACTTGCCAAAAGTACGGGTTGCGTTCCATACCCCAGGTTGGCGTATTGATCGGCGAGACAGTCTTCCACGGCGTCATCGTCGGGCAGTCCGGATTGAGTGCCCAGGAGTATCGATTCTTAAAGTACGACACCCAGTTGTCGAAACCAGCGGCTTTGGCTTTGGCGTTCGCCGCTTCTTCGGACGAGTACTTGGGGAGGAATTGCTTGAGGTAGTGTGATGGGCAGTACGCGCCGCCGTTCGTTTGGAACGCGCCGCGTGTTGCAAAGCCCGCGCCCATCGAGGTGCTCCCGGCGAGGATGTACACAAAGTATGGATACGGTTCCGGGAATTCAAACGCAACGGTGTAATCGTCGACTTTTTTCATCACGCCATCTTTACCGTTGATTTGGAATTCAAAGAACGAGGTGGCGACGAGTGCTTTGTTCAGATAGACATCCTCGTACCAGAAGATGAAATCGTTTGCGGTGAACGGTTGCCCATCCGACCATTTTGCGCCCTTGCGAAGATAAATCGTAATGGTTTTGCCATCGTCGCTGACTTTCCAATCTTTCGCGAGCGCGGGCACGATCTTGTTGCCGGTGTAATCAAAGTGCAAAATTTTGTCGGCAGAGTTGATGCGGTTGCCGTTCTCGTGATCGGCGGGACCGGTAAACGCGCGCCGCCAGTTGCCGCCGTACTTGCCGATTTCTTTAAGCGGCTTGATGACCATCAAATCGGTGGGATCAGGCAAGCGTTTTTCGACCGGGGGCAATTTCCCGGCTTTGACTAATTCCGCGAGCATTGGCGCTTCTTTGAAGGTTTTGGGGAATTGTGAAACATCGCGGATGATGGTGGGACCTTCCAATTTGCCAATGAGCGTCGCACCAAGTTTCGGTGCGGCAGTAGGCGCGACCGTTGGTTTGGGTGCAGCAGTCGGTGGAACGGTGGGTTTGGGCGCGGCAGTGGGGGCGGTTGTGGGAGCAACGCTGGACGGGGCGCTGCTAGACGCCGGCGCTTGGGTCGGCGGGACCGGCGTTGGTGCGGGCGCGCAACTGGCGATGATTGCGCCCAGGGACGTGGTTCCAGCTAATTTGATGAAATCACGTCGGGTCAATTTCTTGAGTGACATTGAGATACCTCCTCGTATCGAGAAAATTTGGCGGATCGAACGATTGAATCGATTTGTTTGGGCGGTTGTTTTTTCCTCCTTGCTGATTGACCATCGACCGTTGACCGCAGACCATCGCGTCTGTTCACGGTAACCATTTGCGGTCTGCTGTCGTCCGTCGGCGGTTGTGAATTTTCAGAACGACCGGGGTAAATATCCTAAACTGCGCGAAATGGCTTTGGCGGTCTCGCGTACCATCGCGCCGGCTTGCGGCACGTCTGTCATCGGCAACCGCGCGGTGGGAGCAGAAATACTAACGGCGGCAACGGCTTGCCCGGTGTGATCGAATACCGGCACGGCAATGCACCGCCCACCGATTTCGTTTTCTTCGTCGTCGATCGCATACCCGCACTCACGCACGCGCTCAAGTTCGGTGAGAAATTTTTGCGGCTCGACAATCGTTTTTTCCGTGACGCGAGGTAAACCGTGATCGCAGATAAATTTTTCGATTTGCGGATTCGACAAGCAAGAAAGAATCGCTTTGCCTAACGCCGTGCTGTGCGCCCGCGCGCGGCGACCGATTTCCGAGCGCATCCCAAGCGCTTTGGTCCCCAGCATTCGTTCGATGTACACCACATCCGCACCATCGAGCACGGCGAGATTGACCGTTTCATTCCACTGATCGCGCAACGCTTGCAAATGAGGATACGCAATTTTGCGAACCTCAACTTGATCGAGCATCGCAAAGGCACGTTCGACTAATTTGAGACCGAGATGATATTTGCGGGTATTGGGGTCTTGCGTGAGCAACCCGTTCGCTTCGAGGGTGTAAATCAAACTGGCGGTGGTACTTTTGTGGAGACTCAACGAACGCGCAATTTCTGTTGTGCCAAGTTCGGGGGTTTGGGCATCGAACAGATTGAGGATGTCGATTGCGCGTTGGACTGACCCAATCTTCTTTGACGAGTGAGCCATCAAATTTCCTTCTCGATTTTTCGGTACAGCAACACTGCCTTACGAAATTATCGAACTCTGTTGGATAATATAGGACAATTTGGTTAAAATGTCAAGATTTCTGCGCTGCAAGAACGACCTCTAAAGATTTACGCGCCTCGCCGATTGTACAGAGAATCGGTTGATCTTCGATAATCGCCCGCAAAAACTGGCGGTCTTCAGCGCGAAACATATCGTCGCGGTCGGTCACCAACTCTTCGTGGGCCCAACTGCCCGCTTCAAAAAGCGAGACGGTGCATCGTTCCCAGCGCGCAAACTCGACAATGACGACGCCGCGCGTGCCGATGATCTCGATTTGACGCCGGCGCGGGCGCTGAAAGAAATCGAGATGCACAGTGGCGGCGCAACGATTTTCAAACTCGATCAACAACTCGACGAGGTCCGGCGCGGCGATGCCAATATCGCTGAACGTGCCAAAAACGGAATGCACCTGTTTCACCGCTTGATTCGCCAACCAAATCGTCAGATCGATGTCGTGCATCAAATCGAACGCGCCGGTTTTCTGCGCCGAAAACAAGGTTCGATAATCCGGGCGCACGTCTGGCAAATGCTCACCCATCAACGCGCGAATCGACACGACGCGCCCGATGCGTCCCTCATCGACCAATCGTTTTGCTTTTACCAACCCCTCGTGAAATCGAAAGCACAAACCAACCATCACCATTTTCTTTTCGCGCGCGGCAAGCGCTTCCAATTCCTCAACGCCATCCAGCGAATCGGACAAGGGTTTTTCGGAAAAGACGTGCGCGCCGGCACGAATCGCTTGAATCGCTTGCGGCACGTGTAGCCACGGCGGCGTGCAAATGAAAACGCAAGTTGGCTTATCGCGCAACCCGGCTTCCAACGAGTCATACAATTTCATATTTGAAACTTGCGCCCGCAACGCTTCGCGCTGATCCGCCGCCGAATCGCACGCGCGCAAATCACGCACACCGATTTCGTTCAACACGCGCGCGTGACGTTTGCCAATGCTCCCGCAACCGACGATGAGTACGCTCAAATCTACCACGCTGTCATTCCTCCATCCACCGGCAAATTGATGCCGGTGATGTACGACGATGCCTCGGACGCGAGGAACACGACTGCCCCTTTGATCTCTTTACCATCCTGTCCCATCCGTCCCATCGGCACAAGATAACCGTACTGTTGCGTGAACGTTTCACTGTGTCCGCGCCAGAATCCGCCGGGGCTAATGCAATTCACGCGAATATTGTACTGCGCGAGCGAGCATGCCATTTCGCGCGTCAAATTGATCACGCCGCCTTTTGCCGCCGCGTAATCCGGCGTCACGCCGCCCAGCGTCGTCCCGCGATAAACGCGATGATCTTTGCCAACCATCCCAGCCACCGAACCCAGATTGACGATGACGCCGCGCATCGCCGGTTTCATTGCCTTGGCAACGACGTGCTTGCTACAAAGAAAAGTGCCTTTGAGATTCACGTCGATAGTAAAATTCCATTCATCAAGCGGGCGATTTTCCAGTGATTTGTTCGCCGGTGTGCTGACGACGTTGCCGGCGTTGTTCACCAAAATATCAATACGCCCAAATTCGGCGAGAACATCGTCAACAAGTTTTTCAACTTGCTCTTCGAATCGGACGTCGCACGCAAAGCCGACGACCTTGCGTCCGGTATCGGCAGAAATTTTTCGCGCCGCTTCCTGCGCCGATTGCAAATCGCGGCTCGTAATCGCCGCGTCCGCGCCGGCTTCCGCAAGCGCGGTGGCTATGTCGAATCCGAGATTGCGCGCGCCGCCGGTAACGAGTGCAACACGCCCGGTCAAATCGAATAGTTCTTGAATCGTGGGATGAGCCATTCACACCTCCAATTGTTGTGGCAGTTGGACCCGTCGCATCAACCACCAACCCAACAACACCAGCGCCGCCGAAATCAAAAATACGCCGCGCAAACCGATGAAAGGAATTGCCATCAATACCGTGCCAAGTAACGGCGCGACAATGCCGCGTACACCGACGAGAAAAGCGTGCAACGCGGTGTAATGACCGATTTCTTCTTTGCGCGCGAATTGCATAATCGCATTCATCCATCCCAGGTCGGTGCCAGCGACTGTGATGCCGGTGATGATGTACGCGACTGCCACAAACCAAATATCGTACGCCAAACCAAACGCCAGCGCGATAAAAGCCGTGAGGAACAAATTGATCTTGACCGTCCACAATCCACCGCGTCGATCGACGCTTCGTCCCCAGACCACATAAAACGCCATCCAAAAAATCGAGTTGATCATCCCTAACAAACCAACCTGGCTATAATTCAATTGCAATTCATCGACGAGTAAAATCGGAATGAGCGGCGCGATGAGCAAGTAGCCAAAACCACACAGCATAAACGCGATGCTGTAATCGCGGTATCGCGCATCGCGCCAGAAAATGCGCCACGGCTCCAACAGATCGGTGCGTTTTTCGGCAACCGATTCCTCGTACGTTACTTGACCGAACGATAAACCCGATAACACACCGCATATCGCCGCAATCGGAAATAAAACTTGATAACTCCACACGTCGAGTAGTTGTCCAAAGAGTGGTGTCATGATCGTCGCGCAAGCGGTGAAACCCACACGCACATACGCCATCGCGCGCCCGCGAATCGCGGCAGGATAAATTGCGCGCATCACCTCGACGTAGCCGGTTACCGACAGCGAAACGATCAACCAATGCATGACGACGATCAGCACGAACGGCGCCGGCGCAACGATGAACGGCATCAACACAAAGAGTCCGCGTCCAATGGTCCACGCCGCGACCATAAACGGCATCTTGCGCCGGTTTTGCAAATAGTGCGACGCGAGCACGGCGATGATGTTGCCAACCGCCGGCGCGGCAGTGATGAACGCAAGCAACAACGCGCTCGCGCCCAAACGCCGCGCGATAACGGGGACAAAGGTATTGATCGCCGAAAGATAAACGCCGTAGAAAATAGCGGAAGCAAAATCAAAGGTCAAGTTGCGCCGCACGACCGGCGGCACACTCAACCAGGTTTGACGAATATTGTTCATTGTGAAAAACTCAGTTTGGCAAAAATGTAAAAGCGTAGTATTCTAGCCGTGTTGCATTATCGTCCAATCAATTCTATCTTGCAACCCCGGAGTGTCTACATGCAACTCGATGGCATCATCGTTCCACTCATTACGCCGCTCAAGGCAGACGAATCGCTCGATGAACCTGGCTTGCAAAAACTCGTTGAGCACGTCATTGCCGGCGGCGTGTCCGGCATTTTTCTACTGGGTTCGTCCGGCGAAGGGCCCGCTTTATCTGGTGCAGTGAAAGAATGCCTCGTGCGCGCGGTGAGCGAGCAAGCGAAAAATCGCGTCGCGGTTTTGGTGGGTGCGTTCGCCGTCGGCACCAGACAAACGATTGAACTTGCGAAACGCCTGCTCAAATGTGGCGGTGATTACGCCGTCCTTGTTGCGCCATTTTATTTTTCGCAGACGCAAGATGAAATCGCCACACACATTTCGGCGGTCGCGCGCGCGCTTGACGTGCCGACGATGTTTTACAACATTCCGCAAATGGTCAAGACAATTATCGAGCCAGAGACCGCGGCAAAAATTGCCGAGACGCAAGAGGTCATCGCCGTCAAAGATTCCTGGGGCGATATGACACGTTTTCAGCGCACACTCGCCATCAAACACACACGACCAGATTTCGGCGTGTATCAAGGCGCGGAAGGCGTTGCCGCACTTTCGATTGCGCGCGGCGCGAACGGCGCTGTCCTGGGTCTCGCCAACGTCGCGCCCAAACTCTGCGTCGATTTGTACGCGGCGGCAAAGACCGGCGATCTTGCGCGCGCCTGGCAATTGCAAGAACAATTGATGGTGCTCTGGCAATTGCACACACACGGGCAATGGCTGCCGTGTTTGAAAATGGCAGTGAGTCAACTCGGTATTTGCGCGCCGCATACAACCGCACCGTTTGCGCCACTCACCGCCGAGGGCATTGCCGCAATTCGAAACGACCTACACAACGCTGGATTCCTACCGTAAAACCAAAAAGAACTACGATGTCAGTTACTCATCCGCTTTTGAATCAGCATCGCGCCTTTTGGCACCGGGAAAACTCGACCGCACTCATTTCCAAAATGTCGCAACCTTATTGGGGCGGCAAACCTTATCCCTTACGCGGACGTGAGGTCACCGAGCCCACTGAGATCACGCCAAACGATGTAGACGTTGATCGCTTGCTGGGTTTAGATCGCCCGCTTCCCAACTGGGCGCAAGGCGATCTGATCGAATCGGTGGGCAATGTGTTTCCGACGGCATGGATGGAAGCGGTAATCGGTTGTTCGATCCACGCATCGGCGTATGGCTGTGTCGCCAAAAGTCCTGGCATCGCCTTGCAACAAGCGGCAGAAAATTTTTCGGTGGACGATGCGCTCGATTCGGAATGGTTCAGGGTGATGACGCATCTGCTTGCGCGGGCGAGCGAATGTGCGGGCGATCAACTAGCTGTGCGGCAATGGCACATGCGCGGCGTCGTGGATATGCTCGCCGCATACTTTGGCGAATCACAACTGTGTACCGCCGTTTACGATTCACCCGAAGCGATGCGCTCCCTCGCTGACAAATTCGCCGACATTTGGATCGCCGTAGCACAGCGCGGTTTTGAATTGCGCAACCGATGGCAGGATGGTTATGTTTCGGCGTGGCGCGTGTATGCGCCCGCCCCGATCATCGATTATCAAGTGGATGCGTCGAGTTTATTCTCGCCCCAAATGTACGCCAAATATTTTTTGGAAGCAGACCGCCACATCTTGAAAACATTTCCCTATTCCATCGTACATACGCACGCGACCGGATTGCGACATGTTGCATCGCTCGTCACCATCCCAGAACTCGGCGGGATCGAAATTCACTTGGACCGCGAGACGGGCGTGTGGAATAAAGAAGCAATTCTAGCCGCGTGCCACGCGATTCAAGCACACGGCAAGACGATTGTGCTGTGGGGCAAATTTAGCGCGGAAGAATTGCACGAATTTCAGACCGCGCTCGATCCGCGCGGCTTGGCAATCAATTACTGGGAACATTCCGAAAATTAGATTTCATTTCAAGGAGTCAATACAATGAAAGCAGGCATTCTCTACAACGATAAGGATATTCGCGTCGGCGATGCGCCCGACCCGCAAATCAAACCTGACGAGGTGCTCGTCAAAAACCTGTTCGCGGGCATTTGCGGAACCGATTTGCACATTTATCGCGGCGAGTTTCATTCGCGCGTCGCATTCCCCGCCATTCAAGGTCACGAGTTCGGCGGCGTGGTCGAAGCGGTCGGCAAGGAGGTCAAGCAGTTCAAACCCGGTGATCGCGTCGTCGTCGATCCGATCATTTCGTGTCACAGTTGCCCCGCGTGTCTCACGGGACACATCAACGCATGCCGTACGCTGAAACTGCTCGGCGTGGATTTGAATGGCGGATTCGGACAGTACGTCGCCGCGCCCGCCAGCCACGTGTTCACTTTGCCCGACAACGTGCCAATGAAATTCGCGCCGATGGTCGAGATGTACGGGCTGGGTTGTCACATTTTACTGCGCGGACGAGTGCAACCCGGCGAGTCGGTGGTGATTCTCGGCGCGGGCAAACTCGGTTTATCGGTCCTCGATGTCTTGTGCCACAGCGCCAACCCAGGATTGACGATCATCACCGATATTCAGCCATTTCGCTTAGCGACCGCAAAAAAACTGGGAGCCGATTACACGATCAACGCGGAACACGAAGACCCCGTGGCGCGCGTGATGGAAATTACCAAAGGCGATGGCGTGGACTGCGTGATCGAATGTGTGGGACATTACCATGAAACACTTGCACCGCACGCCAGTGCAGGTGTGCCAGGACGCGAAGCGCCGTTGCAACAAGCAGTGAAAATGATTCGCACGGCGGGACGCATCGTCGCCTGCGGTCTCGGCGAACAACTATCGCCCGTGCATTTCAAAACACTCGTCATCAAAGAAGCGGAAATCATCGCGTCGCGCGTGACGCTCGGCGAATTTCCGCGCGCAATGCGGCTGATGTCGAAAGGTCTGTTGCATCCTGAACTTCAGGTGACGCACGAACTGGCGATGCGCGATGTAACCTCCGCGTTCGCGCAAGTTGATCGTGAAGACCCACGCACAATCAAGATTGTATTGGACGTGCAACAAATTTGACCGATGACGAAAGACCGATCGAGTTTATCAGTCATCGGTCTTCCGTCGTCCGTCTTCGATCTTATGAGGAAATCAGATGACTTTACGAACTATTCGCTGGGGTGTCATCGGCGCGGGCAATGTGTTCGAGTACAAGAGTGGTCCGGCGCTGTACAAAACGCCAAACTCGGAACTCGTCGCGGTGATGCGCACAAATGCAGAAAAAGCCGAGGCGACCGCCAAACGTCACGGCGCGAAATTTTGGTACACCGATCCCGAATCTCTCGTCTCGAATCCCGAAGTGAATGCGGTTTACATTGCCTCGCCGCATTACTTGCATCCTGAACACGTTGCGCTTGCCGCGCGCGCCAAGAAAATCGTCTTGTGCGAAAAACCATTTGGCGTAAGTGTAGCGCAAGCCCAGCAATGTGTGGACGCGGCACAAGCGAATAATGTGCCGCTCACCGTTGCGTACTATCGCCGTTTCTGGGGCATCGTCCAAGCAATGAAAAAATTCATCGCCGATGGCGCAATTGGTTTCGTAGTGATGGCGCGGGCGCAAGTGACCGATATGTTCACGGGCGACAGCGAACGCGCATGGCTCTTGTCACGCGCGAAATCGGGCGGCGATGCGTTGGCAAACGTCGGCGCGCATTGGATCGATTTGTTTCGCTATCTCATCGGCGATGTCGAAGATGTGATGGCGTACTGTTCATCGAAATTCAGCGGATATGAAACCGACGACACAACGTTGACCGAGATGCGAATGAAAACAGGCGCGCTTGCATCGGTGATGGTAACGCGCCGTTCACCCGTCAGCACGAACGAAGTGGATATCTTTGGAACCGAGGGGCGGCTGTACACCAGTTCACTTTCGGACGGCAAATTGATTTTGCATCGGCGCGGACACGAGCCAGAGGTACTGAATTATCCACGCATAGGCGTGATGCACGCCGAACTGATCGCGGAACTGGTTCCGCGAATGTTGCGCGGCGAAGCATCTCCCCTCCCAGGTGAAGAAGCGGTTGCGGTGTGGCGCGTGATGCAAGCGGCGTATCGTTCGAGTGAAGAGGGCGTGCGCGTTACCATTTGAAAGCTCGCTTTCGCCAAGACGCAAAGATTTCAAATCGATTGGATTGCGTTCTTGGCGTGAAGAGACAAACATGCAGTCAACTTTTTTCAACGTCGCCATTCAACTTCACGCCAGCGATAATGTTGCGATTGCAAAACAACCCCTCGACGCGAACACACGGATTACGATGCCCAATGGCGCGCCGCTCACCCTGCGCCAAGCCATTCCCGCCGGACACAAATTCGCTCTGCACACCATTTTGCCCCATCAACCGATTTTGCGGTACGGCAACGTGATTGGCAATGCCATGCAAACTATTCACCCCGGCGATTGGGTGCACACGCACAATCTTTCAGTCGCTCACACTCGCCGCGATTATGAGTACAAAATTGTCGAGCCGATCAAACCACAACCGACGCGTCAAACTTTTCTCGGTTATCACCGCACGGATGGCAAAGTTGGCACGCGCAATTACATCGCCGTGATTTCGACGGTGAATTGTTCATCGCACATCACCGTAGAAATTGCGCGCGCATTCACGCCAGCGCGCCTTGCTGAATTTCCAAACGTCGATGGCGTGATTCCACTCGTGCATAGCACCGGTTGCTCGTACAACCCCAACGATTTGGCGCACACGTACTTGCGCCGCACGCTTGCCAACATTGCGCGCAACCCCAACATCGGCGGTTATGTGTTTGTAAGTTTGGGATGCGAAGGGAATTCAATCGATGGTTACTGCGACGCCTCGCTCATCAATCCCAGCATCGAAACATTGAAACCTTACCCGACTGCCGGCACCGGCATCGTCGTGCAAGATCAAGGCGGCTTTCGCAAAACCGTTGCCGCCGGCATCGCGGCAATCGAAAAAATTTTGCCGCAGGTCAACACAATCGCACGCACACCACAACCGATCTCGTCGCTGTTGCTGGCGTTGCAGTGCGGCGGGAGTGATGGTTGGTCGGGCATCACGGCAAATCCGTTGCTGGGATTGGTCGTTGATCAAATTGTTGCGCAAGGCGGCACGGCGGTTTTATCCGAGACGCCGGAAATTTTTGGCGCGGAACATTTGCTAATGCAACGTGTCGTCAGCAACGCGGTTGCACAAAAATTGATTCGCCGGCTTGAATGGTGGAACGCGCAAGCGAAACTACTCAACTTTAGCATGGACAACAATCCATCGCCGGGGAACAAACGCGGCGGACTGACGACGATTTTTGAAAAATCGTTGGGTGCGGTGGCAAAAGGCGGCAGCACGCCGCTGACCGATGTGTACGAATACGCCGAAATTATTTCGCGCCAAGGGTTGGTGTTTATGGATACGCCCGGCTATGACCCGGTTTCGGTGACCGGGCAACTTGCCGGCGGAGGTAATTTGATTTTGTTCACCACCGGGCGCGGCTCGATGTACGCAAGCAACATTGCGCCGTGCATCAAAGTGGCGAGTCACAGCACGCTCTTTGCGCGAATGAACGACGATATGGATTTCGACGCCGGCAAAATTCTCGATGGTAAGAAAATGCCCGATGCGGCGAATGAACTGCTCGACTTGGTAATTCGTGTGGCGTCGGGTGCGCGAACAAAGAGTGAAGCAAAGGGATTGCCCGAGTACGAATTTGTGCCGTGGCAACCGGGGATTGTGATATAATCGAGTCGAGGAGGCATTATGATCATCACTGACCTTGAACACGCGTCTGAACAACTACCACAAACATCCGCGTTCCAACACGCCATCGCGTTTCTGAAACGAACCGATTTGCCAACGTTGCCGGACGGAACCATCGAAATCGATGGTAAGCGCGTGTACGCTTCGATTCAATCGTACGAAACTTTTCCAAGCCACACACCGTACAAATTCGAAGCGCATCGTCAATACCTCGACATTCAGTACATCGTTGAGGGGGAAGAAACGATTGGCTGGACGCCGGCGAATCAAATCGCGTTCAACACACCGTACGATGCCGTCGGCGATATTCAATTTGGCGTCGCGCCGGTTGAGCAAACGATGGCAGTGAATGTGCGACGCGGACAACTGGTCGTGTTATATCCCAGCGACGGGCACGCACCGCGCCATTCGATTCGCGTGGCGATGCCGGTAAAAAAGATCGTCATCAAAGTGGCAGTCTAAAATCGCGTAATCGTTCCGAGTTTAGGGAAAAAGAATGAGCTCTCTCCGGCATCAATTGTCTTATGCAATGAGTGGAGTCAAATCGTAGCCAGGTTTTTGCGTTCGAATCCACCCGATTAAACTACTCACGTTCAA
>DAOTXS010000083.1:0-9473 GCA_034435055.1 Anaerolineae bacterium | reverse complement strand
TCTCGCCGTCATTTGCGAAAGTGAAGGGCATCTCACCGCCGAGGAAATCATCCAACGCGTCCGCCAGCGTTATCCGCAGTTCAACAAATCGGCAGTCTACCGTACCCTTGATTTGCTCACGCGGTACGGTTTGGTCAACCCCACCGATTTTGGTCAGGGGTGTGTAACTTATGAAATTCATCGCGATCCGCATCATCATCACTTGGTCTGCCGCAAATGTGGTAAGATGACTGAGGTCAACGAACATATTTTTGCTTCCCTTGAAAAGGTGCTGCGTGACAAATATGACTTTGTTGCCGATCTTGATCATTTTGCGATTTGGGGTACGTGCGCGAAATGTCAGCGTAAGAGCCGGGCTTTGAAAACGAGCCGACGGAATGGCTGATCGAATAACTTGGCTACATTGAGGAGCAAAGACTAAATATCGCTGAGGAGAAAATGAAACGTATTTTGTTTATCTTTGGGTTAATGTTGCTTGTGCTGACGGCGTGTGCATCAGGCAAACTCGTCGTGAATGACCCGTGGGCACGTCCAGCGATTGCAGGAGGCACCAGCGCGGCGTACTTCGTCATCGACAACTCAGCCGGGCAGGCAG
Source organism: Anaerolineae bacterium (assembly GCA_034435055.1). Classification (GTDB taxonomy): domain Bacteria; phylum Chloroflexota; class Anaerolineae; order UBA4142; family UBA4142; genus DAOTXS01. Next base: position 8,878 of record DAOTXS010000083.1, on the reverse strand, counting down.
ATACCTTGTTGAGCGCGGCAAGCGATGTGGCGCAAACTGTAGAGTTGCATATGACCGAGATGCAAGGGGGTGTGATGAAAATGATGCCCCAAGAAAAAATTGCCATCCCAGCGAACAGCAAAGTCGAGTTCAAGCCCGGCGGTTTGCACGTCATGTTCATCAATCTCAAGCGCGAACTCAAGACCGGGGACACATTTGCGCTCACGCTGCGCTTTCAAAATGCCGGTGAAGTGAATCTGCAGGTCAAGGTGCAGGAAAGATAATAATTCAGGTTGGTCAATCGAATGGCACGAGAATTGCTCGTCGCCTCGATTGCAAAAAAAGGAGGATAAAATGCACATTCCCGATGGTTATCTCAGTCCGGCCACAGCCGTGGTGATGTATGCGGCATCCACGCCGTTTTGGTATCGTGCGTCGCAAAAAGTCAAGACGCTGATCGCGGGACGACTTGTGCCGCGCATCGCGCTCTTTGCCGCGTTGTCGTTTGTGATTATGATGTTCAATGTGCCGGTTCCCGGCGGTACCACGGGCCACGCCATTGGGGCAGTGCTGGCGGCGATTGTGTTAGGTCCTTGGGCAGCCGTGTTGGCGATTTCGGTTGCGTTGATTATCCAAGCACTCTTCTTCGGCGACGGCGGCATCCTGGCGCTGGGTACCAATGTGTTCAATATGGCGATTGCCATGCCATTCGTCGGTTTCTATCTCTATCGCTTGATCAGCGGTGATGTACCCCTCACTTCAACGCGGCGTGTCATTGCGGCGGCGATTGCTGGGTATGTCGGTGCGAATGTTGCCGCGTTGCTCACCGGCGTGGAACTGGGTCTGCAAGCCGCGCTCTTTCGCGATGCGGCAGGCAATCCGCTGTATTTTCCGTACGGGATCGAAGTTGCGGTTCCCGCGATGCTGATCGAACACTTGACGATTGCTGGTCTTGCCGAAGCCTTGGTCACCGGTTTGGTCTTTGGCTGGCTTCAACGCACAAATCCGGAAATGTTAGAAACGCCCCAGATGATAGAACCGCAAGCACATGCCACGCGCATCCCGCGCTGGGCTTGGGTACTTTTGGGGGTGCTCATCGTGCTCTCGCCACTGGGATTGCTTGCGCCGGGCAGTCCGTGGGGTGAGTGGGGGCGTGAAGAACTCGAAGAGATTGGGCTGGGTCAAGTGCCCGCCGGCTTTGATCAGTGGGCGGATTTCTGGAGCGCGCCATTGCCGGACTATGACATTCCCCTTCTGAACAATCCAACGATTGCGTACATCCTATCCGCCGTGTTTGGTGTGGTGGTCGTCATCGTTGCCATTTACGCGCTGATGTGGCTCGTCGCACGATTGACCCAGCGCGGTCAGGCACAGACTACCTAACATCAGACATTCAAAATTTTGTCATTTTGAGCACAGCGAGAAATCTCGGCTTGGGATTTCTCGCTGTGTTTAGCGTAATCCTCGTTGTAAGGATCATTCCGCTGATGATGATTGAGCCTAGTTCTTTTCCCTTGGTTCAACACGATACTCCAAGATGCCAGAGTAAGAAGAAAAAGGAACATTTCAAATGACCACTACCATTGCCGTCGCAGGCAAAGGCGGGACCGGCAAAACAACGTTGTCGGGATTGTTCATTCGTTACTTGCTTCAAAACAAAATGGGCAGCGTGCTCGCGATTGATGCCGATCCTAGCAGCAACCTGCATCTGGTTCTGGGAATGGCATTGACAAAAACCGTTGGCGATATTCGTGAAGACTCGCGGACTGATGTGCCGCCAGGGATGGCGCGTCAAGAGTGGCTCGATTACGCGATTCGCACCGCGGTTGAAGAAGGCGAGGGCGTAGACTTGCTCGCGATGGGGCGTCCCGAAGGGCAGGGTTGTTACTGCGCGGCGAATCATCTTTTGCGGAATATCATTGATGGCATCTGCAAAACGTACGATTTCGTCGTGATGGACAATGAAGCCGGGATGGAACATCTCAGCCGCCGCACGACGCGCGATGTGGACAACCTCTTGCTCGTCAGCGACGCGAGTCTGCGTGGCTTGGTCGCCGCCGAAGCGATGCTCGCACTAGCACGTGAATTGGAAATTCGTGTTGGCAAAATCTATCTCGTTGTCAATCGGGTCAATGGAGATTTGACCACCGAGTTTCGCGCCAAGATTGATGCACTGGGCATCCCGTTGCTTGCCACGATTCCGTACGATGCTCAGTTGGTCGAGTTCGATGCGAGCGGACGCCCGCTCGCCGAATTGCCGGCAGATTCGCCGGCAAGTGTTGCCGTGACCGAAATTGCGCAACGACTGCTGGCGCATTCGGTCGCGCGTTGAGTCAATGCGATGAAACACATCCCGATTATCGCGAATGTGCTGGAGAGCAATCAAGCCGCCGCCAACAATGTCCGCCAGATGGTTCGACCGGCAACCCTGGTTTTGAATGTGCTCAGTTCGCCCGGCGCGGGCAAGACCACCCTCATCGAACGCACGGTTGCCGCGCTGAAAGACGAATTGCAGTTTGCAGTGATCGAAGGCGATTTGACGACCACACTCGATGCGGAGCGTGTGGCGGCGCACGCTGTGCCGGTCGTGCAAATCAACACCAACGGTGGCTGTCATCTCGAGGCGCGCCAAGTGATGGCGGCGTTACCCCAACTCGCGTTGGATCAAGTGGATGTGCTGATCATTGAAAACGTCGGTAACCTCGTCTGTCCCACCGAGTTTGATTTGGGTGAAGATGCCAAGGTCGTCGTTACCAGTTTGACCGAAGGGGATGACAAGCCACTCAAGTATCCCGGCGCGTTTGTCGCAGCCCAAGTGATTGTCATCAACAAAATTGACCTTGAAGCATATCTGTCGGTCAGCACACAAAAATTGCGCGCGGCAATTGCAACGATCAATCGTCACGCGCCGGTCATCGCGCTTTCTTGCACGACCGGTGCAGGGTTCGATGCGTGGCTTGCTTGGATTCGCTCCACATTGCGCGCCAAGCGCGCGAGGGTATAACATGCACGAACTTGCAATCACGCAAGCCATTCTCGACACCGCGTTGCGTTACGCCGAGCGAGCGCAGGTTACTATCATTCGCACGTTGCATCTGCGCTTGGGCGAATTATCCGGCTTGGCGCCAGATTCGATTCAATTTTATTTTGAACTCATCAGCCAAGGTACGCGCGCACAAGGCGCGCGCTTATTTTTCACACGTTTTCCGCCGCACGCAAAATGTCGGCGGTGCGATGCAGTACGCGACTTGACCTTTGATCCCCGGGAATGGTTGGATGAATTTACAAAACTGGATGTTTGCGCGTGTGGGGCAAACGATTACGAATTAGATGGCGGCACCGGTTGCTTTCTCGACGAGATGGAGGCAGAATGATTCACGCTTATCTGGAAACGCTCACCCACACCTTACCGCGTGTACCGCGCGAACCGGTGGAAGAAATTGTTGCGGTCTTGCAACGCGCACGACGCGAAGGCAAGCGCGTTTTCTTGATGGGGAATGGCGGCAGTGCCGCCACGGCATCGCACTTTGTCAATGATTTGCTCAAAGGCGCGACCCAGCCCGGGCAACCGCGTTTCAAAGTGCTGTGTCTCGCGGATAATGTCTCAACCCTCACCGCGTATGCGAACGACACGAGTTACGAAATGATTTTTGCCGAACCTCTCACCGCGCTCGCTGAACCCGGCGATGTCGTGATCGCGCTGAGTGGGAGTGGTAATTCGCCCAACGTGTTGCGTGCGATGGACACCGCAAAAGACCTGGGATTGACACGCATTGGTCTCACGGGTTTTGCGGGCGGCAAACTCAAAGCGAAATGCGACGTGTGTGTCGTTGTGCCGTCCAACTCGATGCAAATCATCGAAGATGCGCATCTGGCGATTTTGCATTCGATCTTTCGCGCACTGTGCGCACAACAATAAGCACGCCGGTTGACAAAATCTTACGGTGTAGATACAATCGCCGCAAGACTAGATGACCAGTTCAGCCGCATATTTGGAATCCCGCCATGAAGGTGTTGCCGATTTGAAATCGGTCAATCCCGGCTTGGCTTTTTTATTGCCCCGCCCATTCGATTCAGGAGAATTCGTTCACCAGCGTTCGGATGAAAATGAACAACGTGGCACAAGATTCAATCCTGTGCTACCCTAACGCGGCCAATCCGAAACCAAACCGAAGTTTCTCCACGAAGGACACGAAGACACACGAGGATTCTTGTTTTTTCTTTGTGTTCCTTCGTGACCTTCATGGACAAACGGATTTTCAAGGGAGAAGAGATGACCCGATTCGAAAAATTACAAGAGACGTTACGTGCAATGGAATCCGTCATCGTGGCGTACTCGGGGGGTGTGGATAGTACTCTCTTGCTCAAGGTCGCGTACGACGTGCTCGGTGGGGCCGTGCTCGCCGTGACGGCTGACTCGCCCTCGTTGCCGCGCGAAGAGTTGCGCGAGGCTCAAGCCATTGTTAGACACATCGGCGCACCTCATCGCCTGATCGCCATTGCTGAAATGAGCGACGAGCGTTATCTTGCCAATCCACCCGACCGCTGTTACTTTTGCAAGACGCATACGTACTCCGCGCTGGTCGCGCTGGCACAACGCGAGGGATTCCGTTTTGTCGTGGATGGCAACAATGCTGACGACGTGCACGATATTCGCCCGGGACGCCGCGCCGCGCAAGAGCACACCATTCGCAGTCCCTTGCAAGAAGTCGGGCTGACCAAAGCGGAGATTCGCCAACTGGCACGCGCGCTGGGGTTGCCGAATTGGGACAAGCCAGCCGCCGCGTGCCTTGCCTCGCGCATCTGCCTGGCAAGCCCGATGAGTTCCTCGATCACCTGCGCCGCCTCGATGGCCCGGTTCTGGTAGCGGCGGATGGTCTGCTCCAGCATTTCCGCGAAGGACCGGGCCTGGACGACGTTCTTCCGCCAGCGGGTGCTGATTTCCGCCTTGAGCAGCTTCTGGAGCAGCTCCACCGCGAGATTCCGCTGCGGCATTCCGCGCACTTCGAGGAACTCGTCGGAGAGGATCGAGATGTCGGGTTTCTTGAGTCCCGCCGCGACGAAGATGTCCATCACGCCTTCGGGGGCCACCGCCCGCGAGATGATCTGACGCACCACGTGGTCGAGCTCCTCTTCTGGGCGCGCATCACTCGGGGCGCGCTTGGCAAGCACAGCCTGCACGGCGCGCTGGATGTCGTAGACGCTGATGTAGTAGCCGAACACCGCGCGCGTGTTGGCGTCGGCTCCAACCCGTGTTAGCCCGCTTTGGTAATTTGCGCGACCTTTACCACCAGTGAACGAAACTCTCCGTAGCTTGCAGAATTTGGATGGGAGTAATCTGTCCATTGAAGGCGATACGTGCTCTGTAGTTCAAGCGGCTGCTCACGGTTTTTCTTTGTGCCGTCAGAAGCATTTGCGCCCCAATCCAAAACGCCTTCGACAATTCTCCCGTTGTAAATCCTGAAATCGGCATCAACTGTCCTGTGATTTGCTGGCTTCACCCAGTAGGCACTGTCATTTGTTAGCAGAATAGCGTAACCAGTGAAATTCTGGTGCGCTGCGGCAACTTGCTCCAATCGTCGAATGTCCTTCATAAAATCATACCTGCCAACATCCTGGGCGCTTTGGTCTTTTAGCTTGTATTGCTCATTCCCAATTTGAACCGACAAGCCACGAGTTTTGTATTTCAACTCAACCGCTAGAATTGCATCTTGATTGGCGACCCAAACGTCAATATGGAGAAATTGGTTTTTGACTTGAACGGGCAGTTCGAGCCGAACAGATGCAGTGGGTAACTTTTGGTGAATTTCCCAAGCAAAGGCGTGTTGAAAATCGGCTTCTGAGTGAAAAACAGGCCTTTTCTTTGCAAGAACAGATAGGACTCCACCGATTTCTATCACGGACTTTCCCTTTGTTGTGCACGAAGCGGGCTAACGGTTTGCGTTAGCGGCGGTGGGGTGGGGGTAGATAAAACTCCAAGAGCAGGATTCCGCTTGGGCGTAGACAAAGCCCGAAAATGCCGCACGCCGCCGAAGGCGGCAGTCCCCAGCGTCGGGTGCACGCTTTGTTGGGCAGTTTTTGCAAGATGTTTTTGAATTTGAACTTGACATTACTGCAATCAGTGGGTGCCAAATATGGACACCTGTGTAGCTTCAAGCCTCATCATGATTAACGGAGATAAGGAATCTTATCGAGTTTTCTTGTCAACGAGCGTGAGAAAGCCTGTAATTACTATTGCAACAAACAGCACAAGCTCAATAACTTCAAAAATTCCGATGTGACCTACCGTGTTGTCGAAGACAACGGGACCCAAGTACGAAAGTATAGTAAGGGCAACGAGACTTCTCATGAGCCATATCTCGCGTTGAACCATCCAACGCCACAAAAGTAGCAGCCCAAGTGCGCCAAGCAAGAAGTTGAAGTAGCCAAGCAACCTGAATAGGGAAATTTGATATGCAATTGCAGTTGTAGCGTCTCTTGGGAACTCATAGACATACTGCGAGAACGTATCTAAGAGAAAGTTGGGAGCGAGCACAGCCATCACTCCGTATGCGATGAGTCCAAGATTTGCAGTAGCATATGTGAATGAAAATGCCTTGGATTTCAACTATCTTCTCCATGTCTTGAGAATACACTTATGAGACTTACTGCCCAACGGTTTGCGTTACCTGCGCTGGGGCGGGGACGGCGAAGCCGTCCAGCCAGAAAAATGCTAAGGCGTAGAAAACTGCTTGGGATGTGCGCAGAATCTCCAGCGTCAGGTGCACGCTTTGTTGGCACGCTTTTGGATTAAGAGAATACTTTGTCATTTGGCAAGGATTTTTCAATTCGGTAATCTTGTCTGGGGACATCATTTATCAGTCGAAATAATCCAGAGAATTTTTCGCCAGCGGAAATAATTGTAACTTTTACCAAATATCTTCCTGATGGTAACTTCCAATTTGAATTGCGCCAAACTGGATTGGAAAAGTAATTCTCGTTGCTCCATCCATAACAATCGGTTTCGTCATCGAATTTTGCTGATATATCTAATCGTTCCGATTCTCCTGGGTACACATCCATGCGCGGAGTTAATGTAAACCTTGCAGGGTCTGATAATAGAATTCTATGGTCTCCACGGAAATTAACATGGGGGCAGGTTCAGGAGAACCGCTCCACCTAATCGGCATTGATCTGCCAAATACATTTTGTCCATCAAGATGATAAAACTCAATCATCCCATGACATTGAAGAGCGGCATTCCTTTGCAGCCATCTGAAAATTTTGGGAAGAGACTTGTTTGCTAGTTCTACCCCAAGAAATCTAACATTTTTTGCGGGACGGTTATCGTAGGCAATATCCGATGGTTTACCAATTTCTAAACTCAACTTGGGTTTACCCAGACTCTCCACCCAAATTGTAATTATTATTGCGACGACTGCACCTAGAACAACTTCGAGTATTGTTGTGCTCATAATTCCCATTCTTTCACATATGTTTTGCAAGGGGCGTGCCGACGGCACGCGGTTCAGCCGCACGCGGAGCGAGCGCAGCGAGCGGAGCGTGTCGGCTGCAACCGCTTGTTAGCCAGCGCCCCGCCTTTCAAGACACACAGATGCCTGGGCGCTTTCCCTTCGCAAGACACACGCGCGCTTGACAGTCTAATCGCTTCGTGCAATGCCTACCATGCCCTCGCTTTCAACATGCCAAATAGTACACCGCTGCGCGCGACAGGTCGTGCATTCGCTCGACACTGTTAACGATCAAGACGCGCGCCGCCCATCCCAACTTGAAGTTCGGTTTCGTTGTTCATTTCGACGCTGTTTCAAATACTGCCGGATGATCCACGCCTTCGCGCCATCCGGATCCTTCCATTCGACAAATTCACCGGTTCGCCTGTCTATCACGCGATAATCATCTTCTCCCTGAAAATATGCCAGCTCATACGGCGATTCGCGCAGAACCTCTTCCATCGTTACGCCCGCTGGAAGGCGATACTGCCTTCTGCGGATCTGCCGACGTAATGTATCTATTCCCAACCACACCACCACCCATCCAGCGAGAAAAACGATCACCCCGACCAACACAAACGCCCACCCCAAGAGCATTTGCATCAAACGACCACCCCCAACGGCATCTCGAATCCCCTTGTAGAGAACCCAGATGAGGGTCAATCCAAACGCACCGATAATCAGCCCAGCAATTCGACGGTTCATTGTGCCACTAGACACCATTGTCTTTCTTCCTATCGCCGAACACAACTCGGCAAACGGCGTTCTTCCCTGTTTTTCCTTTCTCGCGCCCGCTATGCATTTTGACCGCGTTCTGGGCGCTGGCTAACGGTTGGGTTCAGCCGCACGCGGAGCGAAGCGGAGCGTGTCGGCTGCAACCCGTTGTTATGCCGCCATCTTCAGGACTACCCGTCCAGTTTTCTGTTGCTCTCTCCGCCCACGTGTCCTACGATAGAGTTCTGGACTTGCTGAGTTGAGTTTGAAACTAACTTCCATGCATCTGGTTGCAGTACCTTTAGAACTTCTAACAGCCTTTCGACTAACTTTGCCTGTTCTTCGATTGTCTTCGCCTGTTCATCCATTGTACTGGCTAATTCATCGTTCGTTCGTGACTGCATCTCAATTATTTCCGACATCTCTGTATGCAATTTACTTTGAGTTGACATGATCTCGACAAGTTTTTCTGAAGTGTCTATGCTAAAATCCTGGAACCTTTTTGCATCTTCACGATACCGCTCTTCGTCCCGTTCTTTTTGTCTTTCAAGCAAAAACCATACTATACTGAACACGGGCACTAATTGCGGTTTTCGTTTGACACTTGCGTGCAATCCATTATGATCGGTTTATGACCACACAAATCGAATTCACTCCGGAAATCATTGACGTCTTGAACTACGAACGCTACCAGC
>DAOTXS010000082.1:0-39383 GCA_034435055.1 Anaerolineae bacterium | reverse complement strand
AAAAAGAGCGGAAGACGGGATTTGAACCCGCGACCTTCTCCTTGGCAAGGAGACGCTCTACCAGCTGAGCCACTTCCGCAAATTAGTTCAATAGTTTGTTAGTTGTCTAGTGCGATAGTGTCGTGCTTTTCATTTAACTATCGAACTACTAAACTATCTCACTATCGAACTAGTGGTGCCGAGGAGCAGAATCGGACTGCTGACACCGCGGTTTTCAGCCGCGTGCTCTACCAACTGAGCTACCTCGGCATTGGCGATTTGTATTTTATGCGAACTCGCCTTTTTGTCAAACAGACTGAGCTACGCTCACAATGAGCGCGCCGCTTCTGATCCGCGCTGATCCAGAAGCGGCGCCTCGCCAAACGCGGTTGTCTTCCGCCCGCAGACGCCGACGGGCGGAGACAACCAATCGAAAAGGAGGAGAAGAAGTCCGGTACAAAAACAAAAACCACAGGGGTTTGACTGTGGTTTAGAAATGCGCCTCGTGCGCCACAATCGTCCCCTTCAATGCCGACGAAGTTAGCTGACGGGTTAGGGTTGAAGGATACCCTTCTCGCATCCGCGAGATACACCCCTCGATTGGTTCCTCCGTTCTCGCGCTAGGTTACGCAAGATTAGGCAGACAACTCAATTTTCTGACTCCAATATACCACACTAACGACTAGGTGTCAAGTGAAGATTCGAGTATAATCCAATCAATGATTTCACTCGCCGATGCTGCACGCGAATTTGGCTTGACACTCACCGCCAATCAGATCGATGCGTTCGATCTGTACTATCGTGAACTGGTGGATTGGAATACACGCATCAACCTCACGACGATTGTCGAACACGATCAAGTCATCGTCAAACATTTTCTCGACTCTTTGTCGCTCGCACCGATCCTGCGCGCGCTTGCGCCAGCCATTCGATTGATCGACATTGGCACGGGCGCCGGATTTCCCGGCGTTCCACTCAAACTCGCTCTGCCCGATTTGCGCTTGACTTTGGTTGAAACAACCGGCAAGAAAGTTGAATTTCTCAAGCACGTTATCGCGCAACTCCAATTACGCAACACAACGGCAATTCAAGCGCGCGCCGAAGACCTGGCGCACAACCTCGATCACCGCGGGCAGTACGATGTTGCAGTAGCGCGCGCGGTAGCCAATCTGGCAACGCTCGTCGAATACGCTTTGCCGTTCGTGCGCGTCGGCGGAATGTTCGTCGCGCAAAAAGGCGTGGACGTTACCGACGAAATCAAGTACGCATCACGCGCATTGAAAGAACTGGGCGGACGCGTGCGCGAAATTGCGCCGGTGCAACTACCCGGTTTGGAACAACGCCACCTTATCATTATCGATAAAGTTGGCGCAACCCCGGCCAAGTATCCGCGCCGCGCCGGCATTCCGGAACGCAAGCCCTTGACAAATTGATGGCGTGGAGTATAATATCGACATATTGAAATTCATCTATATGAGGACGGTGTGGTTACACGCGAAGTAAGTTGTGTGGCATTCTGCCGTGCGTTGGGAGACGACACGCGGCAGGAAATTCTCCAGCTCCTGCAAAAGAAAGGCGAGATGAGCGTGAGCAAAATCGTCGCCGCCTTCAAACGCTCATCGCAGCCGACGATCTCGCATCATCTCAAGATTCTCAAGCACGAAGGTTTAATCGAAAGCCGGCGCGCCGGCAAAGAGATTCTCTACTCGATCAATGCCGAAAACGTCGAGGAATGTTGTGGCTTGTTGTGGGCAAAGTTTGTGCCGGGCCAATCCATCACCACGCGCAAAACACGCACCTGATCGACCATCGCCGCGTCCGCGGCTTTTTTTCTTCACGTAACTTATAGACAAATTCAAATATATCGATAAACAGGAGAAAAATGGACAACGCAAAAATCAAAGAACAAGTGCGCGAACGTTACGGGAACATCGCCAAACAAGTTTTGGAAGGTAAGCGCGGCGGTTGTTGCGATCCGGTCGACGGTGACGCGGCGAGTTGTTGTGCACCGTCGAACGTGATTCCAGCAGATCTCCTCACGACAAAGGACGCGATACCGCAAGACATTGTCAACACATCGTTGGGGTGCGGCACGCCGTTGGAAATCGCCAAACTTCAGCCGGGCGAAACCGTCCTCGATCTCGGCAGTGGCGGCGGACTCGATTGTCTGTACGCGTCGCGCCTCGTTGGCGCAACCGGTCACGTGATTGGCATCGATATGACGCCGGATATGCTCGCGCTTGCGCGGAAGAACGCAGAGAAAGTTGGCGCGACGAATGTGGAATTTCGCCACGGCGAGTTAGAGCAAATGCCGGTCGATGACAATTCAATCGATGTGATTATCTCGAACTGCGTGATCAATCTTGCGCCGGATAAAGACCGAGTGTTTCGTGAAGCGTTTCGCGTTTTGAAATCCGGCGGGCGCGTGGCGATTTCGGATATGATGACACGCGTGCCGATGCCGGCATTGATGCGGTCGAATATGCAATCGTGGGCGGCATGCGTGAGCGGGGCAATCACCGAGCCGGAGTACATCGATAAAATGCGCGCCGCCGGGTTTATCGACGTTGAAAAAATTGCCGGCGGCGAGAATCGATTTGAAATGGTTTATAGCGCGAAAATTGTCGCAAGAAAACCGTAACCAATGTGTAGGGGCGCGGTAACTGCGCCCCTACACAATTTTGCCCTCACAAATTTGTAATACCCGCGCACGCTCACGAAACTCCAGCGAAAACTCGTCCAGGTCGGTGGTTGTGATAAACGCTTGCGGCGAAGCGATCAACACTTGCGCGAGCGCGGCGCGACGTGCCGGATCTAATTCCGACATCACATCATCAAGCAGGAGAATCGGGTCTTCGCCGGTTTCGGCGCGCATCAACGCGACTTCACCCAGTTTCAGCGAGAGCGCCACCGTGCGTCCCTGCCCGCGCGAGGCATACGTCGTTGCGTCCATCGCCGCGGCATCGTGATTGCGCGTGATCAGAAAACGAATGTCGTCGCGGTGGGGTCCCACGAGCGTCGTCGCCGCGCCAAGTTCGCGCGCGCGCAGTGCGGCGAGTTGTTGAGTGAATCGTTTTGCAATTTCGATGCTCGTGCGTTCCGCTTCCAAGATGACGTTGGGTTGATAGACGAGTCGTAACTGTTCGCGCTGATCAGTCAGACGCGAATGAATCTCCGCAACAATCTGATTGTAGCGATCAATCGTCGCGGCGCGACGCGCGATAATGTACGTACCTTCATCGATCAATTGCCGATTCCAGATTTCCAATGCGCTAAGATTGGGCGCGCGGTCGCGGGATTCGCGGAGCAAACTATTGCGCTGTTCGACGACTTGGTTGTATTTCGACAATGCGCGGCCGTACCGCGAATCGATTTGTGACAGTGTCGTGTCCAGATACCGGCGGCGGTCGCCCGGCGAACCAAACACCAGATCGAGGTCTTCGGGTAAAAACAGTACCGCGTTCAACTCACCCAGCAAATCCATCGCGCGTTTTGCAACGCCATTGACCTTGATACGTTTGCTCACTCGACCATTCGTCTTGCGTTCGTCGTCCTCGTTTTTCTTTTCCTCCGACTGAACCAAAACGATTTCCAATTGTGTGCGTGTGTCATTCCGTTTGATCACGTGTGTCTCGACGCGCGCAAACGGAATCGGCTCCGCGCTCGCACCCCAGCGAACCAATTCACGTTCCGCGCCGGCGTGCGGCGAACGCGCCGTCGCCAAATAGAATACAGCTTCGAGTAAACTCGTTTTGCCACACGCGTTGCCGCCGTGAATCAGCGTAACGCCGGGGACAAGGTCAAGTTCGAGATGCGCGTAATTGCGAAAATTGGTGAGAGCCAGCCGGGTGAGATGCATCGATGTCTCCTTAACGTTTGCGATTGTATCAGCGAATCGGCGCAAAATCAAATTGCTTGGTCGCAACTTGTGATATAATCGTCGCCCAGAAAGGTGCCTGATGAAATATCGTTATCTCAATTGGGTGACCGGCATTTTTGTCACCTGCCTGATCGTCTCGAATATCATCGTTACCAAAATCGTTTCGGTGGGCGGCATCGTCATGTCTGCCGCCATTGTGATTTTTCCGGTCAGTTATATCTTTGGCGATATTCTCACCGAAGTGTACGGGTACGCGCGTTCGCGGCAAATCATCTGGATCGGCTTTGCGTGCAACACGATTGCGGTGATCGCGATTCAAGCCGGCGGACTTTTACCCGCCGCCGATTTCTGGGATGGGCAAGCCGCGTACGATAAAATTCTCGGCACGACGCCGCGCATACTCATCGCGTCGCTCATTGCGTACTTGATGGGTGAATTTGTCAACTCGTTTGTGTTGGCAAAGATGAAGATTCTAACGAAGGGTCGCTGGCTCTGGTCGCGCACGATTACCAGCACGCTCTTCGGGCAATCCATCGACACGCTCACTTTTACGCTGCTGGCGTTCGTCGGGGTGTTGAACATCGATGCGATGATCAGCATCACGCTGGTCGAATGGACGTTGAAATGTGCATATGAAATTTTTGCCACGCCGGTCACGTACGGCATCGTCAATTTTCTCAAGCGCGCGGAACGTGAAGACTATTTCGATTATGCGACCGACTTTAATCCATTGCGATTGGTTGACAACCCCTAAATTCCCGGTACAATCGGACTCGTCCGACCTCTCAAATCTTTTTACTCATCACGGAGGCAGTATGGCTGAACTCAAAGTAGGTGATGTTGCGCCGGACTTTACCGCGCCGGGTGTCATCACCAAACCGGAAGTCCAACGAATCGAAATCAAACTGAGCGATTATCGCGGCAAGAAAAACGTCGTGCTGGCGTTTCACCCGTTCGCGTTCACCGCGATTTGAGACAAGCAGATTCCTTCCTACGAAGCGCAACGCGCCGAGTTCGAAGGATTGAATAGCCAGGTGCTGGCTATCAGCTGTGATCCAATTTTTTCCAAGCAAGCGTGGGGCAAATCGTTGGGCGGGATTGCGTATCCGCTCGTCGCCGATTTCTGGCCCCACGGCGAAATTGCCATCCAGTACGGCATCTTTAACGAAAAACTGGGACGCGCCGACCGCGCGATTTTCATCGTCGATCAAGAAGGGATATTACGCTGGATAAAAAAGTACGAACCCGGCGTGATGCCCGACAACGGCGAACTCTTTGCTGAATTACGCAAGTTAAAGTAAATCACGTCGCAGAATCACGCGCCGCACATTTACTTTTTCTGTGTGATTGCGCGTGGTTCTGTGGCTTTAAGGTTGATGAAAACTTTTACACTCGAAGAAGCGAACGCGCTTGTGCCGCAGATCAAGCAACTGCTCGATGAGTTGACGGCGGCGCGCAATCAACTCGCCGCGATGGGAGTCCAGTTGCACTCGCTCCTGCAACGCGCGGGCGGCAACGGCGGCAACCAACACGGCAACGCGTACGTGATGCAATTGGAATTATTCAACTCGCGGTTGAGCGCGCTTCAAGCCATCGGTTGCGAACTCAAAGACCTGGATGCGGGTCTAGTCGATTTCCCCTCGTACCGCGACGGGAAATTGGTTTATCTCTGTTGGAAGCGCGGCGAAGACCGCATCGAATTCTGGCACGACCTCGACGCCGGGTTCGGCGGAAGGCAACCGCTTTAATTTCAGATTGTAAATTTTTCAATCTGAAATCTACAATCTGCAATCTGAAATGAACTCCGTTTGGCTCGTCAACCTCGACACCGTTCCGTACGCGGACGCGCTTGCGCTTCAGCATCGTATCGTCGAAGCGCGCAAGCGCGGCGCGTTGCACGACACGCTACTTCTCCTCGAACATCCGCCGGTTTTTACACTTGGTCGCAACGCGAATGATTCTCACATCATCGTGTCGCCGGATTTCCTCAAGCAAAACGACATCGATGTGTTCAAGGTCGAACGCGGCGGCGATGTAACGTATCACGGACCCGGGCAACTTGTTGGTTATCCGATTCTTGATTTGCACCACTATCGACTTGATGTTGGCTGGTTCGTGCGGTCGCTGGAGGAAATGTTGATGCGAGCTCTCACCGATTTTGGCATCGCCGCCAAACGCATCGACAAGTTGGTGGGGGCGTGGATCGATACGCCTAACGGTGAAACTAAGATCGCGCAAATCGGCGCACGCATCGAGCAGTGGATCACGTATCACGGTTTTGCGCTCAACGTCGATCCGAACCTGACGCACTTTGAGTACATCGTGCCGTGCGGCATCGCGGACAAAGCGGTTACCTCGATGGCGCGCGTGTTGAATCGCTCAGTCGAAATGCACGAGGTGCGTAAAAAAATTGCCGCGCGCTTTGGCGAGGCATTTGGCGCGGAGATGATCGAAATTTCCGCCGCACAATTTGAAAAAGAACTCGCACCGGGTTGATGCCCGGTGCGAATTTTGTTTTACATTGTTTCGATTTCCACGACTGCTTTTTCATCCAGCGTCAAACCAACCGCGACAATATTTTTATCGATGAAGCGATGCGGCGAGAGTTTGCCATCGACGCGCGCGGCAATCACCTTGCGCGATTTCGGCACCGCAAAGATCACGTCGCCGGTTTGGTTGCCCAATTTCTCCAACTCCACACTCAGAATTTCGATGCTTTGTTGAGTTCGACGTTTCCCCGCGCGCAACTCCTCGCGCCGCGTTACCGTTTTCACTTCGCACAATCCTTGCGCGAGGTGAAAGGTCGTCGTCAACAATTCAACGTGCTCCGACACCGGCTTGAACAACAGCACGCGCGTTTCGTGCGGCTGGTGGCGTTTGAGGCGAAGCGATTCGCGCGCGACGCCGGCGTAACGTCGATGCCAATAATTGTAGACGTGATAATCGCGCGTGGGATCGAGTCCCAGTTTCTCCAAAGCGATTTCTGTCGTGGTTGTTTGATCGCGCCAATTCACGATGCCCACGATCAACCATTTGCCCCACGATGTTTCAATCGGCAGGGCGAAGATTTGCGGCAACTCGTTTTCAAACAGATCGAGCGGACGCGCGGCAAGATTTGTCGGTGGGAGAATTTGCTTGAGATATTTCAAACGCCCGCGCCGGATCGTTCCCAGGTTGTCGGACGACAGCACCGCGCCGCCGGACAAACCGATGAGCGAAACCATCGTCCGCATCTCGTTCAATTTCAAATCGTTCTCGTCGTCGCGCCGGCGCACGAGCACACAATCCGGGTCATTCTGCCACAAGCGATTATGCATGAACGCGCGGAGCATTGTGTTGCGCATCGCGTACGCGGTCGATGGCTCGGTAAGATCGTTTTTGAAAATTGGTTCCCACGTGATCGCCACATCCGGACCGATGCGCATCGCATCGACGACGCCGACGCTGGGAGCGAGCGGCGCGCCGCACCCCAGGATTATTTTTTCGCCGACGGTTTCGCGGATGATTTCTAGCCCGCGCCGCACCGCTTGCGCGCGCGTCATTGGGGGATCGTGATGAATGCCGGGTGCGGCGGCGGTGTAGAGAAAATCGAGTTTGAAAAAATCAAAACCCCAGTCGTCGCTCAGCGTGCGAAAGGTTTCGCGCAACCACGCTTGCACGTCCGCGCGCGCGAGATCGAGCGAAAAACATTTTTGTCCCCAGTGAATCCACGCCGCCACCGGCGCGCCGGTGGCATCACGCAGTAAAAATTCCGGATGCTCGCGCGCGAGTTGCGAATTTTCATTCGCCGCGAACGGCGCAACCCAAATGCCCGGCACAAAACCGGCGCGGCGAATTTCGTCGGCGAGCACTTTTATTCCGCGCGGAAATTTTTCTGCATCGACGCTCGTCCAGTCGCCGTCGGACGTCTGATAACCATCGTCGATCACGATGACGCCGAGCGGCAATCGTTCCGCGCGCAAGCGTTCGACATTTGCCAGCACGTCGCGCTCGGTGTTCTCGCCGAAAAAATAATACCACGTGCACCAACCGGTCAGCGGTTGCGCCGGAATCCGCGCGCGCATATTTTCGCCCAGCAATTTGGCGTAATCATCGAGCAGGGTCAAGCCCTCGCCAAACGCAACGCACAACTTTTCCGATGCGAACGTTTCGCCGGGATCGATGCGCGCGCCATCGCAATACGCAATTGCATCGAGGCGCAAAAATTTTTCGCCGGCGAGTTGCAAACGAATTTCGGAAAGTTGATTCGCGGCGGTCACAAAGCCCAAAAGCAGACCGGAGACCGAAGACACAAGACCGACACTCTGCTCCGTCTTCGATCTTCTATCTTCCGTCAGCACGGTGAACCATTCGCTCGCAAAAGTTTTCGGCGTCGTCGGAATGGCGTGCGGTTGATGTTTGAGCCGATATTCCTCCGTGGCAGGATCAATGTGGATACCATTGCCGCAATCGCGCACGAACGCCGCCGACCACGATTGCCACCCGTTCTGAAAAAATCGCCAATGCGTCGGCGACGAACCGAGGTTCACACGCGCGCCGTTCGCCGCGTCCAGCGACAACACGCGTAGTTCATCGATCCGAACCGGCGCGCGACTGTGATTGATGATTTCGATCCACGCGGTTGTCTCTTCGCCGATGATCGCGTGCCACGTCAATTCGATGGTGTCATCGCTACAATTTAGCGTCGCGTGATCGTTTTCGATTTTTTGCGTAACGCGATTGCCGGCAAGTGTGAGCGTGTGCGATTGTCCGCGCTCATCGCGATAGATGGCGGACGCGGTGGCGTTTTGCAAAAGTGGTGGAAGATCAAAAGTGCCGTGCGAAGGATCAAATGAAAAATGGTTCTTGGTCATGGTTGAAGACATTCTTGAAAGTAAAATTTCAAATGTCATTGCGAGCCGTATTGTTTGCGGCGAAGCAATTTCTCAAATGACAGTTGAAAGATTGCTTCGTCGGCGATCCTTCGACTTCGCTGCGCTCCGCTCAGGATGCCTCCTCGCAATGACAAACCGGTACCTGTCATGCTGAGCGTAGCGAAGCATCTCGCTGGAGACTTGAGAATTCAAATGACCTTGCGAGACGCAAAGCGTTCGGTCGCTTCGCTCCCTCAGAATGACAAATGGTCACGGTTTCACCCGCCACTCGATCAGATTGCCAAACTCGCCGGCAAAAGAACTGGGCACAAGATTCAGCACACGCTCGCGCGCGACGAGATATTTTTTCGGCGCGAAGAGGAACGCAACTGGCGCATCGCTCACGAGCGTGCGAAAAACGTCGCCGTAGATTTTCGCGCGCGCGCCGGTTTCACACGCGGCAACGCGCTGACCGGCTTGGAAAAACGCATCGACGTTGCGATTGACGTACGAGCCCAAATTAAAACCGCTGTTCTTTTCGTTTTGATCCGATTTCCAATACCACCGTTGATCAGGGTCAAGCGGAATTTTGCGCGACAGCAAAAGCAAATCGAAACGATGCGTGAACGCGCGCGTGATCCAGCCGGAGCGGTCGTCGAGTTGCAAAATCGTTTGGATGCCGATTGCCGCGAACATTTCGCGGATTCGAAATGCAAATGGTTCGAGCAGTGGATCGTCGGATTGCGTGTACAACTCTAGTTGAAGCGGTCGATTGTTCTGCCGCAAAACGCCATCGCCATTATCGCGCCAGCCGGCATCGGCGAGGAGTTGTTTCGCTTTTGCCGGGTCGAATGAATAGCGCGGAAGATTTGCCGGCGTCGCCCAAAAACCCGGCAATGCGCTCGTGTCGATCAACGTTACTTGATTCTCGACATCTTTCGCCAACCCGGTGCGGTCGATGGCGTACGCGAGCGCCTGCCGCACGCGCGGGTCGTTGAGTGGCGCAGAATCGAAATTAAACATCAGCGCGATAAATTCGTTCGCATCGACGGCGAGCACATTCGCGTCCGGAATTTTTTTGAGCGCGGTAAATTCGCCCGGCGCGCCGGTCATCACATCGATTTGTTTTGCGGCGAACGCGGCGCGCATCGCCGCCCGCTCCGCGTCGCTGAACACGCGAATCGTCCAATCGTCGATGTGCGGCGCGCCGCGATAATAAGCCGTGTTGCGTTGGAGAACGAATTGCTCGCCATTGCTCGACACGTACTTGAGCGCGCCGGTGCCGATCATTTGCGCGGGCGTCAGTTTGGGAAAATTCGCGCTCGATGCAATTGCGCGCGGCAAAATTTTCAGCGTGCCGATGCTCGCCAGCGCGGGGCAGTACGCATCGCTGAAGGTGAGTTGAACCGTTTGCGGATCGATGGCGGTCGCGCGCACAAAATTGGTGAAATCGGTGATCGGTCTGCCGCGAAAATCGGCGGCGGAAAATTCGCGGATCGTCGCGACGACATCATCGGCGGTGAGCGGCGCACCATCGTGCCATTTGATTCCCGGGCGCAAGCGAAACGTCATCGTCAAATTGTCGCTGGAAATTTGAAACGATTCTGCGAGCGCGGGTTCGAGCGCGCCGTTCGCCGGGTTGACGCGCAAGAGCGAATCGAACAGCGCGTCCTGCACCAGTTCCGGCATCACGTTCATTTCGAGCGTGGTCGCGCCAATGACGCCGATGGCAATCGCGCCGCCTTCGGGTCCGGCAATTGTTGGCGTGGGCGCGGGCGCAGAACTTACGACGGTTGTTGCGCGCGTGGGTGTGGTGGGCGGCGTGAGCGCGCCCGGCGCATCCGCGCGGGGAACGTCCGCCGGCACGCAAGCGATGAGCAGACCGAGCGTGAAGAGTGCGGCGAGAAAATTGGTGACGCTCAGTCGGGGTTCAAAGTGATAGTTCAAATATTCCTGCCTATGGAATTGTGTCGGCTGTTGATTTTCATTTTCAGTCATCAAAGGGTGGTGCGTGAATCTGACACAATCAGTTGTTTCAATATATTTTTCGGATGGTCAAACCAGAAATCTTTGTACTCTTGCGGCGCGCGATTGGCATCTGCCGTGTGCATAGCCAGCGCCACCCGAACATTCATCCCGTCGTGCGGAATGACTCTCAATGCGCCCGATGCGCGATCAACAAATATTTCTTTGAACCCATCCAACTTGTATTGATAGTCCGTGTTCTGCATCCCCTTCGGATCCACGAATAGAATGAAATAATCGCTGAACCGTTTAAACCAAAAGATGAAATCGGGATGGAATTCGCGCATCCGATTTTGCGCGGGGTCGTAGTACGGAATGAAAACGCGATCCAGCGTCTCATCCGCGCGACTGAACATCCACCAATCGAACGCCGACGCAAACAAGTTGCCTTGCTCTTTCAGGGACGCCTCGAGTTGCTCGATGAATCGGACTTCGCTGGGCACGCGGATGACGTGCGTGATGTAATCAATCTTTTCGTCGTCCGAGAGAAGCAAGGGCAAATAATAGTGCGCGGCAATGTTTTTGATTTTGAGCGTTGCGCGTTGGGGCGGTGTGAACGATTCCTCGGCAGTGCGCGGAAGATTTTCAATCGCGGTAGTGTACGCGTCAAGATCGAGTTTGCCTTGTTGGTACCGTTCTTTGAGCATGGCTTTTTGTGACGCAGGGTCTCGATACTCTTGCACCAATTGGATTTTGCGCCGCAGTTCTTCGATGTCTTTGAGCAAGACGCGAATGTGTTGATAGTGATTGATTTCTGTTTCCAGCGACTTGAAACCATCCAATTCGCTTGGCACAAGGTCAAGATAGCGCGTGAGGCGCGGGAGCAAGATATTGACGTTCCCGAATTTTCTGCCGCCGGCTGTGTTGAAATAGGTTTCTGGCTCGGTAATGCTCTTTTGCACGTACCCAATTTGGCGCGGCGTCAAATCGTGGCGCGCGAGGACAAGCCGCTCGTCGCCAAGATACGCGAGATAGTCTTGCAACAGTTTCAATTCGTCGGCGGGCAATTCAAATTTGCGCGGCGCGCGTTGCTCGATGAGCGCAACGTTGCCCGCGCGGTAGGTCGGCACGAGCAATGTTCGCCCTGCAATTGCGGCGGAGTTGGTTTTCAGCACAAGTTCGACGCCTTCTTCCTTTTCCTTCTCTTGGTCAAGTTCCTGAAATACGCTTTCAAGCGCGGCGCGGTTCGTGCCAAAGATGAACAGCGTTTGCACGGCGTTCAAAAACGGCTGCGCCAAGCGAAAAGTTTGTTCGTCCACCTCGCGCGCGTTGTGAAGATTTTCCAAACGGCGTCGTTTGTTTTTCTGCGGCTCGATGCGCACGCCGCGCCCGACGGATTGCAGGACAAATTTTTTCGCGTCCGTGCCTGTGCCGATGTTGATGAACGTGATAACGTTGGGGCGATTCGAGTCCCAGCCCTCGTAGAAACTGCGTGAGCCCATCAGTAGAGTAATGTCGGTATCGTCGGCGTTGATGCGCTCGAAGAAACTCTCATCTTCAAAGCCCTCGACGAACGCATAGCCCGCCAGCATTTGCTTTTGCCACGCGCGCGTGTCGCCGATTTTGATGAGCGCGAAGGGCGCGGACGCGCTTTTGAGTTTGAACGCGAGTTCCTTGTCGTTCGATGGACGCGCCAACACTTCGATTTCGCCGTGACTGCCCGCGTTGAAAACGTGTTCCAGCACATCCTTGATCGTGAGCGCGTTGAAGATGGACGCATCAGGCGCGAACCGCAAGTCTTCGTACAGCCATTCGGGGCGCGCGTCGAGTTCTGCCCACAAATCATTTTTCGCGCGGCGGAACGCGACGTCGCTCACTTTGCCGCGCGCGATGCGTTCGAGTTGCGCGAAGAATAATTTCAAATCGGCGTCGTCGGTGTTGACCGAGTTGACGAGCGCGATCAAGAGCGGACGATGGTAGAGATCGGCGTTCGTCGCGTTCGTCAATCGTTCGCGCGATTTGCTGACGTAGGTGAGCATCAACAATGCTTGCAAAACGATTTTCTGTTTTTCGTCGTCGGTAAAGTCCTCGTCGCGGCGGAACGCGCGATTTTCTTGTTTGAGAATCGCAATGTGCTTGCCGTAACCCGCTTCGATGAAACTGGCGAGATTGAATTCGAAGGCGGTCGTTTGTTTGTCGCGGTCGTCGGTGAACGTGGCGGAAAAGTTGAACAGGAATCCGTTGCGGCTCAGGATGCTGTAAATGTGTTGCCGCTTGGAATCGTCCTTGTCGCCCTTGTGCGCTTCGTCGAGCAGAACGTGCCAGCGACCGTTGTTATCGTAGTTGCGAAAATCAATGATGCGCTCTTTTTGCTCGTCGCTCAAATTGTCGGAGCGGTAGTAAAAGACGGTGATTTCTTGATGACCGAGCAAGGAGGGAAATTCGCGCTTGACCTCGGCGTACTCTTTCAATTCGCGCAAACGAATGAACAGCGCGCCGCCCGCCGCGTTGTACTCGTTGACGTGATCGCGCAATTGCTGGATCAGGTCTTCGCGGTGCGTCAACATCAGCAGATCGTTCGTCGGAATTTCGCCGCGCTGCATCAGCGTCCACAACACCTCGATCAGTTTGACGATGACGAGCGTTTTGCCCGATCCCGTCGCCATCCAGAATCCCATCCGATTGATCAAGTGCTCGTATGCAATTTGAGCATCGGTGATGGGATAGTACGGCGCGAGCATCGCGGCGTTGTCGCGTTTCTTGCCGAGCGAAATATCGTCAAGCGAAATTTGATTGTCGGCGTACCATTGGAAGAACGCGCGCTTGCGTTCGGAGACTTGCGCAGTTTTGGAAACTTCGGAAGTGTGGGTGGCGTAAAATTTCCACAACGCTTTGACCGCGTTTTGCAACGCGGTTTGTTGATAGTCCCACAGATTTTTCGCTTTGGAAAAGCGCGCCAAATCCAACGTCGTCCACGCGGGCGGCAAGGATTCAAACGCGAAATCGTTGAGCAGGGTTTGGAGTTTACGCATAATGTTTCTGTAGGGGCGAGACCCTACGTGGTTGCCCCATCGAGACCGCCGTCGAATGAATTCGACGTCTCACAAGATAGAAATCCGATAAATCGGATTTCCACGCTCAATCGGCTTGAGCCGATTTCAACCTAGATTAGCCGTCGATTTTAAATCGGCGGCGTTCTACCACCACACCAACGGCTTGATCAACGTCCAATCGGGATTCGTCAAACTAGCGGTTGTGCCATCTTCAAACGTGACCGTGTCGCGCGTGATGTGCTTGATCCATTTGCCTGTGACGCACGAGAGTGTTTCCGCCACGTCAATCCCAGCGTACAATTTGTCGAGATGCACGTCCACGCGGTTTTTCTCTTTGTCGAGCGAAACGGCATCCAGCATTTTCAGGTCGCGGAGGAAAACGTAACTGGTGTACGGGTCAACGCCTTGCAACAGCGGCGCGTCTTGATACGACGCGCGGCGAAGTGTGTCCTCGTACTGTTCGAGTTCATAGTATTTGCAGAAATGCGAAATGCCCTTGCCTTCCTGCGCTCCTTCGACTCCGCTCAGGACAGGTTTTCCGTCTTTCCACTTGTCGCTAAAGACGACTTTTTTGACGCGCGGCAGAATGACGGTGTTGAAATGCTCGCCCATCTCGACGAGGATGTATTTGCGCTTGCCGCCGTCCGCGCGGTTGAGATTGATGACCGCGTGCGCGGTGGTGCCGCTGCCAGCGAAGAAGTCCAAAACAACTGACTGGGTAGAATCATTCGCCAATCGAACCAGATTGTAGACCAAATCAATTGGCTTGGGATTATCGAATTGGCCCTTACCAAGAAGGGATGCTAATTGTTCGTTTGCCTTGTGTGTATGCCCGAAAATTTGATACGGCAGTAGCGTCCCACATTTTACGCCTGGTGCAACTTCAGACAGGAATGTCTTAACAGAAGGTGTTGCTAAACCATCTTTGCCAAACCAGATTCGGTTGTCCTCCTCAAGCTCCTTGAGTTTTCCTTTGCTGTATCGTGGATAGCGTCCTGCAGGTGGACGCCATTCCACACCATTCTTGAAACTGAATGTGTATTTTGCGCTTTCAGTTCCACTTTTGGCATGAAGCGGTGTCGGCTTCCAAGCTCCTCGCGGATCGTTATCAGGATTGTCATATCTATCATTGGCTTCTTGCGTTCTTACTAACAGACCAATTTTTGCTTGCCCAATATCTTTGCAGAAACACAAAATGTACTCGTGTTGTTTGGAAAAGAATTTTGCATCGTTCGATACTGTGTACTTGCTATGCCAAGCAAGCGTAGCAATTTCGTTATTTCCGAAACTCGCTCTCAAAACAGCCTTTAGATTTCCATTTTCATTGTCATCAATACTGACAAAGATAACGCCATCATTGCCCAGCCAATCGCTGGCTCGTGACAAGCGATTCTCAATCATTGAAAGCCAACTGCTAGATTGAAATTCATCATCAAAGGCAAAACCGTCATTTCCCGTATTATACGGCGGATCAATATAAATCGCCTGCACGCGCCCCTCAAACTTGCGCGCCAGTGTCACCAACGCTTGGTAGTTTTCGCTGTGAATCAGCCAGCCGTCCAGTGCGGTGTCTAAATCGTCAAACAACGCCAGGATGTCCAACTCCAAATCGGGAAAGTGGCGCGTGTCCAGCGGAAGGAATTGATAGCGCGGGTCCAGACCTGTCAGGTCTTGAAGACCTGACAGGTCTCGCAAATTTTCCACCATCCCCAACTCTTTCCACTCTTGCTTTTGTGCTTGCATCCCCTTGTGCGCGAAAATCTTTTTGCGGAGTTTGGCGTCGGTAATTTTATCCAGCGCGATGATGTAATGCGAATTCAGCACGAACTTGGGTTTGTTCCACACGCGCACCAGTTCGTCTTCAAACTGCGCGATGAAATCAATGATCTTGTACGCAATGTCTTTGATGGCTTGGAGTTGGCGCAAACGCGTTTCCGTCCAATCGCTCTGCCCACTAAAGACGTACTGGTACAGCCACAGATCGAATTGCTCTTTCAAGAACGCGCGCGCGTTCTTGTTGATGAAATAATCCACTTCGGATTGCTTTTCAAAAACGCGGATGGCGCGTTCTAACGTTTCCTCGCGTAGGGGCGTTTCATGAAACGCCCCTACCGCGCGCAAAATCTCGTCGGCTTTGGTCTTGCGCCCGCGCTCGGAATACGCCACCGTCAAAACAATTTTGCCGCCCGTGTAACTCTTGAACGCGTACGTCAACTCGCGCTTTTCATTCGCGCGTTTGTGCTTCAGCGCGGATACGTCGAAGAAAAATTTCACGCCGTCTATCTCAACATCCATACTGTTGAACAGACGATCAGTCTTGACGTAGTAGAGCATGTGCGTTTTCCAGAACAGCATCACGTCGCGGTCGTCGGTGTAGACTTTTTCATAGACGTTGTTGTGCAACGGCGTATGGCGGAAATAGATCGAGCCGCTCTCGCTGAAATAGCGCTTGAAGAAATCGTAGAGTTTATCGAACAATTCTTCACGGAACGATGGCTCGAACGGCTGGCACGCCGCGTCAATGTCTTGCGTCAGACGCGGCAAGACACCCTCGGAGAAATAGCGCGCCTTGATCTTCATCAGGTTGATGTAACCCGATTCGCCTTCGACCTTTGCGCCCACGAAAATATCACGGAGCGCATCGAGAAATTCTTGTTCGTAGCGATTTGATTGAGCCACAAATTACTCCGATGCGAAAATCAGTAGCCAAACTCGCGTCTGGCTACTGTTTACTGACGACGGTTGACTGCTTACTTGGAATAATCGTAAAACCCCTTGCCGCTCTTGCGCCCCAGATAACCAGCGGTTACCATCCGGCGCAACAGCGTCGGCGCGGCAAAGCGCGCGTCCTTCGTCTCCTTGAACATCTCGTCCGCAATGAAGAGCGTCGTGTCGAGTCCGACAAAATCGAGGAGCGTGAGCGGACCCATTGGATGATTCAAACCCAGCTTGATGCCGGTGTCAATGTCCTCTTTCGTCGCCAAGCCGTTCTCGTACATCCGCACCGCGTCGAGAATGTACGGGATGAGGAGCGCGTTGACGATGAATCCCGGCGTGTCCTTGGCAACGATGATCGTCTTGCCCAATCCTTCGCCCCACGCGCGCGCAGTCTGGTACGTTTCTTCGCTCGTGAGGAACGTGCGCACCATTTCGAGGAGCGGCATCACCGGCACCGGGTTGAAGAAATGCAAGCCGAGCACCTTGTCCGGGCGGCGCGTCATACTTGCCATTTCGGTAACGGCAAGCGACGAGGTGTTCGAGGCGAGGATAACGTCGGGGCGCGTGATTTGATCGAGGACTTGGAAAATTGATTTCTTGAGTTCAAGGTTCTCAATCGCCGCTTCGATGACCAGATCGGCTGGCGCGAGATCGAGCATATTCGTCGTGCCGGTGATGCGCGCGAGCAACGCCTCGCGGTCGGCGGCGGTCAGCTTCTCTTTCTTGACCGCGTACGCCGTCGAATCCTGAATCCGTTTCAAACCTTTTGCCAGAAAATCGTCGTTGACTTCGCGGACGATGACACTATAACCTTTTTTGGCGGCAAGTTCGACAATGCCGCTCCCCATCAAACCGCAACCAACGACGCCGATAGTTTTGATCTCCATTGATCCTCCTTGTAGGTTCGTTTGTCATTGCGAGGCGTTTTTTGCCGAAGCAATCTCTCAAACCGCTATTCGGAGATTGCTTCGTCGCTGATCCCTCGCAATAACAGATGGTCTGGCGACCAGTTGACTAAAGACTGAACGATTCCCCTGGTTTCAACACAACCACTTTGGTTTTTGCCGATGCTTTTTTCGCGAGCGACACAAACGATTTGGGGTCCTGGCTGATAACATCGAACGTGTTATAGTGCATCGGAATCACAACTTTGGGCTTTAATAATTTTACCGCGCGCGCCGCGTCTTCGGGCCCCATCGTAAAATTGTCGCCGATGGGCAAGAGCGCAACATCGATTTTCTCTTCGCCGATCAATTTCATATCGAAGAACAGCCCGGTGTCCGCCGCATCGTAAATTTTCACCTTGCCGATGGTGAGCAAAAAGCCGGCGGGATTACCGGCGTAACGTCCGTCCGGAAATGACGAGCCGTGATGCGCAATCGTCAATTTCAACTTGCCGAACGGAAAATTGCGACTGCCGCCGATGTGAAGCCCGTGCGCTTTACAACCCTGCCCCTGACAATAATTTGAAATCTCAAAGTTGCTCAGGACCATCGCGCCAGTCCGTTTGGCAATCGCCACACTGTCGCCCAAATGATCACCGTGCCCGTGCGAAACGAGAATGAAATCCGGTTTCACTTGCTCGGCGGTGACCGGCGCATTCGGATTGCCGGAAAGAAAGGGATCGATGAGAAGCGTGCTTTTCGATGTTTCGATATGCCAACACGAATGTCCATACCACGTGAGTTTGACTGCCATCTTGTCCTCCGTCAAAGGATTTGCGCCGATTATAACATCAAGCAAGTTGGGTTACAAGTTTCAGGTTCAAAGTTCAATGATCGGCTTTGAACTTGAAACCTTGAACATTAAACTCGAAACCGTGTTATAATCTCGCGCGTGAGGCAAACGATGATTGCCGCATTCTTCGATGTAGACGGCACGTTGTACAACGCGAATATGTGGCGCGGGCTGATGCACGCTTCGCGCGTCGCCGAGCACGGCGGCAAAAATCGCACGCGATTGTATATGATGCGCAATCTGCCGTACTATTATCTTTGGAAACTCAAACTGATCGACGACGAAACGGCTCGTCGACCGTGGGTGTGGACGCTCGGTTCGTTGATCACAGGTTGGAACGCGGCACAGGGCGACGCCGCGTTTCGCTGGGTCGCCGAGCAGTACATCCAGCCAACCGGCAACGCCGCTGTCATCGCGCGATTGAAAGAACACGTCGCGCGCGGACACATCGTCGTGCTCGTTTCCGCGATGCTCACACCGACGCTGAAAATTTTGGGCGAGGCGTTGAACGTAACCGGCATGATCGGCACTCCAATCGAATTTGCAAATGGTCGATTTACCGGGCGCGTGCTGGCGCCGGTGTGTATGGGCAACGCCAAAGGAAAATTATTACGCGATTGGTTGACCGCGCGCAACATCACCATCGATTTCGCCGCGAGTTTTGCGTACGCGGATTCGCTCAGCGACCGCGCGCTCTTGGAAATGGTCGGGCAGCCGGTTGCGGTCAATCCCGATCCGCAACTCGCCGCGCTCGCGCGTGAAAAAAGTTGGGAAATTTTGGAAAGACGTTAAGCCACAAAATCGATTGTCATTGCGAGGAGCGGTTTTTTGCGACGAAGCAATCTCTCAACGAACTTTGAAAGATTGCTTCGCTCCGCTCGCAATGACAATCGACATTTTGGAAGTTCAATGGATTTAGTATGACCGAACGCATCATCGTTGGAATTTCCGGCGCGAGCGGCGTCATCTACGGCATTCGCCTGCTCCAGCAATTGCGCGCGCTCGAAAAATTTGAAACGCATCTCGTCATCAGTCCCGCCGGCAAACAAACTATCGCCGCCGAAACCGACTGGACGGTGAAATCCGTCGAGGCGTTGGCGAATGTTGTGTACGATGTGCGCGACATCGGCGCGGCGATTGCGAGCGGAAGTTTTGAAACGCGCGCGATGATCGTGATCCCGTGCAGCATCAAATCGCTCTCGGCGATTGCCCATTCCTACTCCGCCGATCTTATCGCGCGCGCGGCGGACGTCACGTTGAAAGAAGGTCGCCCGCTGATTCTCGTCGTGCGCGAGACGCCCCTGCACCTGGGACATTTGCGTTTGATGACGCAAGCAACCGAAATGGGCGCGGTGATTTTTCCGCCGGTGCCGGCGTTCTACGGCAAACCCCAAACTCTCGACGACATTATCGATGGGACGGTCGGGCGCGTGCTGGCGCGCGCGGGCATTGTCAATAATTTGTACACGCGGTGGAAAGAATCATAATGATGGATTGGCGCGAGTTCGTCTCGACGCAGAACACGCTCACGCTCGCAACGATAAACGCCGATGGCTCGCCGCACGCGTGCGATTTGTTTTTCGCGCACGATGGCGCGGCGTTCTATTTTCTGTCCGATCCCAAAACGCGGCATGTGCAAAATTTTCTGCGCGACGAGCGCGTTTCCGCGACGATTCACGGCGCATCGACCGGCTGGCAGGAGATTCGCGGCGTTCAAATCGTCGGCGTGGCGTCGCGTGTGGCAGAGGTCATCGAACGCGCGCGGGCGTACGAACTGTACATCGAAAAATTTCCGTTTGTGCGACCGTGGCTTGCGTCGGTTGATGTCCTGGGCAAAATGCACGCGACGTTAGGAATCATCGAGGTGTACAAAATCGCGGCGCGTTGGTTGCGTTGGATCGATAATGCGCAAGGGTTCGGACACAAAGAGGAATTCGATTTTTCGTAGGGGCAATCCTCGTGATTGCCCAGATGTTTTCACACGGGGAAATTTGTAGGGGCGACCCTTGTGGTCGCCCCTCGTCTTATCTGTCATTTCGAGCGAAGCGAGAAATCCCGTTATTCGCGGAGATTTCTCTTCGCTTCGCTCCTCGAAATGACAAAAGTGCGTAATGCGAAATATTCAGTTAGAGTTTGACCGAAGTCAAATACGGGATGCCGATGACCAACAGACCGACCACGAAAATCACGGCAAAGATCAAACCGAGTTTCCAGAAATCGGTGCGGGAGATGTAGCCACTCCCATAGTACACCGGCGCGGGACCGGTGGCGTACGGCGTCAGGATACCCATTAGCCCCAACGAGTACACGCACAGCAACGCAAATGGAGCAACCAGCGCTGCCGGCAATAGTTTGACGCCTACCCCCAGCACCAACGGCAGGACGGCGCTGGTGTGCGCGCTGAGCGAGGCGAAGAAATAGTGGATAAAGAAGAACAACAGAACGAGGATCACCAAAATCATCGTCGGGTCCATACCCGCGAGCGGCGCCGAGGCAAGATTAGCGAACCATCGCACAAAGCCCACCTGATTCAAACCATTTGCCAGTGTAATCAGCGTGGCAAACCACACCAGCACATTCCACGCCCCCTTGTTCGACAGAATATCATCCCAGGTTACCAGATTGGTAACGAGCATCAGCGCGATGATCACCAACACAACGGTCGTTGCGTTGATAAAGTCCTTGCCAAAGTACGGCAATTCGATCAACACGTTCGACCCGGTGATCCAGAGAAAGATTGCCAAGACCACTAACGCGACCATGATGATTTCCTGTCGGGAGACTGGTCCCATTTTGGAAAGTTCTTTGCCCGCCCAGTCCGGAATTTCTTTACTGACTTTGACTTCTGGGGGATAGATGAAATACGCAAGCACCGGCACAAGCAAGAACAGCACGACACCCACTGGCAGAAATCCTTGGGCGTACTGAAGCCAGTTGATATCGACTTTGGTGGTACTCT
The DNA here is from genome assembly GCA_034435055.1 of Anaerolineae bacterium. Taxonomy (GTDB): domain Bacteria; phylum Chloroflexota; class Anaerolineae; order UBA4142; family UBA4142; genus DAOTXS01. The sequence continues at coordinate 18,239 of DAOTXS010000082.1, read as the reverse complement.
TGACAATCGCCAACGCGGCAGCCGTCGGCGCGAGCGAGGTGATGAACATCGATGACGTAACGCACGTTGCCGCAAACGCTGTCCACATGATGTACGAACCGATCTTGCGGGCAGTTGGCGAGTTGGGTTCTGAGCCGTACAACGCCGGAATGTTGCGAATCACCGGGTAGATCGTGCCCGCACTGCGCGCCGTGTTCGAGGGCGTGCCGGGCGAAATCACCAAATCCGCCAGCGAAATCGCATAGCCCAAACCAAGCGTGCGACCGCCCAGCCATCTGACCAGCACCAACGCGATGCGACGCCCCAAACCGGTCTTGTTGTAGCCCATCGAGAAGACGAACGCGCCAAAGATGAGCCACACCGTCGTGTCGGCAAAACCAGCAAGAGCCCAGTTGATCGATTGACCGATGTTGGCATTGACGTACCGCATCGCCGCGGCAAACGCAACACCGATCAAACCGATGGCGGCTGCCGGAATCGGCTCCAATACCAAGCCGAGAATGACAGCAACGAAAAGCGCAAAGTACAGCCACGCGCTCATCGTCAAGCCGGTGGGTGCGCCGGCAACATAACCATACAATACCAGCACCGCCCACACGGCGATTGGAATAACAACCTTCCAATTGAGTTTCATTACTCCTCCATAAATGAATAGATTATTTTTCACGCTTGCCCACCGCAAGCAAAACACCGATAAAACAAAACGCCTCTCAAAACGCGAGAGGCGCACATCACCCAGAATTTATCAACGCGTCATCGCGTACTAATCCTATTTTATCACGAAGATTAAAATGGGTCAAAAGCGGGATGGATTTTACAAGGATAGATTGAATCGCTATAATGTTACTTGTAGCAATCAAAGTTCAGAAGGCAAAAACAATGACAACCCTACCACCGTACGACGAAACCGATCGACTCATCGCCAACACGATTCGGATGCTGGCAATCGACGGCGTGCAAAAAGCAAATTCCGGTCATCCCGGGATGCCGCTTGGCACCGCCGATCTTGCCACCGTGTTGTGGTCGCGTTTTCTCAAGGCGAATCCCGCCAATCCACAATGGGCAAATCGTGACCGCTTTATTCTTTCCGCCGGGCACGGCTCGATGTTGTTGTATGCGCTCGTGCACTTGTGGGGCTATCCTATGCCGTTCGATGAATTGAAAAAATTCCGGCAATGGAACAGTCTCACGCCCGGTCACCCGGAACGCGACTTGCACTTGGGCATCGAAACGACGACGGGTCCGCTCGGCCAAGGATTGGGCAACGCGGTCGGCATCGCGTTTGCGGAGAAATGGCTCGCGGCGCGATTCAATCAACCGGATTTTCCCATCGTCGATCACTACACGTACGTCATCGCTTCCGACGGCGATTTGCAAGAAGGCATCTCGCACGAAACGGCGTCACTTGCCGGACACCTTGGCTTGGGCAAGTTGATCGTTTTGTACGACGACAATCATATTTCAATTGACGGGCCCACCGAGTTATCGTTCAGCGAAAATATTCCGCAACGCTTTAGCGCGTACGGCTGGCACGCGCAAGCCATCGATGGTCACGATATGCACGCGGTCGATGTGGCGATTCGCGCGGCGCAAGCGGAAACCGCGCGCCCATCGATTATTGCGTGCCGCACCCACATCGGTTACGGCAGTCCCAAGCAAGATACATCGAAAGCGCACGGCGAACCATTGGGCGAAGAGGCGGTCAAAGCGACGAAAGAATTTTTCAAGTGGCAACACGAACCAAAATTCTTCATCCCCGATGAAATTCACGCGCGCCTGAACCAAGTGCGCGAAATCGGCAAGCAACGCGAAGCAGAATGGAACGCGATGTTCGCAAAATATCGCGCGCACTTTCCGGAACTTGCTAAGCAATGGGACGATTTTATCGCCGGCAATTTACCCGCCGGTTGGGAATCGGCGTTGCCAACGTTGCCCAACGACAAACCGCTCGCCACGCGCGCGGCGTCCGGCGCAGTGTTGGAAGCCATTCTCGCCAAGCTTCCCACAATGCTTGGCGGCTCGGCTGATTTGACGCCAAGTAACAACACACGGACGAAAGATGCAAAAGACATTCAGCGCGACGATTTCACCGGGACATACATTCGCTTCGGCGTGCGCGAACACGCGATGGGCGGGATTATGAACGGGTTGGCGTTGCACGGTTTGCGACCGTACGGCGGCACGTTCCTCGTCTTTTCCGATTATATGCGCCCGACGATTCGCCTCGCCGCGTTTATGGGCTTGCCGGTGATCTATGTGTTCACGCACGACAGCATCGGTTTGGGCGAAGATGGCCCCACACATCAGCCGATTGAACACATCACCAGTTTGCGCGCGATTCCCAATTTGATGGTGATTCGCCCGGCGGATGGCAACGAAACGGTGCAAGCGTGGAAGATTGCGCTCGAACGCAAAACCGGACCGACCGCGCTGATTCTCAGCCGCCAAGTAATTCCGTTTGTCACGCCGGTCAAGAACGATTTGGCGCGCGGCGCGTACGTCCTTGCCGATGCCGCCAAGCCGCGCGTAACCTTGCTTGCAACTGGCTCAGAAGTTGCGTTGGCGATGGACGCACACAAGAAACTCGCGGAAGAAGGAATCGGCGCGCGGATCGTGTCGATGCCGTCCTGGGAATTGTTCGACGCGCAAAGCGCTGAATATCGAAAGAGCGTTTTGCTTCCCGGTGTCCCGCGCCTCGCCATCGAAGCCGGCGCCACGCTGGCGTGGGGACGATACATCGGCGAGAACGGCGCAGTGATCGGGTTAGATCGGTATGGCACGTCCGCGCCGTACAAAGACGCCTTCAAGAACCTTGGCTTTACAATCGATAATGTGATCCAGCAAGCCAAGTTGTTGATCTCATAATGCAGTTCCACCGTTCTTTGCGCATTCAACCCCGCGACGTGGTCGCCTTTGTCGGCGCGGGCGGTAAAACCAGCGCGCTGTTACGACTCGCTGATGAATTGGCTAGCCAAGGACAGCATGTTGTCGTTACAACGACGACGCATTTGGGGGCGGCGCAAATCGTCCAACCCTGTCTGCGTTTTGCGCCCGAACCAGATTTCGTCGTGCGTGTGCAAACTGCGTTGAACGAACACGCGCGCGTTTTGCTTGTCGGCGACGATATGCCGGAAAATAAAGTTGCCGGCGTACCGCCCACCTTCATCGACAAACTTGCCGCGCTGAAAATCGCCGACGCGATTCTGTACGAAGCCGACGGCGCACGCCGATTGCCGTTCAAAGCACCCGCCGCACACGAGCCGGTTCTCGCGCCATCGACGACGTTGCTTGTGCCGGTCGTCGGCGCGAATGTATTTGCTCGACCACTTGACGACTCTAATGTACATCGAGCGGACATTGTCGCGCAACTTGCCGGCGCACGCCTCGGCGAGCCGGTCACGCCGTTGATGCTCGCGCACGTCATTGCCCATTCCAACGGTGGGTTGAAAAACAAACCACTGCACGCGCGCGTGATCGGGTTTGTCAATCAAGTCGAAACCGACTCGCAATTGCTTTTGGCGCGCGAATTGGCAAAACGATTACTAGCGTACCCAGAAATCGGAGCGGTGGCAATTGGCGCGATGCACAACGAAAATCCGATCCGCGAAACGCATCGACGCGTGGCGGCAATTATTCTTGCGGCGGGCGCGGGCACGCGGATGGGCGGGCGCGTCAAACAACTTTTACCGTGGCGCGGCAAAACACTGATTGAACACGCGATTGAAATTGCCACACAATCGCAAGTGACTGAAACGCTGGTCGTGCTGGGCGCGCATTTTGAATCGATTCGTCCGGTTGTTGCAAAATCGTCCGCGCGCGTTGTGTTGAATCGATTTTGGGAAGGCGGACAAGCCACAAGCATTCGCGCCGGGCTGAACGCGCTTGCGCCAGAAATCGACGCGGCGATTTTTGTCAACGCGGATCAACCGTTGCTAACACCCCAAGTCATCGACGCGATTGTGCAACGTTATCATGAAACGGACGCGGCGATCATCACCGTGGAGTACGCCGGACGGCGCGGCAGCCCAGTGTTGTTTGATCGCCAACATTTTGCCGAACTCGCCCATTTGCAAGGCGATCAAGGCGGACGCGTTTTATTTGCCCATTATTCGATGGAACGGGTTAAGTTTGCGGATGCGCGTTTGGGGATCGACATCGACACGTTGGACGAATACGCCAAATTGACATGACTTGGCACGCGTGGTATAGTTTGTCCTGTAAATCCACGTGAGTACATCAGCCACGTTCGTTCTGAAACGAATCGAACACCAACGCGATGGGATTTATCGACGGACTAAAACGCGCCGCATCCAAACGATGCGCGACGCCGCGCGCTGGATCGATCAGGTTGGTTTCTGCCTGTTATTCGCCTCGACGCACGTTCCGCGGATCGAATTACCCTCCCTCTTTGAAGCGGTGAAAGGTCGGCGCAACGCGCACATCGACGAATGGGATGCCGATTCAGATCGTGTGTGGGGTTGGAAAAATGATTTACCGGCGACGCATCGCGCGTACTATGGCAAAGCGCTGACCGGCAAACCGATGTTCATCGCGCGGGCGATGTTGCCGCACGTGCTTGCCGTTGCCGCGCTGGACAATGTGCCGGCGGAATACCGGCGTGGAAGGATCAGCCACGCTGCCAAGAAAATTTACGACGCGCTCGCGGCGACCGGCCCCACGCCGACGATGGCGTTGCGCGCGGCAGCAGGATTGAACAACGTCGATTATCATCGCGCGCTCGACGAGTTGCAACGCCGGCTCGTGATTGCGCCGGTCGGCGCGACGACGGAACAAAGCGCGTGGCCCTCGCAGATTTTCGATCTGGTGGCGCGGTGGTTTCCGCGTGAATTCAATCGCGCACAACAAATCGATCAGCGTGTCGCGTGCCGCGCTATCGTGCGCAAATATCTTGCAACGGTGCGCGCCGCCACCCCCGCGATGATTAGTCGCACTCTGGGATTATCGCGGGAAGATGTGGGCGTCGCCGTGAACGCCGAGTTGGCGCGGCGTTCCATCAAACAAATCGACACTTGGATTTTATGGAATGACAGATCGTCTTGAAAATCGCGTGACGTTACCGGCGTGGATTCGCGTCTGGACGCCGGATGATCGCGTTGAAGAAATGAAATTGGAAACGTACTTGGCGGGCGCGGTTGCCGCTGAACTGGGAATCAATGCGCCGCTGGAAGCGCTCAAAGCGCAAGCCGTTGCTTCACGCACGTACGTCATTTCCGCGCGCCGCCACGCGGAACACAACGCGGATGTTTGCGCCACCGCGCATTGTCAAAAATGGAAGCGCGTCGATCCGGTAACCGCACCGGACGTGTTTCGCGCGCTCACCGAAACGTGGGGAATGGTCGCCGCGTACGACTCGGAATTGATTCAGGCATTTTTCTTTGAACATTGCGATGGGCACACCCGCAACGCCGAAGCGATGTTGATGCCGGCATCGCCGTACCTGCGCGGCGTGAGTTGTCCTTGCGGCTTTCTCACACTCAAAGGACACGGGGTTGGAATGTGCAAGCGCGGCGCAATTGTGATGGCGCGGCGCGGCGCATCGTTCGAGCAAATTCTCAGTCATTATTATCGCGGCGTGTCCGTGATTCGCATCGAATCGGCGAATCACATCGTGCCTGAACTCGAAGAGGTTAAACCGCCGCGCGCGCCCGAGCCGGTGAAAAAAATGCGCGCCCCCAGAAAGCCGGCGCTACCCGCCATCAAACACACCAAAGCGGAAACACCGCACACCGCGCGCCCGGCATCCCCGCCCACCACACCGCCCGTGCCGGCTAAACCGGTCGCGCCGATCACCGAGCCGGATATTTTGGTGGAGCCGGTCCGCGTGGAAAAACCGGAAACTATCGAACCAATTGCCTCCGTTGTGCAACCGATGGAAGCCATCGTTGAACCATCGAACGTTGCACCGGCAACGCCGGTGGAGATCGTTGCGCCGGCAGAACCGCCGCAGCAAACCGTTGAACTCGCGCCGGCAGAATCGACCAAAGAAATTTCGACGCCGGCGAGTGAGGGGATTCCAGCGCAACCTGCTGTACCAGTCATCGATAAAGCGAACTTGCCCGCGCTAGAAGAGGTGGTGGTGGGCACCGGCAAGCGCATGCACGTCGATCACTTGCCGGGCGCACGGATGATTGCCGGGGCATTGCCGCGCGCTGGCGTGCGAATTACGATTTATGATGCGCGCGGCGCGCAAACAGTCGTGTTCAGCGGTAGCGCGCCACATTACGGCAACGGGGGTTTTGAAACAATAGTGGCGGAAGATGGAACGTACCTGGTTTCAATTGATGGACACTTGATCGAAGTGCATCTCCAAGATGAAACAGTGTTCATCCACGCGGACTGAATAAAACGTAAAACAAAAACCTTGCGCAGGAATTCCGCGCAAGGTTTTTTATTTGAGGAACGAATCGACAATCGCTGGCGTGAGATTGTCCAGCGACTGGAGGCGCGGCGCAATCCGGTCGCGTCCCGCGCCGATGAGAATCGTCGGCACCGGGTTGAGCGTGTGCTTTTTGGCAGACACATCTTCGACGTTGCCGTGATCGCTTGTGGTGATGACAAGCGTTTCGGTCAGGTCGAGGTCGTCCAACACGCCACGCAACAACTCATCGACTTCAGCCAACACGCGCGTTGTAAATGCCGGATTCCCTTTGTGTCCGGCGGCATCGGTGAGAAAATACTCAAAGACAGTCAAATCGTTTTCGCGGGCGAGATGCGCCAGATTGCGCCCAGCATCGCGCGCGGTGATGAGCGGCACATCCGCGCCGTGATCGCGCCAGAGTTTGTTCGTCACAAAGACGCTGACGGCGTTCCCCGCGCGTAAATCGTCGATGTCGCGATAACGCACGCCGGCGGCGTGAACCGCGTGCGAAGTTGCGGAACGCCGCGCGCTGTTGCGCGCCAGCCGCTCGAAAAAGAATGGCGGGTAGGCATTCGCAAATGCCACACGCCGACCGATGGTGGTGAAGCGTTTGAAAAGATTGTCGTCCGCTAAAAGTTTGCGAAGTGCGGGATTGGGATACGGTCCGTAATGTTCGCCGATGACGCGCGGCGCGTTGACGCCGGTGAAAATCGTCGTTTGCCCGGTGCCGCTTTGCGGCAAACCTGGGACGCCAAGTGTCGCGTCGGTGGGTACAAGAGTGGCAATCGACGATTGATAACTGCCGTTGGCATTCGTCGGCATCGCGCCATTGAACAACTCGCGCAAGGTCGGCATCGGCGCGGTGAGAAATGGATTGCGGGCAGGATCGGGCGCGCCCAAACCCCAGCCATCGAAAAAGATAAACAAAACGCGCATCGTTTTAGTCGACATTGCAGAATCGAGGATGGGAGAATCGCTCAAACAAGTTGTGAGAGCAAGATCGCGCGCGTCTTGTGATCGCGGAGCGAAGTGTATTTACCGTCGAGCCAAATCAACGGATCGGCGTCGCGCGCGTTGCCAAAACCCGCCGCGTGCACCTCGCCGATAAAGACGGTGTGATCTCCGGCATCTTGCGAGGCAACGAGTCGGCAATCGATGTACGCGATACACTCATCGAAGATGGGCGCACCGGTTGTATCGGGATGATGTCGAACATCGGCAAACGGATTGGTGGGTTGGGCAACTTGCTTGGCAAATCGCTTTGCCAGATATTCTTGATGCTCGCCAAGAATATTGAGCGCGAAATGTTTGGCGCGTGTAACAAGCGCGTGCGTCAGATTGTGTTTATTGATACACACTAACACTAAGGTGGGATCAAGCGAAACGGAAGTGAACGAATTCGCGGTCATGCCGTGAATTTGTTCACCGTCACGAACGGTTAGAACTGTTACGCCGGTTGGAAATCGGCGCATCACCCGGCGGAAAAACGTAGAGTCGATGGACACAGACACCTTCAGATTTTGTAGATTTAATTTGATGAGAAAAACTATGCTTGATCCATTTTAGCAGATTGCGTGCTCAGGCGCATAAAGTTTTTGCAAGAGCCGGCGCGTTAGTATTATGAATGTGTTAGAGGATTAGCGATGCCAATCCGAAAGATGCCGCAGAAAAATTATTGCGCCCGCGCCGATACCAAAAAAGACAACGGACCAAGTTCCATTGACGAACCACACGATCAGTGGAAGACAAAGAGCAAGAATAGCCGACGCGCGCGGCGATTTTTTCAAAACAAGTTTGAGTGGAAACCACGCGAGGACAATCAAGATCAGCGCGAGCGCATCGAGCATAAAAAGCACGACGCCGCCGGTGGCGAGTCCCATTCCGCCGTGAAAGCGCGTGTAAAGCGGATAACAATGTCCGATGACGACAGCGATCCCGGCAAGCGCGACAGCCCACTCATTTGCCGTAACCGCGCGCGCCAATTGAATCGCAACAATCGCTTTTGCGCCATCGCCGACGAACGCGAATAACGCGGGCATCAAACCGGCGGCGCGGTACGTGTTCAACGCGCCGGTGTGACCACTCCCGAATTCACGTACGTCGCGCCGCGCGAAAAAGCGCGCGGTGATAACGCCGGAGGAAATCGAGCCGAGAAGATAAGCGGCAAGCGTGGCGAGGAGAAAGTTGAAAATCATCGGACGAGAAACGGAACACGGGATTTGTATGCCGCTAGCAAATCACCTGGAGTCGTTTCGGCAACACTTGAACCTCGATGCGGTGCGCGTCCGTCCACGGCACTTCGCCATCGCACTCGATTGCGAGCGGATCGGGCGATTCGATCACGACGCGTGGCGAACGATAAAACGCGATCCGCGGATCGCCGATGTGCGTGCCTTTCATCACTTTGGGCAAAAGTTGCAAAATGCCGATGCGGCCCAATTCGACGGCGACCAAAACGTCGAGCAAGTTGTCATCAACCTCGGCTTGCGGCGCGATCCAAAATCCGCCGCCAAAACATCGACCAATCGTCGCAACCGTCATCGTGCTTTTCTGTTCGATCACGTTTCCATCGGCGAGCGTGATTTTGAGTCGGGGGATGAAATAATTGACCATCGTTCTAAAAATCGCCACGAGATACATCGCCGTGCCGGTGAGAATTGGAACGTGTGAATAGCGAGACACTTGCGCGCCAAAACCGGTGTCGAATGAGTTGTCAAAATAACGAATGTGTTCATCGCCGCAATTCGATTTTGCATCCACGATGATTTTCCCCACATCGAACCAGCGCGAGTTGCCGACCAGAATTTTTTGCACCGCCGTTTGCCAATCGCGCGGGACAAGCGGAATCATTTTTGCAAAATCGTTGCCCGAGCCGACCGGAACCACCCCGAGCATTCCGCCGGCTTGCCCGTTCGTCGCGCGCATAATTCCGTTGACGATTTCGTGGATGATGCCGTCCCCGCCCACCGCGATGATCGTTTCGTACGCATCGCGTTTGGCTTGCTCTGCAAGTTCGATAGCGTGGCACGGACGCTCCGACCGCACGGCGTCAAAATCCAAACCTCCATCGCGCAACGCTTTTTGAATTTGGGGCCACACTTTGATTGCCCTGCCGACTCCCGAAATTGGATTGAGGATCACGAGTGTTTTGGTCATCCATCCTCCCTGAACAATGAAACCCCACGCGCGCGATTCGGTTGCGCGTTGACAGCCGGATGGCGGCAGATTATACTGGAGAACACGACGAGTGTCGAGTAACGTGTTACGAGAAAATTATGGATCGGATTATCACGTTGACCACTGATTTTGGTTTGAGCGATGGCTTTGTGGGGATGATGAAAGGTGTCATCCTGAGCATCAACCCAGACGCGACGATTATCGACATCACGCACGACATCGCGCCGCGGAACATTGAGCAGGGTGCGTTTGTATTTGCGAACGCGGACCGCTATTTCCCGGCAAATTCGATTCACGTCGTCGTCATCGATCCCGGCGTGGGCAGCGCGCGCCGACCGATTGCCGCGCAAGTTGGCGAAACTTTTTTTGTTGCGCCGGACAATGGCGTGTTGTCGCTGGCAATCTCACATCGCAAATCCCAAATCCCAAATTCGAAAGTTCGCGTTATTCACTTAACCCAACCGGACTATTGGAATTTCAAAGTCTCCAATACTTTTCACGGACGCGATATTTTTGCGCCGGTCGCCGCGCATCTTTCGCTGGGTGTGCCGTTGGAATCGTTGGGCGAACCGATCACCGATTGGGTGCGGTTATCGCAAGGGGTTGCGTCGTGGCGCGCGGACGCTGAAATCGTCGGACGCGTGATGCACGTGGATCGATTTGGCAATATCATTTCGAACATCGGCGAGGAAATGCTGGCGGGAATCGATCGCGCGCGCGTCGTTACGGCGATTTGCGGCAAATCGATTATCGGCATACAATCAACGTATGCGACGGTTGCGCCGGGCGCGTTGCTCGCGCTCATCAGTTCGAGTGGACATTTGGAAATCGCGGCGCGTGAAGCCAACGCGGCGCAATTGCTGGGCGCGCGCATCGGCGACGAAATCGTCTTGCGCGCGTTTGCGTAAAAATCGATTTTGAGTATAATGCCAGCCAGTTGGACGTCGTCCTCGTAATGATTGCAGGCGGTGTCCGACTGATTTTTTATTCAGTCGAGGTGTGTAACAATGGCTGAGAAACCGATTTTTCTAACTCCCGAAGGTCGCGCCAAACTGGAAGAAGAACTGAATCATCTCAAGACAACCAAGCGCGCCCAAGTCGCCGAAGCAATTCACGCCGCGAAAGAAGAGGGCGACATTATGGAGAATTCCGCGTACGACGAGGCAAAGAACGAGCAAGCGTTCGTTGAAGGTCGCATCATGACGATTGAGCAGATGCTCAAGAACGCGGTGATGATTGATGAAACGCGCGCAAGCGATATTGTTGGCGTCGGCACGTACGTAACCGTTGTGGAACGCGGACACCGCGACGATGAGATGTACCAAATCGTCGGGTCTGCCGAAGCCGATCCAACGCGCGGACGCATCTCGAATGAATCGCCAGTCGGACGCGCGTTGTTGGGCAAACGCGTGGGCGACGAAGTGCAAGTGAAAATTCCGGATGGCGTGCGCCATTTGAAGATCGTGGAAATTCGATAACAACTGACGAATGACGGAGGACGAAAGACGAAGCAAAACGTTCGTCATTCGTCCTTCGTCTACTTTTGGGGCTTGCGATGATTGATGATTTCATTGCCGGACTGAACGATCAAGAACAGCAACGGTATCAAAAACTAGGACGCTTGCGCGCACGCGGCATCGATCCTTTTCCGTTGCGCGCCTCCCGCACCCACACTGCGCGTGAGGCAATCGATGCGTTCAAACGCGGCGAGACGCTCACCGGCGTAAAATTGGTGGGGCGTTTGGTCGCGTTGCGCGATATGGGCAAATTGTGTTTCGCGCACATTCAAGACGGCACCGCAAAAATTCAATTGATGGTACGCAAAGATCAAGTCGGCGCAGATGCATACACGATGCTGTTGAAAGACATCGACCTGGGGGATTTCATCGGCGCGGCAGGCGATGTGATTCAGACCAAAACCGGCGAGATTACGCTTCAAGTCGCGCGGTTTGAATTGCTGGCGAAAGCGTTGTCGCCTTTGCCGGAAAAATGGCATGGCCTCAAAGATATCGAAACGCGTTATCGCCAACGCTACCTCGATTTGCTTTCGAATGAGTCGGTGCGCGAAATTTTCATCAAGCGTTCCAAGATCATCACCGCGATGCGAAAGTATTTGGACGAGCAAGGATTCTTGGAAGTCGAAACGCCGGTGTTGCAATCGTTGTACGGCGGCGCGGCGGCGGAACCGTTCGTCACGCATCACAACAAACTTGACCGGGATATGTATCTGCGCATTGCCGATGAATTGTATTTGAAACGCTTGCTGGTTGGCGGGTACGAGCGCGTGTACGAAATCAGCAAGGATTTTCGCAACGAAGGCATCGATTTCAAACACAATCCGGAATTTACGATGATGGAGTGCTATCAAGCGTACGGCGATTACACGACGATGATGACACTTGTGGAAGGATTGTACGGCGCGTGTTCGATGGCGGCGAACGGCACGCTGAAAATCAAATATCAAGACCACGCCATCGACCTGACACCGCCGTGGCCCCGCGTAACGATGCGCGACATTATTCTCCAAACGAGCGGCGTCGATATTTACACAGACGCCGATTTGCCATCGTTACGCAAACGCATCGATGCCTTGAAGCTCAAAGTTGAACGACATCCAACCTGGGGCAAGCAAGTCGATGAGTTGTTCAGCACGTTCGCCGAGCCGACGTTGATTCAGCCGACGTTCGTGATGGATTATCCGGAAGAAATTTCGCCGTTTGCCAAAAAGAAACCGGAGAATCCCAACGTCGTCGAACGGTTTGAAGCCTTTGCGGCAACTATGGAATTGGGCAACGCGTTCACGGAACTCAACGACCCCATCGATCAGTACGCGCGATTTATGGAGCAAGCGGAGCAACGCCAAGCCGGCGACAAAGAAGCGCATCAAGTCGATCTAGATTTCATTCAAGCAATGATGCACGGGATGCCGCCCACCGGCGGACTCGGCGTTGGCGTGGATCGGATGACGATGTTGCTCACCGATCAATCCTCGATTCGGGAAGTGATTTTGTTTCCACAATTGAGAACATAAGCGGCAAAAGACGAAGGACGGAGGACGAAAGCAAATCCTTCGTCCTTCGTCTTTGGTCATTTGTCAGAGGGTTTGGAATGAAAGCGGCAATTTTTTACAAACGCGGCGGGATCGAGAATTTGAAATTCGACCAAGTGCCGACACCGCAAATCGGCGCGGGCGAGGTGTTGATCAAAGTCCGCGCGTGCGGTTTGAATCATCTCGATATTTTTACGCGCGAAGGATCGCACGGTGTCCGCGCGCCACTGCCACACATCGGCGGCTTGGAAACCGCCGGCGAAATTGTAGAAATCGGTGCGGCGGTCAGTGACTGGAAAATGGGAGAGCGTGTGCTGGTTGGGCCCGCAATCACGTGCGGCGCGTGCGAGTATTGCATCGGCGGCAACGATAATATTTGTCCCAACCGCAAAGTGTTTGGCGTACATCTGTGGGGCGGCTTTGCGGAATATATCAAAGCGCCCGCATCAATTCTAATCTCTATTCCCCACGCTCTATCGTTTGTTGACACCGCCGCCGCATCGAGCGCGTTTGGCACATCGTGGCATATGCTCGTTACGCGCGCGCAGATCAAGCCGGGTGAATGGGTGCTGATTCTCGCCGCCGGGAGCAGTGTGGGCGTCGCGGCAATTCAAATCGCCAAGCATTTTGGTTGCCACGTGATTGCAACTGCCAGCACGGAGGAGAAATTACAAAAGGCGAAAGAACTCGGCGCGGATTTTACAATCAATTATACAACGCACAACTTTGCACACGAGGTGATGCGTATCACCGGCAATCGCGGCGTCGATGTGGTGTTTGAACACGTCGGCACATCAACGTGGGAAAAAAGTGTGGCGTCACTGCGACCGACCGGGCGGCTCGTCACGTGTGGGAGTACGACCGGTCGCTTTGGTCAAACGGATATTTGGAGTCTATTCTTCAAACAGATTTCGTTACTCGGTTCGTACGGGTGGACAGCCAAAGAATTTTCCCCCGTATGGGATTTGATCGGCAAAGGTGTGTTTCGCCCCATCATCGACCGCACGTTTCCGCTCGCTGAGACTGCCGCCGCGCAACAGTACTTGCTGGATCGCAAACAGTTCGGCAAAGTATTAATCACCGATTAACTAGTGCCGCAACATGAAAAAGTTGCAAAGCCAATGTGGAAACACCGACAAATACGGCGATAAATCATTTGCCCACTGCGCACTTTCATGTTGATGCACTACTAGCCCGGCGCGACTATTGACCCCGCAAGGACTTTGCCGTATCATCGCATCGGAGTCAACACACTGCCGAGTCGCTCCTCGAGCTCTCACTGCGGATCATTCTCTTAAAATGATTAGACGAATTATTGCCGTGTTCATCGGCAGTTGGTTTTTCATCGCATTGGCATTGCCGGCAGATGCCGCGCCGCCCCCACCCATCGACGCTTTGATTCTCGTCCGCGCCAACACGATTGCCGAAATGGATCAAGCCGTCGATTTCATTCGCGCGCGCGGCGGGCGCGTGTTGGTTACGATTGCGCCAAACGCGTTGTTCGTCCAATTGCCGACGACAGGTACAGCCGGTTGGGTTGGTCAACGCGGCATCGACACGATCACATCATCGCCGGTCGATGCGGAGATAATTGCGATTCAGTACGGCGAGCAAGCCGGTCTCGCCGCGCGCGCGTGGAATCAAATGCTATCGACTTTGCGCGAACCGGACACATCCGCGCCGCCGGGAATGACACCGCTCAACGACGTTTTGATCGCGCCGGATCGAGCGCCGCCGGCGCGTGCGCCCGCCGCACCCAGCGCACCGCCGACCAGTTCTCAAACGAGCGAATTTTTGTACGGCAGTGTCCAAGTCGATGTGTTTTTGCCGGAGAGTAACGGCGGTACGGAAAACTGGACGACGACGATGCGCGATAACGTCGTTGCCGAAGTGACTGCCGGTGTAACATGGTGGGCAAGCGCGGCAACCCAAGGCGGGCGACCATCGGCAAATTTATCTTTCAACCTCACCTTTCACACACCGTTCAACGAACCGAGCATCGTCGCCACCAATTACGAACCGATTGCCAACAATCATCCAACTTCAAGTTCGCTTTTGTGGATCGGCGACATCCTGTCCCATTTGGGATATTCGACATCCATAAGTGGCGCGCGCGCGTACGTCAACGCTCAGCGCGTTGCCGCCGGGCGCGATTGGGCGTTTGCCATTTTTGTCGCCAACAGTTTGAACGACAGCGATGGTTTGTTTGCCGACGGTTATTTTGCGTACGCTTATCTCAATGGTCCGTATATGGTGCTGACCTACGACAACGATGGCTGGGGTATCAGTCGGATGGAAATGGTTACCGCGCACGAGATGGGGCACATCTTTGGCGCGCTCGACGAGTACGCGGAAAGTGGATGTACCACCACCGAAACCAGCGGCTATTTGAATGTTACCAATACGAATTGTGAGAACGGCACACCCACCGAACACTCGATCATGCGAGGTTCCAGCAGTCAACTCATTGCTTATCCGAATTATCAAGCATCGACGCCGGTGCGGGGAATGATCGGCTGGCGCGACAGCGATAGCGACGGATTGTACGATATCGTGGACACGAGCGTGCAACTGAGCGCATCGCGCACCTCGGGGGGAACGGCGGGGCAACCGGCAACTTATTCCGGCACTGCCACCGATATTCCGTGGGACTCGCCCACGCACACCGACACATCGCTCAACGAAATCGTACTCGTTCAATTTCGCGTGGATGGCGGCGCGTGGTCGAATGCCACCGCCGGCGACGGCGCGTTCGACGAGTACTCGGAAAGTTTTAGCGTTACAACTGCCGCGCTCGGCGGCGGTACACACACCGTCGAAATTCAAGCGTGCAACAGCGTGGGGAACTGCGCATCGTGGACGGACACGATCAATGTTTCGGGCGGGAGTTCGTGTTACACGTTGACCGCGAACATCAATCCCAGCAATGGCGGCAGCGCGAATGCAAATCCTTTGCCAAACTGCGGCGGACAATACAATTCAGGAACGTCGGTTGCAGTAACGCCTAGCCCAAACACCGATTACGTTTTTCAAAGTTGGAGCGGTTGTGATTCTGTCGTCGGCACGACGTGCAACGTCACGATGAATGCTAACAAGACCGTTACCGCAAACTTTGTGCCGATGAACGACGATTTCAACAATGCGGTTGTCATCGGGAGCAATTCATACACGCGCAGTCAACGCGTCGATGGCGCGACGACGGCGGCGGATGATCCATCATTCACTTGCATATCAGGTCAACGCGTCAACAGTGTATGGTATCGCTTTGCGGCACCGGCGGATGGAACGCTGACAACCAATACCTTCTCGAGCAGTTACGATACCGTACTCGCAATTTGGACAGGGACGCGCGGCGCATTGACCAGTCGCGGGTGCAATGACGATTATGTTTCGGGAAGCAATTTTCAATCGCAAGTTCAGATCGCGGCAACTGGCGGCACAACGTACTACATCGAAGTTGCGGCGTATTCTGCCCCCGCTTCGCCGGCGACACTCAATTTTGCGCTGTCGTTCGCTGCTGCCGGCGGTGGAACGACGTATTATCAGTACATTCCGTTTATTAAAAAATGAAAGCGCTATGAAATGGGAACATAGCTCATCGACAAAAAAGAATCAAACTGCATTGAATAAACTAGTACGCGGCTTGATTCTTTTTGTATTGTAGTTATAATATTCGAAGAAGAATCTGTTAAAGCGAGATTCACTTATGCTTGATCAATGGCTAAACACTATAAAGTGTATGGATTGTGTTGAGGGCATGAAACAACTGCCCACCAGTTCTATCGACATGGTTATCACATCGCCACCTTATGATGGAATCCGAAAGTATAATGGTTTTAGTTTTGACCTACATGCAACCGGGCAAGAAGTATACCGCATCTTGAAGGAAGGTGGGGTTGCGGTGATGGTGATCCAAGATCAAACTGTTGAATTCGGCAAGACGCTAACTTCCTTCAGAACCGTCATAGATTGGTGTGACAATATTGGCTTTAAGCTTTTCGAGTGTGTAATCTATCGGAAAAATGGTTCGGAAGGCGCTTGGTGGAAGGAACGATTCCGAGTCGATCACGAATACATGCCGATATTTCTCAAGGGGAAAAAACCACAATATTTCAACAAGGAAGGTCTCAAGATTCCTTCAAAACATGGCGGCAAAGTAATGACTGGCAGTGGAAGTCGGAGAACCGATGGAAGAACAAATCCTCTGGTGACGCGTCCAATCAACTTGATGAAATGTAGGGGAACCGTTTGGGACTATTTGATGGCTGGAGACAAGAATCCTCTGAAGAGAAAGCACCCTGCCCCATTTCCGGATCAGATCCCATATGATTTTATTCAATGTTTTTGCCCACTTGATGGAATCGTTCTGGATCCGTTCATGGGAAGTGGATCCACCGCGGTTGCGGCGAAGATGCTGAAAAGAAACTATATTGGCTTTGAAATATCAGCCGAGTACTGTGAAATTGCTCAAGCGCGGCTTCAACAAACGATTGAACCGCTGCTAATACTCACGGAAGAAGATCCGGTTCTTCAATAGTGTATTCAATATTTTGAGTACTTGTTATGGCAAAAGAAAGTGGATTGCGCGTCGTCAATGCTGCAAAGGTTTGCCCATTCAGGCGCGTATCGGCAAAATTCTCTTTTGTGAATCTGTATAGCATCCAATTCCCCCAAGACCACTTGCCAGACTCGTAATTCCATCCTGTCAGTTCAGCAAGTAGTCTTATGAACGCTTCGCCCCGTTCCTTTGCCTCCTTCTTGAAGAAGAACGTCTTGCCTTTGGTTTCTATATTATGTGGTAGCCCTTCGCCTCCCCGAATCGTAATTGCAATACGATCACCTCTCTCGCGCGGGATACTGATCTTGTCACGTTTACGCAGAAACTCATCCATCGCAACCATTAAAGAGTGCAAAGAATAATGGTCGTTTAGGAATATCCGGTGGAGTGGGTTCCCCGGATCATCGGCCTGCAAGAAGTGGATCCAATCCAGCGAGTTCTCTGTATATTGCAATAGGTTCATCCACGTACCGTCAGTGAAGAGCAAAGGCGTTATTGCACTTGTTGGAATCTCAATCTTTATGCTTCGGCTCAATATTGGAATCAGCAGGTGGACTGTTCCAAAAGGATACTTCAGCCGAAAATCGTGCAATGCATCATACCCTCTGATGTTGTTTGGTGAGAAGCAATTGCTAAAGTTATCCCAGTTCTCTGGAGGATTCTTTTTGCTGTACAGCAACATATGCTGACCAACGCTCCGTATACCTCTCCGAAAGATTTCCATATCTAAAAAGACACAATCCTTTGCCCCGAAACCATCCTCCATCACCGAAATCTTCCCATCATAAAATCCCCGGACACGCCAATCCAAATAATGCGTCATAAGCAAACCGCAAAGTAAGCCATCGCTATCCGGACTCAGGATGCAGTTTTGCTGCCCCTGCACGAGCCAAGGATAGCGAGCAATGACATCGTCATAGTCAATTTGTGCTTTGCCGTACTGGCTAGAGCCTATTTCAAAAATCGAGAAATTGCCTAAAATGGGGGTATGAGTCGCCATGAACTAACCGATGACCAATGGGCAGTGCTTGCACCGCTACTGCCGAAACGCAAGCGAGGACGCGGACGACCCCGCA
>DAOTXS010000081.1:0-25201 GCA_034435055.1 Anaerolineae bacterium | reverse complement strand
GACCTTCAAAGCGGCAATTGAAACATGCTTGAGCGAAATTGACATCAAACACAAGTCAGCATTAGATTCGTTGCTCACATTGAATTTTCAGACCTTCAAAAAAGCGCAGTTTATGCCCGTGTGAAGTATAAATCGTAAAGCATAAAACGTAATGTCGATTGTCGTCTTTGTGGTTACTTTTGCGCTGACCATTTTGCTCCAGCAATGGCTGCACAAACACATTCAGGGATTTGGCTTGGCATTGACCGGCAATCCCGGCTGTGCGGTGCGGCTTTTGTTTTATCTGCTCTTGCCCGGCGTTATTTTGCACGAATTGAGTCATTACCTCGTCGCACGCTTGTTGTTCGTGCGTGCCAGCGCTCCCCAAATTGGCGTGGGCGCGATGCGCGGCAGAATGATCAGTCTTGGCTCGGTGAGCATTCAGCGCACCGATCCGATCCGCGAAAGTTTGATTGGCGTCGCGCCGTTTGTGATAGGCATCGGCGCGATTTGGTTGATTGCCGGGTACGGCTTTGATCTGTGGCCCTCGGGCGGTTTATCGATTGGTGAATTCGTCAAGCGCGTGCAGTTATACGCACACGATTGGACGACGTGGCTGGATGTCTATCTGATTTTTGCTGTCAGCACCGCGATGATTCCCAGTCAATCTGACCGGCGACCGTGGGGACCGGTCATCACCGTACTCGGACTGGTTACTGCGCTATTGATATTTTTCGGCTGGACGCCCAGCGTGTCAGCGGAAATCGTGGCGGGGGCGCGCGGTCTGGTGGACGCGCTGACGTTGGCATTGGGAATCGCCGTCGTCGTGAATGCTTTTATCGCTGCAGTAATCTTACTGATGGAATTGACCATCTTTCGTCTTAATGGGCGCCGGGCAGAATATCGCGTGCGACGCCGATAAATCGGTTGGGCATTGGGTTACCGAGTAAAAAAAGATTAACTTTTGAACTCTTGATTCATAGAGAAATTGTAGTATAATATTAACGGTTCTCCCTTGAGGTCACGAAGCGCCTCTCGATGCCAGTAAAGAGTTTGACTGGCACGAGAGGTTTTTGTTTGCCATCTGAATAGCAAGTTTTCACGACTGGACGCAATGAAGCGCAGAAACTTGTGGTCACCAGTAATCTGCGGGGAGCGAATGGTGAAACCGACCAGAGATTTTTATCACTGGTTGGTTTTTGTTTTGTGGGGGGGGGACAAGAACCAAGAACTGGAAGGCTTGAACGTAACAATAGAACCTAAGTGGGAGGAGAAAATGTTATTCCATCAATCCAAACTTGTTTTGTTTGTTGGCGTCGCGCTCGTCGGATTACTTTTGCTTTCAGGGGCGAGCCAAGTCGCGGCACAAACGCCAACTGCAGTTCCACCCGCGACGACCCGCGTGAACGCAACCGCCACGATGATTCCGCCAACGGGGACGCGCATACCCCCGCCAACGGTTATCACACCAACGGTGACAATTGCGCCGCCGACCGCAACGCGTCTTCCCGCGACTCTTGTTCCTCCAACCGCAACGCGCGTTCCACCAACTCCAACACGCACAAGCACTCAAGCACCAGTGGTGCGCACCCAGCCCGGGCGAGCACCGCGTGCACCCGAAACGAACTTTGCGCTCCAGTTTGATGGCACGAACGATTACGTGACGTTTGGTTCATCGGCTGGGATGACAACGGGGCTGGGGGTTCAGGTATTTACTATTGAAACCTGGTTCAAGCGGACTGGTGCAGGGGTCACCACTTCAACCGGGACTGGCGGACTAGCGAATGCTGTCCCACTCGTAACTAAAGGACGCGGTGAGGCAGAGAACTCAAATGTGGATATGAATTACTTTTTCGGGATTGATTCTACCGGTGTTCTGGCGGCAGATTTTGAGGAATGCTCTCGATCACAAACTGGTTGTCCGGCTACCCCATCCAATGCAACTCAAGGCGGTCAAAATTACCCTGCCCTAGGCACGACAGTAATCCAGAATAACGTATGGTATCACGCCGCCGTAACTTTCGATGGGAGGTATTGGAGATTTTACTTGAATGGCACCCAGGATGGCGCAACAATCGACACTGGC
Source organism: Anaerolineae bacterium (assembly GCA_034435055.1). Taxonomy (GTDB): domain Bacteria; phylum Chloroflexota; class Anaerolineae; order UBA4142; family UBA4142; genus DAOTXS01. Next base: position 23,136 of record DAOTXS010000081.1, on the reverse strand, counting down.
GAAAATCGCTTGCCACGTTGGGATAGTATCCAACATGCCGGCATTGGAACTGCTATGAATTCAAACGGCACAGCCGCGGGATACTTTGCGGGAGTAGTCGACGAAGTCCGCATTTGGAATGTCGTCCGCACCCAAGCCGAAATCCAAGCCGATATGAACAATGAGTTAACGGCTGGTACTGGCTTGATTGCTCGTTGGGGATTGAACGATGGGGCTGGCACAACCGCCAGCAACTCGATTGCGGGACGTCCGAATGGTACATTAAACAACGGGCCCCTTTGGGTCTGCGGCAGATTCGCGGTGAATTGTGGACTCCAATTCGATGGCACAAATGATTACGTTACGTTTGGGGCTGCCGCCGGTTTGGGGGCACAAACTTTCACGATTGAGACGTGGTTTCGGCGAACCGGCGCAGGCGTCGCAGTAAGCACCGGGACGAATGGAGTAACCGCCGTTCCGCTCGTGACCAAAGGATCGCCCCAAGCCGATGGCTCGAATGTGGACGAAAACTATATTCTTGGCATCCGTTCCTCGGACAATGTGCTGGCGGGCGATTTTGAAATCTATCAAGCATGTAATGGCAGACCTGCGGGCGATAACACACCCATTGTGGGAGTAACGCCGATTGTCAACGAGGTGTGGTATCACGCCGCGTTCACCTTCGATGGAACAGCCTTGCGTCTGTACCTCAATGGCAATTTGGAAAGCACCGTCGCGAACACCTGTCTCCCGCGCTACGACAGTATCCAACACGCCGGTCTGGGCACTTTTTTGAATTCGACCGGTGCGGCATCCGGATATTTTCAAGGTGTACTCGATGAAGTTCGTATCTGGAATGTGGCGCGCACACAATTAGAAATCCAAAGCACGATCAACTCGCAATTGACCAGCGGCACCGGTTTGATCGGGCGTTGGGGAATGAACGAGAACCAAGGGACAGTGATCAACGACTCGATTGCCCCAGCCGAGAACGGCACACTAGCCAATGGTCCGTTCTGGGTTACGGGCGCGCCTTTCGATCTCAGTTTCACACCGCCAAATGCGCCCAGCAGTTTGAACGCCACCGCGCCATCGGCTTATCAAGTGAACTTGACGTGGACGGATAACTCGACGAACGAAGCCAACTTTGAAATCGAACGCGGAAGCAATTCAGGCGGACCGTTTAGTTTACTCGCGACCGTTAGCGCAAATTCAACTGGCTACGCCGACACGAATGTTCTTCCCACCACGCAATATTGCTATCGTGTCCGCGCAACTAATGTAGCGGGATCGTCCAGTTACAGCAACGTTGCGTGCGTTACCACGCCAGCGGAAAGCGCAAATGCTTTGGATTTCGGCAGTGCCAACGCTTACGTAACTTTTGGTGATGCAAATAGTTTGGACTTGGCTCAATTCACGTTGGAAGCGTGGTTCCGCCGCGATGGCACGGGAGTTACTCAGACGACCGGCACCAACGGCATTCCCAACGCGATTCCCCTCATTTCGAACGGAGCGCAAGAACAAGAAAACAGTAATGTAGATATCAACTATATATTGTGTATTGACAACGCGACCAGCACACTTTGCGCCGATTTCGAAGAAGGCGCAAGCGGCAGTTCGCCCGGGCTGAATCATCCGGTGTACGGCGTTACGCCAATCACAACCGGGCAATGGTATCACGCCGCCGCCACGTACGATGGCACCACTTGGCGACTTTATTTGAATGGAAACTTGGAAACCACATTGTCCGTTGGACAGCCAGTTAACACCGCTAACATATCTGCCAATGCGCTGGCAACGATGCTTAACTCCACCGGGGTCACCAATGGCTTTTTCGATGGCGCGTTGGACGAAGTGCGTATCTGGAATTACGCACGCACAATCGACCAGATTCGATCTACTGTCAATACGCAAATTACGACGCCGCAAACCGGTTTGGTCGCCCGCTGGGGTTTGAACGAGGGGAGCGGAACAACCGTGACCGGTTCCGCCGGCACCAGCGTGAACGGCACTGTGACCGGCACCGGCTATAGCTGGATCACACCCGGCGCGCCGTTCAACGTCAACTTTGTGCCCAACACTCCATCGGAAAATTTCCCGGCGAATGGCGCAACCGATATTTCGGTATCGACCACCCTGACGGTTACCGTTACCGACCCAGAAAACGATCCGATGACCGTGCGATTCTACGGTCGTCCCAGGACAAGCGGCGGCACTCCTTTTAGTTTGGTTTTCCTGCCCGATTCACAATACTATACGACTCCCGGCAATCAACCGCTGGGCGCAACGATTTTCAACGGGCAGACCAGCTGGATCGTCAGCAATCAGGTTGCCCGCAACATCGTTTTCGTCGGTCACTTGGGCGACATCACGGAAAATGGCGGCAATGACACCGATAACAGTGAGTGGATCATCGCCGATGCCGCGTTCGACATTCTCGATGCGGGCAACATTCCCTACAACGTTACCGCCGGCAATCACGATATGGCAGGCGGCGTAACTCGCTTTGAAAATTATTTCGGTGTGGCGCGGTTTGCCGGCAGAAGTTACTACGGCGGCAACTATGGCACCGACAATACAAACAATTACAATTTGTTCAGTGCCAGCGGATTCGATTTTATCTTGATCGACCTTTACTGCTACAACACGGCACCGCCGACCGCCGTATTGGATTGGGCAAATAATCTACTCGCGACCAACTCCACTCGTTGGGGCATCATAGTATGCCACGACTTGCTGACGACCACCGCGCCAGCATACCCGTTCAGCACCGCCGGTCAAGCCGTTTACAACGCCTTGCGCGGCAACCCCAATTTACTGTTGATGTTAGGTGGGCATTTGGATCAAGCCGGCAGACGCACAGACGTTTACAACGGCAACACCGTTTATTCGATGCGCTCGGATTATCAAACGCAACCGAATGGCGGCAATGGCTGGTTACGCATTTTGGAATTTCAACCGGCAAACAATCAAATTCAGGTTTCCACTTATAGCCCGTACCTGAATCAAAACCTGACCGATGCCAGCAATCAGTTCACCTTGCCGGTTACGATGTCGGGTGCTTGGCAATTGATTGGCACAGTCAACAACGTCGCTGCCGGCTCTACCGCCAGCATCGATTGGATTGGACTCGAGTATTTAACTCAGTACGAATGGTACGTTACCGCCAGCGATGCGGCTGGCACAACATCAAGCGCGATCTGGTCGTTCACAACCCAAAGAAGACCGACCGCGGTTACGTTGTCTTCCTTCAGTGCCTATGCCGAGCGTTTGCCCAACGGCTGGGTGACGCTATTCGGCGCGATGCTTGGAATGGGCATCCTCATTTTCGGCGGCAGGCGGCTAATCGCTAGACGATGACCGCCCAAGGCACAATGCCATCGCGTGTTAGTCGGCACGGATTCTGCCGTAATGCAGAATCCGTGCTATGCGTTTTACACTCCTAATCGATTCTTCGGGGTGGCGACAAGTTACCCTTGTATTTTTAGCATCTATCGATGACTCATAGTATAGTAGAGGCATCCCGACGAACACAGCGGGATGACGAGGTCATTGGGGGTGCCTCTCGTCTAGGCAAGTTTTGTGCCTGGCGGGAGGTTGCTGTTTAACATCCGAATAGTAACGAATGGTGCTAGCAGTGCATCAACATGAAAGTGCGTAGTGGGCAAATGATTTATCGCCGTATTTGTCGGTGTTTCCACATCGGCTTTGGATGCAACTTTTTCATGTTGCTGCACTAGTTTGCAGGTGCATGGTTGCCAGATTCAAGTAGCGCGTTGCCAAGTCAAGGCACGAAATTTGCTCAAGCATCGCACTAGCACCATTCGTTAGATTCAAGACTGGATGCAATGAAGCGCAGATGTCAAAGTGGTCACCAATAAATCTGCGGGGAGCAAGTGGTGAAACCGACCAGAGTTCGTTACGTGGTCGGTTTTTGTTTTGGCGGCACTCAAACCAACAGCCGGTCAAACCAAATTCACAGATATTTGAAAATGTTCAATTTCAAGGAGGAGGTTCTCATGAAAGTCAAACTTGTTCGTACCGGAATCTTGGCGGTTGTTTTGTTTGTTGCGCTGTTTGTTTTTCCGCCCCAACCGGCACACGCGGCGGCGTGTACATTCACGTCAACTGGTTCTGGTAATTGGAACGCTGCTATTTGGAACATAGTTGGTTCTGCTTGTGGGGCGTATCCAGGCGAGACATTTGCTGGCGACACGGTGCTCATTTCTAATGGCCACTCAGTTACCGTGAATGTGACACCGGCTAATTCCATTGCATCCCTAACTTTCATCGCGGGTTCAACAACAAGAACATTCACTGTGAATGCCGGCGTTACGCTCAATGTAACCGGAGCTGTCACGTTGCAAAATGCAGCAACAAATAATGACTCCATCGCCACGATTGCAGGAGCAGGCACGATAAATTGCGCGTCAGTTACTGTAGGTGGAACAGAAACCAATCTCACAGGTGATAACACTACCTCCCTCACCTCTACGATTTCAAATCTCTCAATTTCGGGCAACCTGAACCTAAACGGGGAAGACGATGGTAATGACGACAACAATGCAACTTTCGCACTTCAATCCGGAACAGTGACAGTAGGAGGCACTTTAAACACCGACGAAGAGACCGGCTCGACTGTAACTCTAACACTGAATACCGGCGCTGAAACGGGGACACTGATTCTTACAGGTGCCACTCCCTTTACAGACGCAGTAGGTACGCCAACTTTCGCCGCGGCTGGTAACAACGCAACGGTAATCTATTCCGGTGCCACGCAGACTGTGAGAGCGACCACGTACACTAACCTGACGCTCTCTGGCAGTGGAACGAAGACGCCATCTGCCGGGTTCACCGTCAATAACAACTTGACTATTGATTCCGGGGTCACGCTTAATGTAGCTGGATTCACGCTGGCGCTCTCCTCGGCAACGCTCACGGTAAATGGTACGTTGGATTTCACAGATGCGAATGGTGAGGTTCAGGGGACATCTGGTACATCCGTATTGACGATGGGAGCTAATGGATTGATTCGGACGCTTGATCCTAATGGACTCGGTCCCACCAATACTGCAACAAACGCATCCTTACAAACCAATGGTGGCACTTTCACAACATCCAGCATCGACACCGCCGGGACAGTTGAATACAATCGCAATGCGACCAGCGGGCAGATTGTTACTGATCGAAACTACAATAACTTGACCATCACTGGAGCAACGCAAACCAAAACTTGGACGCTTGGTGGAACTCGCACGGTGAATGGCAATTTGACAATCAACAGCGGTGCGCCATTGACTTTGGTAAACGCACAAACGGTGAATGTGTTGGGGAATTGGTCGAACAGCGGTACATTTACAGCCGGCACAAGCACGATCAGTTTCAACGGCACTAGCGCGCAAACCATCGGCGGCACGTCTGCAACCACGTTCAACAATCTCACCATCAACAACGCGAACGATGTCACGCTGTCGCAAAATACAACCGTGGCCGGTACGCTCGCGCTCACCGCTGGCGACCTGATAGCCGGGAATGGTACAAACCAACTTTCCCTTGGATGTACCGGTGCTGTTACATCGGCAGGCGGCGGCGATGTGGTTGGCGACGTTGTCCGAACCTGCGCTTTTGTGGCAGGCACGAACTATACGTTCAATAATCCGAATACTTTGCTCAACTTTGCGAGCGGTGGCACTCTCCCCTCGAGTATGTTGATCAATTTGGTCAGAACCAAACCGCCTCAACTGCAGATAGCGGTTCCGCGCACCTACACACTCACTCCGACCGGTGGCAGTGGCTATTCCGCCACCCTGCGCTTGCGCTATGCCAACGATGAATTAACAGACATGAACGAAATCTTTTTGCGGCTGTGGCGCTTTAATGGCACGCGGTACATGTTACAAGGCGGGGCGGTTCAAACGGATGCTACCAATCCCTATGTCTGGAGGAGTGGTGTAACCGAGTTCTCCCCTTGGGCAATCAGTGACAACGGTTCCGTCACTGCAGTCAACCTCTCCAACTTTGCCGCTCGCCCAGATATTTCAATCGATTACACGATTCCCGCGTTCCTCTTCAGCTTGTTGGGCTTGATGGCAGTGGGAGCATATATGCTCTGGCGCATCTAGTTTCACTGCAACAAAGCGAGGGATGGCAGGTTGCCATCCCTCGTTCTATTTGTGCCGCGAGTGGTCAAATGGTATCAAATATAATGTTGCGCACAAGTCGAGTTGTAGTATAATTGCGACAAGCGGAATAATGTAGTCGATTCTTCCCCATCATCCCCAATCACGTCACCTACCCCGCCTTTTCGTTAACGTGTTTTCGAGCCAATCCGGTCTCTACAGCTCAGAGCATTTATCCTGATACGTTTGGGGGCAACTATGAAGACACGCATCGTTCGAGCTAGCGCGCTAGCAGTTGTTCTGTTTACCGCGCTGTTTTTATATCTCCCGCAACGCGTCCATGCGGCAAGCTGCGTTTCCGCGGCAAGCGGAAACTGGAATTCCCCCGCCACCTGGACATTATGCAACGGGGGGACGCCCGGCGCGGCAGACGATGTAACCATCCAATCTACGCATCAAATTACTTTGACTCAGAATGAATCAGTCAACAATCTAACGATTCAAAATGCCGCGACGCGATTGACCGGAGCGTTTATTCTGGAAGTCAATGGCACCTTGAATTCAGACACGACTACGCTGAATGCCAACATTATTTCAAGTTCTACAACGATTCGATTTGTCGGCTCGAACAGTCGCGCCCTCTTCGGCGCTAACTGGGGAGCCGCAACGACGGGATTAGTTTTCGAAGTTGCCTTGGAGCCGGGTGCGACAGGCACTAATACCGGGACAAACATCAAGGCGCGATCGATTACTATCTCAGGTGGAACATTCAACATGACCGGTAGTTTGCTCGTCGATGCCGGATCGGCAAACTCTGGGTCACTGACCATCAACAGCGGCGGTACTCTAGTTGTGAATAGCTTTTTGAGTCGGATAACGACGACCGATACTCCCTTTGCCAATTTTACGATCAATGGCACAGGAATTTTTAGGACGACTTCAACCGCCGCGAATGTTTGGCCCTCTGCTACTCCAACAACATTTAGTTCAACCAGCACCGTCGAGTACGCTGGCGCAAGTCAAACAATCCAAACTGCGACCTATGGCAACCTCAGAATATCCGGCACTGGCACAAAAACCGCGGCGACTAGTCCACTCAATCTCAACGGAGATTTGAATATCAATGCGAGTGTGCTGAGTGCGCCAGCCCAAATAAACATCGCCGGCAACTTTACCAACAACGCCACATTCACCCCCGGCACCAACACAGTTACATTCAACGGCTCTGCCGCCCAAACCATCGGCGGCTCGTCCGCAACCGCGTTCAACAATCTCACCGTCAACAACAGCGGGAGCGGCGTCTCGCTGGGACAAAACGCAACCGTGAACGGTGTACTAACGCTCACAACTGACCTGACGACAACGGATAATTACATCTTGACGCTCGGTTCATCTGCAACGGTGAGCGGACCTGCTGATGTTGTCGGCACAGTGCGCCGCACAAGTTTTAGCGGTGCGCAAACGTACAACAACGCCAACACGCAAATCGCCTTTAGTGGTACACCACCCACCCAATTGGATATCAGATTGTTCAAAGGCAATCCCGGCGAATTGAACAATTATGTAGCGCGTCGATACACCCTTACGCCAACCGGGAGCTTTACCACCGCAACAGTGCAGATGGCGTACCAAGATTCAGAATTTGTCGGGATTGCCAACGAAAGCAATTTGCAATTGTGGCGGCACAACGGAACGCGCTGGGAATTGATGGGAGGCACAGTAAACACGCTTGATAACTTTGTGTTGCTGCCCGGCGTTACCCAACTCTCACCCTGGGCAATTAGCGATAGTGGCACGGGTTCGCCCACCGCCATCACCCTCTCATCCTTTGGCGCACACGCCGATGACACAACCGCCAACGCGATCCCCCTTTTCACTCTCTTGAGTTTATCACTGCTGACGACAATCGGTATGATTCTGTTCTGGCGTAGTTCAGCATAGAACCGATGAAACAAAGCAAGGGATGGCAAGTTGCCATCCCTCGTTCTATTTGCGCCGCGCGGTCATCTCGCCCAGCCGAATCAGAATCAACAACGCGCCGATGCCGATGATAACCAAAGCAATCAACTTGTACACGCCGCTTGGCAACACAAGCGCAAGCGCGCCCAGCATCGCCGTCAAGCCATAATACAACAACACGATAGCGCGTTGCGACAAGCCGCGATCCAACAAGCGATGATGGAGATGTCCGCGATCCGCGGTGAACGGCGATTTGCCGTGTCGCAAGCGATTGTAAATTTGCCACGCCACATCGAGAATCGGAATACCCAGCACCAGCAAAACGGTCGCCACCTTGGCGCCGCCCATAATCGATAACACGCCGAGCGTAAAACCAAGCACGTTTGCGCCGGCGCTCCCCATAAAAATTCGCGCGGGATAAAAATTGTAAATCAAAAATCCTAGCACCGCGCCGATCAATGCCAGCGCCAACAACGCAATCGAAAATTGTTGCAAGCGATAGGTGTGTACGAACATCACCGCGCCGGCGATGACCGCCACGCCCGACGCCAGCCCATCGACGCCATCGAGCCAATTGATCGTGTTGATCATTCCGGCAAGCCAGAACAACGTGAACAACACCGCAAACCACATTTGAAACGGAATCGAGCCGCCAAACGGATTCGGAATTTCTTCGATCACGACACCGGACGCCACCGCAATACTCGCCGCGATGAACTGCGCAATCAATTGCGGCGTGGCTTTCAATTCACGATGATCATCGACCGCGCCAATCGCAAAGAGAATGAGACCGCCCACCAACAAGCCAGCAAGCCGCACGATTTCATTGGGGTCGGTGCGCGGAAATGTCAGTGAAATCGCAACCGCAATCCAAAACGCAAGGAATAACGTCGCACCACCAAAACGCGGAATCGGATGATCGTGAATCCGGCGCGCGGCGGGTCGATCCAGCGCACCGGTGCGTTGCGCGAGGCGAGCAATCGGTGGGGTTAAAACGAGCGCGGCAAAAAATGCGCTAGCAAAGACAAGAAAGAAAATCATTGATCTGTCGTTTGACATTCTAACGCACCCGGCGGAGTGTGTCAAAAAATCCTCTGGGTTCTCTGTGGTTCGTTGATTGCGGAATCCTTTTTCTGTGCTATAATCCTCGACCGTGTTCACCAGTCGCTTATCCCAACAAGTCATTCTCGCCATCGGTGTTGGTTTGCTCATCGGTTGCGTGTGCGGCGGAATTACAATCGGCGCGATGCTTGCGCCACAATTGATGCGCGTCGCGTTTGCGCCAACGTCCACAGCGACGCCCACCGCCACGCGGCCGGTCTTTCCGACGATCACACTCGCCGCGCCGGCATCACGCACGCCGACGTTTGCGCCGCCACCGATCACGCCGGCGAATCGAACGCCAACCCGCACGCCGACGCCGGTCGTGCAACATTTTTTGCTCGGACGGCCGGTGCAACCGCCGGCAGAACGGCTTTGGCCCTCGACCGTTTATTTGTACGGCACCACCCGGCTCGGCGACCTCGACGTGCATCACGGTCAGGAATTTGAAAATCCAATCGGCACGCCGCTGTACGCCGTCGCCGACGGCACGATTGTCGTTGCGGGGCAAGACACCATCCCGATGTGCGGCGACGATGGAACCAAAGTGTGCGGGCGCGATCTTTCGCCGGATGCCGGCGGTTACTACGGCAAAGTAATCGTTCTGCAACTTGCACAGACGTACAACGGGCAAAGGGTTTTTGCGCTCTACGGACATTTGAGTAAAATCGGCGTGGCGAAAGGTGACGTGGTCAAGCGCGGCGATTTGATCGGCGAAATCGGTGCAAGCGGTGTTGCGTTGGGACCGCACGTCCACTTTGAAGTCCGGCTTGGCACTAACGATTACGCGCACACACGCAATCCGATTTTGTGGATGACGCCGCTCGCCGGGCGCGGCTCGCTTGCCGGGCGCATTACCGATTTTCGTGGCAATCTTTTGCGCGGCGCAATCGTAACGATTGCGCCGGCGTCCGGCGAAGGCACGCGCTTTACGACGGAAACGTACAGCCGTGACCGGTATCCTGCCGTGAATTCCGATGACGAGATCGGCGAAAATTTTTCGATGGGCGATTTGGTGCCCGGCGAGTACATCATTCGCGTGCAAGGTTATCCGTTTTCCGCACGCGTCGTCGTCGAAGAAGGCAAATTGGTTTTCATCGAGATTGGTCTGCCGCAACTGCCCACCGTCACGCCGACGAGTACACAATAAAATTGCCAAACAAGCCAAACCAACCCAAATTGCGAAAGAAAACATTTGGCAACTTTTGGCACGTTTGGCAACTTTTGAGGTGTTTATGGATGTTCGCGTTCGCTTTGCACCCAGTCCCACCGGCGCGCCGCACATTGGCAACATTCGCACCGCGCTGTTCGATTATCTATGGGCGCGGCACACCGGCGGCAAATTCATTCTACGCATCGAAGACACCGACCAGGCGCGCGAAGTCGAGAACGGACTTGAACTCATTCTCGAATCGTTGCGCTTTCTCGGTTTGCAGTGGGATGAAGGTCCGGACGTCGGCGGCGATTTTGGCCCGTACGAACAATCGAAACGTTTACCCATTTACAAGCAACACGCCGAGCAATTGATTGCAACGAATCACGCGTACTATTGCTACTGCACCGAAGAACGACTCGCGCAAATGCGCCAAGAACAACAAGCGCGCGGCGAACAAACGCGGTACGATTATCGTTGCCGCAATCTATCCGCCGCCGAACGCGCCGCGCATGATCGAGCCGGGACGCCGCGCGTCGTCCGGCTTGCCGTGCCGCGCGAAGGCAAAACGACCCTGCCCGATTTTATTCACGGCGATTTGACGATTGCCAATAAAGATGTCGACGATCAAGTGTTGTTGAAAGCCGATGGTTTTCCGACGTACCATCTCGCCGTCGTCGTCGATGATCACTTGATGCAAATCTCGCACGTGATGCGCGGCGACGATTGGATTCCATCGTTTCCGAAACACGTCTTGTTGTATCAAGCGTTCGGCTGGGCAATTCCGCCGCACGGACATTTGCCGAACGTGTTGGGCGCGGACAAGAAAAAGTTGAGCAAGCGGCACGGCGCGACGAGCGTTCTGCAATTCCGCGACGAGGGTTATCTTGCAGAAGCGTTGCTCAATTTTCTCGCGCGGCTTGGCTGGTCGCTCGACGACAAATCGGAATTGTTCTCGCGCCAGCAACTGATCGACGTGTTCACGCTGGAGAAAGTCGAGCACGCGCCAGCCGTGTTCGACCCGGCAAAACTCGATTGGATGAACGGCTATTACATTCGCCAAATGCCGGACGATGAACTCGCCAATCGAATGCTGCCGTTCTTTGAACGCGCCAACCTTCATCCCGATTTATCGATGTTGCGCGCGCTGGTGCCACTTGTCAAAGAGCGGATGAAAAAATTGACCGACGCGGTAACGATGGCGGATTTTCTTTTCGCCGACGATTTGGAGTACGATCCGCAACTTTTAATCGGCAAAGGAATGGACGCACGATCCGCGCTGGTGGCTTTACGCGCCGCGCAAGCCGTGTTGGAAAAGTACCCGGCGTTCGACGATGAAGAAAAAATCGAAGCGGAGTTGCGCGCGGCATCCGATCAACTGGGAATGAAGTATGCCTCGTTCTTTGGTGCGCTGCGCGTCGCGGTAACCGGCAAAACCGTTTCGCCGCCGCTGATGGGGTCGATGCGCATCTTGGGACGCGAAAAAACATTGCGGCGCATCGCGCGGGCAATGCAGGTATTAAACTAGTTCGATGTTTCTAATCCGACTTTAATCTGCTTTTCATCCATCTTTGTTAGCGTCAACCATTGTATCAACTAAATCAGAAATCATCAATTGTCAGGAGTGGCTATGCCAGAAGAAACCAACAACGGCACGTCGATGATCCAAGCGCAGAACCTCGGCAAGATGTACGGCGAGTACGCGGCGTTGCGCGACGTAACCTTCGACGTGCAAAAAGGTGAAGTCCTCGGCTTTCTCGGGCCGAACGGCGCGGGGAAAACCACGACGATGCGTATTCTCACCGGTTATATGCCGCCATCGTCCGGGACGGCGCGCGTTGCCGGCTTTGACGTGTTCGAGGATTCGATGGAAGTGCGGCGGCGCATCGGGTATCTGCCGGAATCCGTGCCGCTTTATCCCGAAATGTCGGTCTGGGATTATCTCGATTTCGCGGCGCGTTTACGCGACGTACCCAACCGCGATCTCGCCATCGAACGGGCAATGGAAATGACAAACATCGGCGACAAAGCCGATATGTTGATCGGCAAATTATCGAAAGGGCAACGCCAGCGTGTCGGCATCGCGCAAGCGTTGGTACACGATCCACAAGTGTTGATCCTCGACGAGCCGACGATTGGGCTCGACCCCAAACAGATCATCGAAATTCGCAATCTCATCAAATCGTTGGCGGGCGATCATACCGTTTTGCTCAGCACGCACATTTTGCCGGAAGTGAGCCAGACTTGCTCGCGCGTGTTGATCATCAACGAAGGTAAAATCGTTGCGGAAGACACGGCGGAACGATTGGCATCGCGCGTACGCGGCGCGGAACACATTCATTTGCAAGTTGCCCAGCCCGCGCCGGAGATCGCGACGGAAATCGAAAAAATTCAAGGCGTGCTCGGTGCGCAAGCCAAAGCCGATGGCGTGTTCGAAATCGAAACGAATCAAGGTACGGATCGGCGCGCCGATATTGCCGCGCTCGTCGTGCATCGCGGCTGGGGCTTGCTGGAAATGCGACCGGTGAGTGTTTCGTTGGAAGACATTTTCCTCAAACTCACGACGACCGAGGAGGCGGAATAAAATGAAAAATCTGTGGACGATTACGTGGCGCGAATTGCGCGCGTATTTTGCGTCGCCGCTGGCGTACGTGTTGAGCGCGGCGTACCTCGCGCTGTCCGGTGTCTTTTTCGGATTCGATCTCTATTTTAGCCGCGAGGCATCCTTGCGCGGCGTGTTTGTAACCTTTCTCTTCATTTTGTTATTGCTCGCGCCGGCGTTGACGATGCGTTTGCTTGCCGAGGAACAACGGATGGGCACGCTGGAACTTTTGCTCACCGCGCCGGTGCACGATTGGCAAGTGGTCGTTGGAAAATTTCTGGGTAGTTTGATCATGTTCCTCGTGATGATGGTTTTGCCGACGCTGTACTATGTGGTGATTCTCGTCGCGTTTGGTCCGCCGGATTATGGACCATTGCTGACCGGTTACCTGGGATTGATTTTACTCGGCGCTAGTTTTCTCGCCATTGGCGTCTTTACGTCATCGTTGTCGCAGAATCAAGTGATCGCGTTGTTTGTCGGCTTGGCGGTTCTCATCGTGATGTGGGTCGCCGACGCGTTCACCAATCTTTTCGGCACTGGTTTGGCAAGTGATGTGTTTGGATTTTTGGCAATCGGCAAACATTATTCCGATTTCTTTCGCGGCGTGATCACCTCAACCGATATTGTCTATGCATTGAGCATCATTGCCGTGTCACTCTTCTTCGCCGTACAAGTACTGCAGAGCCGGAGGTGGCGATAATGATCCGCGAACGTTTGCAAGCGTGGGCAGATTACATTGGCGCGGTGGCGCTGGCACTGTGGGTCGCCACGGTCATTCTCTTTTTCCTCGGCAATCAGCCGCAAGAGCGATTGCTGGCGCTGGCGGGATTGGGCGTCGTATTCTTTGCGCTCTTCCTCTTTGCAAAATTTTCTTCCGTGCGTGAGGCGGTAACGAGCCGTGGCGCGCGGTACGGTTCCAATTCCTTGTTGATGACCGTCGCGTTCATCGGCATCGTTGGACTAATCAACTTTCTGGCACTTCGTTACCCGTATCGCTACGACACCACCGCGAATCAAAACTTTACACTTTCGCCGCTGACGGTTGCGACGTTGCAAGAATTGAAAACACCGATCAACGTCGTCGCGTTCTATTCCTTCTCGCAATCGAACCCGGCGAGCCGGCAAGAGTTCGAAGATCGGATGAAAGATTATCGCAATTACACGGACAAACTAACGTATAAAATTGTCGATCTCGATGCCGAACCGCAAATCGCAATCGATTACAAAGTCCAATTCGACGGCACGCTCGTGTTTGAGCGCGGCACGCGGCGCGAGAACGTGTTTGCGACCGATGAGCAAAGTTTGACCAACGCGATTGTCAAAGTATCGAGCGAAGTCCAACCGACGCTGTACTTTACGACCGGGCACGGCGAGCACAGCATCGAGGATACCGGCGATCAAGGTTTCAGCGGCTTGCGCGACGGGCTCGATTTGAACAACTATAAATCGGTTACGCTCGATCTCAAAACGCTGACCGACACCGTGCCTTCGGACGCGATGGCGTTGATCATCGCGGGACCGATTGCGCCGTTCGAGCCGGGTGAAGTCGAACGCTTGAAAAAATATCTGGATCAAGGCGGGCGCGCGTTCATCATGCTCGATCCCGGCGTATCGACCGGGTTGGATGGTTTGCTCAAAGAGTACGGTCTCACGGTCCGCAACGATCTGGTGTACGATTCCAAATTCGGTTCGTTTGGTCGCCCCCAGGTGCCGGTCATCAACAGTTACCGCCCCAGCCCGGTGACGCAAAATATGACGGGGCAAAGCACGTTCTTCCCCGGCGTGCGCTCGCTCGTCGCGGAATCGAACGTCGTGAGTTACACGGTTGCGCCGCTCTTGTCCTCCAGCGATTTATCGTGGGGCGAAACGGATTTTGATTCGATCAAGAATCAAACCGCGAAACAGGACGAGGGCAAAGATGCGAAAGGTCCGCTCGATTTGGCATTCACCATCGAAGGGCGCGGCGAACCGCCGATGCGTCTCGTCGTCGTCGGCAATTCGACCTTTCTCTCGAACGCCAACTTGCGCGTGCGCGGGATGACTTCGACCGGCGAACAGGTGGCGTTCGGCAATGGCTTGTTCTTTCTGAACGGCATCCGCTGGTTTGGCGGTCAGGAAAAATTGTTGACGATTCCTGCCAAAGCGCCGGCACGCAATCCGATTCTTCTTTCCGGCGAGCAAATGAACTTTGTGATGCTTTCGAGTGTGGTGTTGTTGCCCGCCGTGATTCTCATCATCGGCGCATTGGTGTGGTGGAGGAGACGGTAAGCCGCCATGAACCAATTTCCTAATCAACCAATGAGCCCAAGCCGAGGGTTGGTTTGCTTTATCGGGGAGGCGATAAAGTGAAGCCGCAAACTACTTTGATCATCGTCGCGGTGTTTGCGCTGTTAGCGGGCTATGTCTATTTCTTTGAACTCAACAAAACGCCGGAGCAAATCAGCGCGACACTCGGCACGCCGACGGCCAAGCCGCCAACGTACGTCATCCAAGTAGATACGTTGAACATCAAGAGCGTCGAGATCGCGGATTTGCGCGCGCCGCGCGAAGTGAAATTATCGCGCACGGAAACGAGCTGGCAATTGCTCAAGCCGGTGGACAAACCGGCGGACCGCTTTTCCGTCGAGTCGGCGGTGGCTGGGTTGGCAAGTTTGAAAGCATCGCGCGTGTTGACCGAGGTTGCCAACCTGGGACAGTACGGCTTGATCACGCCAACGCTCGAAGCGCGCATCGTGATGAGGGATGACCAACAGTACGCGATCACGGTTGGCGGGAAAACAGCGGACGCGCGCAATTATTATGCCACCTACACCGGCGACAACGCGCGCGTGTTCCTGATCGAGGCGTCGAGAATCGATGCGGTCAAAGTGTGGTTGGATCTGCCGCCGTACGAACCGACGCCGGTGCCGACTTTAACGCCGGCACCCACGCCAGTCGAGACGGCAACGCCGGCGGCGACGGAAACGCCAAAACCCTAATCGATTGTGGAGACGCAAGTCGTCTCCACATTTTTTATTTTCAAAGTATTGGTGATATACTGTACTTGAGGTGAATATGTCTGTGTCTTCCATCAAACGCATTGCGATTTGCACCGGCGGCGGCGACGCGCCCGGTTTGAATGCCGTCATTCGCGCGGCAGTTCTTTCCGGCTTGAATCGTGGCTGGGAAGTGTACGGCATCCGCGATGGTTTCAATGGATTGCTGTTGCCCGAACAATACATCGAGGGTGGATTGGTGCGGCTCACGCGCGAGCGCGTGCGCGGCATCACGCATTTGGGTGGCACAATTATCGGCACGACCAATCGAAACAACCCGCTCGAATTTCCCATTCAAGATGCGTCGGGTCAAATCCAACACGTCGATCGGACGGACGAATTGGTGCGCGCGTTTCGGATGCATCATCTCGATGCGTTGATTTCGGTTGGCGGCGACGGCTCGCTGGCGATTGCGCACATCCTGGCGCAAAAAGGGTTGCGCGTAATTGGTGTGCCGAAAACGATTGATAACGATTTGGATCGCACAGTCGTCACCTTTGGTTTTGAGACCGCTGTCGCGTTCGCCACCGAATGTTTGGATCGATTACATTCGACCGCCTCGTCGCACGGGCGTATTATGGTCGTCGAAGTGATGGGACGTTACGCCGGCTGGATCGCGTTGAATGCCGGCGTCTCCGGCTCTGCGGATGTCATCCTGATTCCGGAAATTCCCTTTGATATCAAGAGTGTCATCAACAAGATCAATGAGCGCGAACAAGCCGGCAGAAACTTTTCGATTGTGATGGTCGCGGAAGGCGCGCGCCCAATTGGCGGATCGTTCGTCGTCAAGGAAAAACCCATCGGACACGCGGAGCGGCTGGGTGGTGTCGGCGAAAAAGTGGCGGCGGATATTCAACAGCTGACCGGACGCGAAACGCGTGTCGTCGTGCTAGGGCATTTGTTGCGCGGCGGCAGTCCCAATGCGCAAGACCGTTTGATTGCATTGCGTTTTGGCGCGGCGGCGGTGCGCGCGTTGGAGGAAGGACAGTCCGGGATTATGGTCGCGCTCGACCCGCCGAATGTGAATTACGTGCCGCTGGAAGAGGCGACGCGGCGGATGAAGTCGGTCCCGCTGGATTGTGACACCATTCTGACCGGGCGCGATCTGGGAATTTGTTTTGGCGACTGAATTTCAGTAGGCGGTAGGCAGAAAGCAGTGGGCAGACAATTGCCTACTGCTTTCTGCCTACTGATTTTGACATTTCACTTGACCAGTTATACAATCGCGCCACAATCGAATACGGGGCGATGGCGAAATGGCAGCCGCGACGGACTTGCCACTGAGCATCAGAGCAGGAAACTCTCTGCGTGAATTCGGTCAAAGTCGGGGAACCCTCAGCGCGTAATGGCGGTGGCAATCCCGAGCCAAGCTTCGGCGCAATGTCATTGCGAGCAGAGCGAAGTAATCTTTCAAATTGCTTTGAACAGCAAACTAGAATTACGAAAGACCAAACAACCAGTCGAGATAGTTGAGAGATTGCTTCGTCAAAAACACCATTCCTCGCAATGACATCGCAAAGAAGAAGGTGTAGAGACTTGACGATCGAGACCTAAAGTTGAAAACTATGGTCAAGGTAAAGTCCAGACTACAAACCTCAATCACGAGGGCGGTGAAAACCGTAGTAGGATGAAAATCCGTTGGAGTGATCCTCCGTGTGGGTTCGACTCCCTCTCGCCCCATGAATGCGAACGGCTCTCCAAAAGTGGAGAGCCGTTTGTTTTCAAATGAATGTTGTCGACGATCTTGCAAACACCAGCACATCCGCAAACTCATCGGGCTGGAGTTGCTCGAATTCTTTTTGCGGTACTTTGACGTATTGCCATTGCGTCCCCGTCAACCGCGTCGCATTCTCACACCAGAGGATCGCGGCGCGATCTTTGTTGGCAACGTCAATGTCTTCACGGCCTTTGGTCTCAATCAAGTAATGTGTGCCGTTGGTAGCCACCGCGACGAAATCGGGTTCATAGTAGCGCAGATTGTTCGTCGCATCGGTGTACTCAATCGCAAAGCCGAATTGTTCGGGGAGTTTGGCGAACGCGCGAAGATCGGGTGCGTCTTGCAGAAATTCGGCGAACGCTTGCTCGAACTTGTTGCCGCACGGCACCAGATTGAAAACGGTTTTCGATGCTTTGATCGTCGGACGCGAGTACGGGAACGGCGGTGTTTCGGAGAGTTTGCGCCCTTTGTTCAAAAGTTGCGGCGTCAATTCTTGCACCACAAGCGGGCGCAGTGCTTGGACAAAGGTCTTGACCGTGACGTACTGCGCGACGTTCGTCGCCATCGCTTTGATGATCACGGGATCGTCCAAGTCCACACGCGCGCCAAACGCGCGCGTTTCCAAAAATTCGCGTACCTTGGGCGCGAGCGCGGCGAACTGGGCGGGGAGTTTCACATCTTGCGCGATGCGCTTGGCGTAGTACGAAATAACCTCTTGCGCTGTTTGCACTTCGGGCATTGTGTATTCGCGCTCGATCAATTTCTGCAATGTGATGAAATCGTACCCTTCGTAGCGAAATGTTTTAGCGATTGCATCATCGGCTTTGCGCGGCAAAATGTGCTCGAGCGGAAGCGCAACAATATCCAGCGCGGCGATTTCTTCGGCGAGCGTTTTCTTGCGCGCGAGAATCGGCGAGAGAATGGGCAGGGCAATGTCCTTGTCCATTTTGTTCGGGTCGGGCTGAATCGTGACGATGACAAGTTTATCTTTGCCGACCTCGAACGTGCCGAACGCAATGTCTTCTTCCTTTTCGAGTTGCTCGACGAAGCCGATGAACGCTTTGTTGCCAATCACGTCCACGCGCTCGACGTAGTCGGTCGTCAAATCGCGGAACATTAGCCGCAAGCCGCGTCCAATCGTTTGTTCGGGCAGGATGTTGGCTTTGGAGGTGTACGGGCGCAAGCCGACAACGACAGTGACATTTTCAACGTCCCAGCCCTCGCGTAACATCAACACGCTGACAATCGCGTTGACGGGATTTTCGAGCGAATCCACCTCGCGCGCAACTTGGCGCGCCTTGTCCAAATCTTTTTTGGAGACCTCGCCCGCGCGGTCGGTGTGAATGACCAGCAACTTGTCGCCGCCAAATTCGGAGGGATATTTTCTTTGCAAGTAATCGCCCACGTCGTCGGCTTCGGTCGTATCGTTCAACATCACGAACAAAATCGGTTTCTTGTTGAGCGGTGCGAGTTGCGCGCCGTACTCTTTCCAGCGTTCGACGCCCGCGGTGAGGTACGCCTTGTAACGCGTGCTGGCAACGGTTGACTTGGCTTCTTGGATTCCAGTGGCGATGCCTTTCATCGGACGCTTGACGATGCCGTCAATGATCGCTTGCTTGAGCGGATAATCGTACACGGTCCAGGTGAACAACGCGCCTTTGCTGTAGCGCGGGGTCGCGGTGAAATCGAGTTGCGCGTTTAACAAACCCTCACCCTGACCCTCTCCCTTGCCAAGGGCGAGGGAATTGTGCAGACGCCGAATGAACTCATTCCATTTGCTGGCTTCGTCGTGCGTGTGATGCGCTTCGTCGTTGATGACCATCACGGGCGCGCCGCGCGCGACGATGCGCGTGTCGAAATCCTCGACCGCGATATTTTGCGCGGGTGGCTTGTTTCCCAGCACCGCCGTCATTGCTTCGGGTTCGTCGTTGTCGCGATCGTTCGCGCGTTCGTAGAATTGCTGAATGTTCGTGACGTACAGCGCGCCAAGCGAACGCGCGCGCTCGGGATCGCCGCGCAGATAGCAATCGAAATCCCAAAAGATTTTCAGTTCGGGCGGGATGATCGGATCGGCGCGAAAAATTTTGCCGTTGGCGAAATCCTTTTTCAATCGTTCAAAGACGATGACGTTGGGCGCGATCAGCAAAAAGGTTTTGGCGTAATCGTCGCGCGCTTCGGCGACGGCGTTGAAGAATTGCCATGCAATCGCGAGCGCCATCACTTTGGTCTTGCCGCTCCCCGTCGCCATCTTGACGCAATAGCGCGCAAAATCGTCGTACTGCAAGAGCCGTAAATCCTTGTTGCCGCCCGCGTACTTTTCGATCAAATCTTTGTGACGGCGCGCGCCCGCAACTTCGTAGAGATAGATGAGCGTTTCGACCGCAAACTTTTGCGCGTCAAAGTACACGAACGGGCGACCGTTGGGCAAGCGGTGGTCGGTGTGAAACCAGTGATTGAGCAGGAGGCGCGTCGTTTCGGTGACGCCTTTGTAATTCGCGGCGCGCCACTCGTTCACGGCTTCTTTGATTGCAGGGACGCACGGCGCGGTGTGGACGCGCGGTTCGAGCAGGTTCAGTTGAGTGGCAGGGGTTTTTGCGCGACGCGGCATAGATTTTGACCTCAAATTTGGCTCGCGAAACTATTGACAGATTTTCGATTCAGGTGTATAGTTTGACCAATCCAGTTATCTGGAGGTGGAAGGTATTTGCCTTCGGTGTATGCGTGTCGCCAGTCCCCTGTTGCAGGGGACTGGTTTTTTCTATGTCAAATTGTGAGGGTGTCTCTTTGGGGCTACGGTAGCCATTTTCTTCCCCATCCCTCTATTTCTCCATATGGGCTACGGTCGTATTTGGACTCTTCGAGAATCGCCGCAATCTGTCCACCAAATTTTTCAGGCAACGGCGTATGATTACGGCGGGCAAGTACCGTGCGGAAACTTGGATATGCGACCAAGTCCGCCAATTGTAATCCCGCGATGTTATTCCCCTTGGATTTGACCTTTAATTGGCGACTGGTCAAATACTTGGTAAACTCCTCTGGTTTAACGAAATCCGAACCCTGCGCGCAGGCGCGTTCAAACGAATCTTTCAGACGACGGTCTTCTCTACCGCCGCGCGATTCTGCCATCACATCGCCAACCGCGCTGTGCCGCTTGAGCCACAACACATATCGCTCCGCCAAGACCGTGAGACAGTAGTGATACGGATCAAAGCGCCACACTTGATACCGTTGATGATGTTCCAGTTTATCAATCACGGCGGTAATGACCACATATTCCAGTTTGCCGAATAGCATCAGTATCTCATGGTTAAATGCTTGTTCAACATTTGGATCATGCAATATCTCAAAGGGTGGTTTTTTGTTTACTAACTCTTTGCGGTGAAAAATAATCGGTTCATCAGGATGCGAACCAAAGTACTTGCGTTTCAGATTTTCCAGTGCAGGAAAGACAACCGAATCCACATATCCAAGTTCGAGAATGACGCCCGTCAAACTCAGATAGCGATGGTTCGGATCTTGGGACGCGCCCAAGTCCGAATTTCCCACCTCGTCAACGTACATTCGATATTTCACCTATCCCACCTTCACCCGCATCGCCTTGGTCGTGTCGTTCCCTAAAATGTCAATCACCTTGACGACAATCGTGTACTCGCCCGGCGCATCGTAGGTGTGCGCGGCGGTCAATTGCAAATCGCGCGCTTTGCGCGTGCGATACGTCTGCCACTCGTTGTGGAATGTGTCGCCTTTGTTGTCCCAGTCCACTGCCCAGTAATCAATCCACTGCGACCAATGCTTGATCGCGCGCTGCACGTCTTGCGGCACATCGTCGGGCGGGATGACAAAGTCGGTGAGCGTCAAGGTTACGTCTGTTGGGGCAACCCTATGTGGTTGCCCTGATTTTGGGCGACCACGCAGGGTCGCCCCTACGCGTACCTCCACCTCCAGCGCGGCAAGTTCAAAGAAACGAATATCGCCTTGCTCGACCGCCTTCTTGTCCATCACGTCGCGCGGGATTCGCATAAAGCGCAGGTTGATGTTGGCTTGCGCGGCTTGTTGCTTGGCGACCTCGTTCAACTCGAACGCAAAATCCCAGCCCAGCACGTCCACGCCATTCTTCGCGGGCGCGTCCTTGCCCGTGCCAATCGCGCGCTTGAATTCCGTGACGATGTTTTGCACATCGCCGACGGAAACGGGCGCGTCCACCGCGCCAACGTGTACCATCCGCCCGCCTTTGAGACCGTGCAGCCACGTGTAGCCCGTGATCGCGCGCGCGTTGTAGAGGTTGAGGATGAATTCGCGGTAACGCACTTGCGCGCTGACGGAAGACGAAGGACCGATGACGGAAGCACCTCTTTCCGTCCTCCGTCTTTCGTCCTCCGTCTGGAATTCGTGCGCTTGCCACACCTGCCGTTCGTACTTGCCGAGATTTTGCACGACGAACGGGCGGACGTTTTCGATGGAGAGGAGCCGCTTGCGCGTGGTGTGAATCGCAAAGCGGCCCAGGTCGCACGCGATCCAGCGGCGATTGAGTTTTTCTGCGACGGCGGCGGTAGTGCCGCTCCCGACGAAACAATCCAGCACCAAATCGTTTTCGTTGGACGATGCGCGGATGATGCGTTCGAGCAGGGCTTCGGGTTTTTGGGTGGGGTAGTCCAACCATTCGCTTTTTGCTTGGTGTTTTGTCATTCCTCGAAGAAAACTTATGTCTGTCCAGATTGACTGAGCGGGGACGCCTACGCTTTCATCAAGGTAACGTTTTTCGTAAACTTTGCCTGTCGAGGAATAAGTAAGGCGACCCTCCTCCTCCAATTTTTTCATCACATCTTTTCTGTACGACCAATGCCTACCTTGTGGAGGCAACTGTCCTTTCCATTCATAATGCGCTTCAGTTCCAATTCTCAAACCAGGCGCACTAATATCTGCCTTGTTGAAACGGCGTATTGTTCCCGCCTTCAGAAGCTGACCTTTGCGATTAACAATATCTTTCTCAATGATTTCCTCATTGTTATACCAATTATCAGCGGTTTCTTGGCTGAGAGCGGTAAATTGCTTGTTGAATACAAAGTCGCGGGTCTTGTGATAGAAGAAAATCATGTCGTGGGATAGACCATAGGTGTCTGCTGAACTTTGTGCGTCTTTGCGTTTCCAGATAATCTCGCAATCGAAATTCTCTTCCCCGAATACTTCATCGAGAATAACTTTCGCGTAATGCCCAACGTTTGAATCCAAATGCACGTAGATACTTCCATCCTCCGCCAGCAACTCGCGCAACAGTACAACCGTCTCGTAAAACCACTGCAAGTACGAATCCAGCCCACGTCCCCACGTATCGCGGTACGCCTTCATCTCGATCACGCTCGGCTCTTTGGTGAACGTCGTCGTGTCGTCACCCTCACCCTCGCCCTCTCCCTCCGAGGGAGAGGGAATTGTCGCGGTAAAGGAAAAATCCGCGCCCACGTTGAACGGCGGAT
>DAOTXS010000080.1:0-11888 GCA_034435055.1 Anaerolineae bacterium | reverse complement strand
GCCAAAGCCGCTCGGAGCAACCAGCCAGGAGTTGGTGCTGTTGCGCCGCCGCCAATGCCTTTTGGCATATCGCTGAATAATTCAACTCCGTCGCTGTTGGTTGCTCGACAGCGCAAACCTTCCACGACCGTTGCTGTGGCAGGTTTATCTTCCACAAGGGCTTCATCAGGATTTTCAGTGTAGTACTTGATAACGCTTTTTACTGACTCTTGAATATGCTGAGTTGACATTTTGTTATCTCCTTTACTGAATATGGATTGAAACCGCCCAACGGCTTGCGACATCATCCCCGAAGGGGATATCTGCGTGTGGGCGTGGACAAGGCTTGAGAGCAGGAAAAAAGCCCGAAGCCAGAAAAGGGCTTGAAAAACGCGCAGAATCCCACACGTGATGTGCACGCCGTGTTGGGCAACCTTGCGCCTACCAGAACACTAATGGAAAAAAGAAACTTATGTTTTCTTGATTTCGAGGATAGAGTTAACTGGTAGCGGCTTGATTAACGCTAAGTAAATCGGACATCGTTCTTGCCAAACTTGGTACAATTTTTTTACATTCTCTTCGCTGTCAGGCGATTGAATCTGAATCGTAACTTGCATGTTCTGTAAATCTGGAATTGCGCCTTTCATTCCTAAATATCCGCGAAAATCCGCTTCACATTGCACGCTGGCTTCGACGGATTCAAGGCGAACTCCAAGTTGAGGGGCTAAAGTGTCGCGAATCAATACTACTGCGCAACCAGCTAGTGCACTCAGGAGAAGTGCAATTGGACTTGGCGCAGTATTTGTTCCCCCAAGTGAGGGCGGCAAATCGGCTCGCCATGAAAATGTGCCAGTTTCTAGCACGGCTTGTGCGCCATCACTGCGCCCTTTGAGTGTGGGTTTGGCTTTAGCCTTGCTGGGGTCTTCCTGCCAAAGACGCATAGATTCTTGGATAGTTTCGGAATTCATAAATTATCTCCTTTTGATATAACGCATCGGTAGAATCCTAAACACCAATAACAAGGATGGGTTGCCCAACGGCGAGCGTTAGCGGCGGGCGGGGGATTTGGCGGGGAAAAGCCAAAGGGCGAATCCGCTTTCGGCGCAGAATCCCTTTGGGCGGGGGCAACGCCCCCCGCCCGTCCGCCTGCACGCAATGTTGGGCAGGTTTTTATGGTTTCAGAACCACCACGTCCCACCCAAAAGCAGGTTTTGACGCCTGCGGGCAAGCGTAGCCGATTTTTGAAAGCGCAAACCCAAAAACTGCCTTTGCGGGCGAGACAACCTGACCAGAAAAAAGCGCCAAAACGCGGACGAACCCAGAAAAACCACTGAAAAACTTGGCAATAGACCTGGCGAGCCAGCCGCGCCAACCTGACCGAAAAGCCCGCCGCGCCCAAGCCAGGAAAAAGCCCAAGAGCGGAAACCCAACGCCGAAAAACGGACATTGCGGGCCAACCGAGCCAGCCAAAAACCAACCGCTTTGGCGGAAAACCTGCCAGCCGCCGCAGCCTGACGAAACGGGCAACGCCAAAGGCAAAAAACAATCGCGGGCGAACCCTGCCAAAAGGCGAAAAAGCCCAAAAACGGGTGGCGGGCGCGACCGCTGGCAAGACCAGACCGCCCAAATGGACTTTGCCCAAACCAAAACGGCGGGTATTTGACCTGTGCGGGCAAGACTCACCCATGCTGCCGCGCAAGGCTCATTTGTCAACGAACAAAATACCAAGCCACGCAATCACCTGCCCAACGGTTTGCGTTAGCGGCGGTGGGGCGGGCGTAGATAAGACTCCGAGAGCAGGATTCCGCTTGGGCGTAGAAAAAGCCCGAAAATGCCGCAGAATCCCCACCGTCCGCTGCACGCTTTGTTAGCCGCCTGTCGTTATTCAGCATACTTTACTGTTACAGCAATAACATGGATACAGGGGTCAACGTCACCAACACTGGATTCAGATAAATCTAGAATCTCTATACCTGTTAATATTTGGCTAGTTTTATCTGCTGGTATTCTAATCGTTAACATATCTATACCGCCTTTCCTGCCATCTGGGGCTGTTCCTTCCCAAGCAGAAAAGACATCGGGCGAAAATACAAGCGTAACTACATTGCTATCGTTGTTGCGTGACCAATCACGAATATTGTAACCGAGAGATAGGGATGTGGTAGAAGAACTACCGTCGGCGAAGTGAAAAACAATCTCGCCGATTTTTTTATCTCTGTATCGTGACCACCCCCATCCTGCTTGTAGTAAAAAATAAGCATACCTTGAATTTGGGATATTTGTTTCGATAAAAACAGATTGAGGACGTTCAGGAATATGAGAACACTGAGTAGATGTTTTCCAACCAACCGTAAACGGAATATCAGATGCTGAATATTGACCTGGGGCAAGACCTAAATTTGTTTCGGGTGAAGATAATTCTGAATAAGATTCCAGTGATAGCATTTGGAATTTTTCTATGAGTTGAGGTGTTGGTGATACTTCAATAACGCCTTGCGATCCATTGTTATTAGGAGATGGCGTCATTGGAGCAAGTTCAATACTTACTGGTCCAGCGTCAATACCAACAGAAGTCGGACGCCACCCCAATGCAAGAAGCACAAGGAGGACAAGAGCGGCTACAACAATCGTTGCGATAAAGCCTTTGCCTATGAGTGATTTGCTGTTTTCCATGTTCGCTAATTTTTCCGATGGCGGCTAACGGTTTGCGTTAGCCGCTGGTGGGCGGGCGTGGATTCGGCTGGGAGCAGAAAAAGCCCGAAGCCAGAAAAAAGCCTGTAAGTCGGGACGAATCCCACCAGTCGGCTGCACGCTTTGTTGGGCAGCCTTACGCCAACCAGAACGCTGACCGAAAACCAGAACCACTGCCAACCTGACCAGATTTTACAACGAACTTTGCTTTTGACCAATGACCGAAAAACACAAACTTACAAACACGCTGGCGATTCAAAGACCGAGCACAGATGAACCAGAACGCCGATTTTTGCAAAACCTGACTTGACCCCAAAAACGCCAACGCCAACCAACCCGACAAGTTTTATCAACTCAACTTACCCGAAACTTTGCAGACAAAAGACACGCCAATTGAGAGAGCCTGCAAAATCAACCGTGAACTTTGCCAACGAAACTGACGTAGCCTTTCAAAACCAACACTGACCAAAACCTGACCGAAAAACCTTGACGCAAATTTGGGCGACTCGATGAAACCAACCCGAAACCTTGCCGATAAAAAGAACTGCTATTGAACGAAAGATGAGACCTTGAAACCCTGCTTGCTGAAACCAGACTCAAACTCTGACTTGAAAAAGCGCCGCCGCTAAAAACTGACCTGCCTTTTTCTAACCCAACCCCGAAACGAACCCTTGCGAATCAAAGACGGTTTTGCTCTTGGCTGCCCAACTACTGTTTAGGCGGACAGTCTAATGGCTTATAGATTGTCCGTCTAATGTCCTAATTCAATTAGGACGTTAGACGGTATTGTATTAAAATAAGATTAGCCACAAAAAGTATAACACAAACCGACGGAGTTTTCAAATGCCCCGTCCACCCAAGAAACTGCTAGTGCCGCAACATGAAAAAGTTACCTCCAAAGCCGATGTGGAAACACCGACAAATACGACGATAAATCATTTGCCCACTACGCACTTTCATGTTGATGCACTACTAGCCGTGAGACAGCGATATGTTTGCAATCGAGCAAGGTGTGCTATAATGTTTTGGGGGTATTTTTTGTGAGGAATATAGACATATGAAAATTGCAGTTTCCGGCAAAGGCGGCGTTGGCAAAACCACGTTGACAAGTTTGCTCGCCTACGCATTTGCGGCAGACGGTTTTCAAGTAATGGCAATTGACGCCGACCCAGCGCCGTGTTTGGGTGACGCACTCGGTTTCCCGCGCGAGTTGGTACAAAATCTCACGCCGATTGCCGATATGCACGAATTGATTCACGAGCGCACCGGCGCGCAACCCGGGACGTACGGCGGCATTTTCAAAATGAATCCGCGCGTCGATGATATTCCCGACAAGTTCTCAGTGACGCATCGCGGCATTAGATTGCTCGAACTCGGCGCGGTCAAGCAAGGCGGCGCCGGTTGCATTTGCGCGGAAAGTGTTTTGCTCAAACAACTCGTCACGACGATTTTGCTTCAGCGCAACGAAGTCGTGCTGATGGATATGTACGCCGGCGTTGAACACTTGGGACGCGCAACGTCGGATATGGTCGATGCATTGCTCGTCGTCGCGGAGCCGACGGCGCGCAGTTTGGGTACGGCGGCGCAGATCAAACAGTTGGCAAAAGACATCAAAATCGAAACGATGTACTTGGTCGGCAGTAAAGTCCAAAGCCAAGCGGATCGCACTTTCATCGCCGAAAATTCACCGGGGTTGCCGGTAATCGGCTACATCTCGGCGGACGCGGCGGTATTGCAAGCCGACCGCGAACACCAAGCCGCGTACGATTTGTCGCCGAGGCTGGTCAGTGAATCAAAGGCGATTGTCGAAACATTGAAAAAGAAATGAGCCAGAAACCGGTTCGCGGATTTTTTGAAAAGACGCTTGCCGACCTTACCGGCGTTTTGGAACAAACACTCTTCGCCGAAGAACTCGCGCGGCAAAATGGTTTACTGCAATCGCTCGACCCGCGCGCTAAATTGATTGGCGCACTCGCGTTGTTGCTGGCGATTAGTGTGTCGCAAAACCTTTTGGTCATCCTCGCGTTGTACTTGCTCACACTTCCAATTGCCATTGCCTCGCGCGTGCCGATGGGATTTTACTTAAAGCGCGTCTGGGTCTTTATGCCGTTCTTCACCGGCGTCGTCGCGCTCCCCGCGCTGTTCAGTCCCTTCTCGCCCGGCGCGCCGCTTGTTACGCTGATCGATTCCGCGTCGCCGCGCATCTATCTGGCGATCACACAACCCGGTATCATCACAGCCGCGTTTCTGTTGCTGCGCGTTGGCGCATCGGTATCGATTGCAGTTTTGCTCGTGCTCACCACACACTGGGCGATTTTGCTCAAAGCGTTTCGCGTTCTGCGCGTACCGCAAGCATTTGTCCTAATTCTTGGAATGACATATCGTTACATCTACGTTTTGCTTCACGCCACAAATAATATTTTTCTCGCGCGGCAGAGTCGCGTCGTCGGGCGGGTGTCCGGCGCAGACAGTCGCCGCTGGTTGACGGCGAGCATCGGCACGCTGTTCGCAAAATCGTACGAGTTGAGTGATCAAGTGTACTTGGCAATGCTGTCGCGCGGCTTTCGCGGCGAGGCGATGGTGATGCAAGCGATGACGTGGCGAGCGAGCGATTGGCTGTGGCTGGCGATTTTTATCGGCGTTGCGGGAATTGCAATTCTAGTGGGAAGATAATCAGGACGAACGACGAATGACGAACGACAACGCAAATAAACTGGCATTCCAACTCGATCACATCACATACTCGTACAATAACCAGATCGCGCTCAAAGATATTTCGCTCACCATCCGTGAAGGTGAACGCATTGCAATTCTCGGCGCGAACGGCTCGGGCAAAAGCACGCTGTTGAAAATTCTGGATGCGCTGTACTTTCCGCAAACCGGCGTCGTGCACGCGTTTGGCGAACCACTCACCGAAGCGTCGATGCAAGACGAAGCACGCGCGTTTGCGTTTCGTCGTCGGGTGGGTTTGGTGTTTCAAGACCCGGAGGTGCAACTCTTTTCACCGACGGTGTGGGACGAAGTAACGTTTGCGCCGCTGCACCTCGGCTTGCCGAAAAGTGAAATCATCGAACGAAGTGAATGGGCGATGGATTTGCTCGGCATCACGAAATTACGCGACCGCGCGCCGCATCGGTTGAGCGGCGGCGAAAAGAAAAAAGTCGCGCTTGCCTCAATTCTCTCGTTGCGTCCCGACGTGTGGTTGCTCGACGAGCCGACGGCATCGCTCGATCCGCGCAGTCAATCACGGCTGCTCGATTTCATTGGCGAGTTGACGAGGGAGGGCAAGACGATCATCACCGCGACGCACGATCTCGACATCGTCGAAGAAATTGCGGATCGTGTGGTAATGTTTTGCGAGGATCACGAAATCACCGGCGAAGGCGCGCCGCGCGACGTACTTTCCGATTACGCTCGATTGATCGAGTGCAATTTGATTCACGAACATCGGCACAAACACACCGAAGACGGCACAGAGCACGCGCATCATCATTTGCACAAGCCGGCGCACGAACACGAACATTGAGAACAACCGTGAATGTAGTTCAGCGGCACTAACTCATGGTGCTAGTGCCGCAACTAGCACCATGAGTTGCTATCAGCAGTAAGCAAGTACTATTGACCCTTAACAATGCGAATGATAAGATGACTTTACAGAAATGTTTCAGCACTCCACGAGCCAGCTATGGCAATTGCTCCAATCCTGCCCGTGACCAGCCATCTTGTTCCTGCTCAAGAGATTGACGTCGAGCTATTTACCTTCATCGAACGGTATGCAACCAACTTGGCACGTTGGGACTTGTTCATTTTGTTTGGACGACGCCCCACCTCCCGCTTCAGTGCACCCGAGATTGCCAAACAAATCGGACGCACCACGCGGTCGGTGCAAAAAGAGTTGGACGATTTAGTTTACCTGGGAATTCTGCGCGTCAATCACAATAGCGGTAATGCGCTGTACGGTTTGACGCGCACGCCGGTTACGCGGCGCGCCGTCGTACGGTTGGCGCGCGAGTACGGCAATTCCTGATTTTTCTCGATGCCCGATGAAGAGGCGATGCTTTCCGCATCGCCTCTTTTGCTTTTCATTGTCGATTCGACTATAATCGATGTGAAAATTTTCGGAGGCGTTACATGGAAATCGATTGGTTTGGGCACGCTTGTTTTCGATTGCGCGGACGCGAGGGCACCGTGATCGCCGATCCGTACGGCAAAGACATCGGCTTGAGTTTTGCGCGTCCGCGCGGCGATATTGTAACGATTAGTCACGCGCATCCTGGCCACTCGTTTGCGGCTGGCGTCAAAGGCGATCCCAAAATTATCGATGGACCCGGCGAGTACGAAATCAAAAATATTTTTGTCACCGGCGTGCCAACCGCACACGATAAAAAGGGCGGCAAAGAACGCGGCGTGAATACCGTTTACATCTTTGACATCGACGGCTTGACCATTTGCCATTTGGGCGATCTGGGTCACGTGCCCACGCAACCGCAAATCGAGGCGTTGGGCAACGTTAACGTTTTGCTCGTGCCGGTCGGCGGCGTCTCGACGATTCACGCTGGCGAAGCGGCAGAAATTGTATCCATGCTCGAACCGCAAATCGTCATCCCGATGCACTTTGCCCACGCCGATTTGAAATTCAAACTCGATTCTCCACTCAAGTTTTTCAAAGAAATGGGGATCAAAGCACCCAACGCCGTTGCCTCGCTCAAAGTAACCAAAGATAATTTGCCAAGCGAAACCCAGGTTGTTGTGCTGGAAGCCAAACAGAAAGAATAAACCTTCGGCATGTCATTTGATGCCTTGCGCATTTTAGTTTTGCAAAACGCCAATGACCTCCGCGCCGAGTTGCAAAAGATCGGCGTGGATTTGTCAACACGATTCGACGGAAAGCACGGCGAAACGCACCTCATCAAAATCGAACACATCACGGCAAAGCTGGCGCGATTTCTGTACCAAGAAATGATGATGGAGGGTGGCACGGTGATTCTGCCGGCGCGAATGGATGATCGTTCCACCATCCCGGTCGATGTATTGATTCGTGGAACACCGCGCCAACTTCAACATCTTGTTGTGCGTTTGCGGACGCAGAACGAAGACGAACTCAATTGGCTGGCTGATGAATTAGCGCGCGTATTGAATCAATGAGGTAACTGATGTTACGCGATTGATGTCATTTCGAGGGAGCGCAGCGACCGAGAAATCTCGTTTTTCAGCGCATTGGTGAGATTTCTCGCTTCGCTCGAAATGACGCTGCGTAAGGTGAATGAGGTAATTTTGTCAGACACTCAACTTTTCAAAGAGATTAACGAACAACCCGCCGCGCTTGAACATTTCCTCGACCTCGAATCGGCAAACGTTGCCCAAATTGCGGCAACGCTTCGCCGCGCCGAACTCAAGTACGTAACGATTGCCGCGCGCGGCACGTCGGACAACGCGGCAACGTACGCCAAGTACGTCTTCGCGGCATTCAATCGATTGCCGGTCGCGCTGGCGACGCCGTCGCTTTACACGATCTATCAATCACCGCCGCGCCTTGATCATTCACTCGTCATCGGCATTTCGCAATCGGGACAATCGCCGGATATTGTTGCCGTGCTTGAAGAAGCGCGCAAGCAAAACGTGCCGACGCTGGCAATCACCAACTTTGCAGACTCGCCGCTCGCGCGCGCGGCTGACCACGTGATTTTGCAACACGCCGGCGAAGAAAAAACCGTTGCCGCAACCAAGACGTACACCACACAACTTATCGCACTGGCGTTGTTGTCCGCCGATTTGGCAGAAGATTCGGCGCGCCGCAAAGAAATCGATGCAGTGCCGGACGCAGTCGCGCGCACGCTGGCATTGAGCGGCGCCGCGGAACAAGCGGCATCGCGCTGGGCAATTGCCTCAACGTGCCTCGTCATCGGGCGCGGTTACAATTATGCGACGGCGTACGAAATCGCGCTCAAACTGAAAGAACTTGCGTACGTCACCGCCGAACCCTTTTCATCAGCGGATTTTTTGCACGGACCGATTGCGGTCATTCAAGGGGGTTACCCGGTTTTGTTCCTCGCGCCGCGCGGTCGCGTCTTCGACGATTTGCTCGACGTGGCACAGCAACTCAAACAACGCGGCGCAGACCTTGTGATGATTTCGGACGATGCGACGGCACTCGCACTGAGCCGCGCGCCGCTCGCGTTGCCGGTTTCGATTAACGAATGGCTTTCACCGCTGATTGCTGTGATTCCCGGTCAATGGCTCGCGTACTATTTGACCAGCGCAAAAGGATACGACCCGGATCATCCGCGCGGTTTGACCAAGGTAACCAAGACGTTGTAAGAATTTTCTGGAGGCAGATTTGTTCAAACGCGTTTTGTTTTTCTTTTTGCTTACGCTAACCGCGTGCTCAAGTGGATCATTGCTCGATAATGTATCGCTCGTGCCGGATGCAATCTCGCCTTTTGCCGGGAGTCCCAATAGCACGACGACGATTCGGTACACGCTGGGGCGCCCGGCAACGGTTTCGATTTTTATCGTCGATGCGCAAGGCACGCGGCATAATTTTCGCATCAATCAACCGCGTGCGGCAGGTTCGTACGATGCGTTGTTCGGCGGCGCGGTAAATGATCGCGTTTTGCCGGACGGCAAATACACCGTCGTCATCGAAGCGAAGGACAGCGCCGGGCAAATCGCCCGCGCGGAAAAATCGTTGACAATCAATCAAGCCGATTCCACGCCGCCAGAGTTGCAAAATTTTACCGTGTTTCCAGATCGCTTCACCCCCAATCAAGACGGTATCGATGACCGCGTGATCATTCGTTACTGGCTCACCAAGCCGGCGCGCGTCGATGTGTATTTGACCGATGGCAAAAAACGGTACGAGGTTGCGGAAAAACGGACGACGATTTGTATCAAAGATGAAAAATTTTGTCCCGGCGCGCACGAGTACGATTACGATGGCGGCATCGATTTGTTGGCGACGCCGCCGCCGGACGGCACGTACGATGTCATCGGCGAAGCAGTTGATGCCATTGGCAATCGTACGCGCGTCAGCAAAAAACTGACGATTGCGGAAGGCGGCATTCCGCGCGCGACGATTACCAATTCCGGCGTCGAGTGGCATCCCACAAACGTACCAAACTTGCGACTTGAACAAGGACCATCCATCGTGCCGCTGGGTGGAACATTGACGTTTACGGTCACGGTGCAAAATATCGGACCGGTGCCGTTGCGAACCAAAGGGCCCGAGCCGGGAACGATTTATACGACGAGCGAAAATTTCAACACGCGCAAAGAATTCGAAGAGCCGGGCGTGTGGCGCGTTGGACTCGATGCGGATGGCAATAGTTCGGGGCGACCGTACCCGTACCGCTGGCAAATTGGAGCGACCCAGGATTTGAAACGTGTGACGATCAACGGCAAGGACTATTTTTACTTGATGCCGGGTCAGCGCGTCAGCGTGAGCGGTTCGCTTCGCATCATCGACAAGCCGCCACGCGTGAATGTGTATTACTGGGTCGGCTTGATTCAAGAAGATGTCCGCATCGTTGAGGATCGTGTGGAGCCACGGCAAGTAACGGTGGAATTCTAATGAAAGGGGCGTAGCATGCTACGCCCCTACAAATTTCCGGCGATATTTGTTATAATCGCCATTGAGCATTGGTTAGCGAAAGGGGCACGATGAGCGAGTCGAAATCATTTTGGTCTGCGTTCCTCGATTTTTTCACGCGATTGTTTGGCGGTTCTGGCACAGAACCAACTATGCCGCCGATCGATAGCGGAATACTGACGCCGCTTCAACCGCGCGTGTTCGTGATCGTTTATGATCCGGTTGTTGATACCACAACCGGCAAACGCTTGATCGAAACGATGGGGTGGAGTGAGCCGGACACTTTGATTGCCGGCTATATTGCGGACATCGATGAATGTAGCGGTGGGTTGGTGAAATTCAAAGTCGCGCAAAAAATCGTTGCCGATGAAATTCCAATCAAAATCGATGGCTTTCGGTACACGCCGCAAAAGTATCTGCAAGTTGCGCAGACCAATACCGGCGCGCACGATCCGGATGCCGTCGATTATTTGGCGATTCTCGCCCAGCACAATATTCTCGCGCGCGTAGCCGCCGGCGAATTCGACGAAGTGTGGTTGTTCGGTGGACCGTACTTTGGTTTCTGGGAATCGGCGATGGCGGGTGCCGGCGCGTTCTTTTCCAACGGCGGACCGATCAACGGCACATCGGCGTGCCCGCGCCGATTTCATGTGATGGGCTTCAACTATCAACGCGGCATCGGCGAAATGTTAGAAGACATCGGACATCGTGCAGAATCGATTTTATCGCGCGTGTGGCAGTCGGAAGAATTTCTGAGTTACACGTACAATCGCGAGCGTCAACCCAAAACGGTGAGCAAGCCCACGCCCAATTTGTATGAACGCTTTTTGTATTTCGATCAAATCGCGCCGGGGCAATCGAACGTGGGGAACGTGCATTACGCGCCGAACAGTCAGAGCGATTACGAATGGGGCGTGCCAACGCCGGTGCCATCGTGCGCGGACGACTGGCTTGAATTTCCCAATTTGCCGGACCCGCCCAACTTTCGCACGATGACGGCGCAGGATTGGGGCGGCGGCGATATTCGCAAGCATCACAAGTGGTGGCTCGAACGTTTGCCCAAAGCGGCCGGCACGACGAACGGCATTGCCAATAATTGGTGGAAGTACGTGATCGATGTGAATGATCCGCTTTTTGAAAATCGTCGTTGATTTGTTATCGGTACTGAAAACCTCACTTGGTTATCTGGGGGTTGGTCAGTCGGATTCCGCTGCTGCTCCCCCCGAAACGGAAACGCGTGCCCTCGCGCGTTTGGCCCAACTGTCTTCGCTTGCAAGCGTTGATGATTATGATCGTTCATCACTAGTGCAGCAACATGAAAAAGTTGCATACAAAACCGATGTGGAAACACCGACAAATACGGCGATAAATCATTTACCCACTACGCACTTTCATGTTGATGCACTACTAGCAATTCAGTATCGCTCCCAGGATGCAAGTATCAAGCCCGGCATTGTATTTTAGCGTGCTTTGAGTACAATAAGCGCAGTAGTGATCTATACTTCACACGGGCATAAACTGCGCTTTTTTGAAGGTCTGAAAATTCAATGTGAGCAACGAATCTAATGCTGACTTGTGTTTGATGTCAATTTCGCTCAAGCATGTTTCAATTGCCGCTTTGAAGGTCGCA
>DAOTXS010000079.1:0-2163 GCA_034435055.1 Anaerolineae bacterium | reverse complement strand
ACGTCGCACGATTCAACCAAGCGATGGTGCAACTCGAATACGGCGACCTGGGTGTGCTCGTCGGCTGTGTGGACAATGCGGCGGCGCGGCGGACGATGGCAGAGACACTGGATCAAGAAACTCGAGTACGCGGGACAGAAGGATTACCGCGCCTGTGGTGGCTTGATTGTGGCAACGGGAAAGACACGGGCCAAGTCCTCTTTGGCGCCGCGCGGAACGCACGTCAATTGCAACACGCCTTCCCCTACCTTCCCAAACAGGGTTTCTGCATCAATCTCCCCGCACCTGATTTGCAACATCCCGATCTGCTGGAGACGCGTTCTGACGAAACGATGTTGCAACAACCCCAAGGCGCGATCTCTTGCGCAGAAATGGCACTGCTGGGCGATCAGTCGCCCTCCATCAACGCGATGGTTGCGAATATCGCGGCGACGTACCTGTGGCGACTCTTTGCCAGTCCGACAGGATTGACGATATTCGCGACGTACTGCAACCTAGATGTGCTCAGCACGCGATCGCGATTCATTACGCCTGACGCGGTCGCGCAAGCCATCGGGAAGAAGGCGAATCGTTTGTTCAAATCGCCGGCTACCCGCAAAGGGAAATAGAATCAAAATAGATTGGGCAACTGTTTCCCGCTTGGAGGCACGGCAGAATCACCCCGCCGGCTCTCGAAGTTGACCCGTCCCACAAAGGAGGTATAATGGTGTTAGACGATTATAATAATCAAGAAACACCATTTCTTTCAAATCTACCGTCAAGGAGGGCTGACATGCCTTTCTACGACCGCAAGCGTGAACTGGCGATCTTGGACGATTTGTACAAGCGGACGGCAGGACAAATGCTCGTGCTCTATGGTCGCCGTCGGATCGGCAAGACCGCACTCCTAACCCATTGGATCAACCAGCGCAAACATCCAGCGCTCTTCTGGACGGCTGATCGCACCGGGGCCGCCAACCAATTGCGTACCTTTTCGCAATTGCTCCAACGGCTCATCGCTCCGCACTCCACCATCCCGCCGGAATTCACCTACACCAGTTGGGAACTGGTTTTCAATGAGCTGGCGCGGTTGTGAGTCCCAACGCTTGATCGTCGTCCTCGACGAATTCACCTACGTGTTGGAGTCCAATCCGGGGCTCGCCAGCATTCTGCAACGGATTTGGGATCACCGTTTGCAGTCGTCCAAAATCTTCTTGGTGCTCAGTGGTTCCCATGCGGGAATGATCGTGCGTGAGACGCTCACCTATCGTTCACCCTTGTATGGTCGCGCCACCCAGAGTATCCATCTCCACCCCTTGCCGTTTGGGGCCCTCTCCAATTTTTTCCCCGAATACTCTATGCCCGAACGAGTCACCTTGTATGCTTGTCTCGGTGGTGTGCCGCACTACTTACGTTTGTGCGATGCCCATCTCACGGCTGAGGAAAACCTGGAACGCTTACTCGCCTCCAGCCTCATTCTGGATGACGCGGGGACACTCTTGCGCGATCAACTGAGCGAGCCGCGCAACTATGTGGCGATCATTGAGAATATCGTCGCGGGGTACACCCGGTTGTCTGAAATCGCGACCATGAGTGGCATGAATACGTCGAATGCAAGCCAGTATCTGGCGACCTTGCAACAATTGGGGATTATCACGCGCGAGACCCCGGCGACCGTCGCGCGTTCCGATCAAAGCAAGCAAGGTCGCTATCGCATCGCCGACGCCTACCTGCGCTACTACTATCGTTTCCTGGCGCCCGCGCGCACGCAACTCGAACAAGGATACACGAAGCAAGTCTGGGCAACGATTCGGCAGCACCTCGAAGAATATGTTGGGCTCTTCGGCTTTGAAGAACTCTGCCGCGAATGGGTGCTTCGACAGGGCGAGGATGGCCGCTTACCTTTCGTCCCCCGACGGGTGGGTTCATTCTGGAAACGCCCCGGTCCCCAGGTCGATGTGGTTGCCATCAACGAAGACGAGCACGCCATTCTGCTTGGAGAGTGCAAATGGACGGCAGCCCCGCTTGGACGATCTACAGTGTTAGGTCTGTTGGAAAAAACCGCCGCGGTAGTTCCTGGCCCCCTGGAAGCCTGGAAGGTCTATTACGCCTTCTTTTCCAAAGCGGGGTTTACCGATGAAGCCAAGCGAGCCGCCGGTTCCGCCAAGTGCTTCTGGGTTGATC
>DAOTXS010000078.1:0-37518 GCA_034435055.1 Anaerolineae bacterium | reverse complement strand
TTGCGGGGTCGTCCGCGTCCTCGCTTGCGTTTCGGCAGTAGCGGTGCAAGCACTGCCCATTGGTCATCGGTTAGTTCATGGCGACTCATA
Source organism: Anaerolineae bacterium (assembly GCA_034435055.1). Taxonomy (GTDB): domain Bacteria; phylum Chloroflexota; class Anaerolineae; order UBA4142; family UBA4142; genus DAOTXS01. The sequence goes on along the minus strand of DAOTXS010000078.1, from coordinate 37,428 downwards.
CCCCCATTTTAGGCAATTTCTCGATTTTTGAAATAGGCTCTAGTGTCGGTGCGTACGTCACACGACGACATTGGCTGGCACGCTGGCTCAACCTCACTCCAACCCAGTATGCGGTTGGAGTCGAACGCGGCGTTGCCGTTCCGATGCCAGATGGTGTGCGCTTGATCGCGGATCATTATTTTCCCAAAGCCGACAGCGCGTTTCCGACAATCTTGATACGCACGCCGTACGGTCGCGATTTCAAAGGTGGGGTGTTGGGATTTCTGCATATGTTTTTCGGACAACGTTTTGCTGAACGCGGTTATCACGTCATCATTCAAGATGTGCGCGGTCGATTCGATTCCCAAGGCAAATGGGAACCATTCGTCGATGAAAAACGCGATGGACTGGCAACGCTCGGATGGATTGCGCGCCAACCGTGGTTCGATGGCAACCTGGGAATGTGGGGTCAGAGTTACGGCGGTTACGTACAGTGGGCGGTTGCCGGCGACGCCCCCGATTTTTTCAAGGCAATGGTTCCCAGCATCACCGGCACGCAGATTAATCCATACACCGGTAGCGCGTTTGGCTTGATGGGAATTTTCCGTTGGGTGTACATTCTCACCCGCACCGGGAACTGGCTCAAATTACTCGCTGGCGATTTCTTTCGTTTCTTGTATCCGGCACCGGTGAACAAAATTCTCAATCGCGCGTACAACGAATTGCCCATTGAGCAAGCCGATGTGCGGGCGGTGGGCGAACCGGTGCCGTATTTTCGGAAATGGATTGCGCCGGGAAACGCGCGGATGGACGCGCCGTTCTGGCAATCAGTTTCATTTCGCGCGCGGATGAAGGATGTGCGCGCCGCCGCATTTTTCGTTGGTGGTTGGTACGATGTTTTCCTATACGATTTGCTCGCCGATTACGACGCGATGATTGCGGCCGGTCATCGTCCAAACTTGACGATTGGTCCGTGGAAACATTTCGATCTGGCGTGCGTCGCAGAATCGTTGCGCGGCGGCATCGTTTGGTTCGACGCAATCCTCAAGAATCGGCGGCAATTGCGCGCAAAACCGGTACGTTTATTTGTAATGGGCGCGAACGAGTGGCGCGAGTACGCTTCTTTTCCGGTGCCCGTGCGCGAAACGCAATTCTATCTCCGCGCGAATCGCACACTATCACTCGAATCAACCGACACGCATTTTGCGCCCGACTGTTTTCATTTCGATCCGGCGGAGCCACCGCCGACGTTTGCCGGTCCGTTGTATCATCCGTCCGCCGGTGCGCAAGATAATCGATTGCTCGAGATGCGAAAGGATGTGTTGACGTACACCACGGCGCCTTTACAAAAAAGTATCGATGTGATCGGTCGTGTACGACTCCAGATTTTTGCGCGCTCCACCGCGCCGTCGTTCGATATTTTTGCCCGGCTTTGTGATGTGTATCCCGACGGTCGGTCGATTAACATTTGCGATGGATTGACGCGCGTCGATCCCGGCGTCGGTGAACAGCAGTCGGATGGAAGTGTGCGCGTCATCATCGATCTGTGGGCAACGGCGAATTGTTTCTTGCGGGGTCATCGTATTCGCTTGCTGGTGATGGGTGGCCAGCATCCACGCTGGATGCGAAACCTGGGAACGACGGAACCGTTTGCAACTGCAACCCGAATGGTGGTTGCCGACACGATCATTTATCACGATGCGACGCATCCCTCGGCACTCGTTCTGCCGATTGAGGTAACGTAATCATGTTGCCGATTTGGTTGTACGGTTCGCACACTTGCGAAGACACCGCGATTACCCGCGACCGGCTGAACGCGCTTGGAATTCGCTTTCTCGAACGCGACAAGGAAGACGACGAGAGCATCGCCGCGTTGCTGGAAAAATACAATGCTGGGATGCAACGCACGCCAACGCTGGTGATTGGCAATGATGAAATCGTCATCGCCGAACCGACGATGGAGCAGTTGGAAGATTTGCTCATCCAAGCCGGTTACCTATTCGATGCGCCGGGATTGCGCCGGTTCGATTCAAAGCACTACCTCCCAGAATATTCGATGCTCGCGGCGATTCGTCCGGCGGCAAGCGGCATCAAGTTGTCCAAGACACTTTATTTTTTCGCGCACACGGATGCGTGCCGCGTGTGTCAGGGTTATGCTAGACAAATCGTAACGCAAAATAATCAGCTGGTGAAGCAAAACGTCCGTTTGCAAATCGTTTTGCGCGCCAATCTGGATCAAGCCAAAAAGTGGGCGAAGGAATTTGCGGCGGATGCCGTTGTCTTGATCGACGGTGATGGGGAATTCAAGCGGCAAGCGGCGGATCGTTTTCCCGACATCTGGGACATTCGCTCGGGCGGGGTGTGGCTAATGCTCGTTGATGCGCAGGACGATACGATTCGCGCGGGGGCATACGCCGCCGATGCCGGCGGACTTGTTGCGCCAAGCGAAATCGTGCGTTACGTAGCCGCTCAAAAATAAAGTGGATTGGGGATTTCATCGATGGAAAATCTTTTGGGTTTGGCGGTTTTGTTCGTTGCGGCGGTAATTGCCGGCGCCATCAATTCGGTCGCTGGCGGCGGAAGTCTCATTTCCTTTCCATCGCTCATTGGCTTTGGTGTGCCGTCGATTCCGGCAAACGCGACGAATACTGCCGCTCTTTGGCCCGGCTCATTGAGCAGTGCCTTTGCGTACAGCAAAGACACAAAACTTTATCGCGACCTGTTACTTCCGCTTGTAACACCCAGCATCATCGGCGGATTGCTTGGCGCGCTCGCGCTGGTTGTTACGCCGCCGGAACTGTTCGACGAAATTGTGCCGTTTCTCGTTTTATTTGCCACATTGCTTTTTGCGTTCCGCGATCAGATCAATCGATTGCTCAATCTTGGTGGAGGCGAAGAGCGGGTTACCTCTTTGGGACGCGTGTGGGGATTTTTATTTCAACTGTTCGTCGCAACGTACGGTGGATATTTCGGTGCGGGAATCGGCATCCTGATGCTCGGCTCGCTCAGTGTGATGGGCTTGCGCGATATTCATCGGATGAACGGACTCAAGACGATTCTTGGCACATTCATCAACTTTATCGCCTTCATCTTTTTTGCGATCAAGGGCTTGGTCGTGTGGAATCTTGCCTTGTTGATGGTCGTCGGCGCGATAGTGGGCGGGTACGGCGGCGCGCGCCTTGCCAAACGCGTGGATCAAAATTACATTCGCGCATTTGTGATTGCGGTGGGTCTGTTTGTTTCGACGTGGTTGTTCTTCAAGTAAACCGTTAAATGTTCGAAGTTGAAGTTACTCGGCGTAATCCCAACTTGCCTGCGTGTCTTGTAACTCGGCAGGCGTCTCTGCGTCGTCGCGGCGCGCCAAAACGATTTCGCCAAATAATCCTTCTTGGGTTGCGCGAATCTGTCGCCGTTTGATAAGCTCCAGAATGGCGAGGAACGTGACGATAATTTCTACGCGCGTTTGCGCGCGATGAAGCAGGTGGGAAAATTGTACGATGGGGGTGCGGCGGGCAATATCGATGATGCGCTCAATTTCTTGATCGATGGAAACTGAAAGCGGAACTGTGAGCGTGCCTTGAGGCAGATCGGGGCGGATGCGCAGCGCGCGCATTAACGCGTTTGCCAGATCGTCGCCGCTGACACCTTCGATTTTCCAAGTTGTGGGATGCGGGCGCGGCGGCGGCGCGGTGCGGGGATATGTTCGCAACCCTCTTTGATTCCGCTCGCGCAAAAATTGTGCGACTTGCTTGAACATTTTGTATTCGCGCAATTGGCGCACCAGATCATCGCCGGGCGTTTCTTCGGTGGCGGTGGCGGTTTCCGGTTGCGGCAGCAACATCCGCGATTTGATCAGAATGAGTTTTGCGGCGATGATGAGGTAATCGGCGAGCGCGGACAACTCAATCGCTCCCGGCGCGCTGATCATTTCAAGATATTGATCGGCAACGGCGGCGAGTGAAACCTGGGTGATGTCCATCTCGCGATGCTCGATCAGTTGCAAGAGCAAATCGAGCGGACCTTCGAATTCTGAGTTGGGCAAACGGAAAGAATGCATAACGTGATTTTCGATTTCTGATTTTCGATTGCCGATGGCATCTGGCTCAAAATCGAAAATCGGCAATCGGCAATCGAAAATGATTATACGTGGAATCGGCTTGGATGCAAGACGGATTTATTCGATTGGAAAATGTAACGCGCGTGTACACAATGGGCGCGCGCACGTTGTATGCGTTGCGCGATGCGTCACTCACGATTCACGCCGGTGAATTCGTGGCGATTGTAGGTCCATCGGGCAGCGGCAAATCGACGATGCTCAATTTGATTGGCGGGATCGACAAGCCGGATGCCGGGCAGGTCTGGGTCGCTGGCGCGCAAGTCGATGCGATGAGCGAGAACGCGCTTGCCAAATGGCGCGGCAAAACCATCGGCATTGTTTTTCAATTTTTCCAATTGTTGCCAACGTTGACGGCAATCGAAAATGTGATGTTGCCGATGGAATTACGTAACACCTTTCCGGATGAACGGCGCGCGCGCGCACTGACGGCGTTGGAACGGGTCGGACTCAAAGAACGCGCCACGCAATTACCCTCGGAATTATCCGGCGGCGAGCAACAACGCGTAGCCATTGCGCGCGCGCTTGTCAACGATCCACCGATTCTTCTCGCCGATGAACCGACCGGTAATCTCGATACAGAAACCGGCGAGCGCGTTGTTGCGTTGCTCGCAGAATTGAATCGCGCCGGCAAAACGATTGTGTTGGTTACGCACGAAGAAGCGCTTGCGCGCGCAGCGTCGCGGATCGTTCGCGTGCGCGACGGACGGATCAAGGAGTAAAGTGAATTCGTCTTCACGATGGTTTTGGCTAGTTGGCGGAATTCTCTTATTGTGCATTTGCGTCGTGTTGTCGATTAGCGTCGGAATACTGGCATGGTCGTTCAGCCCAACGCCGGTCGCGCGCGGTGTGAACGAGGCACCGACGCCAATTTATCGTGTGACGATTCCGCCAACGATGACGGGAACACCCGCGCCGACGTATACTCTGGTGATTCAACCCGGCACGCCATTACCGTTGCTCGATCCGCCGGGACGCACGGCGACCCGCGCCAATCTGTTCAACATCGTCATTCCCACGCCAACCGTCATCGGCGTTTCGTCGCGGATCAAGTACGAAACGAAGTTTACTGTGGTGACGTACAACGTCGCGGGGAAAACGCTCGATGAAATTTCTAAAGCGTTGGACGCACAAGCCATGCTAGACCCGCACGAGCCAGGTTCGCGTTATTACGCGCGCACCGATTGGTATCTCACGAGTGATTGGTCTTGGAAAGCGTCGTCCGCCGATTGTGCATTGACCGGCGCGCAAGTGACGGTTGCAGTAACGATGACATTGCCCACCCTTGTTTCCGTCGACGCACCGGAAGATGTGCAAAAGCGGTGGCGCACATTTATCGATAACACCATTGCACATGAAAATGAACATGTAAAACTCGCATACGACGGTGCGCGAAATTATCAGCGCGATCTCGACCGTATCCCGGCGGCGGCAAATTGCGAGGTACTGCAAAATCGTTTGAAAGACTTGTTTCGCAAAAATTTCGATCTGATCGATCGCGCCAATATCGATTATGATAAACGTACCAAACACGGCGAAACGCAAGGCGCGATTTTTCCCTGAAAGGATACGAGTATGTTGTTGGCTGGTTTGGGTCCCGAAGTGATTTATCTGCTGACCGCATTATTGATTGCGTTGACGATTCACGAAGCGAGTCACGCGCTTGCCGCGTACCTGCTCGGCGATGAAACGCCGCGCAAAGCCGGGCGGCTCTCGCTCAATCCCTTGGCGCATCTTGATCCGATTGGTGCGCTAATGATTCTGACCATCGGTCTGGGCTGGGGTAAACCGGTGATGATCGACGCGGCAAAGTTGAAACCGAATCCGAAAATTGGAATGGCGTTGGTCGCGATTGCTGGTCCATTGTCTAACATCTTGCTCGGCTTGCTCCTTGCCATTCCTTTGCGGTTACATCTGCTTTCATTTTTGCCGGAGCGCTGGATCGAAACCGATTTTCTGCCGCCCGAATTGCAATTTTTTTCATTCGGCCGCATCGTCTTGTACACAACCTGGCTTTGTTTTGCACTTGCCATTTTCAATCTGATCCCGTTCAACCCGCTCGATGGCTCGCGGTTGTGGCAAATCATTCTCCCAGACAAATGGTATTATCTCATCGCCCGGTTTGAAATTATCGGCTTGGTTATCGTGATGGCGTTGATTCTGTCGGATCGATTTGGTGGCACGAACATCCTGGGACGCATTATCGGTCCCCCAATTGCGTGGGTTTGGTGGCAAGTGGTCGGAATGTCGCCACCCTTTCCGATGTAATTCAAGAAAACTATCCGCAGTTTCCACAGATAGATTTTCTGCGAAATCAGTCTAGTCTGCGGAGGAATTCGATTTTAGAAATCATTTTGAGGCGATGCGATGTTGAAAACACACACGTGCGGTGAATTACGCACAGAACACATCGGTAAAACGGTAACTCTTGCCGGGTGGGTACATCGGCGACGTGATCACGGCGGTTTGAGTTTTATCGATCTGCGCGACCACTTTGGCTTGACGCAAATCGTGTTTGACCCGACGACCGCGCCCGCCGCGCACAAACTCGCGACCGATCTGCGCGCCGAGTTTGTCGTGCGCGTTACTGGTCAAGTTGCCGCGCGCCCCGCCGGACAAGAAAATCGCAAAATGCCCACCGGCGAAATCGAAGTCAATGTAACTCACGCTGAAATTCTGAACGACGCCAAAAATCCGCCGTTCCTCATCAACGTCGAAGAAAATGTCGACGAATCATTGCGACTCAAATATCGCTTTCTCGATTTGCGGCACGAACGGTTGCAACGCAATCTGACGCTTCGCCATCGCGCGATCAAGTTCATGCGCGATTATCTCGACGCGCGCGGATTCACGGAAATCGAAACGCCGATTCTGATCAAGAGCACGCCGGAAGGCGCGCGCGATTACGTCGTGCCGAGTCGCGTGCATCCCGGGCAATTCTACGCATTGCCGCAATCGCCCCAGCAACTGAAACAATTGTTGATGGTTGCTGGCTTTGACCGCTATTATCAAATCGCGCGTTGTTTCCGCGATGAAGATTTGCGCGCCGACCGTCAACCGGAATTCACGCAACTCGATCTGGAAATGGCGTTTGTCGAACAGGATGACGTGCTGAATCTGATCGAAGGATGCTTTACCGAAATGATTCGCGCAGTTGTGCCGCATAAAAAACTGCTCTCACCCTTTCCACGTCTGACATACGATGACGCGATTGCGCGTTTTGGCAGCGATAAGCCGGATTTACGTTTTGGAATGGAGCTGACCGATGTAACTGAAATTGCCCATCGGACTGAATTCCAGGTGTTCGCGTCGGCGCCGCACGTCAAGGGCATTTGCGTCCCAGGTTGCGCAAATTACACGCGTAAGCAAATCGATGAACTGACCGAGAGCGCAAAAGCCAAAGGCGCGAAAGGTCTCGCGACGATTGCTTTGACTGCCGAAGGCATCAAATCACCGATTGCAAAATTTTTGAACGACGGCGAAATGCGCGCGCTGATCGAACGATTGCAAGGACAGCCGGGCGATTTGCTCTTGTTCGTCGCCGATCATACGCAAATCGTCGCCGCTGCGTTGAGTGCGTTGCGTTTGGAACTCGGTCGCCGCTTGAATCTCGTGGATCAAGCGCTGATGGCGTTTGCGTGGATTGTTGATTTTCCGTTGTTCGAGTGGAATGCAGAGACAAATCGCTGGGATGCGACGCATCATTTATTCACCTCGCCCAAGCCGGAAGATGTGCAATTTCTCGATAGCGACCCAGGTCGCGTGCGCGCAAATTGCTATGACTTGGTGTGCAATGGATTTGAACTTGCCAGCGGCAGTATTCGGATTCATCGCCGTGATGTGCAAGAAAAAATTCTCGAGATTTTAAAATACTCGCGCGAGGATGCGTTCGCTCGGTTCGGGCACATGCTCACCGCGTTCGAGTACGGCGCGCCGCCGCACGGCGGCATTGCACCCGGCATCGATCGCCTGGTCGCCTTGATGTGCGACGAACCCAGTATTCGAGATGTGATTGCATTTCCGAAAACTGCCGCCGCGACAGACTTGATGACAGACGCGCCGTCGGCAATCAGCGCGGAGCAGTTGAAAGAACTGCGGCTGTCGATTCAGCTATGAGAAAAGCAGCAACGAAAATTTTAAAGTGAGTTTCGTTGCCGACGTCGTTGAGCGGCGCCAATGATTTGCCGGTTGGACGCTCGGGGAACAAATTCCCATTTGACTTTTCGATTCAATAGTGTTAGCATTCTAAGCGCAACCCTGCTGTGTACGTGATATGCCATCCGGCGTTTGAGCCAACGTTTACACATCGGGAGACGACTTCTGCTGAGAGCGCGCCCGCTCCGTACGGAGACCGGACCACTCGATGAGTAGTTTCCCACCTGCGAAAGCGGGTTCACAACTTCGGGCATACACGGCGCGGTGGGGATTGCGTTTTTTCTAGAAAACATATTTCAGATTTCAGATTTGGGATGGTCGATCTTGTCAGCGGCAATCTTAAATTTGAAACCTGAAATTTTTATTAGGGGGCTTGACAGTGGTTATTCAAGTGTGTTATTCTCCGCACCGCTTAAGCATGAGGTCTTGGGAGTAGGTTGGGGATGCGTAAAGAACGCGTGACGGACAACGTCTACGTTTTTACCAGTGAGGCATACGCGCAAGCCACGGCAGGCGCGATCATCACCAGCGAAGGCACGGTGGTAATCGACACGTTGCCGTTTCCGCGCGAGACGCGCGAGATGATCGATTTTTTGCGCAGTGAATCCCGCCGTGGGATTCGCTATGTTGTCAACACGCATCATCACGCCGATCACGTGTATGGTAACTATCTTTTTGAAGAAGCAGATATTGTCTCCAGCGAGAAATGCCGGGAAGCGATGCGCAAGACCGGTGAAAAAAATCTGGCGGAAGCCAAACAACAAACGCCAGAACTTGCCGAAGTCGTGTTGCGTTTGCCGAACATTACCTTTCCCGACAAGATCACGTTTCAACTGGGTGAGCGCGCGGTTCGCTTGATGCCCTTGCCCGGTCACACGTTGGATGCCGTTGGAGTTTATATTGAGGGAGACAAGATTCTCTTTGCCGGGGACGCTGTGATGCCTTTGCCGTACATTTTCTGGGGCGAGCGTGTTCAGTTGCAAGAAACGCTCAAGATGATCAAGCAAATGAATCTGGAGAACATCGTGCAAGGTCACGGCGAGGTGCTCTTGAAAGGCGAGATCGACGAGACGCTCGATCAAGGGGTGGCGTATCTCGATACGATTTACGAAAAGGTCAAAGCCAAACTTTCAACCCGCATGTCGAAGGAACGCTTGATCAACGAAATCAGTTTGGAATCGTGTGGTTATTCGTCGATTGCCCTTGATGGCTTGGTCAAGCAGTTGCACCGGAGTAATTTGCTGAGGATTTACCAAACGCTCACCGCAAAAACGCGCTGAATCTGCAACCCGATTTCTTGGAGAAATCGGGTTTCTCTTTTATAATCGGGCTTGCGCGTTCGTCGAAGGACAACGCAATTTCAAAGGAGAATTCACAATGACAAAGATTCGAGTGATTCAGTTTGGCTTGGGACCGATTGGCGCAGGCGTCGCGCGCGTGATTGCCCAGCGTCCCGATTTCCAATTCGTCGGCGCGGTGGACATCGACCCGGCAAAAGTGGGCAAAGACCTGGGACAAATTATCGGCTTGGAACATGATTTAGGCGTGCGAGTGTCCGACGACGCGGCGAAGGTGCTGGAGAAAAACGCCGATGTCGTGATGCACTGCACCGTGTCATCCTTGGCGAAAGCCGAACCACAATTGGCGATGATTATCAAAGCCGGCAAAAACATCGTCTCCACGTGTGAAGAATTGGCGATGCCTTGGGGGCAAAAAGCGATTGCCAAGCGTGTCGACGCATTGGCAAAAAAACACAACGTTACCGTTCTCGGTACCGGCATCAATCCCGGCTTTATGATGGACACTTTACCGATTCTATTAACCGGCGTGTGCCAAGAAATTAAAGCGATTCGCGTCAAGCGTGTCGTCGATGCATCCAAGCGACGCAAGCCGTTGCAAGCGAAAATCGGAACTGGGATGACGGTCGCTGAATTCAAAGCAAAAGCCGGTAAAGAAATTCGTCACGTCGGCTTGACGGAATCGGTGTGGCTGATTGGCTCTGCGTTGCGTTGGAAAATCGATCGCGTTGAAGAAACTATTGAGCCGGTGGTGGCGACACAGACGATCAAGACCGAATACTTTGAGGTCAAGCCGGGATTGGTCACCGGCGTCGAACAGTACGGTTTGGGGTACGTCAAAGGCGAGAAGGTAATCGAATTGCATTTGCGAATGTGCGTCGATGCCGGCGAAGGTTATGATGAAGTGATGATCGACGGCAAGCCGGCGATCCATTCGCTCGTCAAAGGCGTGCACGGCGATCTGTCGACGGCGGCGGTCGCGGCGAATTGTGTGCGACGCGTTGTGGCTGGCGCGCCGGGCTTGGTGACGATGGCGGATATTCCGATCATCTCAGTTGGATAGCGCAGTTTAAGGTTGCAGGTTTCAAGTTGAAAGTTGAGACCTGCAATCTGTAACTTGAAACATGAAACGAGTTTGCGTTCTAACAACGGGCGGTACGATTGCGATGCGCGCGGATGCGCAAGCGGGCGGCGCGGTGCCGGCGTTGCGCGGTTCGGATTTTGGCGATGCGTTTCCGCGCGACGTTGAGGTGGTGACTGAAGAATTTTCAAATCTACCCAGCGCGCATTTTACACTTGATCACATTTGGAATTTGTCGCGCCGGGTCGCCGCGCTCGTCGCCGCTGATGCGGTCGATGGTGTTGTCGTAACGCACGGCACCGACACGCTGGAAGAATCGGCGTACGTGTGTGACATCACGATCAACACGCGCAAGCCGATTGTCTTCACCGGCGCGATGCGAACGGTTTCGGAGTTGGGGTACGAGGGTTTGGCAAATATCGCGTCGGCGATTCGGGTGGCGGCGGATGAATCGGCAATCGATGGCGGGACGCTCGTCGTGTTCAACGATGAAATCCACGCGGCGCGCGATGTAACTAAAACAAATACGACCGCACTCGAAACTTTTCTCTCGCCGGAATTTGGTGCCATCGGCAGAATCGATTTTGCCGGCGTGAGAATCGCGCGCAAGCCGACGCATCGTGAATTTATCCCGGCAACACGGCTTGAATCCAATGTGTCGTTGTTGAAACTTGTCGTGGGTATGAGCGATGGTCTTTTGGAATATCTTGTCGATGTCGTTGAAGCCAAAGGCATCGTGTTGGAAACGCTGGGCGGCGGGCGCGTGCCGCCGTGGTGGTTGCCCACCATCGAGCGTGCGGTCAAGCAAGGTGTGGCAATCGTTATTACATCGCGCGTGGGAACCGGGCGGACGGTAGATCGTTATGGTTACGTTGGCGCGCATCGTGATTTGAAAAGAATTGGATGTTTGTTTGCCAATGGTTTGAACGGACAAAAGGCGCGTATTAAATTGATGGCGGCATTGGGGGCTGGCAGTCCGCAAAATTATTTTTGATATAGTAACTCACCTTACGCAATACAGATTGATTTTACCGCAGAGCACGCGGAGAACGCCGAGATTTTCCAATGTTTTTCTCTGCGAACTTTGCGTTCTCAGCGGTGAAATTGCGTAACGTCAGATAGTAATTCAAGTGGATGGATTGGCTGAGTCGTCAATTCGATTCCACCGCCAAAGCCGACTATTTGCTTGAACACAATCACGCGCGCGCCAATCGTCATCTTTGGCTCGCCGATTTCCCCAACGCGATACGCGATGCGGGTGAACGGTCGTCGCATTCCTTGCGCGGAAAACGCGCCGCCGGTGTGATACAAATCGTCGACGTCTTCCGGCGAAACGATCGGCGGCGGCGAACCGCGTGGGTCGGCGAAAGTGACGCCGGTTTGAATCAACCGACCGTTTTCTGCGACAAACGTTTCGGTGACATCGAGATTGAAGAGCGAGTTGCGCCACGTCAAAGTAATCGGCTCACCGTGGCGTAGAATCGCAGAAAAAATTTCGCGTTCGGTTTCGGTGTTTGTTAATTTCAGGCGCGTGAATCCCGGCATCGGTATTTGGAACGCGAGCCAAACGAGAATCACGCCAATTAGCAAAAGCCATAAGAGAGAAACCCGTTTTCTTTTTGAAAACGGGTTTCCTGCGTTTTTACTTGAGCGCACCTTTTTCCTTGAAGAATTTGACTGCACCCGGGTGCAAAAGTTTTTGCGCTTCAGGTCCAAGTTGCGCCAGTGATTTTTCCGGCGTCAATTCCTTGACTTCTTTCGCCACGACGGCGAGATCGTTCATATTCGCAAAGAGCGCGCTGACAATTTGATAGACGCGATCTTCGGAGAACGTGTCCATCGTGTGGATTACGGCGGTGATGCCGATGGTTGGCACGTCAGCGTCAACGCCGTTGTACGACGCTTTCTTGAACGCGGTCGAATGAAAGACGCCGGGATTGGCTTTCATAATCTTGTCGCCCAATTCACCGCTGATCGGCAACAAGACCATTTTCAAGCCAGGGGTGTTGGACAAATCGATGATCGAACTGGTGGGGACTGCGCCGCTCCAGAAGAACGCGTCGAGTTTGCCGTCTTTGAGTCCGGCAACACATTCCGCCGCGCCAAGTTTCTCGCGCTTGAGATCCTTGTCCCAATCGATGCCGAGCGCTTTCAAGACGTAGCCGGCTTGTTCTTCCGTTCCGCTGTTCGGTGCGCCGGTGGAGACGCGTTTCCCTTTGAGGTCTTCGAGCGTCTTGATGCCGGTGCCATCTTTTGTGACGACGTGCAACGGTTGTTCGTAGAACGCCATCACGATACGCACGTTGAATTTGCCTGTAAGACCGGGCATCGTCCCCGCGTTGACCCAGCCGGCGTGATAATCGTACGCGAATGCCATCCCGGCTTTATTGGCGGTGAGCAACTTTAAATTGTCGGTTGCCGCTGTGGTTGCTTCAACCGTGATTTCCGTGTTTGGCACTTTGTTTTTGACAACGCCGCTGATTGCGCCGCCCAGCGGATACCACACGCCGCCGGTGCCGCCCGTTGCCAAACTGAACGCGAGTTTTTCCGCCGGCTTGGGCACATCAGTTGGCTTGACGGTTGGCGCGGGCGCGCTCGACACGACCGAACTGGCGGACGACGCCGGCGCTTTGGTCGGTGGGGCGGCGGTGGGGGCGGGGGTTGGTGCCGGTGCGCAAGCCGCCAACACCGCGACGATCACAAGCACGAACAAAAGCGTTTTGAACTTCATCTCTTCTCCTCCTGAAAAGAATTTAGTTGGACCAATCTGTCCGGAGTTTGGGTTGATGCGTCAAGAAATTACGAACAATGACAGACAGCGCGAGCGCAACCGGCACAAGCCCGGCAATCGATAGATTGACCGGATTCAAAACCATCACGCACGCGATCACGATCAGAATCGCGCGTTCGAGCCAGTGCATCGCGCCGCGGAAAAATCCGACGATACCGAGCGCAAGGAAAAAGAGCGCGAGCGTTGCAGTAATTGTCGCTTCGATGAATCCGCCCCAATTTGCATTGACGATCAGCAAATTCGCGCCAACTTTGGTCGCCGAGAAAAAAAAGGGCACGAGAAACGCGGGCAAAGAATATTTCCACGCATGCATCATCGCGCCAAACGGATTGCCGCCGGTCACCGCCGCCGCCGCCGATGGCGAAAGCCCCACCGGTGGTGATACTTCTGAGAGCACGGCAAAATAAAACGCGAGCAAGTGCGCAACATGTTCCGGCACGCCCACTTTGACGAGCGCGGGCGCGACCATCACAACGGTCATAATGTACGTCGCGGTGATCGGCAACGACAATCCGATGATGAACGAGGCAAGCAGCGCGAGTAGCAATGCGAAAATCGTCACGCCGCCGCTCACCGACATGATGATGTTCGAGATTTTCAGACCCAAGCCGGTGAGCGAAAAAACGCCGACGATCAACCCTGCCGCCGCGAGTAGAATTGCCACCGGCAACATATTCTTCGCACCTTCGATGGTTGCGTGCCAGATGCGTTTGGGAAAGAGCCACTCGTTGCGATCTTTGCTCAAGAAACTCGTCACGATGACGGTGGCAATTGCCCACAGCGCAGCATCTTCCGGCGAACGTCCCAGCACCAGCAACGCGATTAAAACCGCGAGCGAAATCAAATGATGACCGCGCGTTCGCATCACCTCACCCAGCGATTTGCCGATTGAATCAGGTGGCGCGAATTTGTGTTTGCGCGCTTCAAACTCCACCATGAAAAATGTGCCGATGTAATACAACAACGTCGGCAGTGTAACCATCACGACGACATCCCAAAACGAGACGCGGAGAAATTGCATAATCAAGAATGCCGCCGCGCCCATCAACGGCGGCGAAATTACCGCGCCGATGCCGCCCGCCGCCACCAAGCCCGCCGCCATATTCGGCGAGTAGCCGGCTTTTTTCAAGATGGGCCACATAATCGGCGTGACGGACATTGTCGTCGCAACGCCGCTCGCTTGCGGTCCGCCCAGCAACGCCGTTGTCACAACCGCGCCGCGTCCCGCGCTCGCCGAACTGCGTCCCATCAACGCGAGCGAGAGTTCGAGCCAGAATTGTCCCGCGCCTGCCGCATCCATCATCACACCGTAGACGACGAACAACATCACGAACGAAACACTCACCGATAACGGCACGCCGAAAATTCCTTCGAGCGTCATAAACATATGACCGACCAAACGATCGGCGTCGTACCCTTTGTGCGCGATGGCGTCGGGAAACAGTGGACCGAAGAAAATATAAAGAAGAAAAGCGGCAAGCACAAGTGTAAAGGTGTTGCCGACAACACGGCGCGATAATTCGATCAAGAGCAAAATGGCGGCGAGACCAAAGAACAAATCGGGAGGATCGGGCAGAGTCGAACGGCGGATGAAGGCGTCGAGATCGACAAGCGCGTACGCAATCGTGAGGATGCCCAGAATTGCAAAAGCAACGTCGAGCCAGCGCGTCCAGCGATCGTATTTTTTCGAAAGGGGATAAACAAGAAAGGCGAGTGCAAAAATGAAACCGAGATGAACCATTCGAAACAGGTACGTTTCGATCGGCGCAACCGCGCCGTACAACGACCATGCGACGAATGCTACGTAAATCACGCCGATGATGATGGCGACTTTGCCTCGAAATTCTCGCATACCTCCTCCGGTGTGCGTTGCGCGAACTTGTCCTCATTATATCAACGCACCGCGAGAAAATCAAATCGTTTGACATTCGACGCCGGTTTGACTATACTTGGGTTAGCAAACGCAATGATGGAAACGAGTACGCGAGCGTAACGCCAAGCGAGTCCGAGTTTGGTGTGAGTCGGATGCGCGAATCTTGCGGAAAATCCTTCCGGAGCGGCGCAACGAAAGCAATGAGCCAACTCATTGACAAGTAGATTGCGACGGAGTCGTGCTTCGTTAGCAATACGCGGGGATGCTGGTCCTCGGCAAAGTGAGGTAAATTGGTGATTAGGTGATTAGGTGATTTGGTGATTAGAAAACGTCCAATCGCCCAATGTCCCAATCACCCAATTACCTAAAAAGGGTGGTACCACGGGCAACCGCTCGTCCCTTGAGGATGAGTGGTTTTTTATTTCAGATTGAGCCATCACCGCAAGCCATCTGAAATCTGCAATCTAAAATCTGAAATCGAAAATGGAGTCGAGATGACTGAACTACTTTGCCAATCCGATGCGTACTTGAAAGAATTCGATGCGATTGTTACTGCCGTCAACAGTGATCAGGTGTCGCTTGACCGCACGGCGTTTTATCCGCGCGGCGGCGGACAGCCAAGCGATCAAGGGGTATTGCGCGTCGGCGACGACGAGTACAAAGTACTCGAAGTGAAAAAGCAAGCC
Organism: Anaerolineae bacterium; assembly: GCA_034435055.1. Taxonomy (GTDB): domain Bacteria; phylum Chloroflexota; class Anaerolineae; order UBA4142; family UBA4142; genus DAOTXS01. Next base: position 21,451 of record DAOTXS010000078.1, on the reverse strand, counting down.
GGGGAAGTGTGGCACAAACTCGACCGCGCGGTGATGTTTGCGGTCGGCGCGAAAGTTCACGGCGTCATCGATTGGGAGCGGCGTTACAAGTTGATGCGGACGCACACCGCATTGCACATTCTTTGCGGCACGATGTTCCGCGATTACGGCGTCAGCGTGACGGGCGGGGATATGGAACCGCTCGCGGCGCGAATGGATTTTGAGTTGGAGCGGATGAGCGCAGATTTCGCGCACGATGTCGAAGAAAAAGTGAATATCGAAATTGCGGCGGCGCGCGACATTCGCGTGAAAATTTTGCCGCGCATCGAAGCGTTTGCGATTCCCGATTTGATTCGCACGAAAATCAATTTGCTTCCGTCGGACATTCAAGAAGTCCGCACGGTCGAAATCGTCGGACTCGATTTGCAAGCAGATGGCGGCACGCACGTTGCGAATACGCGCGAGGTTGGGCGCATCAAGGTCGTGGGGCACGAGAGCAAGGGCAAGATCAACAAGCGGTTGAGGATTGTGGTGGAATGATTTTTCACCACCGAGCACAGAGATCACAGGGCGTTATTTTTTCTCTGTGTTCTCTGTGCCCTCTGTGGTAAGATAATGGAGTCAGCTATGTTCAAACCAGTATCCAGTAAAACCAACTTTCCCGAACTTGAGCGCGATATTCTGCGTTGGTGGAAAGAAAACGATTCATTCAACAAACTACGCAAGTTGCGCGCGGGCAGTAAAAAATGGTCGTTCGTGGATGGTCCCATCACCGCGAACAATCCAATGGGTGTTCATCACGCGTGGGGACGCACGTACAAAGATATTTTTCAGCGCTACAAAGCGATGCAAGGATTCGATCAACGTTGGCAAAACGGTTTCGATTGCCAAGGGTTGTGGGTCGAAGTCAATGTTGAAAAAGACTTGGGATTCAAATCGAAACGCGACATCGAAGCGTACGGACTTGCGCCGTTCGTGATTCTGTGCAAGCAACGCGTGCTGAATTATTCGGCGGTGCAAACCGAACAATCCGTCCGGCTTGGAATGTGGATGGATTGGAACAATCCGGACACTCTGCGAATGTTGAGCGAGAAACTGGGCGAGAATCCGAACCAAGTCATCGAACTCCATGGACCGCACGGCAGGGTGCGCGGCACGGTCGAGCAAATCGTCGCACAACTAGGTCTGCCGCAACTCGGCGGATCGTACTTCACGTTCAGCGACGAGAACAATTATTTGATTTGGGCGTTCATCAAAAAGTGCGCAGAGAACGGCTGGCTTTACAAAGGCACGGACGTGATGCCGTGGTGCGCGCGTTGCGGCACGGGCGTGAGTGAGCATGAAATCAGCACCGAGGATTATCCCGACCTCACGCATCCCAGTATCACCGCGCGCTTGCCCTTGCGCAATCGCAAGAACGAATATTTGCTCGTGTGGACGACGACGCCGTGGACGCTCACCTCGAACGTCGCGGTTGCAGTTGGACCTGAACTCACGTACTTGAAAGTGAAACAGGGTAGTGATGTGTACTATTTGTCCGAAGGTACGACGAAAATGCTCAAGGGTGATTATCAAGTTCTCGACAAATTGAAAGGTGCGGCGATGGAGGGATGGACGTACGATGGTCCGTTCGATGAATTACCCGCACAACAAATCGTCGGCGGATACGCGCCCGCCGAATTGCGCAATCACATTGGCAACGCGCGAACGAATTCAGTGCAAGCGCATCGCGTCATCTTGTGGAAAGATGTCGGCGATGCGGAAGGCACGGGGCTCGTTCACATCGCCCCCGGTTGTGGCGCCGAAGATTTTCATCTCGGCAAGGAATTTGGTTTGCCGGTCGTCGCGCCCATCGATGAGAACGGGGGGTTCATCGAAAATTTTGGCGAGTTTTCCGGAATGAGCGCGTTCGATGTTGCGCCGCGCGTCATCGAATCGTTGACGCAAAAAGGTTTGCTCTATCGTGCAGAAGATTATACACATCGTTATCCAACGTGTTGGCGATGTAAAACCGAATTGCTCTTCCGTCTCGTGGATGAGTGGTTCATCAGTATGGGCGAAACATACGACAAGCCGCGCGAGCAAATCACGCGCGAAGAAAAAGCGCGTTCGCTGCGTTATCAAATTATGGATGTCGTTGACCAGATTCGCTGGATTCCACAATTCGGGTACGACCGCGAGATGGATTGGTTGCGCTTGATGCACGATTGGATGATTTCGAAAAAACGCTACTGGGGGCTCGCGCTTCCGATCTGGGAATGTGTTGAATGCGGACACGCGAATGTCATTGGCAGTCGCGATGAATTGCAGACGCGCGCAGTCGAGGGCTGGGATAAATTCAATGGGCACACGCCGCATCGCCCATTCATCGACGAAGTAAAAATCAAATGCGAAAAATGCGGCGGCAAAACATCCCGCATCAAAGATGTCGGCAATCCCTGGCTCGATGCTGGGATCGTTACGATGTCAACGATGGGCTATCGCACCGATCACAAATACTGGGAACAGTGGTATCCCGCCGATTTCATCACTGAATCATTTCCTGGACAATTTCGCAACTGGTTCTATTCCGTCCTTGCGATGGGAACCGCGATGACCGGTCAACCGCCGTTCAAGGCGTTGATGGGGTACGGTACGCTCTTTGCCGAAGACGGACGCCCGATGCACAAATCCTCCGGGAATATGATCGAGTTCAACGAAGCTGCCGAAACGATTGGTGCAGATGTGATGCGCTGGATGTTTGCGCGCACGCGCTACGAAACGAATATGCTGTTCGGCTATCACGTGGCGGACGAAACGCGGCGAATGTTCTTGTTGCCGTTGTGGAATGTGTATTCGTTTTTTGTGACGTACGCGAATCTCGACAAGTGGTCGCCAGCCAACCGTCAACCGTCAACCGTCAATCAACTTGACCGTTGGATTCTCGCGCGATTGCAAGCCCTGATCGCGGAGATGACGCCCGCGCTTGATAATTACGATTCGCCGACTGCCGCGCGTGCGGTCGAGCCGTTCATCGACGATTTGAGCAATTGGTACTTGCGCCGCTCGCGTCGTCGATTCTGGAAATCGGAAGATGATGATGACAAGCACGCAGCGTACGCGACGTTGTACGAAGTACTTGTCGCGTTGACAAAATTACTCGCGCCGTTCATCCCCTTCACCGCCGAAGCGATGTATCAAAATCTCGTGCGGTCGGTTGATGCAAACGCGCCCGAATCGGTGCATCACTGTGAATGGCTTCAAGTGGATGAATCGAAATTCGATAAGCAACTTTTGAACGATATGGCAATCGCGCGTCAGGTTGTGAACCTGGGACACTCGATTCGCGCGGCGAAGAGCATCAAAGTGCGCCAGCCACTTGCGCGTGCGATTGTCGTCGCGGATGCGGCGCAACGCGAATCGCTCACGCATCTGCGCGATTTGGTTGCGGATGAATTGAACGTCAAGTCAGTCGAGTACGCGACGCGCGAAGAAGAACTCGTTACGTATCAAGTGCGTCCGAACTTTGCGACGTTGAACGAAAAAGTGAAACTGCTTGTGCCAGAACCGGACACGGATGACAAGCAAATCAAAAAAGACGCGCGCGAAAAACGCAAAGCCGTGATGAGTGGATTGACGACCGCGCTCAACGTGGCGGATGCGCGCCAAGTTGTTGCAACGGTGCGCGCAGGCAAATCGTTCACGCTGAACGTTGGCGGATTCGCAATCGAGCTCGCGCCGGACGATGTGTTGATCACGCCGCAACCAAAACCTGGGTTCGCAGTCGCGTCCGAAGGTACGCTTGTCGTCGCGCTTGACACGACGTTGACCGAGGAACTCGTCGCGGAAGGACTTGTACGCGAATTTGTGCGCCGCGTGCAGGATTTGCGCAAGAGTGCCGATTTCGATATTTCAGATCGCATCCGGGTTTATTACGCCGCAACGCCCAAACTGGCGAGCGCAATCGAAATTTGGCGCGAGTACATTTCGGGTGAAACACTTGCAGACGAATTGAAAGCAGGCGCGGCTCCAGCAGGCGCGGCATTGGTGGAAGATGGGTTTGATGGTGAGAAGGTTACAATTGGGTTGGTGAAGAAATAATCTCGACCAAAGACGAAGGACGAATGACGAAAGCGTTCGTCTTTCGTCCTTCGTCGTTCGTCAAACTATGGCGCTTAACTTCTGTCCCAACTGTGGTGCGCGTTTGCCGCAACATCCTGATCCATTTGAATTGCAGAAATGTGATTCTTGCAGCCGCATCCAATATCACAATTCCAAACCGTGCGCGGGTGCGTTGATCGTCAAAGAGAATCATGTTTTGCTCGTTTTGCGCGCAGTCGAGCCGTTCAAGGATTGCTGGGATATTCCGGGTGGTTTTCTTGAACCCGGCGAGCATCCACTTGAGGGAATGTTGCGTGAAGTCAAAGAGGAAACCGGGCTCGATGTGCGCGTGATCGATTGGCTTGGCGTGTACATTGATCGATACACCAACGATGGCGAAGAATTTTTCACGCTGAATCATTATTACATTGTCGAACCCCGCGACGGAAAGTTGCGCGCGGCGGATGACGTGAATGAATATCGCTGGTTTACGTTCGAGCACTTGCCGGACGAAAATCAGCTTGCGTTTGAACATACCCAAAAAGTGTTGCAGGATCTAAAATCAAAATTTGCCTTGAAACCCAAACTCGTTTAGAATTGTGATTAAGCGATGAGCCAAAGTCGTCGCTTGGAGGCGAATTATGCCTAAGCACGAGTCTCAAAAAAAAACAGTGGGCAAAGCGCTTGTGCGCAGAGTTGTGTCTGCCGCCAAGACTGCCAAGAAATCGGCGAAGGCGGTCTTGGTGACCGGGCGGGAGTTGCCCCAGCCGGTCGAAATCGAACCACGCTCGCTTGAAGAAAACCCCGCCTTGAAAATGTTGCGCCGCGAACGCCGGCGTTTGGTCGAAGAGTTAAAGCATCAAGAAATGCTCGCGCAAGATCGCCCAACGACCGGCAATCACATGGCAGACGACGCGAGTGAAGTGGAAGCGCAAGCAAAATCGCTGGCGTTGCGCCGGCATTTGGAAGGGATGATCAAAGAAATCGACCGCGCGATTGTACGTGCCCAGAAAGGTACGTACGGCATTTGCGAACGATGCAAAAAAACTATTCCCGAGGAACGACTGAAGGTGATGCCGTCGGCAACTCATTGTATCGACTGCGCCAAACTTCAAACGCGCCCGCCGTTAAAGGTGATGGCATGATCGAGGTTCATCGATGATATTTCGCAATCTGGTGTTATTCACGATTGCGCTGGTGGTGTTGCTCGCGGATCAAGCCAGTAAAGCGTGGGTCATCGAAAACATTCCTTTGAATACCACGTACGAAATTTTTCCACCCCTCAAAGATATTTTTGTGTTGACGCACATCACCAATTCCGGCGCGGCGTTTGGAATGTTTCCGCAATTGAGTTTGGTTTTTACCTTCATCGCGCTCATCGTCTCGTGCGTCATCGTGTGGTACTATCGCTCGATTCCGGCGGGACAATGGCTCGTGCGGGTGTCGCTCGGTTTGCAATTGGGCGGCGCGATTGGCAATCTGATCGACCGGTTGCGTTTTGGCGCGGTAACCGATTTGCTTTACGTGCGGTACGTGCCGGTGTTCAACATCGCCGATGCATCGATTGTAACTGGCGTGGGGCTGTTAATGTTGCATATGTGGCTAACGACGCCGAAAGAACAAGCACAATCCGCGCCGGTCGAATCGCCGGAAAAAGCGGAACCGTCGGGTGAAGGATAAAGCTGCACTAGCCCCAGCCGCGTGCTGGGGTTTTCATTTTATGATCGAACATGGATCATCCAATTATTCTCCGCGCAACCGAATCTGGCTCTCGCCTTGATCGATACGTCGCCGAGCGTCTGCCTGCTCTCTCGCGCGCGTTGGTGCAACGCTTGATTGATGACGCGCAAATTTTGGTCAATGGGGCGGTACGCAAAGCGAGTTACACAGTGCAAGCCGGCGAGACGATCATTGTCAACATTCCGCCGCCGGAACCTGCAACGCCGTGCGCGGAAAAAATTCTGCTCGATATTTTGTACGAAGACGATGATCTGGTAGTTATCAACAAGCCAGCGGGAATGGTGGTGCATCCGGCGGCGGGTCATCGTGAAGGTACACTCGTCAACGCGATTTTGGCGCATTGCCCCAATCTGAATGTCGGTGGTGTGGAACGACCGGGCATCGTGCATCGTCTTGATCGTGAGACAAGCGGCATCATCGTTGTTGCGAAAAATGATGCGGCGATGCGCGATGTGCAAGCGCAATTCAAATCGCGCCGCGTCCACAAAACGTATCTCGCGCTCGTCGAAGGAATTGTGAGACCGCCGCACGGCAAAATTGATGCGCCGATTGGACGTGATTCAAAGCATCGGCAAAAGATGGCGGTGGTAACGCGGGGCGCACGGCGCGAGGCGGTAACCGTGTATCGCACGCTCAACTCAACTGACGCGCAGTCGGCTTCAGCCGACTTGAACCTTGATAGACGCCGAATTTATTCGCGTGCGCGCGAGGCGGTGACGGTGTATCGCACGCTCGCGCGGTTGCCGAGCGATGAATTGCCCGGCTCAGCAGGTACAAGCCCGCTCAAGCGGGCTGACGCGCAGTACACACTCCTTGAAGTTGAGCCGCAGACCGGGCGCACGCATCAGATTCGTGTGCATCTCGCGTTCTTGGGATTTCCGGTCGTTGGCGATGCAGTGTACGGCAAAAAGAAAAACGCGCTGGGGTTGACGCGGCAGTTTTTGCACGCGTGGAAGATTGCGTTCACGCTGCCGCGCGATGGACGCGCGGTGAGTTTTGTCGCGCCGCTGCCAAAGGAGTTGCGCGAGGCGTTGAACGATTTGGGATTCGCGGTACCGGATTTGTGAGTTTTGTGGTATGATAATACGCAAATCACACGAATCCGCGCGAATGAAAAAATGAGACGCAGATGAATGCAACTAAAATAGGAGGAAGCGCAAATGAAACTCAACTTGCTTTCTGCCTTGATTGTATTGGCGTTGTTTTGTCTCTTGCACGCATCTTTGCCAACTTCATCTGTTGAGGCGCAATCACAATCAAATTTGGCGGACGCGTGGACTTGGCCGCTATCGCCTTGGCAGGATTTTGTTGTTGGTGATAAAAGCAACGGAGGAATTGGCTATAGTGATTCAACGGGATCAAAACGTCATGGTGGTCTTGATGTATGGCATAAGAATGGTGACGCTAAGACTGCTGGACAGGCTGTTTACGCTATGGCAGATGGAGTTGTTTCCTACAGGTGCAACTCTGATAAGAATGAACTTGACTGTCAAGGATTTGGTAAGGCAGTTTTAGTAAGCCACACGCTTCCGTCTAATCGTGCTTATGACGGCGAAACCCGTGTGACCTCGGTTTACGGACATTTAGATGCTTCAAAGCCGCTGGTCAAGCCAGGAACACCGGTGAAGAAAGGCGAAACCATTATTGGTTATCTGGCTCCCACAGGGAGATGTGGCTCAATTTGCACTACCGCTCATCTTCATTTTGGTATCCGCAAAGGACACTATGGTGATCCGGGTTTCCCAAGTGGCGGTTGGGGATATGTTCCTATATCGGACACAAAAGAGTTCTCGCAGTGGATTGAACCGATTGGATTTATTAGTGATAGAGAAGAATTGTGGCGCTTTCAACCTCCCCAAACTGTAACAATTAACTTTCCATGGGTTTACAATTTCTCGACCTGTGATCTCCGACCGATCAGAGTCCGTTTGGGCAATGAAGTACTCTTTTCTAGTGCGCCCGGTGATGAAAAGCTAGTAAGGACATTTGGCAAATTCCTCTGGTTTGGGACTTATACTCTCAATGTTGAGTACTATGATGTTCCCAAGGCGCCTCCAGTTAAAATAGAATGGCCCTTTGCGCCGAATAGACTTGCTTGTAGCGCGGAGGCGATCTTTCCAACCTCTACGCCTACAGCCACGCGAACTTCTGGGATTGCAGCAACTTTAACTCCCTTGCCGTCGCCGACAATAACACCCAAACCGTCAGTTGTGATGGAAGAGAGAATTGTCTATACCGGCACAGACAAGAATCTTTGGCTTATTGATCCTGAAGGTAAGCAAAACCAAAAGATTGATGTGCAAGGCGAGGCATGGGGACGACCAATCCTATCGCCGGATGGAAAGTATATTGCATATACTTGTTGGTCTTCTCCTCAGCCCCAGGTATGCATAGTTGGAGTTGATGGTAAAGGATTGAGGCGGTTGACTGATGGCTTTGACCCTAGCTGGAGCCCGGATAGCAAGAAGATAATTTTCGGATTTGAGAAAATCAAATACCGAACGTTTATATCTTTTGTCGACATATCTGGAAATAATCGAGTTGTAACTGATATTGAAGGTTCTTTTCCCATCTGGTCTCCGGCTGGAGATAAAATAGCGTTTCGTGGACGTGGGCTTACAACAAGCGATCCTTCAGGTTTGTACGTTGCTAACTTAGATGGTTCTAGTCGAAAGTTTCTCACGGGATTAATGACGAGCTCTCCCAGTTGGTCATTTGATGGTAGAGCAATTGCTTTTTCTTGCACTGATGTAAAGCCACCTACAGTATGTATTGTTTCTGTTGACGGAATTCTGACCAAAATTCCGACATCGGCTGGGTACGTTTATGGCCCATCATTATCGCCAAACGGAAAAAGCGTAGCATTCTCAGCTGGAGAGAGTTTATTTGTAATAAATACAGATGGCACAGGTCTTCGTAAGATCGCGTCGAATGTCGAATATGCTGTATCGTGGGGTCGGTTTGTTGCTCCCCAATGACGATTATCCATCGCATACAGATCACACCTGGAGTTGAAATGAATTCCCAACCAATTCGACGACCAATCATTCTCATCGCGCTTGCTGCACTTTTATTGCTCTGCGTTTGCGGCGTACTCTTCCAATTCACCGAACTCGACGCGCCGGTCACGAGCGCGCTGCGCGGCGTTATGCCGTCCGGCGTCAAAGATGTGCTGCGACCCTTGCGCGCGCCACAGGTGCTCGCGTTCGGTCCCGCGTTCAACGCGCAAGATGTCGCGCCCACCGCGCCCATCACGATTACGTTCTTGACACCAATGACCGCGAACGACGCGGCGATCAAAATCTCGCCGCCGGTGCGCGGCGCGTGGACGTGGAACGGCACGAGCGCAACCTTCACCCCCGCCGAATCGTGGCCCCTCAGCACAACCGTCTCCGTTACCGTAACGCGCGACGCGCGCAGTTGGTTGCAACGCCGCGCGGAAAAAGAATTCGCGTGGTCATTCACCACGCTCGCGCCGCCAGCAATCGTCGCAACCGAGCCGCGTCAAGGCGCACAGTACGCATACGCGCAAAATCGTTTGACCGTAACGTTCAATCGCGAGATGGATCAAGCGTCAGTCGAGCAACGCTTGAAGGTCGAACCCGCAATCGCGAATATGAAACTTGCGTGGCAAGGCAAGCAACTCATCATCGGTGGTAACTTGCGTCCATCGACGACGTACAAAATCTCCATTCCCAGCGGCGCAAAAGATTCGCTGGGCTTGACGACCCCTAACGATTTTGCGTGGTCGTTCACGACGACGCAACAATATCCATACCTCGCGATCATCAACATCGGTCGTTATGGCGTAACTGCCGCCGACCAACCGACGACGCTGAAATTGCAATCGGTCAACGTGTCCAAGGTCGATGCTGCGCTGTACAAATTCGATACTGACACGTACGTCAAGTCGCTCGCGTTTTCGTACGATGCGTGGCGCAACTTCAAACCGCAAGGCGATCCGATCAAAGTGTGGTCGATCGCGCCGACCACTAAAATCGATCAATACACAACCCAGGATTTGACGCTTGACCCGTTGCCGGCAGGCACGTACTTTCTCGCCGTGAAATCGGCGGAAGGTGTGAACGATACCCAGGTTCTCGTCGCGACGAAAACCGCATTGACGTTGAAACGCACGACCGATCAAGTGCTTGTTTGGGCAACGAGCATCGCCGACGGTTCGCCGATCAACAAATTATTGCTCACCTTCTACAATTCGAAAGGCGAAAATATCGGCACGGGCGCAACCGGCGCGGACGGCTTGTTCGAAGGGGCAATCAAAGAAACCAAAGGCGATGTTCATGTCGTTGGCATCCGTGAAGGTGATGTTGCCGCGGTGAGCGATCAATGGCAAAGCGGCATCGAGCCGTGGCGTTTCGATGGCGTGCAATATCAGTGGGAACAAATGAAACGCACGCATCGCGTCTATGTCTACACCGACCGCCCGCTCTATCGTCCCGGACAAACGGTTTATTTCAAAGCAATCGTGCGTGCGGACGACGATGGCACGTACACGCAACCGCCCGCTGGTACCGAAGTTCGTATCAAAGTGAGCGATTGGCAAAATCGTGTGCTGTACGAAAAAACGTTGAAGACAACCGCGTTTGGTTCGCTGTCCGATTCATTTGTCATCAACCCCGAAGCCGGCCTCGGCACGTACCAAATCGTCGCAACGATTGGCACGGAATCGTACGAGAACACGATTCAAGTTGAAGAGTATCGCAAGCCGGAATATGCAGTCAGCGCGCAAATGGATCATAGCGCGTACATCAACGGGGATACGATTACCGCAACGATTCGCGCGAATTACTTTTTCGGCGGCGCGGTAACCGACGCGCAAGTGCGTTGGGTGTTGTACCAAAACGATTATTACTTTTACTGGAGCGGCGGCGATTTTGATTTTGGCAACATCGCCGAACAACGCTACTGGGGTTTTGGCAAAGAGATTTCGTCGGGCGAAGCCAGGTTGAATGCGAATGGCGAACTCGTCGTCAAATTGCCGGCGAACATTGCGCAAGAAGAACGCAGTCAGATTTTTACGCTGGAAGCGACCGTAACCGACGAAGCCAATCAACCGCAATCGGCGATTGCAAGTGCGATTGTGCATCGCGGTAATTTCTATATCGGGATGAAGCCGACGAGTTATCTCGCGGAAAAGGGTAAAGAGGCGCGCTTTGATGTGCAATCGCTCGACACGAACGGCAAAGCGTTGGGTCGCGTTGCATTGAGTTATGCGATCAATCTAATCAACTGGGATTGCCAGCGTCGTTTGGATGATAAAGGACGACGCGTGTGGAAGTGCGAAGAGGTCAAAACCGAAATTCAGCGCGGCGATCTGACGACCGATGCGAATGGCAAATATCAACTCGCGTTCGTCCCGCCGCGCGGCGGTTCGTATCGACTGGATGCGCAAGGCAAAGACGCGCGCGGCAATCGTGTGCTGGGGCAAACGTGGTTGTGGGTCAGCGATCGTTCGCAATTCCTCGCGTGGCAATTCGAGAACAATGATCGGATCAATCTCGTGCTCGACAAAAAAGAGTACAAGATCGGCGACACGGCAAAAATGTTGATTCAATCGCCGTACCAAAAAGCGACCGCGCTCGTTACGCTTGAACGCGGCAAGATTATTTCCAAACGGATCGTCGCGCTCGATTCGAATAGTGCGACGGTTGAAATTCCAATCACCAACGATCAATTTCCAAATGTGTATGTCGGCGTCGTTTTGATTCCGCAAGGTGGATTTGCCGACGGCATTCCCAGTTTCAAGATGGGCTTGGAAAATATCAAGGTCGTGTCGGAAGCGAAAAATTTGAACGTGAGCGTCGCAGCGGTAAAAGACAAATATGCGCCGCAAGACAAAGCCGCGTTCAACATCAAGACAACCGACGCGAACGGCAAGCCGATCAGCGCGGAAGTTTCACTTTCGGTTGTCGATAAAGCGGTGCTCGCGCTCGCGCAAAATTTTGGTCCCGATATTGTGCAAGCGTTCTACGGCAAGCGCGATCTCGCGGTGAAGACCTCGCAATCGCTCACAGTGTTTCTCGCGCGCGTGAATCAGCGCGAAGATTTTGGCGGTGGTGGCGGCGGCGGCGAAGAAGTGCGCAAAGAATTTCCCGACATTGCGTACTGGAATCCGACGATTGTTACGGACGCGAACGGCAACGCGACCGCCGAAGTGAAATTGCCGGATAATTTGACAACGTGGAGCGCGATTGCCAACGGCGTTACCGCGCAAACCCAGGTTGGCAAAGGGATTGGCGAAACGATTGTTACCAAAGATTTGATCGTGCGCCCGGTGCTGCCACGCTTTTTGAACGTCGGCGATCAAGCGACGATTGGTGCAATTGTTCGTAACTCGACCGGGCAGACACAAACGGTAACTGTCTCGATGACGGCAACCAGCATTTCACTCGCATCGCCTGTAACGCGCACGCTGACGATTAGTGCCGGACAATCAACAACGGTGAATTGGAACGTGATCGTACCGCAAGCGAATACGCTCGCGTCCCAGTATTCGCCAACATCGACGATTCCGTTATCAACGACGATCACGCTGCGCGCGCGCGGCACGACTGCAAGCGATGCGGTGCAACTTTCCTTGCCGATTGAGCCGTTCGGCGAAAAGCGTGTCGTTGCGAATGCTGGACAACTTGACGACAACGAATCGCGTTTCACGATTAACGTTCCCAATGATGCAACCTTTGCGACGCTGAAATTATCAACTTCACCTTCGCTCGCGGCGGGAATGATCGATGCGCTGGAATATCTCACCGGTTATCCGTACGGTTGTGTCGAGCAAACGATGAGTCGCTTCTTACCGACCGTACTTGTCAAACAATCGCTGGACAAGTTGAAACTCAAGAACGACAAAATCGAAAAGGAATTGCCGGCACAAGTGGATGATGGTTTGAATCGGCTGTACGCGTTTCAGCACGGCGACGGCGGCTGGGGGTGGTGGGAATCCGACGATTCGCAACCGTACGAAACCGCGTATGTTCTGAACGGTTTGCTGCAGGCAAAAAAAGCCGGCTACAAGGTGGATGACAATGTGATCAAACGCGCGGTGCAATTTTTGAAACAGCCGCTCGTCGATACAAACGATTACGATTTAAAAGTGTACATCGCGTATGTGTTGGCGGAAGCCGGGCAACCCGATGCCGCGCTCGCGCGGTCGATGATCGACAAGCAAGATAAAATGTCGCTCAATTCGCGCGCGACGCTCGCGCTGTTACTGAAATCGGTCGGTGAAGAAGCGCGCGCAAAAGAAATTGTAACCGCGTTGGAAAAACTGGCGACTGAAACGACGCAAACGGCGTACTGGAAAGAATCCGATGCGAATCGTTTGCGCTGGCAATATTTTGTGAGCAACGGTCGCACCACCGCGACGATTCTGCGCGCGATGCTCGCGCTCGATCCGCAATCCCCGCTGGTGCAAAAGACGGTCCGCTATTTGATGCTCAATCGCATTGGCGGTTATTGGCGCACGACGCAAGAGACCGCGCAGACGATCATCGCGCTAATCGAATACCTTGCCCAGTCCGGTGAACTCGACGCGAATTTTGCGTACGAAATTTTTGTCGATGGCAAGAGCGCGGGAAAATACTTGGTGACGCGCGAGAACATCGCGCAACAGCAATCGATCAATTTGCGGCTCGCGCCGGGCAATCACGAGGTTCGGATTGTTCGCAATGGTAATGGTCGCGTGTACTATGCCAGTGCGATGACGTACTACTCGTCGGTTGAAATTGTCGGGGCGGCGAAATCGCTAGACGGTCCGACGGTGCGTCGCGAGTACGTTGATCCCCAAACGGGCAGAGCGGTCACATCGTTCAAGGTTGGTGATATTGTGCGCGTCAAGCTCACCGTCGATATGCCGAGTGAAGGTTGGTATATGATGGTAACCGATCCGCTTCCCGCCGGCTTTGAGGCGATCAACTATTCGCTCAACACAAGCGGCATTGAGCCGCGCGGCGAACGTTTCTACTGGTCGCGTCCGGATTTGCGCGACAATCGCGCGGTGTTCTTTACGACGTATATGTGGAAGGGCAAGCACACGTACGCGTACCTGATTCGTGCGACGACGAGCGGGACGTTCCGCGCGTTGCCGGCAGAAGTTACGCCGATGTACGAGCCAGAGGTGTTTGGCAGAAGCGCAAGTGTGGAGTTTGTGGTGAAGTAAAAAATCTTGGATCGCGAAACTCTCGAAAATAGAGAAAACCGCGAAACATTTTCGCGATCCAAAGGTCTTTATTTCTCCTAGCCCACTTCACAATTGCTTCACAATCGAATGCGATACTCCGTTCAGAATCAAAAATAAGGAGGATTCAATGAACGGCAGATTCGTATTCAGTATATTTTTTGCGTTGTTGCTCATGGCGGGCGTGCTGGGTGTGGGCGCGTACGCGTACAACCTCGGCGTAACGCAAGGAATGGCGGAAAGCGGTAAATTAGTTGTGCCGGCAACCGGCGTTGTCCCGTACCCGTACTTTTACGGACCGTTTGGCTTTCACCCCTTCGGTTGGGGATTCGGTTTGTTGAGTTGCCTGATCCAGCTCTTCATCTTCTTTGTCTTTTTCGGCGTGATGCGCGCGGTCTTTTGGCGCACACACTGGGGCGGAATGCATCATCGCAAATGGGAAGATGGCATTCCACCAAAAGTGGAAGAATGGCATCGCAAGATGCACGAGCAACAAGCGGCGCAAAAGGTTTGATGGCATTGATTGGGCGTTCGATTGAACGTCCCACAATTTCAATCGAGGAGAAAGGATAATGGACCGCAATAGTGTGTTGATCGAAGCAGATGAATTGCTGACGAAATCGGATGACAAGAACATGCGAATTTTCGATACTACGCTCCTGTTTTTTGGCGGAGCAGGTCAGACTGCTTATCAACAGTATCAACAGGCGCACATCCCGGGCGCGGCGTTTTTCGACCACGAAAAATTTTCCGACTCCAACAGCAATTACATGCTCGCGATTCCGCCGGCAACCGAGCTGGAAAAACCTATCGGCGAGTTAGGCATTAACGCGGATTCGCAAGTGATCGTTTATGCGTGCGGCGTTCTGCCGGCGGCAACGCGCGCGTGGTGGGTTCTTCGTTACGCCGGGCATAACAATGTCCGTATTCTCAACGGCGGTTTGGCAGCGTGGCAAAAGGCGGGCGGCAAGGTCGAACAAGGTGTGCAAAACTATGCGCCGACCACTTTCCAAGCGCGTCCGCGACCGGCAATGTTCGTCAACAAAGAGGATGTGCTTGCGGCAATGCAAGCCGACAACGTTTGCACGGTGAATGTCTTGATGCGTGAAAGCTACAACGCGGAACACATCACCGGCTCGATTTGTGTGCCATGTTTAGACTTGATGACGCAAGCGTGGGATAGTTTTTTGCCAGATGAAATATTGGCAAACCGACTGAATGAACTAGCGCACAATCAACACATCATCACCTATTGCGGCGGCGGCATCGCGGCGACGGTAAATGCGGTCGCGCATTTGATGATCGGTCACGAAAATGTTGCGGTGTACGATGGTTCGATGTACGAATGGACGGCGGAAGGATTACCGACCGAAGGCAAAGCAATCGGTGAGTGGGAAATCTGGCGGCAAAAATGAGACACTCGCAAAATGAAAACGATTCTCATCGTTGACGACGAACCCAAGATTGTGCAAATTGCCCGCGACTATTTGGAACGCGCGGGCTTTGCCGTTCTCGCCGCGCACGATGGCAAGTTTGCGTTAGCGGTGGCGCGCGCCGAAAAGCCAGACTTGATTGTGCTCGACCTAGGTTTACCGCAACGTGATGGACTCGATGTAACGCGCGCACTTCGCAAAGAATCGAACGTGCCGATCATTATGCTGACCGCGCGCGGCGAAGAGACCGATAAACTTGTCGGACTAGAAATTGGCGCGGACGATTACATCGTCAAACCGTTCAGTCCCAAAGAATTGGTCGCGCGCGTGCGCGCCGTCCTGCGCCGATTTGACGCTTCGCGCGCGAGTGCTGGTGCAGAAACAATTCGCGCCGCCGACGTTTCGCTCGACGTACCGAAAATGCGCGCGACGATTGCCAGCAAAACTATTGATTTGACGCCGACCGAGTTTCAATTGCTGGCGACACTCGCGCGCGAGCCGGGACGAATTTTCACGCGCGCGCAACTCCTCGATGCGGTGCGCGGCGTCGCGTTTGAATCGTACGAGCGCGCCATCGACGCGCACGTGAAAAATATTCGTCGCAAGATCGAGCCAAACCCGCGCGAGCCGCGCTATCTTCTTTCGGTTTACGGCATCGGCTACAAGTTTGCAGATCAATGAGACCTGAAAATTTTCGACCGCGACCGCCAATGCACTGGCGAAATGATCCCGAATCGCGCGCGCGGCGCCAGCGATTTTTTCTTCGCTTTGGTTGTCTCTTCGTACTGATTGTGGGTTTCAGTTGCGCGATCTTTGCGTTCGTCGTCTCGCTGATTGCGAGCTGGCTCGGTGCCAGCGGCTCGATCAATTGGGCGACGGTTGTTACCGTTCTTTTCATTCTGGTTGGTTTGTCTGTGGTGGGAAGCGTATTTCGCGGTATCGCAATGCCGTTTGGCGATTTGGTTGAGGCGTCGTCGCGCGTTGCCGATGGCGATTATTCTGTGCGCGTGCATGAACGCGGACCGCGCGAAGTGCGTTCGTTGGCGCGCGCGTTCAATTCGATGACTGCACGATTGCAAACGAGCGATCAAACGCGCCGTGCGATGCTTACGGACGTAACGCACGAACTTCGCACGCCGCTCACGGTGATTCAAGGTAATCTGGAAGGATTGCTCGACGGGGTGTATCCGCGCGACGATGCGCACTTGCAACCGATTCTCGACGAGACGCGGGTGTTGTCACGTCTGATCGACGATTTGCGTTTGCTCGCGCTCGCCGAAACCGGTACGTTGCAATTGCAAAAAGAATCGCTTGATTTGGCAACGCTCATCAACGAAACTATCGCATCGTTTCACTCGCAAGCGGATGCGGCGGGCATCGTGTTAAACGCTGACATTGCGTCAAACGTGCCGATGCTACATCTCGATCCAGCGCGGATTCGCCAAGTGTTAGAAAATTTAATTGCGAATGCCTTGCGTTACACATCGAGCGGGGGCAAGATAAGTGTTCAGTGTGTGGTGGAGGATGTTCAGTCAAAATCTGTTGTGGTGAGTGTGAGCGATACCGGCGGAGGAATCGCGCCAGAAGAACTGCCGCACATTTTTGATCGCTTCTACAAATCGCGTGATTCGCGCGGCACCGGGCTGGGACTCGCCATTGCCAAAAATCTGATTGCGGCGCACGGCGGCGAAATATCGGCGCAAAGTGAATTGGGCAAAGGAACGACAATTCAATTTAGTTTGCCGGTCGAAATATAATCTTTGGAAGAACAGTACCTTCCGACTGTTTTCTTCGGACTGGATTTCATGATACAATCGTCGTAGATAATCGGTTGAGGTGAGCGAATGTCAGAAACGGTTCGCGATTTGCTGGTGCGCGGAATCGCCGCGGCAAAAGGGAAATCCAATCAAGAAGCCCGGTTCTATTTAGAGTGGGTTACGCGCGCGCCGGATGCAACGCACGAACAATTGACTGATGCGTACCGTTGGCTTGCCCAAGTGGTCGAGGATGCGCAAGAGAAACGCGCATACCTTGAACACGCGCTTGCGTACAACCCCAATGATCCAGAAGCGCGCCGCGCGTTTGCGCTGTTGAACGGCGAACTCAAGCCGGACGAAATCATCGACCCGAATAAATTGGTGCCACCCGCCGCGTCCGATTCGCCGCTGCCGACGCAAGCCCGGCGTTTTGTCTGTACACAATGCGGCGGCAAGATGAATTTTTCGCCGGATGGAAATTCGTTGACGTGCGCGTACTGCGGGCGTGAGCAATCGTTGGTGAGCGCGCTGGACGATGGTTCAGCGATTCAGGAACAAGATTTCGTCATTGCGTTGGCGACGGCAAAAGGACATTTGCAACCGACCATGATGCGGTCGATCAAGTGTCAAGGATGCGGTGCGTCATTCGTGCTGACGCCGCAAACGATTTCTAAAAACTGTCCGTACTGCGCGTCGGCGTACGTGATCGAGCAGGTGGAGATGCGCGAACTGATCGAGCCAGAAGCGGTGGTGGCTTTTCGGATCACGCAAGCGCAAGCGTTGAACATCGAACTCGATTGGTTTCGCAAAGCCGGTTTGAATTTGCGCGCGCAACCCGCGCCGCCGGCCGGTGTCTATTTGCCGGCGTGGACATTTGACGTGGGCGGCGAGGTTACGTGGAATTGTATGGTCTATCGTAACAAGGAATGGATTCCTACCGCCGGCAGTCGCGCGGCGTACGCGAACGATGTTATTGTGCCGGCAAGTCGTCACTTGACCAAATCGCTCGCCGAAGAAATTCGGCGAATGCCGCTGGACGCGCTCGCGCCGTACGCGCCCGGCTACCTTGCCGATTTTCCGGCGGAGACGTACGAAATTAGCGTGAGCGATGCGTCGCTCGTCGCGCGGGCAGAGGTGTACGCGCGCGAAAAAAACAAAGTAACCTTCGATATTTTGGGACAGTATCAATCTGTGCGCACCAGTTCCGCGCGCTTGATGATCGAATCGTACAAATTGATTCTCGTGCCAATGTGGGTGACGCATTATCGGATGGACGGCAAGCAGTACGGCATTGTCATCAATGGACACACCGGTAATCTGCGCGCCGACAAACCGCGCGCCGGTATCGGCGGGTGGTTGGCAAATTTGTTGGGCGATGTGTAAAGCGGCGGGAGCAACCCGCCGATTCTTTTTTGGAGACATTTCGATTATAATCGCACCGATGGCTCAACCGATTGCGTTGTTCGTTTTTATTCCATTCTGCAAAATTAAATGCACGTATTGCGATTTCAATGTGTACGCGCACTTGTCGCGTTGGATGGAACCGTACGCCGATGCGGTGGCGCGGGAAATCGAAAAATGCTCTCTAAATGTCATTCTGAGGAGCGAAGCGACGAAGAATCTTGCAAGTTCCAACGAGATCCTTCGCTTCGCTCAGGATGACAAAACGCGATTGACCGCCAAATCGATTTACCTCGGCGGCGGCACGCCATCGTTGATGCCGATTCCGGCAATCGAAAAAATTTTGCGCGCGTGCCGGGATACGTTGGCGATTTTGCCGGACGCGGAAATCACACTGGAGGCGAATCCCGGCAATGTCGATCTAGATCAACTGCGCGCGCTCAAATCGCTCGGCGTCAATCGATTGAGTCTGGGCGTGCAATCTTTCGATGACGCGACGCTCCGCCGGTTGAATCGCGGGCATACAGTCGCCGACGCGCTGGAAACATTCGATCTCGCGCGCCGCGCCGGGTTCGATAATATCAATCTCGATTTCATCTACGGCTTGCCACTCGAATCGATTGAAGATTGGCGTGCGACGCTCGCACGGGCGTTGGCTTTGCACCCGGAACATTTATCGCTGTACGCGTTGAAGGTTGAGGATGGAACCGGTCTCGCGCATCAAATCAAGCGAGGACAAGTGCCAAGACCGGATGATGATCTTGCGGCGGAGATGTACGAATTGGCGGAGGAGATGCTGGACGCGGCGGGATTTGCACAATACGAAATTTCAAATTGGGCAAGGGAAATCCCAAATCCCAAATCCCAAAATCCAATCTCCGACTTTCAACTTTTAACTTCCAAACACAATTTAACTTACTGGCGCAACGAACCGTACCTGGGATTTGGCGCGGGTGCGCATTCGTGTTTTGGCGGCGAACGCTTTTGGAATGTCTTGTCGCCGATTGAGTACATCGAACAGATCGAGCGCGGCGCGAGCGTGGTGGGCGGACGCGAAACGATCAGTCGTGATTTGGAAATGGCAGAGACGATGATTCTGGGATTGCGGCTGAATCAAGGCATCGTGTTTGAGGAATTTGCCAATCGCTACGGTGAAGACGCGCGGGAAAAATTTTCGCGACCGTTGCGCGAAGCAAGCGTGCTTGGTTTGATTGAGTTGTCTGATGAGCGTGTTCGTTTGACACCGCGCGGACGATTATTATCGAACGAGGTGTTTTGGAGGTTGCTCCCGTGAGGGCTAACGCCCTGGTGGCGAGCTTAGTTCTCAGCTCACC
This sequence comes from Anaerolineae bacterium, assembly GCA_034435055.1. Lineage (GTDB taxonomy): Bacteria > Chloroflexota > Anaerolineae > UBA4142 > UBA4142 > DAOTXS01. The sequence goes on along the minus strand of DAOTXS010000078.1, from coordinate 1,530 downwards.
GCTTGCTTCACCAGCGTGATGATTTTTGCCTCTTCAGCGGCGGTCAACTTCACCAGCGCGAAGGAGGCTGCCCACATGTTTCCTTCGTCAAGGTTCGCATCAGGTTGGAAGCCGAACGTTGCATACCTCACGTTGAACTTACTCGCGGCTTGAAAGAAGCAAATGACCTTGCCTTCCGCGTTGGCATAGGCGGGCATCCCGTACCAAGTTTTTGGCATGAGCGTCGGCGCGGCGGTTGTGACAATCTCATGCAGCCGCTTCGCCATGGAGCGATCTGGTTCTTTCATCGCGGCGATTGCCGCAAGCACGGCGTTTTCCCCTTCCGCTTTATTCTTGATCGCGCGGGCTTCTGCCTTCAGTTCTTGGGCGCGTTCCCTCATCGCCGCGCGTTCCTCGTCCGTGAATCCCTTGGACGCCTTGCGGATCGCGGTGACGCGTTTGGACTTTTGCGTTGCTTTCTTGGTAGCGCTCTTGCCTTGGTTCATGAAATCTCCTTCTATTGGTTGAATGAGCGTGCCGCAAGACACCCTAATGGCAATTAGGGCAACTTGTGTTCTAAAGTTTCAACGGCTTTGATAACAATTACTCACTGATGTTACGCGATTGATGTCATTTCGAGGGAGCGCAGCAACCGAGAAATCTCGTTTTTCAGCGTATTGGTGAGATTTCTCGCTTCGCTCGAAATGACGCTGCGTAAGGTGAGTTACTCAAAGGTCGGCATAACCCGCGCGCGGAGCGAAAGCGGAGTTGCCTCTTGCGCCGCAAAAGACAGCACTCCGCTCTTGCGTGCCTGACCACGAACACTTCCCGCTGTGACGGGGTGCTACCGCCCTATGCCCCAAACAGCTTTAAAAACATTTCGACCACTTTTGGATCAAAATGTTTGCCGGCTTGTTCGCGGAGGTATGCCAACGCTTGTTCTTTTGACCACGCCGGGCGATACGGTCGGTCGCTGGTCAGGGCATCGTACACATCCACAATGGCAAAGAGGCGCGCCACGAGTGGAATGTCCTCGCCTTTCAATCTACGCGGATAACCGGTGCCATCCCACTTTTCGTGGTGGCAGTACGGAATATCGAGCGCATCGCGCAGGTATTCGATGGGCAAGAGCAATTCATAGGCATATCGTGGATGCTCACGCATAATTGCCATTTCCGCATCGGTGAGTTTGCCGGGCTTGAGCAAGATACTATCCGGCACACCCATCTTGCCAATATCGTGCAAGAGTGCGCCGCGGCGGACGTGGCTCAGATTAGACTCGCTGATGCCAAAGGCGCGCGCCAATTTGAGCGTCAATTCGGTTACCCGTTGGGTGTGACCTTCGGTCTCTTTATCGCGCAGATCGAGCGCGCGCGACCATCCTTCGATGGTGGCATCGTACGCTTGTGCGAGTTCCGTGTTCGCTTGTTGCAGATCGTTGAACAGACGCGCATTGTCAATGGCAATTGCCGCTTGCCCGGCGAGCATCGCGCAGAAATCGAACCATTCCTTATCGTTGGGGAGCGGCGCGTGGTGAAAAATTTGCATCAC
>DAOTXS010000077.1:0-17365 GCA_034435055.1 Anaerolineae bacterium | reverse complement strand
GGGTCCGTACGCCGATCATCGGTCATTCTTCTTCCGCGGCACGATGGATGCGTACCGCGCGGTGATGGTGCAATACGGCGATCGCGATAAACAAATTTGGGCGACAGAGTTTGGTTGGCCCGTTGGCACCGGCGGCGGCGCGCACCCGGCGGGACAGTACAACAGTCCGGAAGTTGCGGCAGATTATTACGTCCGTGCGTATCAATGGGCAAAAGCGCAGGGCTGGGTTGGCGTGATGTTCGCGTGGCAGTTGGATTTCTCCGGCGGCGAGGTGGGCGCGTTCCGCATCAAAGGCGCGCCGGCATTTGACCGGCTGAAAAATATGCCCAAGTAGAAAAACCAGACCCGTCAGGTTGATAAACTTGACGGGTCTGTTGTTTGGCTCACGAACAACTCCAAATCGCTTTTAGTTTATTGCAGTGATTATTTTAGCAACGCATCTGCCGGCATCCCGGGTTTTAATTCCAAGTTTGGATTGGCGATTTGCAGTTTCACCGCAAACACAGTGTTCACGCGCTCGGCTTTGGTTTGCACGTTGCGCGGCGTAAACTCGGCTTGCGTGTTGATGAAAATCACCTTGCCTTTGAACACCTTGTCAGGAAACGAATCGACCTTGACATCGAACTCGTCGCCGGGTTTGATTTGCCCGATGCGCGTTTCGGGAACATAAATCGTTAGTTTCACCAAATCGAGATTGACCACGCTCAACAACGTCGCGTTCGGCGCGGCGATTTCACCGATGCGCGCGGCGCGCCGCGCAACGATGGCATTCACCGGACTCGACAACTTCATCTTCGCCGCTTGAACTTGCAACACACCCAGCGCCGCCTCGGCTTGTTTCACCGCCGCTTCCGCAATCGCGATTTGCTCTTTTGTCGCCCCGGCTTTCATCGCATCGAACCGGGCTTGCGCCACATCGACCGCCGCACTCGTCGCATCGACTTGCGCTTTTGCCGCATCCACTTGCGCATCGAGCGTGATCGGATTCTTGCGCATATCGATCAAGATTTGCAAACCTTTTACCGCACCTTCGTACACCGCGCGCGCAGTTTGCACCGCCGCTTCTGCCGCCGCCCATTGTTCGACGATCACTTTGCCTTCGACGCGCGTTTGATCGACGCCGCCAATCGCATCGACGCGCGCGCGCGCGGCAGTAGCATTTGCGATTGCCGCATCGAGTTGAAACTTGGATGCTTTGTATTGCGCCTCCGCCGCCGCGATGCGCACGTCGAGTTCTTGCGGATTCGCGCGCGCCGCTTTGGCATTTTCCCACGCTTGCTTTGCGCCGTCGCGCGCGGCAATGGCTTGCTTGAGCGCGGCTTCCGCTTGACGCACATCTTCCGCGCGCGCGCCGGCTTTAACTTGCGCAAGTTGCGCCTGCGCCGTACTCACCGCCGCCTGCGCTTGCACGATTTGCGCGTCCAGCATCGCGCGATCCAGACGAACAAGTTCCTGACCTTTGGTTACACGATCGCCTTCTTCAACGTTGATCGCTTCGATACGCCCGGCAACTTCGGCGGCGATGGCAATCTCTTCGCCTTCGATAAAACCGGAGGCGGTGTTCGCTTCGATGCTTGTGGTGTAGGTGGAATAAAGCCAGTATCCGATTAAGGCAAGCACGATGATTGGAATAATGATCATGGCTTGTTTAGGTGGACGGTGTTGCATTAAAAACCTCCAATTGCGAATTGCGAGTTGCGAAATATGAATTGCGCGTTCAGCCGTTCAAATCCACATTGCGTAATCGCGCGATGAACACATCTTCCAGCGAAGGCAAAATAATCTCTGCACTTTTCACCGCAACATTTTTCGATGCCAACGTCGCGCGGGCTTGAACGATTTTTTGATCGAGGTTATGCCCGATGGCGTGAATCAGCGAGCCGTAAAGCGCAACTTCGTCAAACAATTTCGATTCACGCAACGCGACCAACGCCGCATCGACCGGGTCGCAATCGATTTCGACGACTTGCTCTTGCATTTGCGTCGTTTTCATTTCTTGCGGCGTGCCTTCGGCAACGATTTTACCGCGATAGATGAACGCAAGGCGATGACAGTTTTCCGCTTCGTCCATGTAATGCGTCGTCACTAAAATGCTTGTGCCGCGCGCGGCAAGATCGTACACTAAATCCCACAACACGCGCCGCGAAATTGGATCGACGCCGGCGGTCGGCTCATCGAGAAAGAGAAATGCCGGCTCGTGCGCGAGCGCGCACGCGAGCGCGAGCCGTTGCCGCGAACCGCCGGCGAGACCCGCCACGCGCGTCTCAGCTTCATCGACGAGACCCACGCTCGACAACACTTGCGCGCGCCGTTCATCGAGTTGCGCGCGCGGCACGCCGTACACGCCGCCGTAGAAATTGAAATTTTCGCGCACGGTCAAATCGGGATAGAGCGAAAATTTTTGCGACACGTAACCGACGCGCTTGCGAATTTCTTCCGATTGCTGGACGATATCGAATCCGAGCACCGAGCCACTGCCCAAAGTTGGCGCAAGCAAACCGAGCAACATGCGAATCGTCGTCGTCTTGCCGGCGCCATTGGGCCCCAGCAAGCCATAGATTTCGCCGCGATGCACCGCGAACGAAATATCGTCGACGGCGATGAAATGATCAAAGTGCTTGGTTAAGTTTTGTACGGAAAGAGCGAGTGCATTCATATTTCAATTGACGGAGAACGGATGACCGATGACGGAACCCCCGATCTGTTTTCGGTCGTCCGTCGTCGGTCTTCCGTCAGCATAAGCACAAACGCATCTTCCAAGCGCGCCTTGACCACGCGCGGTTGTTCAACCGTGATGCCGCGTGCTTGCCATTGCGATTCTAATTGCGCAATCCGTTCAGTTCGATCAACCAGCAAACGAATCACATTGCCGTGCGCGGATGCGGTCAACACGCCGGTATGGTGCTCGATCAGTTTGCGCGCGGCGAGGGCTTGATCGGAATGCGCTTCCAAAACGATCGCGCCCAAATCATCGCGCAGTTTGCGTGGATCGTCGCACGCGATCAATTCGCCGCGATGTATCAAGCCAACGCGATTGCAACGTTCCGCTTCATCGAGATAGGGCGTACTGAGAATAATCGTTACGCCTTGCAAATGCACTTCGGTTAGCAAATCCCAAAACTCGCGGCGGCTCACTGGATCCACGCCGGTCGTCGGCTCATCGAGCAACAGCACCCGCGGGCGGTGCATCAACGTTGCGGCAAGCGCAAGTTTCTTTTGCATTCCGCCGGACAAGTTGCGCGCAAGCCGGGTTTGAAATTCGGCGAGGCGAGCAAAACCGAGCAGTCGATCGATCAACTCAGCGCGTTGCGCGCGCGGCGAACCAAACACATCGGCAAAGAAATTAAGATTTTCCAGAACGGTCAGGTCGGGATAGAGCGCAAAGCGTTGCGGCATATAACCAATCATTTGCTTGACCGCTTCAGGATCGCTGACCGTATCTACGCCGCCCACGCTCACGCGCCCCGATGTGGGATTCATCGCCGTCGAGATGACACGCATCGTCGTCGTCTTGCCGGCGCCATCCGGACCGATGAGTCCAAAGACTTCGCCGGGGTGAATTTCAAGCGAAAGATTTTTGACGGCGGTTACTTCGCCGAATTGTTTCGTTAAACTGTTGATTGAAATCATAATTCATTGACGGCTTCGCGAGACGAAGCACGGAGGACGAATGTAGTTGGTCAACTGTCGTCTTGGGTCATTCGTCGTTCGTCTATTCCAGACTCTTGCGGAAACGCCGCGACGCCGCGAACAAAATGAGCGGACCGAGAATAACCAGCGCAATCACCGGCTCGATGATCGACGGGAGTCCGACTCCTTTCAAAATTATCCCGCGAATGATGACGAGCATATAGCGTAAGGGAATGACGTAACTAATCGCTTGCAACCATCCTGGCATCGCTTCGATGGGAAAGAAAAAGCCGGAAATGAAAATGCCGGGAAACAATACCAGAAACGTGGAGAGCATTGCTTCTTGTTGCGTTCTGGCGATGCTCGAAATCAACAGCCCTTGCCCCAACGTGGTCAGCAGAAAAACCAGCGAGATCAAAAAGAGCAAAACCAAATCGCCGCGAATCGGCACGCCAAACAACACGACTCCCAACACCAAAACTTCAACGAGGTCAAAGAATGAGATGAACACATACGGCACAATTTTGCCGACGATCAATTCCCAGGATCGAATCGGCGTGACGACAAGTTGCTCGATCGTCCCTTGCTCGCGTTCACGGACGATGGCGAGCGCGGTGAACAAGCCGGTAAGAAATTGCAAAATCATGCCAATCAAACCGGGAATCATATAGTTTGCCGATTTCAATTCCGGGTTGTACCACACGCGCGGGCGAATCTCGATGCCGCCCAGCCGCGTTACATCGACGCCGAGGCGTTGCTGAACGAGTTTGATACTTTGCGCTTGCCCCACGAGTTGCGATGCGGAAAACGCGGTTGAGGCAACTGACGGATCCGAGCCATCGATAATAACGGCGGCTTGCGCAACTGTGCCGCGCGCCAGATTGTCGCTGTAACCTGCCGGGATGATGATGCCAACGCGAACCTCGCCGCGATCCAATAAAAGCGCCAATTCCTCTTCATTCACGACGTATTGGCTGATCCGAAAATAATCGGACGCGCGAAACGCTTCGACCAACTGCCGGCTTTGCATCGTCTTGTCCGCGTCGAACACGCCGGTGTTCAAACGCCGCACATCATTTGTTGCCGCATAGCCCAGCAAAATCAATTGAATGATCGGAATGAGAAACATAATTGCGAGCGTGCGCGGGTCGCGGAGGATATGGATAAATTCTTTGCGGATGATCGACATCAATCTCGAATTCATAACTACTCCACCGAAATTTTCTGGCGCTGTTTGGACGGCGCGCGCACCGTATCGGACAGGGCGCCGCGCAAGAAAAGCGGCACCAGCGCATCGATGATTTGGTCGTACGTCCAATCCTTTTCACTTTCGGCTTGCAATACTTCGCGGATCATCACAAACGGAAAAAACATTCCGACGAATGCGCGCGCGTGTGTGTCGGCATCAAGTTCCGGGCGAAAAACACCGCTCGCACTTTGTTCTTTGATATATCCGCCAAGCAACGTCGTAGCGTACATTATGACTTGATTCAGATATTTCTCGCGCGTGGCTTTGTTCATCGTGGGCAGAGTAGAAATGAGAATGCGGAAAATTGGCGCGTTTTGTTGGACGGTGTTGACAATGTTGCGCGCGATCAGTTTCAACATGTCTTCCGGCGGCAGAGGTGCGGTTGCCAACAATGCCATCCGCGCGCTGACGTTCGCCAGCGGCGATTCGACGACTTGGCGCGGGATGCTGACGAGCAGGTCGCCTTTGTTCTTGAAATAATTGTAGATTGATCCTTCGGCGACGCCGGCGGCGCGAGCAATGTCGGCAATCGTCGCGCGGTCAAAGCCCTTCTCCGCAAACACTTGCGCCGCGGCGGTGAGGATTTGTTTGCGGCGCTCTTCGGTGAGCGCGCGTCGGGCTTGGCGGTTAAGCTTGGGCATCGGCTTGACTCTTAAATGAATGAGCATTCATTCATTTATAGCATACGACAAAAACGTGCGTTTGTCAACCACAGAGAAAAAATTAAATTCTCTGCGGTGAGTGAGGGATAATCACCGGGGAATAAAATAGGCAGGGAAGCAAACCCTGCCATGGTAACTCACTCGGAAGCCAATCCTAATTGATGCCAACTCTCTTCGCGTTCGCGCCAGCGCTCCCACACCTTGACCCACAATTCCAAATACACCTTGTGCCCCACCCAATCTTCGATCTGCGCGCGCGCGCCTTGGCCGATCTTTTTCAACATCACGCCGCCCGCGCCGATGAGGATGCCTTTTTGCGATTCACGCTCGACGTAGATGGTGGCGGCGATGTGGGTTAAATCGGCGCGGCGCTCTTCCCAGTCGTCAATCGCCACGGCGACCGCGTGCGGAATCTCTTGCCGGGTTGCCAGCAACACCTGCTCGCGAATCAACTCGGCGGCGATGGCTTGAATCGTTTGGTCGGTTACGATGTCAGTGGGATACAGTTCGGGACCTTCCGGCAAGCGCAATAAAATTTGGTCGAGCAATTTGTCGATATTCGTTTTGCGCGTCGCGCTGATCCGCATCCAATCGTCGTATTGGACCAGTGCCCAATGCGCTTCGGTAACGGCTTGGACATCGGCGGGCTTGAGTTTGTCCATCTTGTTCATCACCAACAAAATCGGCGCGCGGCATTTTTCTTTGAGCAGACGACCGATGCGTTTATCTTCATCGTCCGGCATCCGCGAACCATCCACCATAAACACCACTACATCCACATCGGCTAGCACACTCGACGCCGCCTCGACCATCACCTTGCCGAGTTTGTGGTGCGGTGTGTGAATGCCGGGCGTGTCCACAAAAATGATTTGCGCGTCTGGGCGCGTGAGGATGCCGCGGATGACGCGGCGCGTCGTCTGCGGTTTCGATGAGACGATGGACACCGCCGCGCCGACAAATGCATTGACCAGCGTGGACTTGCCCACGTTGGGCTTGCCGATGACAGCGACGAAACCGGATTTGTGAATGGGCGCCACGCGATTGGGGTCAGATTTATTCATAGTGTTAGTATATTCTTTGTTGAGAGAAATGCAAGATGTAGGGGCGAGGTTACCTCGCCCCTACAAATACAAATCATCCCTTAATCACCGCCACTGGTTCCAGCCGCGCCACTTTTTTGCCGATACCGGCGTGATGCACGACATCCACCACTTGCGAGACATCCTTGTACGCTTGCGGTGCTTCTTCCGCGAGTCCCGGCATCGAGCCGGCGCGGACAACAATGCCGCGCGCAGTCAACTCGTCGCGCAGTTTTTCGCCGCGCACCTCGCGCTTGGCTTTCGCGCGACTCATCACACGCCCCGCACCGTGACAGGTCGAACCGAACGTCTGCGCCATTGATCCAGCAGTGCCGATCAACACGTACGATGCCGTGCCCATCGAGCCGGGAATCAACACCGGTTGACCGATGTCGCGCAGATCGTCCGGCAAAACATGCGATCCCGGCCCAAACGCGCGCGTTGCCCCTTTGCGATGGACGCACACTTTCATCTGTTTGCCTTCAATATCGTGCTCCTCAACTTTTGCCATGTTGTGCGCAATGTCGTAAATCTGATGCAAATCGAAATCGCGCACATGCCCGGCGAGCGCCTCTTCAAACGAGCGCCGAATGTGATGCGCTAAGATTTGCCGATTTGCAAACGCAAAGTTCGCGGCTGCCGCCATCGCTTTGAAATACGCTTGACCTTCCGGCGAGTCGAGCGGCGCGCACACCAACTCGCGGTCCGGCAATTCGATGTGATATTCGCGCACCGCGCGTTGAAAATCGTTCACGTAGTCGGTGCAGACCTGATGTCCCAGCCCGCGCGAACCGCAATGAATCTGCACGACGATTTGATTGAAAAACAAACCCAGCCGGTCGGCGATCTCGGCGTTGTAAATTTCCGCCACGCGATCCACTTCGATAAAATGATTCCCCGCGCCGAGCGTGCCGAGTTGATCCTTGCCGCGATCTTTGGCGCGCTTGGACACGGCGTCGGCACTTGCCCCCGGCATGCGACCGTACTCTTCCGTGCGTTCCAAATCTTCTTTGCGCGCGTACCCGTTCTTGAGTGCCCACTCTGCACCATTCTCCAAAACATCATCCAGTTGTTTGGCGTTGAGCGGAATACTTCCTTCTGAACCAACTCCGCTGGGACAGTTTTTGTAGAGTGCAGTTGCAAGCTCTTTGATATGCGGCGCGACTTGTTCCGCGCTCACTTGTGATGCAAGCAAACGTACGCCGCAATTAATATCGTACCCCACGCCGCCCGGCGAAATCACACCATCCGGCACGCGCGTGGCGACCACGCCGCCAATCGGAAAGCCGTACCCTTGATGAATGTCCGGCATTGAAATGGCGTACTTGACGATGCCAGGGAGTGTGGCGGTGTTGACAAGTTGATTGACCGATTCGTCTTGCAAAGCATCTTCCAACAATTCTTGGCTCGCATACAATCGCGCGGGTGCGCGCATATCATGGCGGAATGTTTGCGGAATCTGCCAAATGTTATCGCTGATGCGTTCGAAATCTTTTTTGGTAATCATCACACCCTCCAGTCGTCAGAAATCAGTCGTCAGACGTTTGATTTGTCTGGATACTGTGGCGACTGACTACTGTTTCACAAATCCACCACCACCGTCGCTTGCCAACCCTCCATCGTTTGTTCAACTTTCAAGTTATGATACGTTACCGCTTTGATCACCTTGTTCAAGCGTGTCGTCGGTGCACCAAAAACTTGGGCGCGTAAATGAGTTGGCGTGAGCATTTCGACATCAAATCGCTGGTACGTCTCCTGATTCGATTCTTGAAGCCACAAGAGTTCGGTGAGCCAGTTGACCAGCAACGATTCGTAATCGATGCCGGTTACATCGACTGCATGCGCAATTTTCGCTTCTCCCGGCTCTGCGCCTTCTAACGCAAAAATCGCAAACGCGGCGTTTTCAAATAGCTCGCGCACATCTTTGCCGAATGCGCGGAACGACCAATCGGCGGTGTGTGGGATTTCTTCAAAGCGTTTCATAAATCAAATGCCGCGAGTATTATAGGACAACTCACGGCATTCGTCTACATCGATGTAAATTTGAGTTTGCGTTTGAGCAACTCGCGGAAACGCGTTTGTTCCTGCACATTCGCAAACGCGCGTTTGGGAAGCGGGGCAATCTGATTTTGATTGAGGAAGAGAAAGAAGAATTGCGGTGTCTCGCCGGCACGCACAAACGCCGCCCACGCGTGGCGTGATTCGCCGTATTGGGTTTGATGCGTTGTACCTTCCTCGGTAAAACGCCAAGTTTGTTCAATGAAAAATCGCGCTTCTTTGCTCATCCGCGTGCGTGCAAATGGACCCAAGTAGAAGAAAATATACAATCCGAAAACGAGTATGATCGGGACGATTGCCGTCAAGGCAATTCCAACATCGCCATTGACTATTCCCAGCCCGATGGTGATTAGGGTAAACAAACCGGTCGCAATCCACAACAATCGCACCGTCCAACTTTGCGACACGCGCGACTGCATCGCTTGGACCGCTTCATCCACCGTGAGGGTGTAGGAAATTTCAATATCAATCACGCATCGTCTCCAACACGCGGCGCGTTTCTGCCACATCGCGATTCATTTGCTCGATCAATGCACCGAGGTTATCGAATTTGCGTTCTTCACGCAAGCGTTTGATGAATTGCACTTCGACAAATTGATCGTACAGGTCATCGTCAAAATCCAGCACAAACACTTCAACCAACCGCGCACCGTTGTCAAACGTCGGTCGCACGCCGATATTCGCCGCGCCGCCGTGCCACGTCTCACCGATTTTTATCCGCACCGCGTAAATGCCATCGGCGGGAATCAGACGGCGTTCCGCGATGGCAAGATTGGCGGTGGGAAAACCCAGTTGCCGTCCGCGTTGATTGCCTTTGATGACGCGCCCACGCACGGAGGGATAACGCCCCAGCAATCGGGTTGCCGTGTCGAGTTCACCACTCGCAACCAATTGGCGAATGCGCGTGCTGGAAATAATCTGTCCATCGAAAACGTACGGCTCGACAACTTGCACGGTGAATCCTTTTTCCGCGCCCAGCGCGCGCATAAAATCGACGGTGCCTTCGCGTTTGTAACCGAGCGCGAAATCTTTGCCGCACACAAGCTCTTTCATGCGCAGATGATCGACCAGCATTTGCACAAAATCGCGCGCGCGGATTTGCGACGCTTCGAGACTGAAGGGAAAAACAACTGCATAATCAAGTTCGAGTGACGCGAGCAAATCGAGTCGTTCTTCAATCGTGCTGATGTATTGGAGCGGCGAGGTGGAACGCAAAACGATTTTGGGGTGCGGGTGTAAAGTAATCAACGCACTCGCGGCATCGATGGCTTTTGCGCGCGCGATGACTTGCGCAATCAAATAGCGATGCCCGCGATGAATGCCGTCGAACGAGCCGATGGTCAACACGGTCGGGCGGAGAAGTGAAACAGTGGTGAGGTCGCGGATGATTTCCATAATGAATCTATGATTGGGTGTTGTCATTGCGAGGAGCGTCCCGAGCGAAGCGAGGGATCAGCGACGAAGCAATCTCTCCAAATTCATTAAAGACGCAATGACTTTATAAAAAGGTACCTGACGGTAAAATTCTCTTGAAAGATTGCTTCGCCGCTTTGCGGCTCGCAATGACATTCATCAATCAGAAATTCCAAATACCTTCTTCGGTTTCCAAACGCCGGCATCACCGCCGCGTTCCATCAGCGCGATGAATTCGCCGGCGGTCGAGTATGCGCGAAGCAACGGCGTAGCGAACGCGCGTCCGCAATGCAGCGCGATTCCATTTTGAATTTGTTTGGCTGTTGGCGCGTCGACCACAATCGCTTCGAGCTGAAGCAACGCTTCGTCCATTGGAATCAAAAATCTTTCGGCGTGTCCGTTTGCAAACGCTTCCCGCAATTGAGCGAGCGAGACCGAAGCGTCGATAGAAAAATTGCCAACGGCGGTGCGCGTGAGCGCGGTCAAGTGTGCGCCGCAGCCTAGTTTCGCACCGAGGTCGTGCGCGAGCGAGCGGATGTACGTCCCTTTACTGCAATGCACATCGAACTCGACATCGGGCAAAGTTGCATCGCGCAATGCGATGGAAAAAATTTCCACGTCGCGTGGTTGCGTTTCTACGTGAACGCCGCGCCGCGCGAGTTGGTAATGCGGCACGCCGTCTTTTTTGATCGCCGAGTACGCCGGCGGCATCTGCGCCAACTTGCCCACCAAACTTTGCAACGCATCGAGGATTTGTTCACGCGTTGCGGTCACCTCGCGTTGCGCAACTATCGCGCCGGTCGCATCGTACGTGTCCGTCTCGATGCCCAGCCGAACGCGCGCGCGGTATTTTTTATCGTGATTGATCAGATATTCGGAAATGCGCACGGCTTGCCCCACACAAATTAAAAGCACGCCGGTCGCCATCGGATCGAGCGTGCCGGCGTGTCCCACACGCGCCAGATTCCCGGCTTTACGAATCGCGTGGACGACCGCGTGCGACGACATTCCCGTTGGCTTGTCGACGTTGAGAATGCCGTGCAAGCCGCGCGGCGCAGATGCGTGCCGTGAAGTTTGAAATTGTTGGAGCGGACATTCGTGCATCGCGCCGCAAATAGTACACTGCGCCATATCGACTAGTTGCCTGATTGACCAAGCGACTTTTTGATTTCCGCCAACGCCCGCTCGCGCGCAACGTGCAGAGGACCATCGATCAACGCACCGGAGGCTTGCTTGTGTCCACCGCCGCCCAACCGCGCCGCAATGCCCGCCACATCGACGCCGGGGCGCGACCGCAAACCAACATCGATCTTGCCGTTTTCTTTTTCGATGAAGAGCGCGGCGATCTTGGCGGACTCGACGCTCAACAGTTGATTGATGATACCGCTGGTGCCGTTGCCGTTCAATCCCAGCTCGCGTTGTGTCTTCCACGAAACTTCTGCCCACAAAATCGCGCCATCCAATTTCGCCTCGGCAAAAATTTTACCGCGCAGACGCAAACTGGGCAACGAAATTTGATTGAACGATTGCTCGATGATTTCCGGAATCGATGCGCCGGCTTCGAGCAAAGCCGTCGTAATCCGAAACGTTTCCACCGTTGTATTCGGCGTGCGAAAACCTAGCGTGTCGGTAACGATGCCGGTCAGCAAACACATTGCAATCGTACGGTCGATCACCACACCCAACGCGTTGACAAATCGATAAATGATTTCTGCGGTGGACGCCGCGCGCTTGTCCAGATAATTGAGCGGCGCAAATTCTTCGTTCGTCACGTGATGATCGATCACAAGCACTGGACGATTGTGGAATAATTTGGCATCGTACGCCGCGCCAAAACGATCGGCGGCAGAACCATCGACGAACACAAGCAACTCTTCATCCGTCGGCGTTTTGGGCGCAAGTTCGGCAAAGCCCGGCAAGTACTTGAACGTATTACTGACGTGGTCGTTGCAAGTAACCGTAACCATTTTCCCCAACTGCCGCAATGCCCACGTCAGTCCCAGCGCCGAACCGATGCAATCGCCATCGGGCATGATGTGCGCGGCAATGAAAATTTTGCGGTGGCGCTTGAACAAATCGACGGCTTGTTCAAAGGTGAGTGATTGACCCATGCCAAATCGACGAACGACCAAAGACGGCGGACAGCTACGGATTGCCCGTTATCGGTCAGCGGTCTTCCGTCTTTTACCTTCCTTCAGAATTCTTTTTGCTTCTCCGGGCTGTGATTCTTGAGCGTGAATTTCTTCGAGCGCCTGCAAAAAGCGTTCGCCTTTTTCAATCGACCGGTCGAGCAGAAAGCGAATTTCCGGCGCAAAGCGCAAATCGAGCATCGCGGCAATTTGCCGGCGAAAATAGCCGTTGGCGTGTTCCAAGCCGTGCATCATTTCGCGCGTCGCTTGTTCGCCCTCGCCGTTCGGCGCAACAAAAATTTTGGCGATGCGCAAATCGCCGCTCACTTGCACGTGCGTCACATTCGCACCGATCAGTCGCGGGTCGGCGACTTGACGTTCGAGCATGATACTGATGTGTTGATGGATTTGTTGGCTGATCCGTTCAGCGCGGTACGATGGCATTTTCCAAGAACCTATTTTACCGCAAAGGTCGCGGAGAATGCAGAGTAAAATATTTTCTCTGCAACCTTTGTGTGCTCTGCGGTGAGAATTAGCTAACTTTGACTTTCTGATAAAACTCGATTTGGTCGCCTTCTTGAAAATCGGTAAATTTTTCCAATGCCAGACCGCACTCGTATCCCTCGGCGACTTCTTTCACATCATCGGTAAAACGTTTCAATGATGCAATCGGTCCTTTGAACACTTCGACATTGCCGCGCAAGACGCGCGCCGTTGCATTGCGCACGATCTTGCCCTTGGTCACCCGCAAACCGGCAATCGCGCTCTTTTTGACGCGGAACACTTGCAAGACATTCGCATTGCCCACCAATCGATCTTCGTACACCGGCTCGAGCATACCTTTCAATGCTTTATCGATATCCTCGATCAATTTGTAAATGATGTTGTATTGACGAATATCGACGCCTTCGCTTTCGGCGAGTGATTCGGCGGCGGCTTCCACGCCAACATTGAAACCGATCACGATACCTTGCGACGCCACCGCGAGCATCACATCCGACCGCGTGATCGCGCCGATGCCTTGATGAATGATTTTCACTTTGAGTTTTTCATCGCCCAAGCGTGTCAGCGAAGAAACGATCGGATCCATCGAGCCTTGCACATCTGCTTTGACAACGAGGTTGAGTTCTTTAACATTGCCGGCTTGGAACTGCGCGAACAGATCATTGAGACTGATCGCCCGCGCCGATTTTTGTTCGGCTTGACGTTTGGCAAGCGCGCGTTCTTCGGCTTTCGCACGCGCTTCGCGTTCGTCCTCATAGACTTGGAATTTTTCACCGGCGGGCGGAACATCCGATAACCCGGTAACAACGACCGGCGCGGCGGGACCTACTTGCTTGACCGGCTCGCCACGGTCGTTGAACATCGCGCGCACTTTGCCGGACACGGTGCCCATCAACACCGCATCGCCAACGTGCAACGTGCCGTCTTGCACGAGCAGAGTTGCCATCGATCCTTGTTGCTTGTCGAGTTTCGATTCGACGACGACGCCGCGCGCCGGTTTTTTGGGATTTGCGCGCAGATCAGCGAGTTCGGACACGAGCACGATGTTTTCCAACAAATCGTCGACGCCGATTTTTTGTTTCGCCGACATTGGCACAACGGTAACTTCGTCTTTGCCACCATAGACCGCCAGCCCCATATCGGATAATTGTTGTTTGACTTTTTCCGGATTCGCGTTGGCTTTGTCGATTTTATTGAGCGCGATGATAATCGGTACTTGCGCCGCGCGCGCGTGATCGATCGCTTCGCGTGTTTGCGGCATCACGCCATCGTCCGCCGCAACGACGATGACAGCAATATCGGTGGCTTGTGCGCCGCGCGCGCGCATTTCCGTGAATGCTTCGTGCCCCGGCGTATCGAGAAAGGTAATACGTTTGCCCTCGTGCACAATTTGGTACGCGCCGATGTGTTGCGTGATACCGCCGGCTTCACCCGCCGCCACGTTTGCGTGGCGAATCGCGTCAAGAATCGATGTCTTGCCGTGATCGACGTGCCCCATCACGGTAACGACCGGCGGACGCGATTTCAAATTGGCAAGTTCCTCTTCCGTGTATTCGTGTTTTTTCGGAATGCTGGTCAGCGTGGTAATTTCCGGCTCGACGATTTCCGGTTTCTTTTCCAGCACCTCGAATCCCAGTTCGCCGGCAATGAGCGCGGCGGTATCGAAATCGATGGGCTGGTTGATATTCGCCATAATCCCGTTCGCCATTAGTTTTTTGATAATGTCGATGGGCCCCACTTTGAGCGTTGCGGCAAGATCGCGGACGGTTAAATTGTCCGGCAATTCGATCGGCGCGGGTTTCGGTTTGGGTGGCGGTGGCGGCGGAACCGGCTTTGGCGCAGAAGTTGGTTCGGCTGGTTTGGGTGTGGTTGCCGCCGGTGGCATTGCCGGTTTCGGACGTGCTGGTGCGACCGGGCGCGGAGCAGAAGCGGGGCGCGGCGGCGATGCCGGGCGCGTCCCCGGCATTGCCGGTTTTGCAGTTGTCGAAACCGGTTTGGTTACCGGTGCAGTCGTTTTTGCGGCAGGCGCGCCGGTTTTAATCGGCGCCGGTCTTGCCGGCGACGCCGGGCGGGTCGCTGTGGTAGATTTCGCAGGTGTCGTTTTCTTCTCGACGGGTTTGGTTTTCTTTTCGTCTTTCTTGAGCGGCTTGGTTTCAGGCATAACACACTCTCCTTTCCCGGCTTTCGGTACCCGGGCAAACAGAATCCTCGCCGAAAACGCGGGCGGCAAAATAATCCAGCAATCGTTGGAGCGAAGGTGCGCTGACATGCCAAAGCGCAGTGAATTTGCAGATGAGTGAGCGAACGTGGACAAGTCGAATGGGCGGGGAGCGTGTTGGGTGGACGCGGTTTAGACGTTCATCGCTTTACTCCCTGTGATTGTCCGGTCGCAAGTCGATTGCTTTCATCGTGTTTCGTTTTTGGGCGTTGCAATTTGAGGCGGCAACGTCGCCGCAAACTCGCGCAGTTGCGCGAGGTCTTCCATACTAATCGATATCTCCAATTTGAGCGCTTGCTCTAAGCGATTTCGATTGGTCAATACATTGTCCCAGCATTCGCGTTGGCGGCACAGGTACGCGCCGCGGCCGGCTTTTTTGCCGGTCGGATCAGCTTGCACACGATTTTCATTCGTGCGCACAACCCGCACCAATTCACGTTTGGCGCGCACGGTGTGACAAGCAATGCACGTGCGTTGAGGAATGTGTTTGGCAGTCATAGTGCAATAGTTGATAGTGCATTAGTTCGATAGTTTTCCATTTAAAAATCACGCTTCCCTAAAGATAACTATCGCATGATCGAACGAATAAACTATTGCACTATTCTTCCTCCACCCACTCTTCCTCTTTCGAGCGTCTGCCTTTGCGGCGACGTTTGGCAACCACCTTGCCCAGCTCTTCATCGAACACAAGCACTTGGCGTTTGCGTTTGTCGGCTTTGCGCTTGAGCAATTCTTCCGGCGACAAATCTTCATCGTCGGCTTCGAATTCCGCCCACGCTTCTTCAAACGTTTGATCCGGTTGTCCGGGTGTTTCGACGGTCATTTCGCTTGGCGCTTCAACGCTCGCCTCGACTGGCGTTGGTTCGGTTGCCGCAACTTCTGCCGGCGCCGTTGCCACAACCGCTGCCGGCGTTTCGGGTTCGACGGCTTGAACCGGTTCCACGGGGGCTTCGGCTGGCTCCGCCGCAATGGCTTGAAGAATTTCCAACGCTTCAACTTTGGCGGCTTGTTCCGCGGCGGTTTCTTCCGGCGTCATCGCGGCAACGCGCGCGGCTTCGGCTTCCGCGCGCAATCTCGCTTCCTGCGCAATTTGCTCATCGCTCTTGATATCGATGCGCCAGCCGGTCAATTTGGCGGCGAGACGCGCATTCTGTCCTTCCTTGCCAATCGCAAGCGACAGCATCGGTTTTTCGACGACGACATTCGCGACCTTATCGCCGTTTTCATCTTCCGCCAGCGTAACATTCAAGACTTTGGCGGGGCTGAGCGCATTCGCAATGAATTTGGCGGGATCGTTGCTCCACTCCACCACATCGATTTTTTCGCCGTTCAATTCGCTGACGACGGCTTGAATCCGCACGCCGCGCTGACCCACGCATGCACCCACCGGATCGATGCCATCCTGCATCGCGGCGACAGCAATTTTGGAACGCGACCCGGGTTCGCGCGCGATGGCTTTGATATCGACTTGCCCGTTGAAAATTTCCGGCACCTCGACTTCGAACAGCCGGCGGATCATATTGCGATGTGTGCGCGACAAGACAATTTGCGGGCCCCGCGAGGTTTTATGCACCTCGGCGATGTACGCCCGGATTTTTTGATTGTGCCGGTATTTTTCGGTGGGAATTTGTTCGGCGCGCGGCAGAATGGCTTCCAGCTTGCCCAAACTCACGGTGATATTTTGCGCATCGACGTGATGCACCGTTCCCAGCACCACTTCACCTTCGCGTTGCGAGTACTGCGAGTACAATGTGTCGCGTTCGGCTTCGCGGATACGTTGCAAGACAACTTGTTTTGCCGTTTGCGCGGCGATGCGCCCAAAATCGCTCGGCGTCGTTTCGATTTGAATTGTGTCGCCTATGTTGACCATCGGATCGTGGGTGCGTGCTTCTGCCAGCGTAATTTCCAGCCGGCGGTCATGCACTTGCTCGACGATGGTTTTGGTCGCAAAGATTTTTACTTTGCCGGTCGCGCCATCGATCTGCGCAGAGATATTCTGTCCGCCGCCAAAATTGCGCCGGTACGCAGAGACGAGCGCTTGTTCGATTGCGCCCAGGACGACTTCCTTTGGCAGACTGCGTTCGTTGCACAGTTGCGTGATGGCGACCAGAAAATCGTTCTTCATCTTGCTAGTTCCTCGAATCCTTTCACCTCACCGTGAGGCAATGGCTTTTTCTCCGCGCTACCTAAAGAAAAAAGTGGGACAGGTCCCACTTTCGAAGCGGTCGTGCGGAGGTTCAACGGCTGGAAATATAGCACAGTTCATCATTTTCCGCAAGTCAATCCAGCCGCGTGATCGTTGCATAGTTGGTGAAATTCATCTGGTCAGGTAGAATCGGGTATCTCATCACGGAGTGTCCCGATGCATCTGAGTGTTCGTTTGCCCAAAGTCGAACCTTTGCACATTGAACCCCCCACCCGTT
>DAOTXS010000076.1:0-173077 GCA_034435055.1 Anaerolineae bacterium | reverse complement strand
CGACACATTGCGCTCAATCTCTTAAAGCAAGAACAGACAGCCAAGATTGGCATCAAAGCGAAAAGACTCAAAGCCGCCTGGGATCAAGATTACTTGCTCAAAGTTCTTTCGAGTTGAAATGCGATTGCCCTATCTTTGACTTTAACACATTTATAATGTAATATGATACCAAGTTATCGACGACAGTGATGCCGCTGTCGACTGCCGCGTTACGGAAGGTGACGAATGCCTTTCCGATTTGCGAAAGGCAGTTTTCATTCCAGCAAGGGAGCGAGGAGAGTCATGTCTGTGTTACGCAACTTGTGGCAACGCATCCGTTCGATTACTCTGCGCCAAATCGCGTTTGCGGGAATTGGACTGGTGGTGTTGCTCATTTTATTTATCGGCGTGGCGTACGTGTGGGACTACACCAACAGCCCGCAATTTTGCGGCACGACTTGTCACACGATGCCGCCGGAGTACAACGCGTGGCAACGTTCCCCGCACGCGCGCGTGGCGTGCGTCGATTGTCACATCGGGCGCGACTTTATCACGACGACCTTCACGCGCAAAGCCGGCGATTTGATGCACGTGATTCGCTACTCCAGCGGCACTTATCATTTTCCGCTCTACGCCAAAAGTATGATCCCGGCGCGCGAATCGTGCGAGCGCTGTCATTGGCCCGAAAAATTTTCCAACGACCGTTCGGTTGCCGTGCGGCATTTCGAGTCCGACGATAAAAATTCGCTGGTCACGACTTATTTATTGATGAAGACCGGCGGCGGTTTGCGGCGCGAAGGGCGCGGCTTGGGAATTCACTGGCACATCGAGAATAAAGTCGATTTCATTGCGCTCGACGAATTGCGGCAAGAAATTCCGTGGGTGCAAGTTACCGGCGCGGACGGCAAGGTAACGACGTATATGGATGTGCAACATCCCTTGACGCCGGACGAAATCAGCCGCCTGCCCAAGATCCGAATGGACTGTATCGATTGCCACAACCGCGTGTCGCACACGTTCCGCAATCCGGAGCAAGCCGTCGATCAAGCGCTCGCACTGCAACGCATCGATCCGCAAATGCCATCGGCGAAGAAAAAAGTGGTCGAAGTGTTGACCGGCACGTACGCCGATTTTGCCGAAGCGGACAAAGCCATCGACCGGCTGAATACTTTTTACACGCAGAATTATCCCGATTATGCCAGGAACAATCCTGACAAACTCAAACAATCGGTCGAGTATGTCAAGACGATCTACCGCGAGCTCGTTTATCCAACGCAAGATTTATCGTGGACGACGCACCCGAATAATATCGGGCATCGTGAGTGGCCCGGGTGTTTTCGTTGTCACGACGGCAAGCATTTGACAGCCGATAACAAGCAAGCCGTTCGGCTCGAGTGCAATGTCTGTCACACGATTCCCGAAGTTGCGGTAGCGGGCGGCGCGGCGCCAGTCGTCTCGCTGGAACGCACCGATGAACCGGAATCGCACAAGACGACAACGTGGTTGGCAGAGCATCGAAGCGTGTTCAATACGACGTGCCAGGTGTGCCACGACACGAACAATGCCGGCGGCAAAGACAATTCATCCTTCTGCGCGAACAGCGCGTGTCACGGACAAGCGTGGAAATTCGTCGGGTTGAATGCGCCAAATCTCGCCAAGATTTTCAAACCACCGGTGCCACCGGCGTCAAGTCCCAACGCTCCACCTTCGCCGGTTCCACATCCGATTGGTGGAAATCCGGACTGTTTGATTTGTCACGGACAAAACAGTATCGTTCGTCCATTCCCCTCCGATCACAACAATCGTCCCAAAGATTCGTGCTTGGCGTGTCACAAGCCCGCCGTACCATCGCCGGCGGCAACACCATTACCCGGCACAAGCACGGGCGGTCCGTCCAGAATTACACACGATACGGCCGGGCGAACGAACTGCTTGGGTTGTCACGGCACCGGCGCGCCAGGCGTCAAGCAGATCACGCAGTTCCACAAAGATTTCGGTTTCACGAATAACAACTGCTTGACCTGCCACAAAACGACGACGACCAGCGCGGCGCAACCGACTGTTGTTCCAACCGTGCGACCCACAATCGCACCGACGATTGCACCCACATCCGCGCCCACAACCCGACCGACCGTTGCGCCAACGGTCGCACCTACAATCGCGCCGTCAAGTTCCGCATCATCGAGCGCGAGCGTTTCTTCCGCGTCGAGTTCAGTTTCGTCGAGCGCAGCATCATCAACCGGCGGCATCAAGCCACTGCCGGCAAGTCACGCTGGACGCACAACCTGCATTGCTTGTCACGCGAACAACATTGGACCCAAACTGCCTAACGATCACGCGGGACGCACGGACACCACGTGCGGAGCGTGCCACAAATAAACCGAATGACTGGACAAACAACAAGACTCTTGGTTGCCAAGAGTCTTGTTGTTTGATCGTTTTCCGAGCGCGAGTCTGATACTTGAGTATCACGAGTTGACCCATTTGCATATTAAATCATTTTGGTTTTCGTGATAAAATCGCTTTATCAAGGCGCTAATGTGGGCGTCATATCACCAATGGAGGTGAAGATTGCCTCTGGCTATTCTTTGTCGTGCCTGAGGCAGTTTTGTTTGAGCAGACGACAAGTAAATCCAATCAACGATTCTGACGAGGGAATCGGGGATCAATAGCGAGAAGGAGGTGATGCTTGACGATTGAAGTAGCACGCGATTGAAAAATCCTACGCAGGAGAAAAGAGCATGCATAGACAAGTCCTCGTCATATTTGGGACAATTGCGCTTTTAACTTTGTTGATTTCAATTGTCTCATGCAGTGGGGCACCCGGCGCCCCGGGCGCTACGGGTGCGACCGGACCGGCCGGTCCCGCCGGTCCTGCGGGTCCCGCCGGCCCACCCGGTCCCGCCGGCAAATCCGCATCCGTTCCACCCGAACCCGGGCTGGCGATGGAAATCAGCAAAGTCGAAATTCCGGCAGACAATAAACCGGTCGTCACGTTCAAAATCGTCGATGGTCGCGGCAACGCCGTTGCGCCCAACGATCTGGACGCCAACAGTGTTCAATTTGGCATCGCCAAAATTGTAACCGATAAAGACACCGGTTTATCGGATTATGAAAGTTATCTCACCAACGATGCAGTTGCCGGGCGCGAGTATAGATTTCAGAACGCCGCCACCAAACCGACGCTGACGACCACCAAACAAGCGCAAGTAGATTCCGGCGGCAAGTTGACGCAAACCGATACCGGCTACACCTACGTTTTCAGCCGCACCATCCCGGCAAACTACGACAAAGCCGCGACCACGGTGGTCGCTGGACAAGCCACCCGCAACGCACGCGAGTTTGTCGCGAATTCAGCATATTGGTTTGTACCGGGCGGCGGCACACCGGTAAAACGTGAAGTCGTCAATACAAAAACGTGCAACAGCTGTCACGATAATATCGCCGCGCACGGCGGACAACGACGCGAGGTTGTTTACTGCGCCGTCTGCCACACCGATCAAACTTTCGATCCGGAAAGCGGCAACTCAGTCGATTTGAAAGTGATGACGCACAAAATCCACTTTGGCAAACAATTGCCAAGTGTGGTGGCGGGCAAAAAACCGTACTATATCGTCGGCTACAACCTGAACGTTTTCGATTTCTCCAAAGCCGGCTTTCCGCAAGACGTGCGCAATTGCACCACGTGCCATCGCGATGCACCGCAAGCGGATAACTGGAAGACGATGCCCAGCCGCGCCGCGTGCGGCTCCTGTCACGACGACATCGATTGGGAAACCGGCAAGTCAAAATTCCCGGGTGGCAAAGACCACGCCGCCGGTCCGCAAAAAGATGACAAGGCGTGCAAGACCTGTCATCCCGCCGACAGCGGCAACGAGTTCGATGCTTCCGTCGTTGGCGCACACGTGATTCCCACACGCTCGAAACAACTCAAAGGTCTGGTGTACACACTCGACAGCGTAACCGCCAAAGTCGGCGAAAAACCGGTCATCGAATTCACGGTCAAGGACAACGCCGGCGCAGCACTCGATGCCACTAAACTCGATTTCATCGAAGTCGTCCTTGCGGGTCCCACTACCGATTACGCGCGCTCGATCCGCGAGATGGTGAATCAAATCACCGTGCCACCCGCCGCGCCATTCGTTCGCGCCGGCACGCTCGCCGATCTCGGCGGCGGCAAGTTCCGGTACACGTTCGCGGCAACACTCGACGCAACGTGGAAAGGTTCGGTTGGAATTGGGATGGCGGCATACAAAAATACCACCATCAAAGGCAACGACGCCAAAGACCTAGTCGTGCGCGAGGGCAATGTCAACCCGGTCAAGTACGTTTCCGTCGACGGCTCGCCCGTTGTGCCGCGCCGCACAGTTACCAATCTAGCCAAATGCAACACGTGCCACCTCGAACTCGGCAGTCCGAACGGACTAACCGTGCACGGCGGCATTCGCCGCAGTCCGGAATACTGTGATCTCTGCCATCACGCCAATGCAACCGACGAAGCCGCACGACCGAAAGAAAAACTCCCGCCCGAATCGATTCATCAAAAGTACATGATCCACTCGCTCCACATTGGCAACGAACGCGATGTGGCGGTCGAATTCTACGGTCGCTCCGTGGCACGCACCGAAGACCTGGGTTACCCAACGGCAAGCGGTCAACGCAATTGTAGCAAGTGTCACCTCGGCACGACCAATCAATTGCCACTGCCCACCACCGCGCTGGCAACCACTGTTACACAAGGGGGTCAAGTGATCCGCACATGGCAACCGGTCACCGCCACCTGCATCGGCTGTCACTCGAACCAAGTCAAGGTTGCGCACTTTCAACTCACAACTGGCGCGAACGGCGTCGAGACCTGCTCGATCTGTCACGGACCCGGGCGCGACTTTGCCGTTGACAAAGTGCACCGCGTCTCACAATAAAGTCCGCGAAGAGATTCCCAGAAATAAAAGAACCTCTGCTCAAGGGTGAGCAGAGGTTCGATTTTGGAAATGCTACAACATTCCATCCGCCGTGATAATCGCTTGTGCAATTTCGCCAAGCTTCTTGTTCTCGTTTTGACTCCGGCGTTGCATTCGGCGGAACGCTTCTTCTTCCGTCAAATTCAAACGACGCATCAAAATTCCTTTCGCGCGTTCGACCAACTTGCGCGTTTCGAGCGCGTCGCGCAAATTATCGACTTCTTGATGCAACGACTGGAATTCTTTGAACCGTTGCACGGCAAGCGCAATCGCCGGGAGCAAATCGTGTTCCGACACCGGCTTCATCAAGTACGCCGACACATTCGCTTCGGCGGCGCGTTCCGCCAATTCTTGTTCGCTGTACGCCGTCAGCAAAATGATCGGAATCGGGCGCTCGGTCATAATCTGCTTTGCCGCCTCGATGCCGTCCAGTTCCGGCATCTTGATATCGAGAATCGCCAAATCCGGTTTCAACTCTTGCGCCAGATGCACCGCCTCTTTGCCGTTCGATGCCTCGGCGACAACTCGATGTCCGATCGTTTCCAATTGTCCTTTGAGACTCATCACGCGCAGACTTTCGTCATCGGCAATCAAAATCCTCAACGCATCCATCATCCTCACTCCTTGTTGGTCAACGCGACGCCGCGTTGGAACAGTACCCACGCGGTTGTCCCCGCGCCGTTCGATGTCAAAGCCAATTTACCGCGCAAATCTTTTTCGACGAGTGTGCGCGCGATCTGCAAACCAAGACCGCGCGAAGTATTTAAATCGAATCCGTTCGGTAAACCTTCGCCGTCGTCTTGCACGCGCATCCATACTTCTGACGCATCCCAATCGAGTTCGATTTCGATTGCCCCTTCGCGCCGCGTGCGAAAACCATGTTCGATGGCGTTCGCAATCAATTCGTTCAACACGAGCGCGAACGCCGTCGCCTGCTTCGAGCCAAGATAAATCTCGTGGCCTTTGACGACGATTTCGATTTTCTGATCGGGACGCAACATACTGCGTTTGGTCGTGGCGACCACGCGCCGCGCGAGTTCGGTGATGTCGGTCAAGCCAACACTTTCGACGGACAAGAGTTCGTGGGATGCCGCGATACTCTTGATCCGCGTAATCGAATCACGCAAACTCTCTTGCACTTCGGGGCGCAAGTTGCGCGACATTTCGAGCGTCAACAAATCAGCGACGGTTTGTAAATTATTCTTGATGCGATGATGCATTTCTTGCAACATCGCATTCAATTCGTCGGCTTCGCCTTCCGCACGTTCGCGTTGGCGAATTTCGCGCGCGACCCAGTTGAGTGTAACCCAGGTGAACGCGGGACCCAAGATGCCAAACGTCAGCGTCTCGACCGCAAAGAGAAGGGGATGCACCTCGGTTTGAAAAATGAGGTGGCTCATCACCTCGTAAAACATCACGACGGCGAGAATGCCGAGCGGGATGATTTGCTGTAACGCAAAGACCCGTTGCGAAAGTAAGGTGCGCTTGCGCGGTTTTTCTGGCGCGCGCGCCGATGCCGCCGAGACATTCGTTCCCGGCGATGAAACGGTTGGCGCGGCGGGCTTACTGCTCATTACACCACTCGACGTTTTGCGCCGCACTTGGGACAGAAATTATCGTCGGCGTCCAACGTGTTGCCGCACTGCGTACAAAAAACGGACGCCGATTTTTCCGTGCCGCGCGCGCGCCGGCGTTCGCGTTGGAATTGCTTCGCCGATTTGCGCGGTGCGCTTATTTCAGATTCGCGCGCGCGTTGTTGCCACAGAAAAAATCCGATGACACCGGCAAGTCCCACGATCACCACACCGACCAAAACAAAAATCGTACTCGTTGAATCGGCGACGGGCGCGGACGTGGTAACCGGCGCGGAGGGCTGGGAAGTTTGTGGTTGCACCGATGGATTGTTATCGGCTTTGGTGTATTTGGCTTGCGCGCTGATCGTTTGGTTCGCGGCGATGTTGGAAAATTGGAGAATGAAATATTTGAACCCATCGGACGCGGTGCGCGACGTTTGCGTTGCCGGCGTCACAGCAAAATTGGTCGCGCGCAACGGCTGTTGAATTTCCAGTGTAACTTGATCGACACCGCTAATCGCTTTGTAAACAAAATCGAAGGTCTTGTCCGGCGCACCGCGCAAGAGGTTGTGATAATATTCGACGCGGAATTTGGGCTGGCTCACGGTAAAGGTTACGCGCGTGAAACCGTCGCCTAAATCGGTTGACTTGGACGAAACTTCCGGCGCAAGTGAACCATCGGGGTTGGCAGATGTGGTAACGAACAATTCCGCACCGGTCGGAATCAAGATCGACACATCGCGCGGTAAACCGGACTGGTCGGCGAGTGTGCCGTCGAGCAAAACGAGGATGGAAGGTTGGTCGTATTCGGGCCAAATGGAGATTTGGAGTTGCGCTAATCGATTGGAATCTTGCGCCAGTGCGCCCGGCGCGAGTGAAAATAAAAAGACCAGCGCGATCATCGCGCTAAAAAATATTTTTCGCAAATTCATCGCGAACCTCATCCAAACAGTAGTTAGTCAGCAGTAGACAGTCGACAGAAAAATCTACAATCGTAGCGTGTTCAGAATATCACAGGCAAGTCAGAGAGCAGTCAAAGCCGGGTCAAAATTAAGTTAGTGCAATAGTGAAAAGTGCGTTAGTTCGATAGTTTCTTTCCGCGCAATCTGATTTCACAATAAAGCAACTAACGCACTATTGCACTATTTCACTATCGCACTTTGCAATTGTTCCGAAACTTGTCTTGTCAATTTGAACGCTCGCTCCGCCGCCGCAACTGAAACCGTGCCCAGCCCGCAAGCCGGCGTGATCAACGCGCGCTCGTACAGCAAATCCCGGTCGATGCCTTTTTTGACGAGCAAGCCCATCGCCGCTTCAAGCCGGGCAACCAACGATTCTACGGTTGCGTTGGCAATTTCCTCTTCGACGGTCGGCACAATGCCCCACGCGAGTACGCCGCCGCGATCCAAAAACTTTTTCACGTCGTCGGCGAAGAGCGCGAGATTTTCTGCGTAGTTAAGCGCGTCGAACGAGAGGATGTTCACCGATGTTTCGAGGAGCATCGACCAATCGGTGTTGCCGCAACAGTGCGTCCCTTTGAGTCCTTTGATTGCCGAGAAAACTTCTTCCAAATCGCGGATAACCTCATCGCGGTTGAGGGCAACGACCGATGCGCCGATTAACGCGAGCGATGGTTCATCGACGAAGATGATGGTGGGTAGGAGCGAGGTTTCCTCGCCCGGGCGCGGTAACCGCGCCCCTACATCGGATAAAAATTTCTCCTGCCACGCCGCTTTGCGTGCGAGATGTTTCACCAACACGTCGCGCAACGCGTCATCGTACAACATCGGTTTCAAGTTTTGGTCGACCACTTTGAGTCCGAAACTGATCGGTCCGGTCACTTGCCCTTTGAGCCAGCGCGCGTGCTTGAGCGCTTCGCCGCGCGTTGCGTCGCGCAACGCGTACAGCCCGGCGGCGTAATCGGGACTGACGGCAAACAAGTCAGGATTATCTTCAAGATACCGCGCGTAAAACGCTTCCACTTGCGCGAACGTTTCATCGCCGGTGATGACGCTAATCGTTTCGTTGGTAGAATCGAGGACGATGCCGGGCAAATCCTCGCTATACTGCGCGTACATATTTTCGCGAAAATCACGCTGGGGCAATTGGGGCCAGTACGGGAGCGTGGAAAAATTATCGAACATCACGCGCACCGCCGTCGCGATGTCAAGATGCGGCATACTGCCAATGCCAGTAGCGAGCGCACGTGGGTTGAAATCGGTCATGGTGGGTTCTCCCAATTAGGGCTAGAACAATTTTAGCACGAACACGCCAGAAAGCCAAAACGCTTCGCCAACATTTGACTTGCCGATTGATTTGATTATAATCGTAACCACTCAATCACATACGCGATGAGGCTCGCAACAATTGTCGGCTTGCCGACTGATAGCCTCTACGGGTTCTTTTTCCGTAGGGGCTTTTTGTTTGTTAAACGATGGATATTTTGACGTTTAATCTGGTGAATGCGTTTCAGCAAGCCGAGTGTCCCGTTTGCTACTTGAAACGCACGTATGAAGCGCGCTACATTTTCATGTTGCTCTGGGAGAATGTGAACGATAGTAACACCCGCGCACGTTTTGTTGACGCTTTGGGTTTTTGCCGATCGCATGCGTGGCAATTGGTGGAAACCGAACGCGACCGGTTTGGGGGAGGACTGGGCACTGGCATTCTCTACCAAGACTTGACCCACCGGGCACGGCAAGGATTAGCCGAGTTGCGCCAGCGAGAGAATCTTTGGGCGCGCTTGTCTTGGCTGGAACGCGGATGCCAAATGGTGTACAAGTGGTTGAGGCGCAAGTCGTTTGAGCGGTACATCATTGGATTTCCTTCCGCGCTGGTTGCGCAGGCGGAATGCCGGGTATGTCAGATTGGCCGCGAGACCCAAGTCGCGTACGTGGACGCTTTGGGCAAAGCATGCGCGGAGGGAGAGTTTCGCAAGCGGTATCGTGCCTCGATGGGGTTGTGTTTGCCCCATCTGCGCGCAGCAATCGAAACAAGTGATGACCCGGCAACGCGCGTGTTTCTGATCGAGACCGCGGAAGCCAAGTTGGAGACGTTGGCGCATCAACTCGCCGAGTACCTCCGCAAGCAGATTTGGGATTATCGCGATGAACCCAAAATTGCGGCAGAGCAATCGGCGTGGTTGCGCGCCGTCGAGTTTTTTGTGGGCAAGCCATGAGTTTGAACGATAACCAGCGACGCGCACTGGCGGTAACGTTGCGTCATCTGGAAGAAACGCTCGCCAATATCGAGCGCGTGATGAATCACGACGAGTACGGTATCTTGTATCGGCGGGTGGCATCGTTCACGCCGCCTCAACGCGCGCAAATGGAGCGGCTCATCCAAACGATGCGGGAAGAGATTCGTCGCGCCGCGCTCACGTTCGACTTGCCGATCGAAGAGCAGAACGTGGCGCGTTACATTGCTGGCACGCTGGCTTTGACGTGGGAGATGTTGGAAGAGATGCGCCCGCGCAAGTTGGGCAACTATGGCAACGTAGATGACGCACTTGAAGCAACGCTGGAGCCAGTCCTTGAACGACTGATGCACTTGTTATTTCAAATCTCTGCCGTGGCACGCGGAGAAGAATTGCGCGATGAGGATCATTAGGGGATGGGGTTTCCCAAAGTATCGCAGAGACTCCAAATATCTTGTCAAAATGAAAAAAGGAGAAATAAATGGAACAGATCTTTGCTATTGCCACACTATGGCTTGGGTTAGCCATTCTCTCGGCAATAATTGCTTATCACTTGCGCATCTCGATTGCGCTGGTTGAAATCTGTGTGGGTGTGATCGTTGCGGCAGGCGTTGGCTGGTTTGGCAAGGTAGACGCTCTAGGTGTGAATTCTGAATGGTTGCGTTTTCTCGCTTCCTCCGGTGCCATCTTGCTCACGTTTCTGGCGGGCGCCGAACTGGAAGCGGAGGTCATTCGTCTCAAAATAAAAGAGGTATCTTTGGTCGGGCTGATCGGTTTCTTGGCGCCTTTCCTTGGTTGCGCTGCCGTCGCACGATTCATCTTGGGGTGGGACCCGCAAGCCAGTTTGCTGGCCGGCGTTGCCCTGTCCACCACTTCGATGGCGGTCGTCTATGCTGTGATGCTGGAAACCGGCTTGAATCAAACCGATTTTGGCAAGGGAATTCTGGGAGCATGCTTTATCAATGACTTGGGCACCGTGATCGCGCTGGGTTTGCTCTTTGCGCCATTTACCGCCAAGACGATTGTCTTCATCGGCGTCAGCATTTTGGTGCTGGCTCTTTTACCTATCGTCAGTCGTTGGTTAACCCGCACGTATGGTAACCGGACTGCCGCCATTCGAACCAAATGGGTCATCTTTGTGCTCTTTGGTTTGGGCGTTCTGGCGCTGTGGTCGGGAAGCGAAGCGGTGCTTCCGGCTTATCTCGTCGGGGTGATGCTTGCCGAGTTTTCAAATGGCGACACCTTTTGGCTGCGCCGTCTGCGTACGCTCACGATCGGATTCCTTACGCCCTTTTACTTTATTCGTGCTGGGACATTTGTGTCGTTACCCGCACTCGTTTCGGCGCCCTTTGCCTTCTTGGTCTTGCTCGGTGGTAAGGTGTTCTCAAAAATTCTCGGACTGTATCCGGTGATCGGCTTCTTTCGGCAAAGAAAGGACGAGCGGTGGTATTATACCTTGCTCATGTCCACTGGTTTAACCTTTGGTACGATTTCCGCGCTCTATGGTCTCTCGCATCAGATTATAACGCCGGAACAATATTCCTTTCTGGTCGCTGTCGTCATCGCCAGCGCGGTCATTCCGACCTTGATTGCGGGGCTGGCTTTTCTCCCGCGTCATTTGTTGCCTGCCCCAGCCACCCAAGCGGTTCCTGTCCTCGCCGATGAAGGACCGGACGAAGAAGGATAAAGATCAAGGCAATGCCCCTGCCATACACGTTTGATGTCCTCATCCAACATCCCTCTGCCGATGTGTACGCTTACGCGTACGATCACGGAGCGCATACCCTTCGCTTGGACGGCGTGTGGCGCGTAACCGACGATACCTTTGCGGAACGGGGTATTGTCGTGAATGCGGTTACGCCACGCGGCGAAGCGTTGCGGGCATGGATCATTGCCGATCTGCCCATTGCGCCGGAAACCCGGGTTACCGCACGTGCAGTTGGCGCATTGGAATTTCGTCGCGGCGAGTTGCTCGAGCGCGTGATTGTTGCCGTCCCCACCGCCGATTCCCGGTACGCGCACGCACACGCGTTCAACGATTTGCCTGCCGTGCATCGTGCCATGCTCCAACGCTTGCTCGAAGAATCGGCGCGCTGGCTGGATGCCATTGCCGCGGAAGAAATTGTGCATCTGGCACGCCAACGTGCCCGGCTGGCGCAAGCGGAAGAACACGAACACAGCCGGGCACGCCCCGCGTGGGAAGCCGACGAACGCTCGCCCATTGCGCAACTTGCCCGCGAGACCACCTTACACACACAAGCCGAAGCCGCTCTCTTCACCGTGCCATATCGTTTTCAACAACACTTGCGTTTGTGCTTGCGCGCCGATGAGCGCATCCTCTTTTGGGTGCATCGTCCCCGCTTGACGTTTCATCGCATTGCCGGGCTGGGCGGCAAAACCGTCCGCGAGGGCTTGCTCGTCATCACCGATCAACAATGTCTCTGGCTCGTTGATCCGGTAACGCCCACGGTTCCGGTAGAAGGCGGCTATGGCTACATCGCGCGCACAGTCGCAATCGAACGGGTGGCGCAAGCCACCCTCACGCACTCTAGTCACAGCGTGCTAGAAATCGTCAGCACGAATGCGCCCGGCGCACGCCATACTTTTCGAATCGAGTTTCCCCACGCGGCACGCGCCGAGTTGGAGCAAGCGGTACGATTGTTGAACGCGTTCGCCCCTCGATCGAACGATCAACGTTTGCGGCGCGTGTTCATCCCCGGCGCGCCCCGGCTTTATCTGGACGATCCGATGGACCAAGATCGCCAGCAGACGGCGGCGCGCCTGGCTCAGTTGCAAACCATCCTGACTCAACAATTGAACAACGAAATCATTTGTGCGCAAACCTTTGTCCCGGCGTGGGCGGATGGCGATCTGCGCCTACTCACCGTAACCAATCGTCGCGTGCTAATGATCGCTCAGCGAACGCCAGAGAAATTGATTACCCTTGCGGCCCAAGATATTCTGGCGTCCGAAATTTGCTATTCCGTGTTTGCCTCGTGGCTTAAACTGTGGACAGCGCAGTCGCAACCTTTCGAGATTGCCTTTCCCATTACCTCCTTTGCCGGTTTCAACGCCTGTTGGCGTACGACCCAAGAACTGGGTACACAACCTGACTGAATGATGATGCGGCTTGAATTGTAGTCTGCTTCCCATGCTCCTCTGAAAATAGCCATAGAGTTTATGCTCTCTATGGCAAATTTTCATCCGACTGCTGGTGCGCCAACGGCAATGAACAACTTTCCTATCTTTGACGAAGGTTCTACTGCTTTTTGACTCGATTTTGACCGCTATTTGTTATGCTAACACAGGAGATTTTGCAATCTCCATTCGTATTCTATTTGCAAAGATGCACCGGAGGAGAAAGCCAAAGATGGCAATCAAGATCAAACACCCAGTACCAAGCGACATTGAAATCGCGCAAGCGTGCAAACTGAAACCGATTCTTCAGGTTGCGGAAGAAATCGGTCTCAAAGCAAAAGAACTCGAACTGTATGGTCCCTACAAAGCCAAAGTTCACCTCGAAGTGCGCGATCGTCTCAAGAAACGCAAGCAAGGTAAGTACATCGACGTTACTGCAATCACGCCAACTCCCCTCGGCGAAGGTAAAACAACCACGACGGTCGGGCTCTCGCAAGCGCTCGGCGCGCATTTGAAACAAAACGTCATCACCTGCATCCGCCAACCCTCGATGGGTCCGACGTTTGGGATCAAAGGTGGCGCCGCCGGCGGCGGTTATTCGCAAATCGTGCCGATGGAAGATTTCAATCTCCATTTGACCGGCGACATTCACGCCGTCAGCGCCGCAAACAACCTGCTTGCCGCCGCCATCGATGCGCGCATGTTGCACGAACGCGCAATCACCGATGACGATAAACTGGCGCAAGCACTTTGCCCCGATGGCATGTTCGCGCCGTCAATTCAGAAACGCGCCAAGCGCCTTGGCATCAAAGCGAACAAACTTGCCGACTTGAACGCGGAAGACAAACGCCGTTTGTTCCGGCTCGACATTGACCCGGCATCGATCACGTGGATGCGCGTCGTCGATATTAACGACCGCTTGCTCCGCAAAATTCAAATTGGTTTGGGTGATGAAGAAAAAGGCAACGAGCGCATCACCGGGTACGATATTGCGGTTGCTTCGGAAGTGATGGCGATTCTCGCGTTGACGACGAGCATCGAAGATATGCGCGAACGCTTCAGCCGCATCGTCATCGGCACGAACACCAAAGGCGAAGCGGTTACCGCCGAAGACCTGGGTGTTGCCGGCGCGATGACGGTTTTGATGAAAGACGCCTTGCTCCCCAACTTGATGCAGACACTCGAAGGCACGCCCGCGTTCGTGCACGCCGGTCCATTTGCGAACATCGCGCACGGCAACTCGTCGATTGTGGCTGACCAAATCGCACTGAAACTTGGCGATTACGTCGTGACGGAATCCGGCTTTGGCGCGGACATCGGGATGGAAAAATTCATGGACATCAAGTGCCGCTATTCCGGCTTGATTCCCAATGCCGTCGTGATGGTCGCCACCATCCGCGCGCTCAAGATGCACGGCGGCGGACCCAAAGTCGTCGCCGGGCGTCCACTGGACAAAGCATACACTGAAGAGAATTTGGCATTGCTCGAAAAAGGGATGCCGAACTTGCTCAAGCACATCGAGAATGCCAAATTGTTTGGCTTGCCGGTGGTCGTCGCGATCAACTCCTTCAAGTACGATACCAAAGCCGAAGTCGCGCTCGTCAAGCGCCTTGTCGAGGAAGCCGGTTCGGTGGCGGTGCCTTGCACGCACTGGATGAATGGCGGCAAGGGCGCGCTTGAACTTGCCGAAGCGGTGATGGACGCGTGCAAACAAAAGAGCAACTTTGAATTCCTCTACCCGCTCGATATGTCGATCAAGCAAAAGATCGAAACCATCGCGACCAAAGTGTACGGCGCGGCAGGTGTGGATTATACCCCTGAAGCTGAAGCCAAGATCGAACTCTACACCAAACTCGGCTTCGACAAGCTGCCAATCAATATGGCAAAGTCGCACCTATCCCTATCCCACGATGCCAATTTAAAAGGGCGTCCCACCGGCTTTCGTCTGCCGGTGCGCGATATTCGCGCGAGTGTGGGCGCCGGATTCTTGTATCCACTTTGCGGCACAATGCGCACGATGCCGGGTCTCCCGTCCCGCCCGGTGTTCTATGATGTCGATCTTGATTTGAAGACAGGAAAGGTGCTTGGGTTGTTCTAACAGCAATGAACCAATGAACCAATAAACCAATGAGCCAAACGAGTTTGGGCAAAGGTTTATTGGCTCATTGGAAATTGGGTCATTGGGATTTTTATGAAGATTCTCGCTGTTGTGTCCGGCGAATTTGGGCGACGCAAAGCCCGCATCGCGCGCGAGCGCGGGCCCAAACATTGGGAGGTGCACGAGTGGACTGCGCCTTCGCACTTTCCCATCATCATCGACGACCCACTCGATTTTATTCCGGATAAATTACCCGCCGCCGATCTCATCCTCGCGTTGGGTGAACATCCCGGCATCGCCGAACTCTATCCCGACATTGCCAAAATGACCGGCGCAAAATCGATGCTCGCGCCCATCGACAACAATGCGTGGTTGCCTAAAGGATTGATGAATCAATTGCGCGGGTGGATGAAAGAGGTCGGCGTTTTTTGCGCGTTTCCCAAACCTTTTTGTTCCCTCACCGAAACCAGTTACAGTTTACGCAATCAACGCATCGAGTACAACGATCCATTCATTTCTGAATTTGCAAAATACTTTGGACGACCGCGCGTCCGCGTGACCGTCGATGAAAACAGCAAAACCATCGCCCGCGTAACCGTCGAACGCGATGCGGCGTGCGGCGCGGTGCGTTACGTGGCGGAAAACATCATCGGCAGAAAAGTCGATGATGCGGAGTACGAAGCCGGGATGTTGCATCATCATTACCCGTGCCTTGCGTCGATGGCGATTGACAACGATTACAACGATACGCTTTTGCACGTCAGCGGCAATGCCACGCGCGAAACGTTCGCCGAAGCGATCAAACCATATCGGGAAATAATGTACTTTAAACCAGAAGGATTTGTAGAATAGAATTGCAGATTGCAGATTTGAAAATACTTTCGGCGATCTGCAATCTGAAATCCACAATTTGAAATCTGAAATTACATTGAGGGAGGATAAACATGGCTAGTCTCGAACTGACGATCCCGGCATTGTGGGCAGACCATCACGTTACAGCAGTCAAGCGATTGTTATCGCCGATCGCCGGCGTCGAAGATGTGCTTGCCAGCAGTGCGTTCAAAGCCGTCGTCATTGAATACGACGAGAAGAAAACATCGGAGGCGGCGTTGATCAAAGCGCTGACCGATGCCGGCTACGCGCCCGGCGAGTTGGAAGTCGTTGGACGCCAGCCGGATGGCAAGTACGATCCGGCGTGGGAAACAATGGGCGTGCGTTCCACGATGACGAATCCGGTCGACAATCAACTGTCCGGCGAATTTCGAAAATATTAGCACATTGCGAATTAGGAATTGCGAAAACCGCCTTGGTCTTTTGCAATTCGCTATTCGCCAATCGCAATTCCAATCAGGAGGAAACAATGGCAAATCCACCCGTACCAGAACTCAAAACGATTGACCCCGCCGCGGCGGAAATGATAAAGCGCGCTGAAGAACTCGGTTATTCCACAGTGTTCAGCCGCGCGCAAAAAACGCCGGCGTGTCCCATCGGCGAAATCGGCGCGTGTTGCCAAATGTGCAATATGGGTCCGTGCCGGCTCGTACCGACCAAAGCGAATCCGGATCCAGTCGGCGTGTGCGGCGCCACGCGCGCAACGGTTGCCGCGCGCAATATGGCGCGTCACATCGCCGCCGGCACATCCGCGCACAGCGATCACGGACGCGATCTCGCGTTGACGTTGCTCGCCGTTGCCGAAGATGAAGCGCAAGGGTACGAAATCCGCGACCCACACAAATTGCGCGTCGTCGCCGGCTATATGAATATCAAAACCGACGGACGCACCGACAAAGAAATCGCGAAAGACGTCGCGCTCACCGCGCTCGCGGATTTTGGACGCCAGAGAGGCGAAATCGTTTATCCCAAACGCGCGCCCAAGAAACGCCAAGAACTGTGGAAACAAAATGGCTTGGTTCCGCGCGGCATCGACCGCGAAGTCGTCGATACGTTGCATCGCACCCATATGGGCGACGATCAAGATGCGGAACATATTTTGCACGGATCGCTTCGCACGTCGCTCGCCGATGGCTGGGGCGGCTCGATGATGGCAACCGACATTTCGGACATTTTGTTCGGCACGCCGTCGCCGTCCGTAACCAAAGTGAATCTCGGCGTGTTGAAAAATGACGAAGTGAACATTCTCGTTCACGGTCACGAGCCAACGCTCTCCGCGATGATCGTCCGCGTCTCGATGGAACCGGAAATGATCGCGTACGCAAAATCGAAAGGCGCGGCGGGCATCAATCTTGCCGGCGTCTGCTGTACCGCAAACGAAGTGATGATGCGGCAGGGCATCGCCAGCGCGGGCAATGATTTGAATCAGGAACTCGCGCTCTTGACCGGCGTCGTCGAAACGATGATTGTCGATGTGCAGTGCATTATGCAGGCGTTGTCGGATCTGGCGGGTAAATTCCACACCAAGTTCGTCACCACTTCGCCGAAAGTCAAAATCACCGGCGCGGAACACATCGAATTCAACGAACACAAAGCGCTCGACATCGCGCGGCAAATCGTCAAGGACGCCATCGACAATTACGCGAATCGCAAACAAAACGTCGTGCAAATTCCCACGCACCTGTCCGATCTTGTTCCCGGTTTCTCGCACGAGTACATTCGTTACATGATGGGCGGTCAATTGCGCGGCTCGTTCCGCCCGTTGAACGATGCAATCATGTCCGGTCGATTGCGCGGCGTCGCCGGCGTTGTCGGTTGCAACAACCCGCGCGTTACGCATGACAAGGGACATTACGACATCGTCAAAGAATTTTTGAAGAACGATGTGCTGGTCGTCCAGACCGGGTGCGGCGCGTTGGCGAACGCCAAGTACGGTTTGCTCCTGGGCGAAGCGGCGATGGAATACGCCGGTCCCGGCTTGCGCGAAGTCTGTGAAGCCATCGGCATTCCGCCGGTTTTGCACATGGGTTCGTGCGTCGATAACACACGCATCCTCACCGTCCTCGCCGAAATGGCGACGGAAGGCGGCTTGGGCGAAGACATCAGCGATATTCCCGGCGTCGGCATCGCGCCCGAGTGGATGAGCGAAAAAGCGTTGGCGATTGGCGCGTACTTTGCGGCGTCCGGCGCGTACGTGTTGTTCGGCGTCAACTCGCCGGTCGAGAACAGCGATGAAGTGGAAAAACTGATGAGCGAGGGCTGGGAAAAGATGGTGGGCGGCAAGATGGAATTTGTGCCCGACCCGGCAGAAATCGTCCGCCGCTCGCTCGCCCACATCGACGCGAAACGCGCCGCGCTGAAATTGCCGCCGTACGATCCAAACAAATTTGGCAAATCCGGCGACGCGCGGATGAACGAAGTGATCAAACTGCCGCTCAAGGAACGGATGGCGGCGTTGTATGGATCATAAAGCGTAAAACGGAATGCGTAGGGGCGTTTGTTGTAGGGGCGAGGTAACCTCGCCCCCACAAAGGCCCCCTACGGAGCGGGTGCACGAGGATGTGTCCCGCTTTTTAGTGTGATGATTGATTATCGGATGAGGAGAATTTCAAATGGCGTACGTAATTGCTGAACCGTGCATCAACACCAAAGACACCGCTTGTGTGAACGTGTGCCCCGTCGATTGCATTCATCCCAAGAAAGATGAAGGCGATTTTGCGGCGGCGCAACAACTGTACATCGACCCCGACACGTGCATCGATTGCGGCGCGTGCGTGCCGGAATGTCCGGTGAGCGCAATCTTCCCGGAACCGGATTTGGAAGACAAGTGGAAATCGTTTACCGCGAAAAACGCAGATTGGTACAAACTGAGCGCGGCAGATTTTCAAGCCAAGTGGGGCACGCCGGGCAAGTCGTAGACATTTCCGATTTTTGATTTTCGATTTTCGATTGGGAACATCCCTTTGCCGAACAAATTGTCAATCGGAAATCATAAATCGAAAATCGAAAATTGGAGTTGGCTATGTTGGATCAAATCAACAAATTTCGCCAAATCGTTACGCTCGCCGATGGCACGCGCGTGTTGTTGCGCCCGCTGACCAAAGACGACCAAGCCGGACTTGTCGCGCTATTCCAACCGACCGGCGACGACGATTTCAAGTTGATGCGGAATAACGTCCGCGATAAAGAACTCGTCGCGTCATGGGTGGACAATCTCGATTACAAGCGCGTCTTGCCCATCGTCGCCGTGGTGAATGATCGCATCGTTGGCGATTGCACATTGCACTTTCGCGCGGGACCGGGACGACATCTTGCCGACGTGCGCATCTTTTTGTCGAAAGAGTTTCGCAAGCGCGGGCTTGGCACGGCGATGTTACGCGGCGTGATCGATATCGCAAAGAAATTAGGTTTGCAACAACTCGTCGCTGAAGTCGTTGCCGATCAGGTCAAGGTGATTACCGCGTTCAAGGAACTAGGATTTGAACAACGTGCGATGTATCCCGATTACTTTATGATGCCGGACGGCGAGACGCACGACGTTGTCGTTTTGATTCTGCCGCTGACCAAAAAGCGCGATGAGTTCTAAACCCAAAGATTTTTCCATCCGCGAATTGACGCGAATGAAAAAATTTAGCGATGATTTGCGGACACATTCGTTTGTCCGCGCTCGGGATCGATAAAGAAATTAGTGACCACACCGCAAGATCAAATTCGCAATCAGTTTAAGAACAAACCGTACCTTAAAATCATTGGTAGTTACTGGCTCTTGTTCGCGTATTGCCTTGGCGCGTCGCTCATCATCCGATGGTTCGCGCCGGTATTGCCCGCCGTTGTCTGGCTTTCGTTCAGCGGCGTGATTCTCGCGGCGATTCTGATATCGTGGGGCGCGGAGACCGCCCAGTTCCTCGTCAGTCAAGGACTTGCGATTGCATTCATCGCGTTGCTTCAAGTCGTGCCGGAATTTATGGTCGAAGCAACCGTTGCGTGGCGCGGTGAAACCAATTTGATGCTCGCCAACGTTACCGGCTCCAATCGCTTGTTGATGGGTGTCGGTTGGTCGATGGTGTTCATCGTTGCGGACATTGCGAGCCGCCTCAAAACCGGGCGCGGGATTCAATTTATCGAATTGCGGCGCGAGACGTACATTCAAGTGTTGATGCTGATGGCGAGCAGTAGTTATTTCGCGTTCGTGTTGTGGCACGGTCGGCTCGATCTCGTCGATGTGATTTTTCTGCTCGCGTTCTTCATCGTCTATATGATTTTGCTCCGACGATTGCCGGAAGAAGACGCGGAAAAGAAAGAAGATTTGCTGACGATGCCGCGCTATCTGGCGACGATTCCAAAGCCGGGCGAGCAAATTTACAAACTGCTCGGCGTGTTCATCATCGGCGGCGTCACGATGTGGGCGATGGCGGAACCGTTTCTCGACAGTATCAAAGTTATCGCGGCGAGCGCGGGCATCACCGCATTCTTGTTCATTCAGTGGATCGCGCCGTTCCTGAGCGAATTTCCGGAAACGATCACCGCGTTCTACTGGGCGCGCCGCATCGACCTGGCGCCGATGGCGTTGATGAACTTGATGTCGTCGAAAGTGAGCCAGTGGACGTTGCTCGTGGCGATGATTCCCGCCGTGTTCTTGGTCGCGCGCGGCGAATCGGAAATTACATTGACCGCGCGGCAAAGCGAAGAATTATTTCTCTCATTGATGATGATGCTTTACGGCGGCGTGACATTACTCAAGTTGCGATTCACGCGCTTGAACGCGCTTTCGCTCTTTGTCTTGTGGCTGGTGCAATTTGTCTTTCCAAATCAACTGCCTTGGCTCGGCGATGCGACGTGGAACAACTCGCGCTGGCTCATCGCGGCAACATTTGGTCTACTCATCGTCGTCGAGCTGGTCAAGCACCGAAACGATCTCAAGGTGCTGGAGAATTTGCGACAGGTTGTCGCAACGATGAAATAGATTTGCAATTTTCGATTGCCGATTTTCGATTTGTCATTTCGAGCGGAGCGAGAAATCAAAGTACTTTGAAAGATTGCTTCGTCGCAACAAACGCTCCTCGCAATGACAAATCGAAAATCGCAAATCCAACATCTAAAATAATAAATCAGAAATACTGAAGGAGGCAACAGATGTCCCGTTACATTGCAACATCCGCCATTCGTGGCACGCAAATGCTTGTCCGCGAAACCGACGCGCTCTTGCAAAAGGCGCTCAAAGAAAAAGGAGCCGACGCTAAAGTTGGTTTCCCCAACACCGCGTACTACCTGCCGACCATTCTCGGCTTGCTGGGTCGCAAAGTAGAAACCGTTGGCGATTTGGTGCCGGTGATGGAACAGATCAAAGGTTACACGCATCCTGTCCCGCCGAATTCGCGCTGGACACCGTACCTCGGCGAGACGCTCGATAGCGGCATCGCCACCTTGCTCGCGATGGAAACGATGCAGGCATTGCGCTTTCTGTACGGCGATCAGCCGGAGAAGATGGAAGGATTCTCACTCGCGCAGGCGTCGTTCACCTCCCCGGAATTTCAAAAAGGCGACGGCGCGGGACAACTGAACGGACCCATCGACGACATTCAACTGCGGTCGTGGGGAATTCAACTCGTCGATGGTCGTATGCCCGGTTTTGCCGCCATCGTCGGTTGCGCGAAATCGAATGAGGTCGCGGTCAAGATCATCCGCGAATTGCAACGCCGCAACATTCTCATCTTCCTCGCCGGCAATGTGAACGGTCGGTCGATCATTCATCAATTGCAAGAAGAAGGCGTCGAAATGGGGTACGACACGTACATCGTCCCATTTGGCACCGACACACTTTCCGCGATTTACGCGATTGGTTTTGCGACGCGCTCCGCGCTAACGTTCGGTGGGATGAAAGGCGGACAGTCGCGCGAAATTTTGTTGTACAATCGCGCGCGCGTGTTTGCGTTCGTCCTCGCGCTCGGCGAAGTCGATGATTTGAAATACGCCGCCGCCGCGGGCGCAATCTCATACGGCTTTCCAGCCATCGCCGATACGGTGATTCCGGAAATTCATCCGACCGGCGTTACGTCGTACGAACACGTCGTCTCGATGCCGTTCAACGAAATTCCCGGCAAGGATGATTTGGAACGCGCGGAAAAACTCGTGCAACGCTGCATCGAAGTGCGCGGCGTCAAGATCAAGATGACCGAAGTGCCGATCCCGGTTCCGTACGGCTCGGCGTTTGAAGGCGAGGTGGTCCGCAAAGCCGATTTGCGCTTTGAATCCGGCGGCAAGCGCTCACGCGCGTTCGAGTACTTGTATATGTTGCCGATGGAAAAAGTGGAAGACGGCAAGATCACCGTGCACGGGCCCGACATCGACAGCGTGCCGGAAGGCGGCGCGATGGACATTGGCATCGTCGCCGAAGTGGCGGGACGCAAGATGCAAGAAGATTTCGAGCCGGTGTTGGAACGCCAGATTCACCACTTTGTCAACGGCGCGTCCGGCGTGCAACACGTGGGGCAACGCGACATCACTTGGATTCGCATCAGCAAAGCCGCGTACGATAAAGGGTTCCGACTCGCCGACCTCGGCAAGATTTTGCACGCGCGTTATCACGCCGACTTTGGCGCCATCGTCGATAAAATTCAGGTAACAATTTACACCGACCCGGCTTCGGTCAATACGATGCTCCAAGTCGCGCGCGATGCGTACCAACGCCGCAACACGCGCTTGGGCGATATGGCGGACGAAACCGTCGATGAATTTTACTCGTGCACGCTTTGCCAATCGTTTGCGCCGAATCATGTCTGCGTCATTTCGCCGGAGCGCGTCGGCTTGTGCGGCGCGTACTCCTGGCTCGATTGCAAGGCATCGTTCCAGATCAATCCAACTGGACCAAACCAACCGATTCCCAAGAAGCAAATGCTCGATCCCGTCAAGGGCTATTTCACCGGCTCGAACGAGTTTGTGCAACAAGCCTCGCATCAACAAGTCGAAACAGTTTCGATGTACTCGATCATGGAAAATCCGATGACCGCGTGCGGTTGCTTTGAATGTATCGTGATGGTGATTCCAGAAGCGAATGGCGTGATGGTGCTCTCGCGCGAAGACACGTCGATGTCGCCCGCCGGCATGACCTTCTCGACGCTCGCTGGGATGGCGGGTGGCGGTCTGCAAACGCCGGGCGTGATGGGCGTGGGCAAATACTATCTCACGTCGAAAAAATTCTTGAGTGCGGACGGCGGGTTCAAACGCGTCGTCTGGATGTCAAGTATCTTGAAAGAAACGATGGCAGAAGAGTTGAAAAAAGCGGCCGAGTACGCCGGCGATCCCGACCTCATCAGCAAAATCGCCGATGAAAAGATTTGCACCGAAGTCCCGGCATTGCTCGCGTTTCTTGAAGAAAAAGGGCATCCCGCGTTGACGATGGATCCGATGATGTAAATTGGTAGGGGCGACCCTCGTGGTCGCCCTTGCTGGGCAAGCACTTGCCTCTACAGGTTACCCGAAATGAAAAAACTAGCCCGCGACATTATGAAGATCGGCGTGCCGGTGTGCGCGCCGGACTCGAAGCTCGAAGAGATTGCCAAGATCATGCTGCGCGATGGCGCGGACGCGGTCATCGTGCTGGATGAAGAAGATGGCGCGGTTGGCGTCGTGTCGCAAAGTGATTTGGTGCGCGCCTTCACCCGCAATTGGCAATTGCTGTCCGCCCAAGATGTGATGACTGAAAAGATTCTCAGCATCGAGCCGGAATCGCCGCTGACGGCGGTAGCAAATATGATGCAGGACGAAAAGGTACATCAAGTTTTCATCATGCACGAACATCCCGGCACTGGCAAACCAAGCGCGGTCGTAACGATGCGCGCCATTGTGCGCGAGATGGCGGGCTTGCCGCCGGAGCGACTGGAAACGCCGGTGGAAAAATTGCAGAAAGCCCGTAAGAAATAATTTCTCCTGATCTTCCGCTTTCACGTGGAAAGAAAAAGTGGGAGGGCAGGAAACTTTCGAGTCTGGTACCGAATGCGGTATAATGCAAACAAACCACAGACTCGGAGGCACGTATGTCAGACAAAAAACACGTTCAGCATTTTAGCCCGCGCACAACCAACATACTGCTCGTCGCATCGGTTGTGATTCTCATCGCCACGTTGCTGGTGCGTTTTCTCGCGCCGGCGCAATGGGAAGCGGCAATTCTGCAACAAACCGGCTATTCCTTGCAACAATTTGTCCTCGTGGCGATGGGCATTGGCGTGTTTTTGTTTTTGCTCGTGGCATTCGATCAACCTGAGTAGTGCAATAGTGCGATAGTTCAAGAGTTCGTTAGTTAAAACCGAATTGAGCAACTATCGCACT
This sequence comes from Anaerolineae bacterium, assembly GCA_034435055.1. GTDB lineage: Bacteria > Chloroflexota > Anaerolineae > UBA4142 > UBA4142 > DAOTXS01. The sequence continues at coordinate 148,915 of DAOTXS010000076.1, read as the reverse complement.
AACGCACTATCTCGCTATCGAACTAAAATTGGAGGCATAATGGCACCAGTTGAACTCCCCAAGGAAAAGTACGCTGGCAAAGTTCGCGAGATTACGATTGGCGCGACGAAAGATCAAGGTGGCACGCGCGCCAAAGTAGTTACCATCGGCGGCGAAAGCACGTTGCCCTTTTTGACTTTTGAAGGCGCGATGCCGCATCCACCGGCAATCGCCGTCGAAATTCAAGACCGCAAACCCAGCGATTGGTCACCGATCTTGCTGGAAGCGTGGAATGATGTTGCCGATAGCCCGGCAAAATGGGCGCAAGCCGCCGAAGCGCTCGGCGTCGATTTGATTTTGCTCAAGCTGAACGCCACGCTCGCCGATGGTTCGAAAAACACGGCGGCACACGCGGTCAAGGTTACCAAAGAAGTTTTGCAAGCGACCGGCTTGCCGTTGATGGTCTTTGGTCCCGGGCAAGCGGAACTCGACAACGAATTGCTCGTCGCCGTCGCCGAAGCGACCAAAGGCGAACGCCTCGTCCTGGGAATTTGCGAAGACAAGAATTATCGTACGCTCGTCGCCGCCGCGTTGGCAAACGATCACCTCGTCAACTCGCGCACGCCGATGGATGTGAACTTGGCGAAACAACTTGTCATCTTGATTCACGATATGGGCTTGCCGCTCGAACGCATCATTATGGATCCGACGACCGGCGCGCTTGGTTACGGCATCGAGTACGGGTACTCGGTGATGGAACGCTTGCGTCTCGCCGCGCTGCAAGGCGATGGGATGACGCAACAACCGATGCTTGTTACGCCGGGCGAAGAAGCGTGGCGCGTCAAAGAATCCAAAGTCGGCACCGACGTGCCGGCGATGTGGGGCGATTGGAAAGAACGCGCGATTCATTGGGAAACGATCACCGCTTCCGCACTCGTCGAGACCGGCGCGGATGTGTTGGTCTTGCGTCATCCGGAAGCCGTCAAGCGCGTCAAGGAAATGACTTTGAAATTGATGGGGAAGTAAATTAACCGCAAAGACACAAAGGGCGCAAAGAAAAGAAAAAATCTATCTTGGCGTTCTTTGCGTCTTCGCGGTGAGATTTGGTTTTAATGACGACCTTAACCCGCACGCTCCAAAACAACTGGCTCGTTTACGCCGCGCTTTTGCTCACGCTTCTGGCATTGCTCGCGCTTTCCCCCGCCGAAGCGACGTTGGGCAACGTGGTGAAAATCGTGTACGCGCACGGCGCGGCGCAACGCATCGCGACGTACGCGTACCTCATCGCCGGCGGGCTGGGAATTATCGCATTGTCATTGCGAGCCGCGAAGCGGCGTGGCAATCTCCAAAGTACTTCGGGGATTGCTTCCCGAAGGCTCGCAATGACATTTGAGAATTGGACGCAAGCCGTCACAGAGACCGCCATCGTCTTTTGGTTCGCGCACATTCTAATCAGCGTGCCGGCGCAAGTACTCGCGTGGGGAGCGTTGACCCTTGACGAACCGCGCGTCGCCAGTGCGTTGTGGATTCTCGCATTCACCGCGCTCGTGTACATCGTCGCGCGGTGGATCGGTGAGGCAAGCTGGCTATCGATGGCGGCAATCATCAACACAGCGATTTTGTTCATCGTTCTGCGCGGCGCAGTCAACATCTTACACCCCATCGATCCCATCATCGCGTCCGATTCGCTGACAATCAAAGGATTCTACGCCGCGATTGTCGTCACAATGGGGTTGCTCGCGTTTCAGTTGGCGCGCAACCGCGCGAAAGCATAGAAAGGCAAATCATGGCAAGTCAACCGAATAGCAACGAAATGCAACGGATGCAAGAAACAATTCAGACGATCAGCCACTATGCCGAAATTTATCACAACGGCAAAGTGGAACTCGTCTCGTTCGATGGGCATACCGTCATCGTGCATTTAGGCGGCGCGTGCGAAGAATGTCCGTTAATGCCGTGGACGTTGCACCGCGTCGTCGAAAGTACGGTGCGCGATTTGTTCCCGAACGTCAAGGAAGTCAAGGCGCTACAAAAAGGCAAAACGATCGAATAAACGAATAAAAATCCAGTGGACAGTTTCAAACCGCGACTGTTTACTGTGGACTAATTTCCAGAGGAGGAAATGATGGACGCCAAAACTAGCTGGGAAACGTTCTTCAAAATGATGATCATGGAAGAACACGGCGCACAAAAGAAATACGAAATGGCGCGCGACCTCGCCGATAATCCCGAACTCAAAAAAATCTTTGAGCGATTTATGAACGAAGAAAAGATTCACGCCGAATTGCTCGAAGCGGAACTTTTGAAAATCGAAAAGAAGGGACTCTAGTCAATCAGTCAACTAGGTACTTGGTGACAAGTAACCAGTTGACTAGTCGACTAATTGCCTAATCCCCGGAGGATACAATGGCGTTAACTGGACTCCAGATTTACAAACTCTTGCCGCAAACCAACTGTAAGGAATGCGGTTTTCCCACCTGCCTCGCGTTCGCGATGAAACTCGCCGCCAAGCAAGCCGAACTCGCCGCGTGTCCGTACGTCAGTGCCGAATCGAAAGCGCAACTCGAAGCGGCATCGCAACCACCGGTGCGTTTGATCACGCTCTCGACCGATACGCGCAAAGCCGTCGCCGGCAACGAAATTGTCTTGTTCCGCCACGAAAAGACATTCTACAATCGCGCGCCGATTTTCGTGCGCGTCAAAGACACCGATGCCAACCTCGCGGCAAAAGCCAAAGAACTCGATGCGTTCAACGTCGATTACGTCGGCATCAAACTGCATCTCGACGGCATCGCGATTGAAAATACTTCGGGCGACGCCGGGAAATTTGCGGCGGCAGTTGAAGCGGTGCGCGGCGCAACGAGTTTTCCGCTCATCCTGATTGCCAAAGACCCCGCCGCGTTTGAAGCCGCAATGGCAAAAGCAAATGGCGCGGTGCCAATGTTCTATTGCGCCGACGAAACGAATTGGAAAGCGCTGGCAGAGGTCGCCAAGAAATTCAAAGCGCCGCTCGCCGTCAAAGCAAACGGACTCGACGCGCTTGCCGCGTTGACCGAGCAAGTCAAAGCCGCCGGCGTTGAAGACATCGTGCTGGACCCCGGCGCGCGCGGCTTTCTCGACACCTTGACGCTTGCAACGCAGATTCGCCGTCTCGCAATCAAGAAAAATTTCCGCCCGCTCGGTTATCCGATCATCACCTTCCCCGGCGAAGGCGTCTCATCGCCGGACGAAGAGCCATCACTCGCGGCGCAACACATCGGCAAGTACGCCGGTTTTGTCGTGCTGGATCATTTCACGCCGGCGCGCGCGTACGCGTTGCTGGTTTTGCGCCAAAACATTTACACCGATCCGCAAAAGCCGATTCAGGTTCAGCCGGGTCTGTACGAAATCAATTCGCCGAAACCGGAATCGCCGGTGTTGGTTACGACAAATTTCTCGATCACGTATTTCTCGATTTCCAACGAAGTCGAAGGCGCGGGATTGCCGGCGTGGCTTTTAGTTGCGGACGCGGAAGGCATGAGCGTGTTGACCGCGTGGGCGGCAGGCAAATTCGATGCCGACCGAATTGCGAAAGCCGTCAAGACGACCGGCGTCGAAGGAAAAATTTCGCGCAAACGCCTCGTACTTCCCGGCGCAGTCGCCGTGCTGATGGGCGAAGTCGAAGAGGCGCTCGCCGGTTGGCAAATCGAAGTGGGTCCGCGCGAAGCGGTGGATGTTCCTGCTTACTTGAAGTTAAAACCCTAGTTACGGATCACGTATCACGCATCACGTTACACGCGAATTGTAATCCGTGATGCGTGATGCGTGAACAGTTAGAAAGATGATTGTGATGTACGCCAATCTCGGTAATTTGCAAAGCGTCATCGTCAGCGCGCAACGCTGTCTCGATTGCGCTGATCCACGTTGCGTGAACTTATGCCCCGAACACGTCGATGTGCAAGCCGCGATGCGCTTGATCGTAAATCGTGGAAGCACGCGCAAATCGGCGTGGATGCAACGCGAAGGCGAAGCAGTCGCCAGCGCGATGAATGCAATTGAAGCATCGTTTGAATAAGCAAGACGCCAGATTGCAGATGACAGACAACAGACTCGCGAATAGGGTCTGTGGTCTGTTGTCTGCTCTCTAACATCTGAGGGTTTCCCATCACTACCCAGCACGTCTATTTCAAACCACAAAATATCAGCGTCGAAGTTAAACACGGCGCGTTAATCACCGACGCGACCACCGCCGCCGGCATCGACATCAACGTGCCGTGCGGCGGGCAAGGTCGTTGTGGTCGGTGCGCTGTCGTCGTCGAAAGCGGCAACGTCCGGCGGCGTTCGACGATGCGTTTGAGCGCGGCAGATTTGCAAGCCGGCTACGCGCTCGCGTGTCAAACCGTCGTCGAAGGCGACGTCGAAATTTTTGTGCCGCCGCAAGAAGAAATCACGCGGCATCTCACAACCGAAAAAACCGCCGCCAAAGTCAGCGTCCCGTTCGAGTACGATTGGCGCGTTCATCAAACGCTTCACAAACATTACCTTGAAATCGATCCGCCGACGCTCGCCGACAACACGGACGACTTGTCCCGGCTCGAACGTGAACTCGCACGCTGTTGCGACACGCGCGGACTGACCGCGCCGCTTTCGGTTCTGCGAAATTTGTCGCGGACGTTGCGCGACGCCGATTGGCGCGTAACGCTCGTACTCGACCGCGAAGAACCGGAACGTCCGCGCATCGTCGATGTTTTGCCGGGCGATCAATCACTCACGCTGTACGGCGCGGCAGTCGACATCGGCACGACGACCGTTACCGTTTATCTCGTCGATTTGTACACCGGCGAAGTCGTGGAAACTGCCGCCGATTACAACGGACAGATCAAACGCGGCGAAGATGTGATTTCGCGCATCATCTATGCATCGAAGAACGGCAGTGGGCTGGCGGAATTGCAATCGCTCGTCGCAACAACGATCAACAGACTCGTCGAGCGCGTTTCACTGCGGCGCAAAATCAAGCCGCGCGAAATTTTCAAAATGTCGATTGTCGGCAACAGCACGATGATTCACATCTTGCTCGGTCTGCCGCCCGAACCAATTCGCTTGACGCCGTACATCACAACGATCAATCATCCGCCGCGCGTTCACGCGCACGAATTGAATTTGAACATTCACCCGGAAGCCACCGTCGATTGTTTACCCGGCGTCGCCAGTTTTATGGGCGCGGACATTACCGCCGGCGTGTTGTCGAGCGGGACTCATCACACCGACAAAGTCACACTGTTCCTCGACATCGGCACGAATGGCGAAATGGTGTTGGGCACGAACGAGTGGCTGGTGAGTTGCGCGTGCAGTGCCGGCCCCGCGTTCGAAGGCGCGGGCGTGATGTTTGGGATGCGCGCAACCACCGGCGCAATCGAAGAAGTGTGGATCAACGGCAACACGCACGAGCCGACGTACCGCGTGATCGGCGGCGGCAAGCCGCGCGGGTTGTGCGGCTCCGGGTTGATTAGTCTCATCGGCGAAATGTTCATCACCGGCGTAACCGACAAAGCCGGCAATCTCAACGCGACTTTGCAAACACCGCGCATCCGCGAAGGCGAACACGGTTTGGAGTACGTGATCGCGTGGGCAAGTGAAACCGACATCGGCAAAGACATCGTCATCACGAAACCGGACATCGATAACTTGTTGCGCGCCAAAGCCGCGATTTATGCCGGTTACGTTTTGCTCGCGCAAAGCGTTGGGATGACGCTGAACGACGTTGAGCAAATGCTGATCGGCGGCTCGTTCGGTCAATATCTCAACGTGGAGAAGGCGATTCAAATTGGCTTGCTGCCGGATTTGCCCTGGGATCGATTCCACTTTTTGGGCAACACGGCGGCGCGCGGCGCGTATATGGCGTTGCTCCGCCGTGATGCGCGCGACGAAATCGCCGCGATTGCAAAAAAGATGACGTACCTTGAACTCGCGGCGGACAACTCGTTCCACGATCAATTTGTCGCGGCGGTGTTTTTGCCGCACACGGATATGACCCAGTTTCCAAGCGTGGCGAAGGTGTTGGCGGGGCAAGAGCAGTAAGCAGTTGGTAGAATGCAGACAACAGCGACCCATTTCCCCATCCTCATTCTCATCGGTCGCCCGGCGGCGGGCAAGAGCGAAGTCATCGATTACCTTAAAAATCTTTCGGACGAGGAACGTCGAACGCGATTTCACATTGCACCATTCGTCGAGATCGACGATTTCGTGTGGGTGTGGGAAACGTTCGAGGACGACGATATTCGGAGCAAGCATAATCGCCCGCGTCTGCACACAACGCCCGACTATCACTTTCTCGATCCGTTCATCTGGAATCTGTTCATCGAAAAGATGAATCTCGCGGTCGCTAAAATCGCACGCGCGCCGGATTTTCTGGACGATCACACCATCGTCTTGGAATTTGCGCGCGGCGGCGAACACGGTTTCGGCGAGGCATTCTCGTACTTGTCGGGCGATATCTTGCAACGCGCGGCAATCGTTTATATCGCCGTGTCGTACGCAGAGTCGGTGCGGAAAAATCGCAAGCGCGCGCGTCCCGGCTTGGAAGATTCGATTCTGTACCATTCGCTAACCGACGCGAAGATGGAGTATTATTACAAGACGAATGACTGGGACAAACTGTCCGGCGGCAGATGTGAAGGCGTGATCGAAATCAAAGGACATCGCGTCCCGTTCGCGGTGTTTCAGAACGAGCCGGAGAAAACCGACGACCCGGCAAAGTTGGCACCGGCGTTGGAACAAGTTTTGTCTAGACTGTGGAAATTGAAAAAGACGAACGACGAATGACGAATGCTTTCGTCTTTGGTCTTTCGTCCTTCGTCAAGGAGTTTGCAAATGCAAGCACTCGCTAACGACTTTCTCGCCCAAAAACGCATTGCCATCGTCGGCGTAACGCACGACCAAATGGGATGGGGACGCACATTGTACGATGAGTTCACCAAACGCGGCTATGAAACTTTTGCGGTGAACCCGGCGCGCAACATTCCCGGCATCGATTGTTACGCCAGTCTGCGCGATTTGCCGGTGAAACCGGACGGCGTTCTGCTCGTCGTGCCACCACACGTGACCGAGCAAGTAGTCAAAGAAGTTGCCGAGTTGAACATTCCGCGTGTGTGGATGCATAAAGGCGCGGGAGCGGGTGCCGTATCAAAATCGGCAATTGAATTTTGCAAAGAACACAACATCGCAACGGTGTATGGGGTCTGTCCGTTTATGTACCTGCAGCCGCAAGGATTCGGGCACAAGATGCATTACACTTTTGCCAAGTGGTTTGGCGCGTTGCCAAAAGGGGCATAATTTTTTTCCTCTCCCCACGGGGACGAGGAATTGTTGACGAGAATTCACTCCAAGGAGGAGCTATGTACATTATCGGTGAAAACATCCACATCATTTCCCCCAAAGTCAAGGAAGCAATTGCGAATCGCGACGGTGCGTTCTTTGTCGATCTCGCGCGCCGGCAGGTGCAGAACGGTGCGGCGGCACTCGATTTGAACGTGGGTCCGCAGAAAAAAGCCGGCACCGAAGTCGTCCCCTGGTTGATTGAAGTCGTGCAAGAAGCGGTCGGGCAAGATTTCACGCTATCGCTCGACACGACCAACCTCGAAGCGATTAAAGCCGGGCTGAAGAAAATTCCGCGCGGCAAAGCGATCATCAATTCCACTTCCGCCGAAGCCGAACGCTTGGAATCCGTCCCGCCGGTCGCCGTCGAGTACGGAACGAAACTGATCGGCTTGACGATGGCAAAGGAAGGCATCCCGGTCAGCGCGGAAGCGCGCGTCTCGCTCGCGCTCGAAAAACTGGTGCCGCGCTGCGAAGAAGTCGGCTTGCCGCTCGAACACCTCATCGTCGATCCACTTGTGCTGACGGTGAAAGGTTGTCAAGAGTACGTGCCGCAATGCGTCGAAGCGGTCCGCATTCTCAAGCAATCGGGCTTGCCGCTGTTGACGAACGCGGGCTTGTCGAACGTGTCGAATCAAGTGCCGCCAGAAATGCGCCCGCTCATCAATCGCACGTACATGGTGATGTTGATGGCAGTCGGACTGGATATGGCGATTGCGGATCCGCTCGATCAACACTTGAAAGAATTTATCCGCATCGTCGAAGATCGCGACGAATCGACGCCGGTGGGCAAACTCGTCTTGACCCTGCACGACCGCACCGCCGCGGGTGAAGAAGTAACGCCGGACGATGTCGATCTGAAAGACCCGGCGCAAGTGGCGATCTGGAAAACAATCCAAATTTTGCTCAACAAAGTTATCTACGCTGATGCGTATCTCAATGTGTAGTTGTTAGTTGTGAGTTGTTAGTCATTAGCCACTAGTGACTAGCGACTCACGACTAACCAATTCTCAAAGGAGAGTGATTCGTATGGTCAAAGTAGTAACGAAAGAAGAACTGCTGGCGAAAGCGAAGAAGCCCGCTGCGGATGCGATGGAATTGCATCCATTCTATCGTGGCAAAATTGAGACGACGCTCAAATGCTGTGTCCGCGATTTCAACGACTTTGCGATCTGGTACACTCCCGGCGTCGCCGCGCCGTGCAAAGCCATTCAAGCCGACCCCGAGCTCGCGTATCAACACACCAACAAATGGAACACGGTCGCCGTCGTCAGCGATGGCACGCGCGTCCTCGGTCTCGGCGACATTGGTCCCAAAGCCGGGATGCCGGTGATGGAAGGCAAGTCCCTGCTCTACAAGTACCTCGGCGGCGTCGATGGCTTTCCGCTGATGCTCGACACCAAAGACCCGGACAAGATCATCGAGACGGTCAAGCTATTGCAACCTGGGTTGGGCGGCGTCAACCTCGAAGACATTTCGCAACCGAAATGCTTCCGCATCCTCGACACCTTGCGCGAGCAATGCGAAATCCCCATTTGGCACGACGATCAACAAGGCACAGCGACGGTGACGCTCGCCGGATTGATCAACGCGCTAAAAGTCGTGCGCAAGAAAATCAACGAGGTCAAGATCGCGTTCATCGGCTGCGGCGCGTCGAACGTCGCAATCAGCCGCTTGATTTTTGCGTACGGCGCGACGCCCGCGCTCTGCACGATGGTCGACACGAAAGGTATTTTGCATAAAGGACGCACCGACATCGAACAACGCAAAGCCGAATTCGTCGACAAGTGGAAATTGTGCAACATCACAAATGTTGAGCAACGCACCGGCGGCATCGCCGAGGCGATGAAAGGCGCCGATGTTTGTATCGCGCTGTCCACCCCAGGTCCCGATGTGATCAAGAAAGAATGGGTGCAGACGATGAATAAAGATGCGATTGTGTTTGTCTGCGCGAACCCGATCCCGGAAATGTGGCCCTGGGAAGCAAAGGAAGGCGGCGCCGTCGTCGTCGCCACCGGCCGTTCCGATTTTCCGAATCAAGTCAACAACTCGCTCGGTTTCCCCGGCATCTTCCGTGGCACGCTCGACGTGCGCGCCCGGACCATCACGGATGAAATGTGCATTGCCGCCGCCGTCGAAATGGCGAAGATGGCGGAGGAAAAAGGGCTGACGCCTGATTACATCATGCCGACGATGGACGAGGTGGACGTGTTCCCGCGCGAAGCGGCAGCCGTCGCGATGAAAGCCATTGAGCAAGGTATCGCGCGCATCACCAATGTGACGTTCCAGCAAGAGTACGAGTACGCCAAGAAATTGATCATGCGCGCGCGCGGCTTGGTGCAAGACGCGATGGCGACAGGTTACATCGCCCTGCCCAAGGGAAGTGTTGCGCCCAAGCCATCGAAGATGATTGTAAAAGCGGTTGCTAAAGCGGCACCCGCCAAACCCAAAACTAAACCGCAAGCGAAGAAAGTTGTGAAACGCGCCAAGAAGAAATAGCGCAACGGTTTGGTTCGCCCAATAGATGATTATTGACGTGCCAATCATTTCACCGCCGAGAACGCAGAGAAAAAATTCTGCGTCTTTGCGGTAAGATTGCCAGTCATTACCAATTCAAAAGGAGCAACGTATGTACGACCTGATCATCATCGGCGGGGGTCCAGCAGGGTTAACCGCCGCCGTGTATGCACTGAATAAACGGTTGGAAACACTCGTCATCAGCGAAGACCTGGGCGGCAAGACCGCGTACGGTTTCGCCGCCAAAGGATACGAAGGACACGAAGTCATTCGCGGCGGCGAGGTGGTAGAAAAATTCAAACGCCAACTCGAGTACTTGAACTTTGCGCATCAGATCGACCGCGTGACCAAAGTGGTCGCAGAAGGCAAGGGCTACGTCGTTCTCACGCAGAGCAATAAACGCTTTGAAGCCAAAGCGGTGATTTTGGCCACCGGCGCGCAACCGAAACGGCTCGATGTCCCGGGTGAAAAGAAATTGATCGGCAAAGGTTTGTCGTACTCGGCGATCAGCCACGCGCAACTCTTTATCGAACGCGAGCCGGCGATTGTTGGGAGCAACTTGCGTGCATTGCAAGCGGCGGCAGAACTCGCGACGATTGCCAAGCAAGTGCATTTGGTGTTGCCGGAGAAAGGCGAAAGTGATTCGGCGTTCGGCAAGAAGGTGCGCGCTAATCCAAAAGTCAAAGTGTATGAAGCGGCATTGAAGGAAGTGCGCGGCGATCAATTCGTCGAGAGCATTGTCGTTGGCGACCAGACGATCAAAGTCGATGGCTTGTTCATCGAAGCCGGGGTGAATCCCGGGTCGAAGATTGTTGCCGATTTGGGCATCACGGACGCGAACGGGCGCGTCGTCGTCAACAGCAAATGCGCTACGTCGAAACCCGGCATCTTTGCCGCGGGCGACGTAACCGATGTGTTCATCGAACAAGTATTGGTTGCGATTGGTGAAGGCGCCAAAGCCGCGCTCAGCGCATACGAGTATCTTTTAAATCAGTAGAACGGGTAGGGGCGAGGTAATCTCGCCCCTACGAACGAAGGAGAGAACATGACAGCCAAACTCATCGACGGTAAAGCCGTTGCCGCGTCGGTGTACGATGCGATTCGCGCCGACGTTGAACTTCTTAAATCGAAATACAATGTAACGCCGGGACTGGCGACGATTCTTATCGGTGACCGCCCGGATTCTAAAGCGTACGTGTCGTCCAAGCAAAAGATGACGCAGGAACTGGGAATGTATTCTATCGGTTCGCATTTGCCCGCCGACATCACGCAAGACGAAGCGCTCCAAATCGTGCGTGGTTATGCCCAAGACCCTAAGATTCACGGCATCCTCGTGCAATTACCCTTACCGCCGCAACTCGATCAAGAAACAGTGCTCGGCGCGATTCCAATTGGAAAAGACGTCGATGGTTTTCACCCGATCAACATCGGACGCCTCGCGATGAAAAATCGGGAGCCGATGTTCGTCCCCTGCACTCCCAAAGGTTGCATCGAATTGATTTTGGCGGCGGGGACAAAAATCGAAGGCGCGCGCGCGGTTGTGCTCGGTCGCTCGAACATCGTCGGATTGCCGGCGGCGTTCTTGCTTATCCATCGCAATGCGACGGTAACGATTTGTCATTCGCGCACGCAGAATATGCCGGACATTGTGCGCCAAGCCGACATTGTTGTGGCGGCAATCGGCAAAGCGGAATTTGTCAAAGGCGATTGGCTCAAACCCGGCGCCACCGTCATCGATGTGGGGATCAATGCGATTCCGGATGCGACGAAGAAAAGCGGTCAACGTCTCGTCGGCGATGTTGATTTCAATGCCGCCAAAGAAGTTGCGGGCGCAATTACGCCGGTGCCCGGCGGTGTTGGTCCGATGACGATTGCGATGTTGATGCGCAACACGTGCGATTCCGCCAAGCGCGAGGTGGGGTTGATCAAATGATGTCGTAGGGGCGAGGTGACCTCGCCCTTACGAGTTTTGACCCGATTTTGACTGACCCACAACCCAATCTGAACTCCCCGACAGGTATAATGGAAAATGAATTCACCTGAAGGAGGGTGCGCTGATGAAATGGTATGAATTTGGTCCAATCGCTTGGGCGCGCGATTTTCTCAACACGCATCCCAAAGCGGAAAAATTCCTCGACACCATCGGACTGCCCGCCGAAGCCGTCATCAAAAAGACGCTCTTTGGTTGTCAGTCCTGCGGTCAATGCCTCTTGCACGAAAACGGTATGACCTGTCCTATGCGTTGCCCCAAGAACTTGCGTAATGGTCCGTGCGGCGGCGTCCGCGCGAACGGACATTGCGAAGTCTATCCCGAACGCTGGTGCGTGTGGTATCGCGCGTATTATCGTTCGCAAAAGATGCCGCTCCTGCCCGCCGAATGGCGCAAGGATATGTATCGCTTGCATCCGCCGGTCAACTGGGAATTGATCAACACCTCGTCGTTGTTGAATGAATTGACCGGACGCGCGCACGGCGTGATGCCCAAGAAACCCGAAGAGAAAAAACCGGCGGCAAAAGAACCCGCCAAAAAGTAAAGGGACGCGTCAATGGAGACTATGGAACCGCGCAGTAATCTGCACAAACTGTTACAAGCTGGCGTTTTCGTCGCCACCTCCGAACTGGGTCCGCCCAAGAGCAGTGATGCTGCCGTCATTCATAAAAAAGCCGGCTTGCTGAAGAACGTCAGCGACGGCGCAAACATCACCGATAATCAAACCGCCATCGTGCGCATGAGCAGTATCGCCGCGGCGGTGATGTGCGTGCAAGACGGTTTTGAGCCGATCATCCAAGTTACCTGCCGTGACCGTAATCGTATCGCGATTCAATCCGATTTGCTGGGCGCGCACGCGCTGGGCATCCGCAACGTGCTTTGTCTTTCCGGCGATCATATGCGGTGGGGCAATCATCCACAAGCCCGCAAAGTGTACGATCTCGATTCAATGAACTTGATCGCAATGGTGCGCGGGATGGATGCCGGTAAATTCCAGAACGGCGAAGAGATCAAGCCCGCTCCCCAGTTCTTTGTTGGTGGGGTGGAAAATCCATTTGCCCCGCCATACGAATTTCGCCCCTTTCGGCTCAAGAAAAAAGCGGAAGCCGGCGCGCAGTTCATCCAGACCCAAATGATCTTCAATGTCGAGCGGTTCAAAGAATTCATGAAAAAAGTCGTCGACTTGGGAGTTCACGAGCAGTTGTACATTCTCGCTGGCGTCGGTCCGCTGAAATCGCCGGGGATGGCACGTTATATGCGCGACAGCGTCGCCGGAATGGAAGTCTCGCCACAGTGGGTCGAGCGGATGGAAAAGACGCCGAAAGAAAAATGGAAAGACGAAGGCATCAACATCTGCGTCGAAATTATCAACGAGATGCGTCAGATTCCCGGCATCGCCGGTGTGCACATCATGTCGATTGAATGGGAAGAGGCGGTGCCAATCATTTGCGAACGCGCGGGCTTGCTCCCGCGTCCCAAGGCGGAAGACGTCAAAATTCCACAGACAGCCGTTGCGGCATAACACAAGTTCTCTGGGCGGGGGGCACTTCCCGCCCTTGTTCTTTTTTTTCAGGAGGTTCACTTTATGGCTACGCCAATAACACCCCAAGTGCGCGAAAAAGGACCGATCAGTTTGCTCAACGCAACTTTCATCGGTTATATGGTCGGCACGTACAACGTGATCGGCAAAGGCGGCGCGCAAGCCATCGCCAATATGGCTGGCGAGTACGTCGGTAGAGAGATGCTGGCGTTCGCCGCCAGTCAGGGCAAAACCATCAACTCGGTTCAGGCGTTTGTCGATTTTCTCAGAGAAAACCAACTCGCCGGCGAATTTGAGTTCAACGTACAAGACAATCAGGTTCAAGTCGTCATCGCAATGTGCGGCATCTGCCCCAAGCGCGTGGGCAAGTATCAGTTCGATGGCACTGCGTGTCCGTGGGCGGGCATCTTGATCGGCGCACTGGGCACGATCCTGAAAAAGGAATTTTCAGTTTCAGCGGGCTTGACGCCCGGTCAATCTTGCACTATAACATTGAAGATGAAAGGGTAGCTACTACCCGAATTCTCACAGTGAGGTGAATATGCGAGAAATTCAAGCCAGCACCATTACTGAAACCGTGGCACGGCTCGCCATCGAGGCGAACCACAATCTCGGCGAGGATGTGGTTGCCGCGTTGAAAAAAGCGCGCTACGAAATTGAAGAATCGCCGCAGGGCAAAGACGTGCTCGACCAATTGTTGAAGAATATCGAAATCGCCCAAGAAGGCACGTTCCCACTTTGCCAGGATACCGGCGTCGCCGTGATCGCCGTCGAACTGGGACAAGAGGTTCGCATCGTCGGCGGCGATTTTATGCAAGCGATTCACGACGGCGTGAAAAAGGGCTACACCGAAGGCTACCTTCGCAAATCGATGGTCGGTCAGCCGTTCTCCGGGCGCAAGAATACCAAAGACAACACGCCGGCGATGATTCACACCGACATCGTGCCCGGCGATAAACTCCACATCACGATTATGCCGAAGGGCGGCGGATGCGAAAACATGTCCGCGCTTGGTATGTTGAAACCCGCCGATGGTCGGCAAGGCGTGATCGATTTTGTCGTCAACACCATCGACAAAGCCGGATCGAATCCCTGCCCGCCCACGATTGTCGGCGTTGGCATTGGTGGAAGCGCGGATCAAGCAATGTGGCTCGCGAAGAAATCGTTGATGCGTCCGCTTAACACGACCAACCCTGATGAAGAACTCGACAAGTTAGAAAAAGAATTGCTCGAAAAGATCAACAACCTTGGCATCGGTCCAATGGGGTTGGGCGGTCGCGTAACCAGTCTCGATGTGCATGTGATTGCCGTACCGTGCCACATCGCGAGTATGCCGGTGGGCATAAACGTGCAATGCCACAGCGCGCGATACAAGGAAGCGACATTGTAGGGGTAACCCGCGTGACTACCCAGGGCGACTACAAGGGTTGCTGCGTGATCAACTATGAAGACATACAACATCGCGGTCATTCCCGGTGACGGAATTGGAATAGAAGTGATGCCTGAAGGCGTCAAAGCATTGCAAGCCGCGCAAAAAATCGTCGACGGTTTCGATTTACGCTTTGAAGAATTTCCGTGGGGCACAGAATTCTATCTGAAAACCGGGAAGATGATGCCGCCGGACGCGCTCAAGATTTTGGAACAGTTCGATGCAATTTATCTCGGTGCGGTTGGGATGCCGGCGCTCGTGCCGGATAACATCACACTCTGGGGTTTGTTGCTTCCGATTCGCAAAAGTTTCCAGCAGTACATCAACTTGCGTCCCATTCGACTTTTGCCCGGCTTGCAAGGTCCGTTGCGCGGCAAGACATCGGACGACATCAACTTTGTCTGCGTGCGCGAAAACTCGGAAGGCGAGTATTCCGGCGCGGGCGGGCGCGTTCACATCGACACGGAACACGAAGTTGCCATTCAAACGAGCGTGTTCACGCGCCACGCGGTCGAACGCGTGATGCGATTCAGTTTCGAGTACGCGCGCCAGCGTCCAAAGAAAAAGTTGACGAGCGTTACCAAATCGAACGCGTGTCAATACTCGATGGTGTTCTGGGATGAAGTGTTTGCCAAACTATCGTCAGAATACCCGGACATTCAGACGGACAAGTGGCACATCGATTCGATGTCGGCGCGATTTGTGACGCACCCGGAAACGCTCGATGTGATTGTCGCGTCAAATCTCTTCGCCGACATCTTGACCGATCTCGGCGGCGCGATTCAAGGATCGCTCGGCACGCCGCCGAGCGCGAACTTGAACCCGGAACGAAAATATCCATCGATGTTCGAGCCGGTGCACGGTTCCGCGCCGGACATTTACGGCAAAAAGATTTCCAATCCCATCGCCACCGTTTGGGCGGGCGCGATGATGCTCGATTGGTTGGGTGAGACAAAAGCAAGCGAACTCGTGCTGGATGGAATTATCGCCACAACGAAAGCGAGCAAGACGTTGACGCCGGATCTTGGCGGCAATGCAAACACCGTGCAAGCCGGCGAGGCCATCCGCGATGCGATTCTAGAATTAGGAGATAAGCAATGAAAATCTCGGCTCCTTTAACAGATGAAACGTTAGCCAAACTCCGCGCCGGCGAAACCGTCGAAATTTCCGGCACGATCTACGTCGCGCGCGACGCCGCGCACAAGCGCATGGTCGAAGCGTTGGATCGCGGCGAGAAATTGCCGGTCGATTTGACCGGACAAATCGTGTACTATATGGGACCCTCGCCGACGAAACCCGGCAACGTAATCGGTTCCGCCGGCCCGACGACGAGCGGGCGCATGGACAAGTACGCGCCGCGTTTGATGGAAATCGGCTTGAAAGGGATGATCGGCAAGGGTCTGCGCGCCACGCCGGTGAAAGAGGCGATGAAGAAATACAAAGCGGTGTATTTTGCGGCGACCGGCGGCGCGGCGGCGCTCATCGCGCAACGCATCAAACAAGCACACGTGGTCGCGTATGAAGATTTGGGCGCAGAAGCATTGCAAAAACTTGAGGTGGAAGATTTTCCGGTAACCGTCGTGAATGATGTTTATGGCGGCGACGCGTACGAGGATGGGAAGAAACAGTACGCCAAAAAGTAAATACATTTCACCGCAGAGACGCAGAGGATACAGAAAAAATTGACTCTGTGTCTCTGTGGTTTATTTTATGCGTATTATCATTTTTTCGGATTTACACGCCAACCTCGAGGCGCTGGCGTCTTTGCTCAGCGCCGAAAAAAAACCGGACGCGTACTTTTTCCTGGGCGATATGGTGGGCTACGGACCCGACCCGGGAATGTGTCTTGCGTGGATGCGCTCGAACGTCAAGTATGCGGTGCGCGGCGACCACGATCACGCCACCGTGAACCACGCGGAATTTGTTCTGCCGCCGGAAGAACGCGAACTCGCGCTTGCCACCCGCGATCACACCTTGCGTCAGCTCCGCCCGGCGGACTTGGCGTACCTCGCGTTGCTACCCACGACCGCGCGCGTTGAAATGGGCGGCGCAAAGTTTTTCCTCGTCCACGCAAAACCGAGCGATCCGCTCACCCACGGTATCGATATTGCTGTCGCAGCGGAAAACACGTTGCGCGCGGAAATGCACAACATCGACGCGGATGTGATTTTCGTCGGACACACGCACATCCCGGCGATTCGGCGCATCGGCAACACGCATTTCGTCAATCCCGGGAGTCTCGGTCAGCCGTGCCACGGCTTGCCCAGCGCAACGTACGCGGTCTGGGACGATGGGCATCTGCAAATTCACCACATCGATTACGATCCGCAACCGACGATTGGCAAACTTGCGTTAATGTCACTTGATCCGGATGCGCAGGAACGTTTGGCGGAAATTCTCGAACGCGGAATGTAATAAACGTTATCTGAAATAAATATTTTCCACGAAGGTCACGAAGAACCACGAATTATTTCTTCTGATTTTAGTGTCCTTCGTGTTCTTCGTGGATGATTTTCCTTGTTCCGGATAACGTCTAATATTTTTCCGGAGGTTCGTATGAACCCTGACCGCAAATACGAGTTTTCTTGGAATTTACTCGGCGACATTCAAACGGGACGTCCCAATCTCGGTCCGCTAACGCGGCTGGAAGTTTATCGTCTGATGCAATTCTGTTTCCGCGATGTGTTGGAAAAAGAATTTGGAACTGAAAAAACGGATGAACTGTTCCATCAAGCCGGGCAACTCGCCGGACGCGCATTTTATCAACACTTCATCGAACCGACGGATAATCTGAACGATTTTGTGCGCCAACTCCAGACCATCCTGCGCGAAATGGGCATCGGCATTCTGCGCATCGAGCAAGCCGACATTGAGCGGGGAAATTTTACGCTCACCGTTTCAGAAGACCTTGATTGCTCGGGATTGCCGGAACTCGACTACGAAATTTGCGTTTACGATGAAGGATTCATCACGGCACTGATGGAAAGTTTTACCGGCAAGCGCTTTCGCGTCAAGGAAATCGATTGCTGGTGCACCGGCGACCGCACTTGCCGCTTTACCGCACAAGTTATCGGGTGATGCCTATGTCCGACTCCGATCAACTATCGGCAGCGCTGGAAGCGATTCAGGACGCGCTGAACTCCCCAATTCCCGCTCCGCTCTCGCCGGAATTGCAAACGATTCCGATGCTGGTAAACCTGCGCGAGTCGATCATCGCCTTGCGGCAATTTACACTCGCGCTTGCCAATGGCGATTTGTCGCAAGCGTTGCCGCTCAAAGGCGACTTTGCCGGCGCGCTCAAAAGTTTGCAAGCCAATTTGCGCCACCTGACCTGGCAAGCCCAGATGATCGCATCCGGCGATTTTTCGCAACGCATCGATTTTATGGGCGAGTTCTCGCAAGCGTTCAATTCGATGGTCGTGCGATTGGATCAAGCCTGGGGCGAATTGCAAACGCTTAAAGAATTCAACGAAAACATCATCCAAAAAATGTCGGAAGGCATCGTGCTGGACGACGCCAGCGGCAATTTTATTTTTGTGAACCACGCCGCGGCAGAATTGCTGGGATACACACCGGAGCAAATGGTGGGGCGGCACTGGACGAATTTCTTTCCGCCGGATCAGTTGACCGCCGTACAGTATGCCAATCAACGCCGTCAAACCGGCAGATCAGATCGCTATGAAGTGGACATTTATCATCGCGATGGTACGCGGCGAACGGTATTGGTGAGTGGAACGCCGCGTTTTGAAGATGGGCGCTTTGTGGGCACCCTTGCCGTGTTTACCGATATCACCACCCGCAAACATCTCGAAGCCGAAACGCGCCGCTTGCTAAACGAGATGGAACGGCTTGCCATCATCGATTCGTTGACCGGCGTATTCAATCGCCGCCACTTCGACAGCCGCGCGATGGAAGAATTGGAACGCGCTGACCGCTATGCCCATCCGCTAACCTTGATGATGATCGACATCGATCATTTTAAACGGGTCAATGATACCTACGGGCACCCAATTGGCGACAAGGTTCTGCAAAGTCTCGCCGAACTGTGCCGCAAGAATTTGCGCGCCACCGATATGATCGGGCGGTACGGCGGCGAAGAATTTGTGATTCTCTTGCCAGAGACGCAAATCATCAATCCACCTTTGTCGGTTGAACAATCACGCGCGACGACAATGCCGATGGATGCCAGGGGCGTTGCCGAACGCCTCCGCCAAGAAATAGCCCGGACAGCCATCGAAACGGAGCAAGGTACGATTCGGATCACGGTCAGCGTGGGGATTGCCGGGCTGAGCGAAGTACCGCACGGGCGCGGAACGTCACCGCAATCACGCGAGGAACAATTGCGGCAACTGATTGCTCACGCCGATGTTGCGATGTATTCGGCAAAGGAAGCCGGCCGCAATTGCGTCAAGATTTTTTCAGCCGCGATGAGATAAATCGGATCGTACATTCGGATCTGCTATGCAAGTAAAAATTGGCAATTCACTTTTCGAACTTGTCCAAGGCGATATTACACGCCAAGATACCGACGCCATCGTGAACGCGGCGAATCGTTCACTCCTCGGCGGTGGCGGCGTCGATGGTGCGATTCATCGCGCGGCGGGTTCGCAATTATTGGAAGAATGTCGAACGCTGGGCGGCTGCGCAACCGGGAGCGCGAAAATTACGCGCGGGTATAAACTCAAAGCACGCCACGTGATTCACGCCGTCGGTCCGGTGTATCACGACGGCAAACGCGGCGAACCGGCATTGCTCGCCAGCGCGTATCGCACCTCGCTCGAACTGGCGTCGCAAAACAAATGCGCGTCCGTCGCGTTCCCGGCAATATCGACTGGCGCGTACGGGTATCCGATGGCAGATGCCGCGCGCATCGCGCTTCGCACGATCATCGATTATTTGCAACACCACCCGGAAATCAAACTGGTACGTTTCGTTTTGTTCGACGCGCGCGCGTTTGAGACGCATCGACAAGTGTTGGAACAAGTATTGGGAGAATAAATCTCCCGGTGTCATTGCGAGGAGGCGGTTTGTGCCGACGAAGCAATCTCTCCAAGTACTTTGAAAGACATCTGCACTTGCGTAACCGCAGGTGCAAGTGTTGCTTCGCTTTGCTCGCAATGACACGCTCCGCGATTTTGCATTGACCTTGTCTTGTGATAAAATAGCACCAACCGTATGAAACGATTTTTGCTTTTCCTCGTCCTCTCCCTCATCATCGCACTTGGCTTGCTACTCGCCGAACACGCGCACGCTCAACGACCGCCGCTTGTGCTTGCGTTCTATTACACGTGGTTCGATGAGAAAACGTGGAGCGCGGACAAAGTGCCCGATTTCCCCGCCGAAAAGTACGTCTCGCGCGATCCTAACGCGATGGCGCGGCACATTCGGCAGGCGCGCGGCGCGGGCATCGATGCGTTCGTCGTGTCGTGGTGGGGCGTCGGCAATCCCACCGAAGACAATTTCAAAACGATGCTCGACCTTGCGCGCGGAATGGATTTCAAACTCGCCATCGATTTTGAATTGACCTCACCCTTCTTTCGTTCCAAAGACGATGCGATTCGTTCGCTGCGCCATTTGATGGCGACGCACGCGCAACACCCGGCATATCTCCGCTCCGAAGGCAAACCGGTGATTTTCTTCTGGCGTCAGCAACTTTACTCGCTCGACGAGTGGCAAGCGATTCGCAACGCCGTCGATCCGGAACGCCGGACCATTTGGATTTTGGAAGGACTCGATCCGACGTACCTGCGCGTGTTCGACGGCTTGCATTTGTATATGATCGCCTGGGCAAAAAATCCGCAAGCCGAATTGAACAAATGGCCCCGCCGCATTCAAGCGTACGGCGACGATAAAATCTGGGTGGCGACCGTCAATCCCGGCGCAGACAATCGCAAAACGACACAAGCGGATAAAGTCGTGCGCGACCGCGAAGGCGGCGAATATTATCGTGAGACGTGGCGCGCCGCGTTCTCTTCGACGCCGGACTGGATTATGATCACCAGTTGGAACGAATGGCCCGAAGGTACGATGATCGAACCGAGCGTGACGTACGGCAATTTGTATCTCGACATCACGCGCGAGTACGCCGCCAAATTCAAAGCCGGCTTGCCGCCCGCCACGCCGACGCCCAGCAAAACATCGACGCCGACGCGCGCGCCCACCGCGACTGCAACGGTCACGCCGACGGTAATACTTTCACGCCCGGTCACAACCTCCAATTTTGTAACCAGCGTGCGCGCGACGATTTCGGATACCCTGCGCGTACGCGCCGCGCCGAGCACCAATTCAGAAATCCTGGGTCTCTTGCGCGAAGGCACGCCGGTCACATTGCTGGGTCAAAGCGAAGATGGTTTGTGGTGGCAAATCCCGTACCCCAATAGTTCACTGCGGGGTTGGATTTTCGGCGGATTCATCGATGCGGACGGCGACCCAGCCGCACTCCGAATTTTAAGCGCGGATGAAGATGCGCCGATGCCGGTGTTCACGCCGACGATTGTGTTGCCCACATCAACAAGCACGCCAGAACCAACACCAACGCTGATGGACACGCCCACCGCCACGCCAACTATGACACCGACGCGCACGCCGACTTTTGTGCCGGCATCAACCGGTTTTTCACTGCGCTCACTCTTTCCATTCCTGCCTTAATTGTGGAGCACCCCCGATGGCTGATTTGCAAAACGACATCGCCAAGATTTTGATTTCACGCGAACAACTGGAAAAACGCATTACTGAACTTGGCGAGGCGATCAGCCGGGATTACGCGGGCAAAG
Organism: Anaerolineae bacterium; assembly: GCA_034435055.1. GTDB lineage: Bacteria > Chloroflexota > Anaerolineae > UBA4142 > UBA4142 > DAOTXS01. The sequence goes on along the minus strand of DAOTXS010000076.1, from coordinate 127,334 downwards.
ATTTACTCCTCGTGTGCATTCTCAAAGGCGGCGTGGTTTTCCTCAGCGATCTCGTGCGCGCGATTCGCATTCCGCACGCGTTTGACTTTATGGCGATTTCGTCGTACGGCGGCGCGGTTACCGAATCGAGCGGGGTCGTGCGCATCCTGATGGATTTGAATTCGAGCATCGAGAATCGCAACGTGCTGGTGATCGAAGATATTATCGATACGGGACACACGCTCGCGTACGTGATCGATTTGCTCAAAACGCGCAAGCCCGCCTCGCTCAAGATTTGCACGTTGCTCAACAAACCCAGCCGCCGTCAGGTGTCGGTGCAAGTCGATTACATTGGCTTTGATATTCCCAACGAATTTGTCATCGGGTACGGTTTGGACTATGACGAAATTTACCGCAACTTGCCATTCGTTGGCGTGCTCAAGCCGGAAAAATACATTCGCCCGAGTGATGAAGCGTCACCCTAAAAAAAGCAACCCGGTTTCGTGAAGAAACCGGGTTGCTGATTTTTCAATCGTGAATGTTCTCGACCGCCGCGCGAATTTGTTTGAGCGCGCGCCGGATATTCTCCGGCGAATTGGCGTACGAGAATCGCAAAAAGCCCTCGCCCGCGGAACCGAAAGACGTGCCGCCCAGACACGCCACCCCGGCTTGATTCAGCAAATAATCGGCGAGTTTGCGTGAGTCCCAACCGATTGCCGTGATGTTCGGAAAAGCATAGAACGCGCCGCGCGGCTTGAGGCACGAAAAACCGGGAATCGCGTTCAAGCCATCGACGATGAGATTGCGGCGTTCGCGGAACGCGGCGACCATTTGTTGCACGGAATCCTGCGGTCCGCGCAATGCCTCGATGCCGGCGTGTTGCACAAAATCGGCGACGCACGAAGTCGAGTTGATTTGCAAAAGCGTAAACTGCTCCGCCAAGTCTGCCGGCATAACGCCCCACCCCAACCGCCAGCCGGTCATTGCGTACGTTTTGGAAAAACCATCGAGCAGGATGGTGCGCTCCGCCATCGTGGGAACGCTCAACAAACTAGCGAACGCGCCATCGTACACCAAATCGTCGTAGATTTCGTCTGCCAAAATCTGACAATTGTACTTGTGCGCGACTTGAGCGACGACTTGTAAATCGTCCGGCTCTAGCACGCCGCCGGTTGGATTGTGCGGCGAGTTGAGGATGATCAGTTTGGTACGGCGATTGGCTTTGGCGCGAAACTCGTCTGGGTCGAAACGAAAATGATTCGCCTCGCGCAATGTGTACGGCACCGGTTTGCCACCGCAAAAGTTGATCATACTTTCGTAAATTGGAAAGCCGGGATTGGGATACAATACTTGATCGCCCGGCTCAACGAGCGCGAGAATCGCAAAGAACATGATGGGTTTCGCGCCCGGCGTAACGACGACTTGATTCGGCGTGATCGATATGCCGCGCGTGCGGCTGGTGTGTTCCGCGATGGCTTCGCGCAAAGCGAGAATACCGTTGCTCACCGTATATTTCGTTTTGCCGTCGCGGAGCGCGCGAATGCCGGCTTCAACGATATTCGGCGGGGTGGGAAAATCCGGCTCGCCAAATTCGAGATGAATAATTTCGCGTCCTTCCGCTTCTAACGCACGTGCTTTGCGCGCCACTTCAAACGCGCTTTCCGTTCCGAGTCGATTCATTCGTTCGGCAAGTTGCATCGCTGTCCTCCCCCATTTATCTTTTCTTGAGTGACCTTTGCAATCGCAGTTGTTGCCGTGCCTCTGCTTCTTCCCAGCGGCGCCGGTCTTCGGCTGTTTCCAAAATCAATGGCGGCACCGGGCACGGCTTGGAAAAATCATCCAGCGCGACAAAGACGGCGAACGCAGAATTGGTGTGCGTGATTTCGCCGGTGATCGGATTTTCCGCTTCCACGCGCACGCCCACTTCAATCGACGTTTTGCCGACCCAGTTCACCGACGAACGCAACGTGAGCAAATGTCCCACTTTGACCGGCGAAAGAAAAGTAATCGAATCGATGGCGACGGTGACGACCGGGCGGCGCGCGTGGCGCATCGCCGCGAGCGCGCCGGCTTCGTCGATCAATTTCATCACGTACCCGCCGTGAATGTTACCCAGCGGGTTGGCGTCGGACGGCATCATTTGTTGATTCAATGTTACTTGAGAATCGGAGGAACATTTGGCGGCTAAGCGCGCATCGCCGCCGCGAATGTCCAAGCCGGCTTGCGTGCGTTCGTCGGTCATGTTGAAAATCCTATTTGTGATTTCAATTCGAAAGGGAAAAATCAGCAGAGACGCGCGGCTAATATTTTGAGCGCAAGTATACAAAGATTTGCATTTTTGACAACCGCCGTTTTGCTGGTGATTACCCACATCTCTGGATTGTCATTGCGAGGAGTGTTTTTTGCGACGAAGCAATCTTTCAAAGCGCCTTGAGAGATTGCTTCGCTCCGCTCGCAATGACACTTGTGGGTAATCACCAGCCGTTTTGACATCCACCTTGCTTGCGCTATAATAACTAATGGTGCTAGTTTGTAGGTGGATGGCTGTGAGATTCAAGTAGCGCGTCGCAAAATCAAAGCACAAAATATGCTCAAGAATCGCACTAGCACCATTAGTTAATACCGCCGATTTTGGGTGCGGAGATTGATCCTTTGCATTTCACATCGAAACAGCAACGGGCTGGCTGAGTGGACGCGGAACATCGCCCACGCGGATTTTGGGGCTTGCCGCCACAACATCAAATTACGTACGGTTGCATCGGCGTCATTTTCATTGCAACCAGCGTTTTGTATTGCGCCGGACTTTTCAGCGCGATGATTCGCTCATCGTTCCCGCGACCCGCCACGCCCACGGTGGCGGTGATTCCCACCACCGCGCCATCGGCAACAATGGGACCGCCGACGCTCATCAATCTGCCGCGCGGCACGCTGATCGCCACGCCGACGCAAGCTCCCATTCCCACCCGCGAAACGCCGACGCTGACGCCGACCGTCGATCTCACCAACCCCGCGCCGACGATTAACGGGACGCTCACCGGCACCGTGCGCGCCACGCTGACGATCACCGGCACGCGCGCCTCAACCTTGATCCCGACGCGCCGAATTACCGCGACCATCGCGCCACGATAATAATTGCGGCGCGTGATTTTTTCTATCGAGGACAAATGAAAATCGATTGGTTCACGGACGCGAATATTTTTGAAAAATTAAATAGCGAATGGAACAAACTGCTGAATCGCGCAATCACCGACACGTTATTTCTCACGCGCGAATATCAAATGGTGTGGTGGAAAAATTTAGGGAGCGGTGAACTACGCGTCATCACATTTCGCAACGACGATGGAACACTCGCGGGAATCGCGCCGCTCTTCGCGCATAAAACGGACGATGGGTTGACCACACTTTCGCTCGTCGGTTGCGTGGATGTGTCCGATTACTTGGACCTGATCGTCGCGCGCGGACACGCAGAACAAGTTTACGCCGCGTTGCTCGACACGCTCGCGCGACCGGATTTCCCAGTTTGGGACGCACTCGATTTCTGCACCGTACCCGCCGCTTCACCGACGAACACAACGTTCAAAGCGATGGCAGAGGCGCGCGGATTGCACGTGGAATCCAAGCGACACGACGTTGCGCCGATCATCGATTTGCCGGACGATTGGGAAAAATATCTGGCGACGCTCGACAAGAAACAGCGGCACGAGGTTCGCCGCAAACTGCGCCGCGTCGAAGAGGCGAACACTAAATGGTATGTGATCGATTCGGCGGACGCGCTCGATCAAGCCGTCGCCGATTTTGCGGAACTGCACAAGCGCAGTCGCCCGGACAAGCACTTGTTTATGGACGCGCGAATGCAATCGTTCTTCATCGATCTCGCGCGGCAGGTTTTTGCGCGCGGCTGGTTGCAACTTGTTTTTCTAGAAGTCGACGGCGTGCGCGCGGCAGCGCTCTGGAATTTTGTATACCACAACGACGTGTTGGTGTACAATTCCGGTTACGACCCGATTCAGTACGGCGCGCTCAGTCCCGGCATCGTCCTCTTCGCCCATTCGATTCAGGAATCGATTGTGGCAAAGCGGCGGCGCTACGATTTTTTGCGCGGCAACGAGGAATACAAGTACCGCTTTGGCGCACAGAACACCGAGGTGATGGAATTGCGTGTGAGGAAATAACCAATGCGCGCAAATCTTGCGGCTTATGTACCCGGTTACTAACTAATGGTGCTAGTGTCTTGGCTGTTTTTTGTGATGCGCCTAGTTGACAAAATCGGTCAAGCCAATAAAATCATAATCAATCTTTGGCTTGAGCAAAACGCGCCGAGCCACCATCTAAAAGGAGGAGAGAGAAATGTTGCATCGAATTATTTTGTTGATCGCGGTTTTATCAGTCCTTGCGGCGTGTGCGCCGGCGCCCACCGCCACGCCAGTTCCCCCAACGGCGGCGCCCAAACCAACCGATGCGCCCAAGCCCACCGTTGCGTCCAGCGGTCCGCTCGCGCCGACCAAAGCCGGTTTCCCCAACAAGCCGATGACGATTCTTGCGCCCGCCAATCCCGGCGGCGGCTGGGATCAAACTTCGCGCTTGATGCAACAAGTGTTTGTCAGCGAAAAGATTTTGCCCGTCTCGATTGAAGTTGTCAACAAGGGCGGCGCGGCAGGCACAATTGGTCTTGCCGAGTTCGCGGCGAAAAAAGACCCCTACACGATGATGACGATGGGGCTCGTGATGGTCGGCGGTATTCTCACGAATAAAAGCGCAGTCACGCTCAAAGACACGGTTCCGCTCGCACGCTTGACCGGCGAGTACGAAGTGATCGCCGTCCCCACCAACTCCAAGTACAAAACTCTGCAGGAACTCTTGACCGATTTCAAAAAAGACCCCAAGTCTATTAGTTGGGGCGGCGGCTCGGCGGGCGGCACCGACCACATTCTCGTCGGTTTGATTGCGCAAAACGTTGGCGTGGACATCAAGAACGTTAACTATGTCGCGTTCGCCGGCGGTGGCGAAGCGGCGGCGGCGGTCATCGGCGGCCAGGTGACGGTTGGCGTGACCGGGTACGCCGAGTGGAAAGCGCAAGCCGAATCCGGCAAGATGCGTTTTCTCGCGGTCTCATCCGAGAAAAAGATCGGTAAAGACCCCACCCCAACTTTGATCGAAAGCGGCGTGAATGTGTCGCTTGCCAACTGGCGCGGTATCGTCGGTGCGCCGGGTCTAGACGCCGAGACCCGCGCGTGGCAGATCGAAGCGTTGAAACGGATGCACGACAGCAAAGCCTGGCAAGATATTATCGCCAAGAATGAATGGGATGATTTGTTTTTGACGGGCGATGCCTATGGTAAATTCCTCGAAGAGGAAAATACGCGGATCACCGCCGTGCTCAAAGCGATTGGGTTGATTCAATAGTCCGAATTGTAGGGGCGCACGTGTGTGCGCCCCTACACATTGGCAATCACTATGAAACACGATTTACTGGTTGCGCTAATCGTTGTACTGTTCGCAGTCGCGTATCTGGTCGGCGCGTTCATGATCAATGAACCGAGTACCAGTTACTCGGCAATCGGTCCGCGTTTCTTTCCATTGTTCATCGGCGTGGGGATGTTGCTTTCTGGAATTTGGCTGGGCTGGCAAGCCTGGCGCACGCAACGAGTACCCGTCGCCAAGGTCAAAGCGCTCGAAGAGATAGACTGGCGTACCTGGGGCTGGAGCACGGTTGTGTTGCTCGGTTATATCGTCACCTTTGAAACAGTCGGTTATCTCATCACGACGAGCGTGTTCTTGTTTTTGCAAGCGCGCGTGTTCGGTAGTCATGCGTGGGTGCGGGATGCGATTGTCAGCGTAGTCTTGACCGGCGCAATCTACTTTTTCTTCAACGGTTTGCTCAAAGTCGGTTTGCCCAAAGGCATTCTGGGGTAAGGTGAAACATGGATATTTTTGCTCACTTGCTCGCCAACCTTGGAACCGGTTTTGGCACCGCCCTTAGTCCCCTCAACTTGTTGTTCGGTTTCATTGGCGTGGTCGTTGGTACGGCAATCGGCGTTCTGCCTGGCATTGGACCTGCGCTAACGATTTCGCTCTTGTTGCCGTTGACGTTCGGGCTTGACCCGGCGACGGCGTTTATCTTGTTCGGCGGTATCTATTACGGCGCGATGTACGGCGGCTCGACTACTTCGATTCTGGTCAATACACCGGGCGAAAGTGCAAGCGTCGTAACGACACTCGATGGATTTCGTATGGCGAAGCAGGGACGCGGTGGCGCGGCATTGGCAACTGCCGCCATCGGCTCGTTCTTTGCCGGCACCTTTGCAACATTGATGCTGATGTTGCTTGCGCCTGCGCTCGTCGAGTTTGCGCTCAAGTTCGGTCCGCCAGAATACTTTGCGATCATGTTCCTCGCGCTCACTGCCGTTACCGGTCTTGCCGGCGAATCCGCGCCCAAAGCGATGTTTGCCACATTGCTCGGCCTCGGAATCGGTATGGTGGGCATTGACCTGCAAACCGGACAAGCACGTTTCACGTTCGGCAGTCCGCACTTGCTTAGCGGCATTGACATTGTTATCGCCGCAATTGGTTTGTTCGCGATTGGTGAAGTATTGTGGACGGCTGGCACTTTTAGACATGTGCAAGAAGAAACTATCAAGACAACAGGAACCTTATGGATGAGCCGCGATGAATGGCGCCGGTCTGCGCCGGCATGGGCGCGTGGTTCGCTACTTGGTTTCATCATCGGCATTCTGCCCGGCGCAGGCGCGACAGTCGCGACGTTTCTTTCGTACAACCTCGAACGACGTTCGTCCAAAACACCAGAAAAATTTGGCACGGGTATGATCGAGGGCGTGGCAGGGCCCGAAGCCGCAAATAATGCGAGCGCAGGCGGCTCGCTTGTGCCGTTGCTGGCACTCGGCATCCCGGGATCGGGGACGACCGCGATGATGCTCGCGGCATTTCAATTGTACGGTCTGCGTCCGGGCCCCTTGCTCTTCGCGCAACGCCCCGAACTGGTGTGGGGGTTGATTGCGAGTCTTTACATTGGCAACGCATTGTTGCTCTTGCTCAATCTACCACTCGTGGGGCTGTGGATTAAAATGCTCGATGTGCCCAAGCCATTGTTGTTTGGAAGTATTCTGGTATTTTCGGTGCTGGGCGTATACAGCAACGAAGGGAGTTTGATCGGCTTGCTCGTGCTGTTGCTACTGGGTCTGCTGGCGTTCTTTATGCGACGGCATGGTTTTCCGATGGCACCTGTCGTGCTTGGCGTCGTTCTGGGTCCGCTCATCGAACAAGAATTTCGCCGCTCACTCTTGATCTCGGTAGGTAACCCGGCGATCTTCTTCACGCGTCCACTCTCGATGGTGATTTTGATTCTCGCATTTCTGTCATTACTGATTCCCTTTGCCGAAATCCTTTGGAAACGATATCAAGCCAGACAGGGACGTGCTGTAGCAGTACCGACATTCGGCGATGAGAAAGATTGATCGGCACGACCACGATTGAACACGATAGAAAAATCCATATGCCTGCCTGAAGATGTGCGTCATTGATCTCCCGCAAGTGCCTGGATATCACAGCAACGATTCTTGAGCATGGGATTTCTGCGACAGAGATGTGAGAACCTACATTCTGGAGAAATCCCATGCTTGATTTTGTAATCTACGGAAACACTTTTCCGCCCATATAACCCACTTGAACCAGGGACTCGTACATAGGCGGTGGGTTGCCAATTTGTGGTACGAGCAGATCATTTAGAGCAATCACGCGTCCCCCCAATGGAGCAGCGCATTGGATTAGATGCCATTTCGACGATTCAGATGGGAAATTAATATTCTCCCACCGGGTATGTGACGGCGATCAACAAGGTTGCTATTTGCAGTGAAAGTGACTATAATATATTGGCGATGGACATCGCCTTTATAATTCATTCAAACGATGCAATGATCGCAAAAACTGGTGTCGGGGGAAAAGATGGTTTCAACGGGCGGACAAAACAGTCCCCAGGAGGCAAAACCAAAAAGCAAGCCCGCCAGCGCGGGAACTGAAAAACAAGTCTCGATGCGTGACTTTACGGATTTGGATTTGGGTTTCAAGAAACTCAAGTACGGCGCGATCGTGCCGGGCGTCATCGTCCGCGCGGACGCGCGCGAAATCTTGATTGACATTGGCGCAAAATCGGAAGGCGTCGTCGATTCCAAAGAAATGGAAAAGATGAGCGCGGATGCGATCAAAAAGTATCACGTCGGCGACGCGGTGCTAGCATTCATTCTCAAACCGGAAACGCGCGACGGGACGGTCGTCCTTTCGCTTGCGCGCGCGCAGTTGGAACACGATTGGCGCGACGCAGAAGAATTGCTCAAATCCGGGCAGGTGTTTGAAGCCCAGGTTGCCGGGTTCAACAAAGGCGGCTTGATCGTACGCGTGGGCAAAGTGCGCGGCTTTGTGCCAGCCACTCAACTGGAAGGCACGTTCCGCAAAAAACCGGAAGACACCAGCGACAGCGGCGAATCGGAATTGAGTGCGTACGTCGGCAAGAAAATCCGGCTCAAGGTCATCGAACTGGATCGCGAACGCAATCGCCTGATCTTGTCCGAACGCGCGGCGATGCGCGAAGTTCGCAAAGGACAAAAAGAACGTTTGCTGGCGGAAATTCAAGAAGGCGCGACGCTCACCGGCACCGTCACAAGCGTCGCCGATTTCGGCGTCTTTGTCGATCTGGGCGGCGTCGATGGGATGATTCATCTGTCCGAAATGTCGTGGTCGAAAATCGGACGACCGAGCGATCTGGTCAAAGTCGGCGATTCGATTCAAGTGCAAGTCGTCGGCATCGACCGCGAACGCGAACGCATCGCGTTGAGTATGAAACGCTTGCAACCGGAACCGTGGACCACGGTGGAAGAGCGGTACAAAATCGGTCAGCTCGTGAATGGCACGATTACCAAACTCGCGTCGTTTGGCGCGTTCGCGCGGTTGGATGACAACATCGAAGGGCTGATTCACATTTCCGAGTTGGCGGATCGACGCATCCAACATCCCAAAGAAATCGTAAAAGAAGGTGATACATTGCAACTGCGGGTGATTCGCGTCGATTCTACCCGCCGCCGTCTCGGACTCAGTTTGAAACGCGCGTCCGAAGAGTACGCCGATGAGCCATTGGACGAACCGTCCGAAGAAGAATGGCCCGAACCCAGCGAAGAACTAACCAAGTAACTTGATTGCAGAACATCGGCGTCCCTGCTTGTGGTGGGACGCTGTTCTATATCTCCCGGAGTGAGCTCCTAAAAATCAGACGTTAAACTCGCGGGCACTGAATTTTGAGGTGACACTATGATGTCCGACAAACTTGATAAATTTACCAAACGCGCACGGCGCGTGTTGACGTACGCGCAGGAAGAAGCCGTGCGGCTCAACCACAATTACATCGGCACCGAACATCTCTTGCTCGGTTTGATCCGTGAAGAAGAAGGTATGGCGGCAAAAGTGCTGCGCGACCTCGGCGTCGATCAGAATCGCGTGCGCCAAATTGTCGAAGATATTGTGGGACGCGGCCAAGCCGCCGCCGGCACTCGGCTCAGTTTGACCCCGCGCACCAAGCGCGTCATCGAACTCGCTGTCGATGAGGCGCGCCGGCTGGGACACCACTATATCGGCACGGAGCATTTGCTCCTGGGTCTCGTGCGCGAAGGTGACGGGATCGCGGTGAACGTGCTCAAGAGTCTCAACATTAATCCCGATAAAGTGCGGAACCAGTTGGCGAAAGCGGTGATGGAAGGCGAGCCGGAAAAAGTTGCCGCCGAAAAGAAAAAGACCGATTCAAAAACTCCCCTGCTCGATCAGTTGGCAACCGATCTCACCGCGTTGGCGGAAGAAGGCAAACTTGACCCGGTCATCGGGCGGCAAAAAGAAATCGAGCGCGTGATTCAAATCCTTTCGCGCCGGACGAAAAATAATCCGGCGTTGGTCGGTGAGCCGGGCGTCGGCAAAACGGCGATTGTCGAAGGATTGGCGCAACAGATCAATCTGGGCAACGTCCCAGGTCCGTTGCTCAACAAACGCGTCGTGCAACTCGATGTTGGGTCGCTTGTGGCTGGCACGATTTATCGCGGGCAATTCGAAGAACGGATGAAGCGCGTCATCGATGAATTGAAAGGCAGCAAAACGATTTTGTTCATCGATGAATTGCATATGGTCGTCGGCGCGGGTTCCGCCGGCAGTGCCGTCGATGCGGCGAACATTTTGAAACCGGCATTGTCGCGCGGCGAACTCCAAGTCATCGGCGCGACGACGATGGAAGAATATCGCAAGCACATCGAAAGCGACGCGGCGTTGGAAAGGCGCTTTCAACCGGTCAAGGTCGAAGAGCCAACAGTCGAAGAAACCGTCGAGATTCTCAAGGGCTTGCGTCCACGCTACGAAGCGCATCATCAATTGAAAATCACCGACGAAGCGCTCGTGTCCGCGGCGAATCTTGCCACGCGTTACGTCACCGAACGCTTTTTGCCGGACAAGGCAATCGATCTGATCGACGAAGCGTCGAGCCGCGTGCGAATGTACAAAGCGCCCAAGCCGCCGGAATTTCAAGAGGCGGACAATGAAATGAAAGCCGTCGTCAAAGAAAAAGAGGCGGCGGTCGAATCGGAGCAATTCGATCTGGCGGCGGAATTGTTCGGCAAAGAAAAAGATTTGCGCGAACGAATGAACCAAATGAAATTAAAGTGGATGGAAGTAACGAGCGCGACGCCGCCCAATGTATCGAGCGAGGACATCGCCGAAGTGGTGGCGATGTGGACGGGGGTACCGGTAACGCGCATCGCCGGCGAAGAGAGTCAACGCTTGCTCAAGATGGAAGAGGAACTGCACAAGCGCATCGTCGGTCAAGACGAAGCGATCCAAAATATCGCCAAAGCGGTACGCCGCGCGCGCGCCGGGTTGAAAGACCCCAAACGGCCTATCGGTTCGTTCATTTTCCTGGGACCGACCGGCGTCGGCAAAAGTGAATTGGCAAAAGCCCTCGCCGAGTTCATGTTCGGTGATGAAAGAGCGTTACTGCAATTGGACATGTCCGAGTTTATGGAACGCCACAATGTTTCGCGTTTGGTTGGCGCGCCGCCCGGGTACATCGGGTTTGAAGAAGGCGGTCAACTGACCGAACAAGTGCGCCGCCGACCGTACTCGGTCGTGCTGTTCGACGAAATCGAAAAGGCGCATCCTGAAGCGTTCAATATGTTGTTGCAGATTTTGGAAGATGGTCATCTTGCGGACGCGAAAGGACGCAAAGTCGATTTCCGCAACACGATCATCATTATGACTTCGAACATCGGCGCGGAGCTGATCCAGCGCGATTCGGTGCTGGGTTTTTCCGGCAAACGCAGTGAAGCCAAGACGCAAGAAGACGCGTACCAAAATATGCGCGACAAGTTGATGAACGAACTCAAGCGTCTGTTCCGCCCCGAATTCCTGAATCGTTTAGATAACGTTGTCGTCTTTCGCGCGTTAACAAAAGAGGACATTCAACAAATCGTCGATATTCAAATCGGCTATTTGCAACCCCGCTTGGACGAGCATCAACTCAAACTCCACGTCACCGAAGCGGGCAAGAACAAACTGGCAGAAGAAGGATACGATCAAGCGCTGGGCGCGCGCCCACTCAAACGCGTGATTCAACGCCTGATCGAAGACCCGTTGTCCGAAGGCGTCTTGTCTGGCGAATTCAAGCCGGGCAGTACGTTGATCGGCGACGTGATCGATGGCGAGTTCAAGCTGTGGGTCAAGGAAGCGTCGGGCGAAAACAAAACCGAGCCGGCGTTAGCGGCAATCTAAAAATCACGGGGCGATGCAAAATGCATCGCCCCGAATTTTTGGTGGATTACTTGCGCAACAATTTCGATGAATTGATAAAGACCGCCACATCCGGCAACGACTGTGCCGCCGCCGCCATCACCGGCGTCAAAATCCCGGTCGAGGCAAGCGTCAGCCCGGCGAGGTTGAACAGCAAACCAAACGCGATGTTTTGTTGAATCGTGCGAAACGCGCGGCGCGCCAAGCGAATCGCCGCGGGCACATTTTCCCATTCGTCGGTCATCAAAGCAATGTGCGCCGCTTCCATCGCCACGTCTGTGCCGGCAACGCCCATCGCAATGCCTACATCCGCTTGCGCAAGCGCGGGCGCGTCGTTGATGCCATCACCAATCATAGCAACGCGATGACCTTTGCGTTGCAACTCGCGGATGAACTCGATTTTGTTTTCCGGCAACATCTCCGCGCGAAATTCCACACCGAGTTTTTGTGCGAGTGCAGACGCAACGCGTTGATTATCGCCGGTCAACAAGATCATTCGCTGGATGCCCAGCGATTGCAACCGCTTGAGCGCGTCCGGCACTTGCGCGCGCACTTGATCAGCAACGGCAATCAGCCCGGCGGCGTGTGAATTCGACGACAACAACATCACCGTTTTGCCTTCGCGTTCCAACTCCGCCGCGCGCGCGCGCAGTTCCGCACCGATAACAATCCCGCGCTCGTCCATCAGGTGTTGATTGCCGAAAGCTATTTGGTCTCCGTTGACTTGCGCGATCACACCTTGCCCGGCAATCACCTCGAACGAACTGGGCGCGTCGATGGTAATACCGCGCGTGTTCGCCGCTTCCAAAATTGCCGACGCGAGCGGATGCTCAGAAAATTTTTCCGCCGCCGCCGCCAGTCGGAGTAACTCTGAAACTTGGAACTTGGAACTTGCAGCTTGAATGTCCGTCACTTTCGGTTTGCCAAACGTCAACGTGCCGGTCTTATCCATCACCAACGTATCAACTTTTGCCAACGATTCGAGATACAATCCACCTTTGATGAGAATACCCTGGCGCGCCGCACGCCCAACACTCGCCACCACCGCAAGCGGCGTCGCCAGCGCAATCGCGCACGGACACGCAACGACGAGTACGGCAATCGCGTTCGTTGGATTGCGCGTAACCAGAAACGTTAACACCGCCGCGCCGATGACGACCGGCAAATAGAGCGCGCTGTAATGATCAGCGAATTTTTGCACCGGCGCTTTGGCGGCTTCCGCTTCTTCCACGAGCCGGATAATTTTTCCCAGCATCGAATCACGCCCGACGCGCGTAACGTTGACTTGCAACACACCGCGCTGATTTACACTCCCGGCGAACACCGCATCGCCAGCGCATTTTTCGACCGGCATCGATTCGCCGGTGATCGGTGATTGATCGACCGCGCTCACACCATCGACGACGACGCCATCGGCGGGCAAGCGTTCGCCGGGACGAACGATCATCGTGTCGTGCGCGTGCAGGTGATCGATCGGAATTTCGATTTCTGCGCCATTGCGTTTGATGCGTGCGGTCTTGGGCGCAAGTACGATGAGCTGACGAATCGCCGCGCGCGATCTTTCGGTCGTAAAATTTTCCAAGAAATGCGCGATGTTCATAAAAAAGACGATGAGCGCGGCGGACATAAATTCACCGAGGATCGATGCGCCAGTGATCGCGACAGTCATCAACAGATCGGCGTTGATCTGGCGCGCGCGCGCGGCAAGCAATGCACTTTTGAAAATCGGATAGCCGCCGACAAGAATTGCCAGAACGACGATGGGCGCAGGAATTTGCGCAACAACGCCATTCAAAATTCCCAAGCGCTCGACAAGGATGCCGACAAGCGCCAACCCGGCAACTGCCGCAATGAACGCAAAACGGGCGATGCCGGCAAACTCAACCCAGCGATTATTTTTTTGCGACGCAATGTTAGACAGTTCCGTTCGATAACCCAATTCACCAATCGCACTAGCAAACGCGGTCAGGTTTGCGCGTGCCGGGTCGAACGTGATCACGCCTTTTTCGGCGGCGAGAAAAACTTGCGCTGTTTGCACACCATCGATCTTGCGCAAGCGCTCTTCGATGTGGGTAGCGCACTCGGCGCAATCCATCCCTTTAATGGTGAGTTCAGCGGTTTGAATCATCTTAAAATTGCCTACCCCATAAAATAATCGCGACACCACCCAGCGCAATCGCCCCGCCAACCAGATCAAAGCGATCCGGTCGCCAATGATCAAAGAGCATACCCCAGAGAATTGAAAGCACGATAAAAATGCCTCCGTACGCCGCATAAACGCGCCCAAAGGCGGATTCGCTTTGAAATGTGGGAATGATCCCGTAGAGGACTAGGATCACGCCACCGACAACGCCCAGCAATATTCCTTTGCCTTCGCGCAACCACTGCCAGACCAAATATCCTCCGCCAATTTCGGCGAGACCGGCGAGCGCGAATAAGGCAAGCGATTTCACAACTGCAACAATTTCAATTTGCATTTTTTTCTCCGATGGTTCGTGTCAATCACTTGCCTCGTTTGAGCTAGGGTAAACTTGAGTCATTTCTGTCGATTTTCATTTACTTGCGCACTCGGCGGACTTGTCCCTGAATGCCATGTTCAACGTGTTCCAAAGCCTGCGCCAAGAGTTCGCTGGCATGTTCATCGTCAAGCGAATAGTACGCCATACGCCCCATTTTACGAAACTTGACCAGTCCCATGTGACGCAAGATGCGTAACTGATGCGACACGGCGGACAATGTCATGTTGAGCAGAACGGCAAGATCGCAAACACATAACTCTGATTGGGATAACGCAAAGACGATGCGGGCGCGTGTAGGATCACCCAGCGTGGCAAAAATATCCGCAACTTGGTGGAGCGTTGTTGCATCGGGCATTTGTTTTTGCACACGGCGGACTTGAACTTGGTTGACGCTTTGCACATCGCACACATCACGGATCATTGGTTGCTCCATACTTGAATAGTTGTTCAAGTGTTTGCATTATACTGAATCGCTACAGATTGTCAAGCCGGACAAAATACACTCCCCCGTCTTGCGACGAGGGAGTGCAGAAGGAGGGAGAAAAATGTTACGGCATTTTGTGGCACGCCACACAGGTTGGATCCGCGCGCCCGGCGTGATCGGCGGGATTCTTGGGACCCATCGCGCCCGTTTCATGACAAACGTTGCAGGTTGTCCGCCCGGCATGACTCGCTGGCAAGGGTTTGATACCACCGCTTGCGCTCGATGAAGAGACCGATGCTTTGGTGGGTACGGCGGTTGCGGCGGGCGCACTGCTACTGCTGGCAGGCGGTTTCGTGGCGGCAGGCGCAGTCGTTGCCGCCGGCGCAGACGAGCCGGCAAACTTGTGACAAGCGATGCAGGTTGCATCTTGCCGCCCGGCGTGATCCGCCGGGTTCTTGGGACCTGCCGCGCCAGTTTCATGGCAGACGTTACACGTCGTCCGGCCTTCGTGATTCGCAGGCAGTGGTTTCAATCCACCACTCGTCGCTGGCGCGGCTGTTGGTGCAGGTGTGCCTGCCGCCGCTGGTTTAGTTGCCGGTGCCTGGCTTGCAAACTTGTGGCACGCTGAGCAAGTGGCATCCGTTCTACCGGCGTGATCGGCGGGATTCTTGGGACCGATATTATTCGCATGACAGTTATTGCACGTCGTTCGACCTTCGTGGCTGACCGGCAACGGCTTGACGGCACTAACCGCCGTCGGTGCGCCGGCGCGCGGTGTGGGGGTCAACGTAATCGGCGCAAATGATTGAACCGTTGCGCGTTTGGGCAATGTGGTGATCGCCGTACTTTCGTACGTCAAGAAAAGATACAAAACGACAAGCATCCCAACGGCAGAAATCGATGCAACCGGGATAAACCAGCGTTCGCGATTCTTGATGACGTCGGGCGCGGGGCGCGGATCGACTTTGCCAGAATTGATGCGTTCCAATTCCAAACTATGTTCGTGTGCCATCTCGTGTTCGCTCAGTTTTCCGGTGAACATCGCTTTGTTGAACACTTTGAGATGGACACTGTAAAAATGCCAGACGATAATCGCTAGCACGGCGAGCAACGCTTCGCCGCCGTGTGCGGCTTTGGCGGCAGGAATCAGATCACCGGGAACGAAACGCGCCGTGTTGATAGGATTCCACATCATAAAGCCGGTCAAACCCATTACGACTGCACCCCACACAAACGCCCAGTACTCGGCTTTCTCTTCAAAAGAAAACCGATCGAGTTGAGGACGTTCTTTGGTGAGTCCCAAATTGTAACGCACCGTATCGAGCGCATCCAGCAAGTCATCGAGTCGGGGAAACATCGTCCAACGTACGCGGAGAACAAAGACTTTATAAGCCACCGCGATCACGTGATAAATACACGCCAACGCCATCACCGCCGCCGCAAGGTGATGAATGTTTCGAACGAACTCGATCCCGCCCATTATGCCGATCATCGCTTCTGCCCAACCTTCACCGGCAAACTTTTGCGGCAAACCAGTCAAAGCCAACAAGGAGAACGAGAGCATTTGCGCCCAATGTTCGATGCGTTGGGCAACGCTGAATCGGACGTACTGTTTTTGTTCGCTCATGGCTATGCTCTCCCCGATTTATTGAAGCGATTCAGCACCCGGCGTCCGGCATCCAAAACGACAAATCCCAACATCCCACCGATGATGACCGGAATGAAGATCGTGTAAAAGAGATTGACGTAGTAGACCGCCGGATATTTGGTGGGGCTCGCATCGTAATGACTCATCCACGATGCCGGAAAATCCGCGGTCGCGTCCGGGTGACATTGTTGGCACGTCTTGAGCAGATTTTCTTTGACGACGGACGATTTAGGGTCTTGCGTACTGCGAATATCGTGAATGCCATGGCAATCGTAGCAAACCGCTTTGTTAGTTGGCGCGTCGGGCGATTCTTTGACGAACAACTCGACTGTTGTGCCGTGAAAATCGGCGACGTAACTGTTCATCACGTTAGTCGAGAGATTGTATTTCTTCATCTTGGCTTTATCGGTGTGGCAGGTCGCACACATCGCCGGCGATTTCAGGCGGAAAGCTGCCGTGCGCGGATCGGGAATCGTGTGAACACCATGACAATCGACGCAGGTGGGCACATCCGGATTCGACTGATCGAGCAACGCGGAACCGTGCACACTGCTCTTGTACTGATCGAAGATGAGACTATGGCACTTGCGACACGTTTGCGGAATGGCAGAACGAGGATTATGGGGATTAGTAACGTAATGCGCGGTGTGGCAATCGGTGCAGACTGCCGCATCCTTGTTGCCGGCGGCGATCTCTTTGGCGTGCATGGAATCGAGTTGTTGTTGATAAACTTGTTCGTGACACTGGCGGCAAATCCCGTACATCTGGAGAGAGAAATCGCGGATGGTGCGCGCCGTTGTTATAGGATGCGGATAGCCCTCGATGTTGACGTGGCAAGCGGTGCACCGTTGTCCCTGTTTGCCGTGGACCGAGGCATTGAACGCGGCGGCGTCAGTGTAAAGAGAGAGCGTTTCGCCGCCGGGCAATTTCATCGACAGGTCTTTGTTGCTGTGGCAACTGAGACACACTTGATTTTCGACGACCGCCGGATTTGGCGCATCAGTGGGGCTGTCCGCGCGTACCGCTGGCGCAAAGAGAATTGTCAGCGCCGCTATCAATGCGAATACGATGACAAGACCAAACCATCGTTGTTGCATAATCATCTCCCAGAAAAATGAAAAAATGCCTCTCCATCGAAGCAGAGAGGCAACTGCAACCTCATCGACTTCTTTGTCTTAACACGCAGAAGGTTCACCCCCATCAGTGAACCAGTTGGTACAAGTATAAAAAATCCAAGTCCAAACCGCGTGCGCGGCAAGTCAAAATCTGGTCAGAGGTTGTCCCGAACACGCTCGCGCGATGCCCCACCACTAATCGCCATAATGAGCCGCACTTGGTCGTCTGGTTTCAACTGTTCGCGCAAATCCTGGACGATCCGCTGGTTCACAAAAATTTTTATATGCTCGCGGATTTCGTCCTGTTCATTGATCATCCGAAAGCGAATGCCCGGAAATTGCCGCTCCAAATCGTTGAGCAGTTCCGCCAGCGTCGCGCCATTTGCCTGAACAATACTTTGCCGAGTGTACGAACGGAGGGGCGTGGGAATGTGGATTTGCATGAATTTATCCATTTGTCATTGCGAGGAGCGTTTTTTGCGACAAAGCAATCTCTCAAATTTCCGAAAAATGTACTTGGCTTGCAAACGCAATTTCGATTCTTGGATTCCCTTGAGAGATTGCTTCGCTCCTTGCGTCGCTCGCAACAACAAACGAGGTTTTATAACTCCACCGCGCGCACAGAATAAATTTCCGGGAGCGATGTCAATAGCCGCGTCCACAATGCGCCTTCATTGCGGCTTGCCCATACTTCGCCACCGGTCGTGCCGAGATAAAGACCGACCGGATCGTGCCTGTCCGCGTTCATCGCTTGGCGTTTCACCGAAAAATAGCTGTCGCGTTTTGGAAATCCTTGCGTCTGTTTCGTCCACGATTTCCCGGCATTGCGCGAGATGAATGTCGCCGGCTTGCCATTGGGACTCACGCGTCCAAGCGGGAACGAACCATCGAGCGGGAAAATCCAAACCGTGTCCGGGTCGCGTGGATGTGTAACAATCGGGTACGAGTGATCGCTGTACGGCTTGGGCAATTTTTTGCCGATGTTTTCCCAAATGCCTTTTTTGCGATTCATCGTATACACCCCGACATGATTTTGCATATAAAATCGATCGGGGTCGAGCGGATTCATTTCAACACGATGCGGGTCGTGTCCCACTTCCGCGTCTGGCACCGGCAGAAAATCGGATACCAAACCCTTGTTGAGCGGATGCCAGTCGCGTCCTTTATCGTGCGATTCAAACACGCCGCCGCCGGAAAGACACAGCAACATATGATTCGCGTCGCGCGGGTCGATCATAATCGAATGAAGGGTTGGGCCGTCGGGCGGTCCTTCGTCTGGCGGATTCCACCACGTTTTGAATTGTGGATGCTGATTGAAACCATTGACCGGATCCCACGTTACACCGTCATCTTCCGAACGAAACAAACCTTGCGGCGATGTACCCAGATACCACGCGCCCGGTTCGCTCGCGTGCGCTGGTGAAATCCAAAAGTTGTGATGCACCGAAATGCCTTTTTCATCTTCGGGCACTTTGGGGAACGCCGGCGGCTTGGTTGCTTCTTTCCACGTTTTCCCCAAATCGGTCGAGCGAAAAACGGTGGGACCCAGATGCCCGGTGCGCACGCACATCAACAGCGTGCGACTGCCGCGCGAGTCCATCACCATATCGTTGACGACAGCACCGATCATGATGCCATCGGATAATTTCCATCTGCGGCGGGTCTTATCGCCGCGCAAAATGAACGCGCCTTTGCGCGTACCGATGAGTAACGCGACCGCGCCGGTTGCAGGCGTCACGACAGATTTGGTTTGAGGCATTTTTCTCTCCTCCGCAAATTGATTTGGCACAATTGTAATCGAACGGCTGTTCTGCGTCAAGGGGCGGGCAAAAAATTGCGACGCATTCAACTGCGTCGCAGAATTGAAGGGGGGAGGAAGCAAGCACCGAGGCAACTATTTTGGATGATGACCCATCGTGCGGCATCCCTCGTAGATCAATCACATCAATTCTTTCAACAGCGCTTGCGCCTGGACCAAATCAGCCATCGCAAATCCTTCCGTCAATTTTGCGTACGTGTCCTTCAGCAAAGAGCGCGCTTGCTCCGTTTTGCTTTGTCTTTGCCACAAGCGGCTCAATTTCAGTGCGGCGCGCAGTTCGAGCATGGGAGTGTTCATTTCTTGTGCGATAGTCACGGCGAGTTGAAACAATGATTCGGCTTCTGTTGCGTTGTTGGAATCAAGCGCAAGCAACAAATCACCTTTCAAGCCCAAAACTTCTGGCGCAAAAATTCTGCTCGGGCTTGCTGATCCAATTTGGAACGCTTCATTCACCAAAGGCAATCCTTCGGCGGGTCTCGCCGCCGCGCCATACGCACCCGCTTGCAAGCAAAGCAGCATGGGCCAAAACACAGGCGGAGTTTTGAGTCTGCGATAGGCAGTCATTCCGGGTTCAATAATCGCAAGTCCTTCGTCGATTGCACCTGTGCCAACCATTGCCGCGCCGCTCAAACAGGCAGCCACTGCGTTCCAGATTTGAAAATCATGTTCTGCCGCAATGTCCGTCAACGCCCGCGCACTTGTATGCGCAGCATCGAAATTTCCCAACCATAGATTGAGAAAGCCGTGATGAAACAATGCGTAACTCGTGCTGAAAGGATGCGCTAGGTTCTGCGCCAACGCAATGGCCTCGCTCGATCGTTTATAGGCGCGGTCCGGAAAACCGATTACCCAAAGAAACAGCGCCGAGACGGTGCGCGCAACAACACCGGGATTGCTGCCGAGTCCCAGACGCCGCACACGTTGACGTTTGGGATCGAACAACGCCATTGCTTTTTCCAAATGCTCCAACCCGGCGTGAATCTTTTCCAACGACGCAAGGTTTTCGCCCAAAACCAAATGTCCCTCGACACGCATATCCACATCGTCAAGATGCTCTGCCAATTCCAAAATGCGCTCGCCAATCTGAACCCCTTTTGCAAATTCCGAGCGCAGAACGTAAAACGACGCCAGTCCACGCAATACAGGAAATAACTGGGGTATCTCCCCCACACTCGTGCACAGTTCCAACGCGCGGGCGTATGCCTGCTCAACCTCTTCGGTATAACCCTTGGTTGCCAAAAGCGCGCGCGCAAGCGAAGTCTGCAGGACAATTTCTTCGCGCGCATGTTCTGGCGTGGAAACGTTGGCTGACAGAACTTGAAGCAATTGTGTGGTGAGTTCAACCGTCGCATGATACCACCCGCGCGCATCATAGAGCAACCACAAACTATCGGTGAACTTGCCGAGCTGTTCCAGATTTCCTTCTGCCGCCCAGTAGCGCCACGCCGTCCGAATATTTTCGAGTTCGACGGCCAACACAGTGAGCGCGCGTTCGCGTCCTTCTCCCTTGAGATTCGTCCATTGACTCGCAGTAAATTCTGCGAAAAAGGTTGCGTGCGCGCGGCGCGCCGCCCCGTTGAACGTCGCGTCCTCTTCCAAACACGCGATGGCAAATTCGCGGAGTGTCTCCAACATTCGCAAATGTGCTTCGCCGTGGTCTTCTTCTTGCCAAATGAGACTTTTATTGACCAGCGAACTTACTGCCTCAACAACATCAAACTCGTCAAACAGTGGGATGCGACTTGCCACCGCTTCGACGGCTTCAAGTGTCGCGCCTGAAAATACCGCGAGCAATTTGAATAATGCTTGCTCGCGCGCATCGAGCAGTTGATAACTCCAATCGATCGTATCGCGCAACGTTTGTTGGCGCACCGGCAGATCACGCGCGCCGCCGCGCAACAATTTCAAACGATTTCCCAAACGTTCCGCGAGAGCTTGGAGTGTGAACACATTGAGCCGCGCGGTCGCTAATTCAATCGCCAGCGGTAAACCATCCAGGCGCGCACAGATTTCTGCGACGGCAGGCGCGTTTTCATTTGTCAATACAAAATCCGGTTTCACGGCTTTAGCGCGATCCAAAAACAATTGCACCGCTTCGGATTGCGCCAATTGTTCGACCGAGGGGTGTTGGGACTCGATCGGGGGGAGCGTGAGCGGCGGCACGGGAAAAATATTCTCGCCGCGCACGCGCAGGGCTTCGCGGCTCGTGACCAACATTTTCAATTCAGGACAGTCGCGCAACAATTCTGCCATCGTCGGCGCGGCAACCGTGACCTGTTCAAAATTATCGAGCAGTGACAACATTTTCTTGTGCTTGATCTGCGCCTTCAGTTCATCCAGCAGTGGCTTGTCGCTCGATTCGCGCACGCCGATGGTTCGCCCAATCGCCGCCAGCACCGCATCGGAATCGCGGCTTGATGCGAGATCAACAAAATAAACGCGATCCTCGAAATCCGCGATTAAATCCCGCGCCGCTTGCAGTGCTAAACGCGTCTTGCCAGTGCCTCCCGGCCCAAGCAACGTCAATAAGCGGGTTTGGGCGAGCCGTTGTTTGACCTCTTCCAATTGACGCGCGCGTCCCACAAAACGATTGGGGAGACTGGGCAAATTATTGGGCAGCACATCGAGAGTTTCAAGCGGCGCAAATTCTTGGATCAAATCGGGCGCGACCACTTGCCACAATTTTTCGGAACCGAGCAAACCTTTCAACGTGTGTTCGCCCAGATCGCGCAAAGAGATTTCCCCGGGCAATTCATCGCGCACTAGTTCAGCAGTTGTGTGGGCAAGCAGAATCTGCCCGCCATGCGCGGCGGTCATAATGCGTTGGACACGCGCCATCGTGGAAAAGCCCGTGTAGCCGCCCGAGACAGCATCCGGCGCGCTGGCTTGTGCAGCCCCGGTGTTGATTCCCATGCGCACACGCAACGGGGCGGGATTCCATTTTTCCTGCAAGAGTAATCGCTGGGCGAAGACGGCGGCATTCAGCGCATCGGTCGCGATATGAAAGGCAACGCAAAACGCATCGCCGATAATTTGAAATACATATCCATTATGCGCGCGCATCGCTTGTTGCAAAAGGGCGTGATGACGCGAGCGCAAAGGTTCCCATTGCTCGGGAAACTGTTGTGCGATTTTAGTACTGCCTTCGATGTCGGTGAAGAGAAAAGTAACTGTGCCGCTGGGAAGATTTTGAAGAGCCATAAGTCTATCAGAAAAAAGCGCGCCTCCACCCACTTGTTGCGGAGGCGGACTGATTATAACGCGAACGTGATTGGTTTGGCAATACCGGAGACAGGGTTCCGCGCTCTCGCGTCAGACCTGCTTGTAGCGAAAACAATCTACCGTGTGATCGTTGACCATTCCCGCCGCTTGCATAAACGCATAGCAAATTGTCGAGCCGACGAATTTGAATCCGCGCGCTTTCAAATCCTGGCTCATCGCGTCCGATTCTTTGCTCGTCGCCGGAATATCTTTGAGCGTTTTGCATTGGTTGACGATTGTTTTACCGCCGACGAATTGCCAGATGTACTTGTCGAACGAGCCGAATTCTTTTTGCACCTCGATAAATCGTTGCGCGTTGGAAATCGTCGATTGAATTTTTAATCGATTGCGAATGATGCTGGCATCGCCGAGCAAGCGTCTCACCTCGCGCTTGTCGTATTTGGCGATGCGCTTGTAATTGAAATTATGAAACGCCTTGCGGAAATTTTTGCGCTTGTGCAAAACAATCGACCAAGAGACACCGGCTTGGAACGCGTCCAGCACCAGAAACTCGAATAACTTGCGGTCGTCGTGCACCGGCACGCCCCACTCGTTATCGTGATACGCGATCATTTGCGGATCATCACTGGGCCAAGCACAACGTTTTTTGTTTGCGATTTGTTTGTTCATAAGATTCCTTTGCCAGAGTTTTACTCTGCGCTCTCTAGGATTTTATGATTTTCTTTCTTGCAAAACCCAACACCAATCACAAAATGTTCGCTGCTTTCGCCGCGCGTTGCCGGCGGTCGATGGACGTTCACCTGTCGAAAATGCGCCTTGACCTCTTTGACGAACGCGTCAAAATCCTCGCCCTGAAAAACCTTCACCACAAATTTGCCGTCGGGTTTTAGAAATTTGATTGCCAGTTGCAACGACGCGCGCGCTAACTCAATGGATCGCGCGTGATCGACGAAATGGACGCCGGAGGTTGACGGCGCAACATCGGACATCACGAGGTCGGCATTGCCGCCAAGCGCGCTCTCAATTTGCGCGACAGTTTCCGGCTTCGTAATATCGCCGCGAATCGTTGTGACGCCGGCAAGCGGCAGAATCGGCGAAAGATCGACGGCGACGATTTGCGCGCCAAGTTTCGCGGCGACTTGACTCCAACTTCCCGGCGCGGCGCCGAGATCGAGAATGATCATCCCGGCGCGGATCAGTCGGTACTTTTCATTGAGCTCGATCAATTTGTACGCCGACCGCGCACGGTAGCCGTCCGCTTTTGCCTGTCGAAAATACTTGTCTTGGTTTTGTTGTTTGCGCCAGTCTCGCGGCACATTAACCTCATTTATGATTTCAGATGGCAGATGTATGATCTCACCTTACGCAAACCGAATTGTTTTACCGCAAAGCACACGGAGACCGCTGAGATTTTTCTCTGCGAACTTTGCATTCTCAGCGGTGAAATTGCGTAATGTCAGTTATGATTTAAAACTTGATGGCCAGCGAGGCGCAACATTCCAGTCGCTTGCTCCAACTTTTCTGCTTTCACCAACACATAATCGGTATCGAATGTGGAAAGCGCAAAGATACTGATGCCGGCATCGGCGAGCGGTGTCGCAATCGACGCGAGAATGCCGATCAGCGCGAAATCGAGTTGCCCTTCAATTTTTAGTGCGCGCCAGCCGCGTTCGCATCGAATAGCATCTGGCACATTTGCTTGCGCGCACACCATCGAAAGTTCGTCGCGCGTACGCGTGATGGAAATGAAATCGCCGAGCGTCCAAGCCGGAATTGGCGCGCTTGGATCGAGCCGGCAGATGGCAAAAGTGTCCGGCAGAATTGAAAGCGTCAAGGGTTGACTCACAGTCGTCCGACCGTCAGCAAATACAAGGTCGCTTCTTGTTTGCCATCAACTTGGATTAGTTGATTCACGTCATTGTCCCAGAACGCGCCGACAGCACACGCTCCCAATCCCAGCGCGGTTGCCATGAGATAGATATTTTGTCCGATGTGTCCGGCTTCGAGCATGGTATAGCGATACGCGCGGTCCTGATATTTCCAACGCGCGCGCTGAAAAACGCCGGTGAGCACAAAGACCACGCCGGCTTTGCCGAAAAATTCTTGTCCCAGCGCGGCGTCGGTAATCGCTTGCCGAAAATCACCTGCCCGCATTTGCTCCAGCGCGTGGTCGCGAATGTTGTAATGATAAATGCCACGCGCCACGCCATCGACCGCGTGAATCACCAGATACGTTTCAACCGGATAAAGCGCGCCAGACGAAGGCGTGGAACGCAAGCCACTGCCCCAACGTGAATCGTTGATGCCGGTCGTGTAATGCAACAATCGATTGAGTTCATCGAGTTCAAGCGCGCGGTCGGAATAATCACGCACGGAACGCCGTTGAGCAATCGCTTGCTCGATTGCCATACTAGCCCGGCGCACAACCGGCGGCAGAGGAATTTTTTCTACTCCCGGATATTCCTTAAACACCGGGGGTTGCGTGCCCCAATCGATCACCGCGCTGATCAACGAGACATTACCCGGTTTGCTCCAGTGATGATATACCACGCCGATGTCTTCATCGGTGGGTAAATTCGCGCGCCGCGTTGGCGCAAGAAAATTGCCGGCAAGAAAGCCACCGATGGTACTCCCAAGCCAGATGAGCACGTTGCGCCGGGTAACGCTCGCGGGAGCCGGCGGGGCTGTCGCTGTCGAGGGGGATTTGAAAGTGCGTGACGAACGAAATGTCAAAAGACGGCGCGTGCCGTGAAGCCACGGTATCAAGCGAAGCAAAAAGTGGATGCCGAGCAGTACCGCCAGCACGTACGCCGGATATTTGTGCAAGACGAAATCGTTGATGTCAAACAGTTCGGCGATGATTCCGGTTGCGCTGGTCAGAACCGCCGCCGGCAATAGCAGCAAATTCACAAGCCAATTGAATTTCTGTTTGACCATCGGGTCACTCCTTATTTGAGGATACGCCTCCATTCTCTCGGCACGCGCTTGGTGTACGTGATTGCGTTTGCACCGAGAAATTTTGCCAGCCGCTCGATTGCATCTTGGATGGAACGCGTCGCATTGGTTGGCGCATTCGGTTCGGCGAAGATTGCATTGATGTGTAGAACGCCGCGCGCGCGATCCATCGCGGCATCGATTCTACCAATCAATCGGTCGCCGCGCAAGATGGGTAAAACGTAATAACCAAATTTACGTTTGGATTTGGGTACGTAAATCTCAATGGTGTAATCGAAATCGAAAAGTAATTTTGTGCGCGCGCGGTCGCAGATCAAATTGTCGAACGGCGAAAGCAACGTTGTGCGCGGTTGCCAATCGCCCGCCGATAATTTTTCGATGCGCGGAACGTCATCGGCGTGAATGTACCAATCGCCTTGCCACGCTTGACCGTCGTCGATGATTTGCACGCGCTCGATCAATTTTTCATCTTCGAGTTCGGCAAGGACGCGCGCAAGATTTGAATAACGTCCGCGAATGAAATGCTGTTGAATCTGGCGCGGCGTGGCGACGCCGAGCGCGCGGAGCGAGCGTTGCGCCGCGTGCCGCACGACTTTGCGTTCGTTCCATTTTTCGCGCGGCGCCGATGCCGGCAAAAAGCGTTCCGCTAAATCCCAGACCTTCTGGATTCCCTCGCGCCCGACGACCATCAATTTGCCTTGCATCCACAAAAAATCCAACATCCGACTCGCGTTGCGACCCGACGTCCACCCCGTTGAAACCCACGCGCGCGGCTCGACGCCGGCTTCGATGAAATCGCGTGAGAGGGTGGGACCCTTGCGGCGAATGATCGACAGAATCGCGCGGCGCAACGCATCATTGTCCGTGATCCATTTACGCACGCGCCGATCCCAGTTCGAATCGTCGCTTGCGTACGTCCGCATCATCAAATTATGAATCGGATAATCGTCGGTGAGGACAACCGACGCGCAATGCGCCCAGTATTCGAACAGTTTGCGCTCACGCCACAAAAGTTGATCGAGCAGATTGGTGTCGTACGCGCCAAGCCGGCTGAACAAGATGAGATATTGCGGGCGCGCAACGACGTTGATTGGATCGATTTGCAAACACCCGAGGTCGCGCACGATTTGCATGATGCCATCGGTGTCGGGATGAGAAGATTTGCCGGCGAGATGTTGTTTGGTGATGGCAAGCCGGCGCGCGAGCGTTGGCGTAAGTGTGCGAAGTGAATTCATTGCGTCGATGCGATGGCGTGGATGTCTTTGAGGTCGCGCAAAATGTATCGCCACTCGAGCGTTGCAATTGGCGTGGCAATCAATTCACCGTTCGATAACACGGCAAACAATTCATCATCGATTTGCGCGAATCGTTCGACCATATGACGACGCCACGGAACTTGCAATCCCAGCGATGCCGCGTGCCACGTGTTACCGCCGTCGCGCGTTTCTTCGATGCGACCATTTGAATCGACGCCGTCAGCGGGACCAAGGACAAGATGATTCGCATCGCGCGGATCGAACCACACCGCGCGAACGTAACAATCGTATTTTAATTCCCAGGTCGCGCCGCCGTTGATGGAACGATAGAACCCGCCGCCGGTCGGTGCGAAAACAAAATCGGGCGACGATGGATGCACCGCAATCGAGTGAACGTCGGGATGAATAAATTTCGCGCGCGGCGTACCAAGCGATGGTTTGCCGGAACTCCCGGCACAAAGTTGCCACGTTTCGCCGCGATCATCGGAACGCAATGCGCCGCCAACTTCCGCCGCCGCGTACCCACGCTCGCCGTGAAACGCAAAACCGCGAATGCATCCCGCGCCGGACGAGTACGGCAAAAACCATTTGTGCGCGTCGCGCAATTTTGTGACCTCGGCGCACTCGCGCCACGCTTCGCCGCCGTTGCGCGAACCGAAAATGTCCGCCGGCTCGGTGCCGGCAAAAATAGCATCGTCGTGCGACGCGAGCCAACGCACGTAACGTGTGGTCATTCCGTTGCTTGTTTCGCGCCACGTTTTGCCGGCGTCGTCGCTACGAAACACGCCATCGGTTGTGCCGGCAAACGCGACGCCGTCGTGCAAGGTGATGCTGGTCACGCGGAGATTTTGCAAACCGTGCGCAACCTCGCGCCAATCGTTTGCGTCGTGCTGATATGTATACACGCCACGCGCGGCGGCGAGGAAAAAAATATCTTTCAAGGGATTATCCTTTCTAGCATTAGGTGGTGATCAAGTTCTGCGCGGGTCAAGTTCCAAACGAATTTCCAGAGGAATCTGTCATGCTGAACGAAGTGAAGCATCTTGCAAGTAGCTTGAGAGATTCCTCGCTTCGCTCGGAATGACAATGGAACTTGACTTCGACCAAGCCCTATCTCTAGCAAATCAAATCCTCGAGTACTGATTGTAATAATAAACTGTCTGTGGCATGTTCGTAACTTTTGACGAATATACCGCGAATGCATTCGCGCAACTTGTCACCGCGCGGCGCATCCGCATTTGCCGCAATTGGCAACCACAGCAATTTCATTCGCATCGTGCCAGCGCGGTCGGCGAGCGGCACGCGGTAATTTGTTGCGCCATCCACCACGCGCGCGCCGTGTCGTCGATAGAATTCGACTCGTCGTGCGCGTAGTTTGCGTTCAGTATCATCGCCTTCATCGTCGGGTTCAACTTCGATGAGCAAACCGATGGCGGATTGTGAATCATGAATCGCGGCGACGACGCTTTGCAAAAGCGTTCCGCCGATTCCGGCGTTGCGCGCGTGTGCATCGACGGCGAGATATTCGAGCAAGTGAATATTGGATGTGATGTACGGCACGATGATCGCAAAACCAAGTAAATTGTCGTCGCAGGTGCCGGCGAAGAACCAACGACTGCCTCGCGCCATCGAATCGATCAGGTACGAAAAATCCGCGCGCTCGTGCGGTGGAAAACTATCGAGATAAATCGCGCGGAATTGTTCGGCGTGTTTCGTGGAGAACTGTGATTGTTGCGTTATGGTAAAAGTCATGCAAAAAATGTCCACGAATATTTCGCTTGTCATTGCGAGGAGTTGCGAAGCAACAACGAAGCAATCTTTCAAAGCACCTTGAGAGATTGCTTCGCCACAAAAAACGTGGCTCGCAATGACACATGGGTTTTTGATTCGCGGATTATTCTTCCTTTCCGATTCGCGCCATCACCATCTCTCTCGCCTCTTCGATCAACGCGCGGTCGTCGCCTTCACGTTGCGCGGCAAACTCATCCACGACGCGCTCGATTTCGTGGCGAATGCTGACCACCTCACCCCCGCCGATTGTGTCATCGGCATTGCCGGTTTTCAGTTTTACGTCGGTGCGGTCGAGGTCGAAATAAAAGTTGAGTTCGTTGCCCAATCGCCAGATGTCGAAAAATTTCAAACGATGGTACACGTCGCGCTCGAGCAGACCTTCGATGCGGAGTTGCATCAGTTGATCTGTATCAGACCATTCGCGCAGTCGATCAAAGATGTACTCGGTTGGCGTTTGTGGATCGATGTCGGTCGTGCGAACGATTTCGCGGCGCATCGGTTGTGGATCGATGGATTGATGTTGTAACTTGATCGCGTTCTTGCCATCGAGCTCGGCGTAGTAAAAGCCGGCTTTCTCTTCGATTTCGCCGAACGTCATTCGTTCGGTTGCGCCGGGAATGATGACGGTCGAATGATCGACGATGGCTTTGTGCGTGCGATGAATATCGCCAAGGAAAAAGTAATCGATGTCTGGCATTTGCGCGACGCGCGATTTGGGCAGAACCGCTTCCGAAAATTCTTTCGGCACCGATCCTTCGTAACCGCAGTGAAGCATCAACAGCGTTACGTCCGCTTTGGGTTTCGTGTACGTCACCCCGTCGAGCGGGTCGGCGCTGGAATCGAGACGCGGGTCGGGCGCGATGCCGCCGATGGCAACCGTCGTGCCTTCGACTTTGACCAAATCAAATTCGATTTCGGTGCGCTTGCTGAACACGTGCGCGGCGCGGAGTGCATCGTAAATCCGCACCGGCGTTGCGCACTCGCTCGACGTGGGCATGTCGTGATTACCGCTGATGGCGTAGATGCGGATGTTGGCGTCGCGCAATTTTTGGAATTGTTGCGCGACGAAAGTGAGTTCGGCGGGCGGCGGCGCTTCCCGGTCGAACAGGTCGCCGCATTGCAAAAAGAAATGCGCGCGTTTGGCAATTGCAAAATCGACGGTTTGCGCGAACGCCTCGCGCAAACGCTGGCGGCGTTCCGCGAGTTGGCGCAAATTCATTTTGCCGTAAAAACGTCCCAGGTGGTTGTCGGCGGTGCAAACGAGTTTGATCATGTTGGATTTCTGATTTCTGATTTGGATTTGACAGGCGATTTCACATTACAGATTCATCGCCATCGAATGAATTCGATGTCTCAGCGAGGTGAAAACACGTTAAAACGTGTTGTGCAGGTGCCGAATCCGATTAATCGGATTTTCACCTTGCTGAGACGCCGATTTCGAATCGGCGGCATTCATTTGCCGTAATAACGACTCGGGTGATTGTCGGCAGTGCAAAAGAGTATGAGCATTTTGGATTTTCGATTTCTGATTTTGGATCGAGTCGGAAGTTCAAATAGCAATCAGATTTAGAGCTACGTAAATATGGTCAAGTGTCTGAGTCCAAATTGCGTCGAGATTTGTTATAGAACCACCTTCTCGATCTTTTAGAATGCCGGAAAGTCGATCAATAAGGCTATCGCGGACTTTTTCCTGATCCAACAATTGAGCATACTCTAATGAGCTTGTACCGCCTTTTGCAACTTTCTCACTCATTCCTCGCCAAGTCTTGTTGCCTTTTCCTTTGCCGTATGCAAGAGCGAATAGATCTCCTTTAAATCCATCCAACAGGTTTCTAATTTCAGTTGCTGTTGCCGTTCGGGAAACCACTCCTGATTTCGATTTAGAGAATGATTTGAATGCTGGATCAAGCCTCTTCAGTGCGAGAGAATCAGGAATCCGGACAAGTAGCGTTCTGATTTTCTCAACGCGCGTGTACTTATCCTGCAATTCTTGATATTGTTGAGCATATGACCTAGAGTAATTTTGTGCGATCTCAGTTGGAATATCTCCAACCCTTACGACAAAGGAATAAACAGTTGTGTTAGCAGCTACGTTCATACCACTTGCACTCCCAGCCATTGAAATATCGAATTTAGGCAACATTGGAAAAGCAAGGGTCATAAATTGATTTTCGCGATCAACATTAGACAGGGTTGGCGCAGCTATTTCATCTGCTTCTTCAGGGCGTGAGGAAAGCGCATCAATCTCCCATCTTGTAAAATCAAGTGCTTGTTGGACATGCGGGACAAGGTTTTGGGCATCACAATTTCGCTTCAGCCATTCATCAAGGTATGTTTCTCTTGATTTAAGTTTATCGATAACATCCTTTTCAATCATGATATTTTTCTCCATTCCGTTTGGGTAAAGCACCGCCAATAAGATGAAACACGACTTGTATCCGCGCTAAGCGACTCAAGTCGCCGCTACAAATTCACGAAACCTGCCTTCGCAGGTTAGACGTGCAGTCTGCGAAGGCAGACTTGGCGCACTCGTTGCCGCGAATTTATTCGCCGTGTTACGCCCACCCCTCTTCCTTGAATCGCTCAAATCCCCGCTTTGCCAATGCCGCAAGTTCAACGAACAAGTCATCGTCAACCGCCGCAAAATTGAAACACGATTTGCCCTGCATTCGTTTCTTGAGCGCGGGCGAAACGCCTTTGAGCAAATCCGGAAAGATGTAGACCGGCATCAAATAGAAACTCACGTAATTCTTTTTGATCGTCACCGCGCCAAAGAAAACGTTGCGCTTGAATTTCTCCGAGTACCCGGCATCCAGCGAATAATTGCCGGGCTTGTCAACCGTAACTGTCAAACGCTTTTCGTACTTGCTTAATATCTTTTTCAGACGCGCAAACGTCGTCTGGAAATCTTTTTTCTCTGGCATATTTCACCACCTGTCATTGCGAGCGGAGCGAAGCAATCTCCACAGAACTTTGGAGATTGCTTCGTCGCACCCGCTTCGCGCTCCTCGCAATGACAAAACAGATTGTTTTTCGGCGTTCATCCGCGCTCGTCTGCGTCCAAAGAGGTTTTTAAACGGCTTCTTTCCACTCGCTCCGTCCCCGCGCTTTCTTTTCTTCTTTCGCTTTCTGTTCGCGCACGACGGTTTTCACTTCGCTCCGCGCATTTTCCAGCGCCGCAATCACGTCGATGTCGTTGCCGCCTTCTTTCGATTCGCGCTGACCCACCTTGACCATCACCGGCACACGCACGAGCGGACCCAGCACCACCGCCTCGCCGATGTTCAAGCCGGGCAGATCGGCAAGCAGTCCTTCGCTGATGCTCTCCGACGATAGTTTGATCGCTTGTTGATCCTGCGGATTCGTCAGCCGCATGATGATCTGCGAATTACATTGCGAGAGCGTGTCGCCGTGAACTTTGTACGGACGTTGCGTGATAAGCACCATAAACAAACCGAACTTGCGACCCTCCGACGCGATGCGTTTGATGATGCCCGCCGAATGCGATTGTGCACCTTGTCCGCCCGGCACAAAATTATGCGCCTCTTCCAACACGAAAAAGACCGGGCGCGGCAATCCTTCGTTCACCGCGACGCCCCAGGTTTCGTTCAACACTTTGGCGACAATGAATTCCGAAATCCACTGATCGATGCCGGCAAGATCGATCACCGATAGATTCATCGGCTTGAGCAAATCTTTCATCGGCACATCGTCATAGCCCCAAATATCCACGCGCTCCAACAACTCGATGTACTTGATCGCCTTTTGCGCGCCGCTGATCGCATCGAACGATGGCGCTTTGCCATTTGATTTACTTTCGCGGTTTTCGCGTCCACTTTCCGGGCTTGCGCGTTCCAACGGTTTGCTCAAATCATCCCAATCGACGTTTGCCTTCTCCGCAACTTTTTTGCCAAAGGCGCGATCAAATTCCTCTTCGTTGCCAATCACTGGATTGAGGTTGCGCGGACCGCGCGGCATCCCCGGCGACGATTGCATCGGCGCGTCCGCGCCCTCCGCAATCGATTCCAGTTCTTCGCGGAAGCGTTTGGGCGTGTAATCGGTGCCTTGCAATTTATCCCAGACGGTTTGAATCGCCTTACGAATATTCGTCGAGGTCGGCGCGATGCCGGTCATCGTGCAAATTTCTTCGACTTCGAGTTTGGAAAATTGCATCGTGAATTTTTTCGACCCGCCGATTTCGTTATCGGGAATGCGCCCGGCTTGCGTCGTCGGCAAGCGATAAATTTCCACGCGGTCGGCGAACGACGTAACGCGATGTTGCGGGTCGCGCCGCATCAACACATAATCGCTGTTGGGATCAAAGACGACGATCGTACCGCCGAGTTGGAGCAAGCGTTCCAGAATCACGCCGACGGTGTACGATTTGCCCGCGCCGGTTTGCGCGATCACGGCGAGATGCCGGCGCAAGCCGTTCGGATTCAACTGCACCGAGACTTGATCGCGATTGATGAGCGTGCCAATTTCGATGCCGCTTTCCACGCCGGAGAAAAATTTGCGGAGGAGTTCGTCCGGCGCCATCGCGACGCTCGTGCCGGGCGTGGCGGCGTGTCGCGGAAAACGCACACTGTTCCCTTCGAGATAACCCAGCACCTTGGCGGTGCCTTGCACAATCGGCGGCGACGATTTCAAACGATTGAGAATCGCTTCGACTTCGGTGTAACCGAGCGTCGTGTTGAGCAAACGCGACGAGACATTCAGCGAGGTTACTTGCGCCAGCACATCGATGGTGCGATGGGGTTCTTGCACCGGCACAACGATGTACTCCAAACGCGGCGGCGCAATTTCGCGGTTGGTGACAAAAGTAAATTCGCTCGTGCTGACTTCGCCGACAATGTAACCGACTGTGTTCATGACTACTCCTCGATTGAACAATCGTTCTACTCGCGCATTATAAGCGATGCAGAAAACAGTGTCAAGGGGAAAATAACGGATGACGAATGACCGACGACAGAGGACAGATTTTTGATTTTTGTATCGGCGTTCATCCGCGCTCGTCCGCGTCCTATCCTAGCGCGCGCTTGATTTGCTCAACGTGTTTGATCGTCGGCAACCAAAACTCACCGACGCGTTTGCACTCGCTCGGTTTGAGGATCACGTCGTGATGCTCGCCGGCGAAGGTATGCCGCCGATTCTTTTTGGCGCGACCTTGCTTGGAGCGTGGACTATCGAGGAAAACGTGAATCTGCAATCGATGCGCGACAATCAAATCGACGCCGGCTTCAACATCGTGCGCCGCATCGTAATCGACCGCGATTCCATTTTCGCGGAGGAGCGCGAGAAAATACACGTCGCGCACGAACGAGGGGTACGCGCGTTTGAGCCGCGCGATGAGCGCGCGCTTTTTCGATGCGCGTTCTGCCGGCTTCCACTTGCGAAGAAATTCATCGTTCAACACCGCGCGATTCAACGCGACGTAATGCTCGGCAAATTCGTCTTGCGCCGGGATGCGCTGAAATTTTTCAAGGTAATCGATAAACGCGACGACGAAAGCGGGCGGCTGATAACGCCACTCGATTTCGTCGTCTTTCATCGAATCAAAGTGTAACTCGTAATTCGCAATCTGTTCTTCGATTGCGCGCATAGAAATATCGATCATCACGTTTCACGCATCACGTTTCAATCAACCCCCGCAACGCGCGCAGATTCACCTTGTCCTCTTTCATCTCTTCGCCTTTGGGCGTTTCCAAAATGCCGGGCAGGTCGTGCCAGCGCGCATCGTTGACGATATTCTTGAACGCCGCTTTGCCTAGTTTCCCTTTGCCAATGTGATCGTGCCGATCGACGCGCGAACCCAGGTCGCTTTTGCAATCGTTGAGATGCCACGCTTTGATCTGTGCGATGCCGACGATGTCATCAAAGCGCTTGAACACATCGGCGTACGTGTCCGGCTTACGCAAATCAAAACCGGCGGCGAACAGATGACACGAATCGACACACACGCCGATCCGTTTTTTCTCTACAATCAGTTCGCGCATCTGCGCCAGTTCCTCAAACAAATGTCCCAGATGATTGCCCTGCCCCGCCGTATGTTCGAGCAACGTCATCACGCGCAGGTTCGGCAGTTTGGCGTGCATCCGATTGAACGCCTCGGCGACGCGCTTGACACCCCAGTCCACGCCTTTCCCCATATGCGAGCCGGGATGCAGAACGAGGTACGGAATCCCCAAGAGTTCACAACGTTGCAACTCATCTTCCATCGCCGCAATCGATTTTTTCCACAACGCGGCA
This sequence comes from Anaerolineae bacterium, assembly GCA_034435055.1. Lineage (GTDB taxonomy): Bacteria > Chloroflexota > Anaerolineae > UBA4142 > UBA4142 > DAOTXS01. The sequence goes on along the minus strand of DAOTXS010000076.1, from coordinate 92,531 downwards.
TCCGGCGACGCGAGGTTGATGAGGTACGACGTGTGCGCGACGACCGGGCGAATGCCGGTTTCGATGAGCGCGGCGTTGAACTTGTCCGCATCCTCTTTCGTCAGTGCTTTGGCTTTCCACTGATTGTTGTTCTTGGTGAACATGCCAATCGCTTCACAGCCAACGGACTGACCGCGCAAGACGGCGTTTTCAACTCCGCCGGCAATCGACATATGAGCACCGAGACGCATAGAAACCTCCAAAATTCGACGAATGACGAAAGACTAAAGACGAAGGCAAAATCATTCGTCGTCCGTCTTCGGTCTTCCGTCATCGGTCAATGAATCACAACTCCAACCACGTACCAATTTTTCGTTCCACCGCGCGCCGGTAAACAATCGGTGCAGTTGCCATATCGTCGAGTGCGAGTCCCAGGTTGCACGTCATCGTTTTCTCTTGCGCGTTTTCGCGTCCGCGTTTTTTGCCGGCGACCAACTCGCCGACGCTCGCGTAGATCGGCGGGATATCTTGGAAATAACCGATGCTTCGATAATGCTCCAACTGCGGCACGTCGTCCGTGCAAAATTTCGATGTCTCGCGCATTGCCGCGCCCGACCAGTACGAATCGAAATCGACGAGCGAGGCGAACGCGCCGGGCTTGATCCATCCGGCTTGAATCGTCGCGTGCGGTTTGTGCAGAATCGGGCCCGCCGTTACGATAATGTCCAAGCCCTCGACCGCCTCGCGCGGCTGTTGCGCTTTCACCACATCGATGCCAAAACGTTCGCGGACAAATTGCGCAAAGCGTTCGGTTTGTTCTGGCAGTGTATCGTACGCAACGACGCGCTTGAGCGGAAACAAAACTTGCAACGCTTCGAGATTACTCCGCCCTTGCACGCCGCAACCCAGGATGCCCACCGATTCCGATTCCGGGCGCGCAAGATATTTTGCCGCGACCGCCGTCGCCGCGCCGGTACGCATCGCCGTAATCCACGTGCAATCCATCACCGCAAGTGGAATGCCGGTTTCGTCGTCGTTGAGAATGAGCAAGCCGGTGATGTACGGCAAACCGCGTTTGTAATTTTCCGGATAGCCGCTCACCCATTTCATCCCCACCGATTTCAGCGCGGGGATGTACGCCGGCATCGCGTGAATGAAAGCATCGGGTTGGGTGTGGACGCCGGGTTTCGGCGGCATTTCCACGCGCCCCTCGCCGTGTTCGCGAAACGCAACGAACAACGTATCGATGATTTCTTTCATCGTTACACCAACCGACGCGACCTCGGCTTGCGACAGGTACAAAATTTTCTGTGCCGTCATAACAACTCCGTTGTTACCGATCCGCAAATTCTGAACGCGGACGAAACAAAACCATACTCGCGGTGTGTCCGTGCAAAAAGTTTTTCCCGGCAATCGGTCCCAGTTCACCGGCACAAAAGAAACCGGCGACATTCACGCCGCCAAGCAACGCTTGAATCGTCGCGATGTCGCCGTTGGGATGATCGTAGAGCCGCGTGCCGCGCCCGTTGCACGAAAAAAGCAATCCGCCGCTCGGCGGCGCGTCGAGCATTTGCGGCATCAACAACATTGCCAAATCTTCGGTCGCGGTATTTTGATCGCGCAAGTGAAATTGAATCACATCGCCGGTATGAATGTAATCGCCAACGGCAATCGCGCCCGCCGCGCGGCTCGCCCCCATAAACGAGCGAATCAAAAAATCGCCGCGTCCCAGCGTGGAGGGATCGCGCCGCACCGCGCGTCCCACAAATAATCCGTTCTTCAGTAACTCACGATCCGCGTCCGACAATTGTTCGATCAATTCTTCGATGAGCGCGACCGGCGACTGAAAATCCAATCCCAGGATCACGTTGTTGTTCGCTTCTGTTACCGTGTACGTTTTGCCGAACGGCTTGCACCCTTGTGACACGATCACATCAAAATCGAAATTGCCGGCGAGCGCGACGCCGACCGCACCGGCGTTGAACGCGCGATCATTCAGAATGAGCGTGTTCCCGCCCGAATGCGCCGCGCCGCTTGCCATCCCGCCAACAAGGGGAACGCCAGCGTAACACGTGTTGAATGCATCGAGCAAACGATCAATCGGTGCGGAGTACGGATCGGCGATCATCAAAAACAAGCGCGCGTCCGGCGGCGCGGTAAGCAATTCGCAAAAACGCGATTCGTCTTCCAGCAGATCCCAATCATCGCGATCCAGCACAAAGGGAAAAAGATTGACGTTAGGCAAGCGTGCGGCAAGCAATGTGATCGCCGGCAGATTTTCAAGTTCATGTTCATTGCCGATAACACCTTCGCACGTGCAACCGATCAACACGCGCGGTGCGAGTGCCGCGCGCAAGCGATCGGTAAGGAACGGCGCGACGGGACTAAAATGTGAAGAAATAAAAACGAACGCAAGCTCGCAGGCGGAAAAATCACCAACTCCCCGCATTTGGTGAATCAGCGAATCAACCGCGCTATCGATGCCGCGTTCGGTCGTTGTCGCGGAAGCGAATTGCATTGTGTCGGTCACTCGATTTCCTCTTAATGTCGTTTATACCCTATTCGCTTGTCATGATGAACAACGGACGCATTTCAAAACTTTCATACTTGGGGCGCAGCCGTTCCGTGTTGTAATACTTGTCGATGTTGACGGTTTTCTTCGTGCTCGTCACCACATCGAGCGGCATATTGTCGTACCGCCCATTCTTGAGCACGACGAGTCGTCCGTGAATGCCACTCAAGATCAAGTCGAGCGCGAGGTTGCCGTACGCCATCGGCACAATCGAATCGATGGCGTCCGGGTCGCCACCGCGCACGAGATAACCCAGGCGTTGATTGACGACGTTGATCGTTTTGCCGTTGTTGTACTTTGCCGACAAATCTTTGAGTTGCGCCGAAACCCAATCACCGATGCCGCCCAACTTGGCGTGACCGAACGCATCCGTCGCCGCGCCTTCGAACATCATCTCGCCGCCTTCCGGCATCGCGCCTTCGGAAACGATGACGACCGAATATTTGCTTGGATTGCGGTTGCGGTCATTGATCAATAATTGCGTGAGGCGCTCGATATTGAACTTGAATTCCGGGATCACGCAACGATTCGCCGCGCCCGCCATCGTCGGCAACATTGCGGTAAAGCCCGCATAGCGTCCAAACACTTCCAAGACGAGAAAGCGTTCGTGCGAGCCAGCCGTCGTCCGCAAGCGATTCGACAATTCGATAGTGCGGCTGACGCAGGTGCTAAAGCCGATGCAGTAATCGGTGCCGGGTACGTCGTTGTCCATCGTTTTGGGAATCGCAACGACCTTGACCCCTTTGGTGTACAACTTGACGCCAAATGAAAGTGTGTCATCGCCGCCGATGGGGATGAGATAATCGATGCCGAGGAAATCCAGATTCTTGAGCACTTCGTTCGTGAGATCGTTTTTCTCGGCGGTGTACGTGTCGCGCAAATGCGCCGGCACGTCCCCTTTTTTGATGTTACTGGGATTCGTGCGCGAAGTGTGCAAGAAAGTGCCGCCCGTGCGTCCGGCGCGGTTGACGATTTCTTCGGTGAGAAGGATGTAGTTTTCGCTGTTATCTGCCTTTGCATCACGGACGATGCTGATCGCGCCGCCCCAACCCCGGCGAATGCCAATGACTTGATAACCTTCGCGCAAGGCGCGAATCGTCACTGCGCGGATTGCCGGGTTCAAGCCCGGCACATCGCCGCCGCCGGTCAGAATACCGATAACGCCTTTTTTAGTGTTGACGTTTGTCATATCGCCTCCCAAGTGTCCTGTGGGCAAGAGTTCGATTCTCCACGATTATATGCCGTGAACACAAGTTGTCAAAAGTGCGCGCGCATTTTTTGACGATTTCCAATGGCGGTGCTAAAATGGATGTAACTAGTGCAGCAACATGAAAAAGTTGCATACAAAGCCGATGTGGAAACGCCGACAAATGCGGCGATCAATCATTTGCCCACTACGCACTTTCATGTTGATGCACTACTAGAAATATTTTAATGTAGATTTTGCAAGGAGGCAAAATGGCTCTGACCAATCGAGCGAAAGAAATTCTCAGTTGGTACGCGCACGAAAATCCCGGCGTGCGGGCGAACATCGCGCGCATAATGAACTTTGGCAAGTTAGGCGGCACCGGCAAATTTGTGATCCTGCCGGTCGATCAAGGGTTTGAGCACGGACCCGCGCGCAGTTTCGCGCCCAATCCACCCGGTTACAATCCCGAATATCACGTGCAGTTGGCATTGGATGCCGGGTGTAATGCATACGCCGCGCCGCTCGGTTTCATCGAAGCAGTGGCGGACGAGTACGCCGCGCAAATTCCGTTGATTTTAAAGATCAACAATCACGAAGTCTTGTGCGACGAAAAAGACCCGATGCCCGCGTTGACCTCGTCGCCCCGCGACGCGTTGCGATTGGGTTGCGCCGCGATTGGTTTCACGATTTATCCCGGCTCGTCGTTCTTTCGCGCGATGTACGAGCAATTGCGCGAAGTAACCTACGAGGCAAAAAAGTACGGCTTGGCAGTGGTCGTCTGGTCGTACCCGCGCGGAACCTCGTTGAGCAAAGAGGGCGAAACGGCCATCGATGTGTCGACGTACGCCGCGCAAATTGCGGCACAAATGGGCGCGAACATCATCAAGGTCAAACCGCCCAGCGCGCACGTCGAACTGGCGGAAGCCAAAAAGGTGTACGAAAAGTACAAGATTCCGGTTTCGACACTCGCCGAACGCGTCGCACACGTAGTACAATCCGCGTTCGACGGCAAACGCATCGTCATTTTCTCCGGCGGCGCGGCAAAAGATGACGAAGCGGTGTTTGAAGAAATTCGCGGCATCCGCGACGGCGGCGGGTTTGGTTCGATCATCGGTCGCAATTCATTCCAACGACCCAAACCAGAAGCGTTGAAATTCCTCGCGACGGTGATGGACATTTACGCGGGGAAAATCAAATAGCATTGCCGCCCAAAAAGTCTAGCGTCGTTGTCATTGCAACGAGTGAAGTTTACGCTGAAGCAATCTCCGACTAACTTTTGGAGATTGCTTCGCTTCGCTCGTAATGACACTCGGCAGCGAAAGTTTGCCGAACGGATTAGATTTTGATATAATAGTTGGAGTGTTAGCTATCTTTCCGCTCCAATGAGGGAGAAAATATGCCTGAAGAGAAAAAGCAAGCCCCTGTGATGATCGCCAACAGCGAAGAAGAATGGCTTCAGGAACAGGTTCGCCGTAGTGTGTGGGTGGGACCGTGGAATAAAGTCATCGACTTTGTGGATCTGATCTACAACTGGGGGCGTCGCAATTCCGTGTGGCCCCTCGGTTTTGGTCTTGCGTGTTGCGCGATTGAATTCATCTGCACGCAATCCAGCCGTTTTGATATGTCGCGCTTTGGGATGGAATTGGTGCGCGCCTCGCCCCGCCAAGCCGATTTGATGATCGTCTCCGGCACGGTTACCAAGAAAATGGGACCGGCCATCGTGCGGTTGTACAATCAAATGGCGGAACCCAAGTACGTGCTGGCGATGGGCGCGTGCGCAACCGCCGGCGGTCCCTTCAAGGAAGGGTACAACGTCGTCTCCGGCATCGACAAACTTTTGCCAGTCGATGTCTACGTCCCAGGTTGCCCGCCGACGCCGCAAGCATTGCTCAACGGTTTGATCCAACTCCAAAAGAAAATCGACAAGCAATCGATCCGCGACGTGGCGTGGTATCGCAAAGGCGCGCAAGAAGGCGTACCCGAACCGGTACTCGGTCCCGATTTAATTGATGTGCGCCGCGCGGTGGAAATCACAGAATTATCCGGCGACCCTGCCAAGTTAGAAGCGCGCGTCGTCAAGATCGTCAAAGAAACCAAAGGCGAGAAGAAAGCATAGGAGTTTTCGACAATGGCTGTCAACCCACCCCTCGCTCCACCCGAAACCAAAGCAAATTTGAACGATCCGCAGGTTGTGGCGGAACGCATCAAAAATATTTTCCCTGATGCCGTCGAAGCGGCGAGCGCGCAAGAAATCGTCGTCAAGAACGATAAACTGCTCGACGTGGCGCGCTTGCTCCACGACGGACTCGCCTTCGATTATTTGCACAACGTGACGAGCGTCGATTATCCGGATCGTTTTCAGGTCGTGTACCATTTATCGTCGCTGGCACGCGGCGGCGCGCCGCTCACACTCAAAGTCAATGCCGCGCGCGAAAATCCCACCGTGCCATCGCTCGTGCCGGTGTATCGCGGCGCGAGCATTCAAGAGCGCGAAGTGTACGATATGATGGGCATCAAGTTCGACGGGCATCCGGATTTGCGCCGCATTTTGTTGTGGGAAGGATTCGAGGGTTATCCACTACGCAAAGATTACAAAGAGCCGTACTACGAAGAAGAGAAAAAGCCCTTTGGCACCCGCTGGGATCAAGGACATCACGTCATCGCCGAAGACCGCAACCCGTGGCACGATAACGTCAAGTACCCGGCGAATTTCGACGCGTTGTCGTTCAAGCCGCCGCGCGAATACTATCGCGATTTTACCGGCGCGGACACCGGCGGCAAACTCCGCACCGACACAATCACGCTGAACATCGGGCCACAACATCCCAGCACGCACGGCGTTGCGCGTTTCAAGATCACCATCAACGGCGAGACGATTTTGCACGTCGATCCGGCGCTGGGTTATTTGCATCGCAATCACGAAAAGATCGGCGAGCGCAACACGTACCTGGGCAACATTCCGTACACCGACCGCCTCGATTATTTCACGTCGATGTACAACAACTTTTCGTACGTCATCGGCGTGGAAAAATTGATGGGCATCAAGCCGCCGGAACGCGCGGAATACATTCGCATCATCATGGCAGAACTAACGCGGTGGTTGAGCCACGTCGTCGCCGTCGGTTTTCTCTACAATGATCTCGGCGCATTTTACACCCCATTGCTTTACGGTTTGGAAGAACGCGAACTGATTCTCGATTTGTTCGAAGCCGCGTCCGGCTCGCGGATGATGTGCAATTATATGCGCTTTGGCGGACTGGCGCGCGACGTGCCCGCCGACTTTATCGAAAAAGTGCAATATCTGGTTGACGAACGATTACCCCGGCGCACCGATGAATTGGAAGCATATCTCATCAAGAATGAACTGTTCCTCGCGCGCGCGAAAAATGTTGGCGTCCTACCACGCGAGAAGGCAATCAACTACAGTACTTCGGGGCCGGTTTTGCGCGGCTCGGGCGTCAAGTACGATGTGCGCCGCGCTGAACCATACTCGATCTATGATCGGTTCGAGTTCGACATTCCGACCGGCACGACCGGCGATTTGTACGACCGCACCATCGTCCGCATCGCCGAGATGCGCGAGAGTTTGAAAATCTTGAAGCAGGCGCTCAAGCAAATGCCGGCATCGGGCGAGATTATGACCGGCAAAAAGAATTACCAAATCCGCGTACCCAAAGGCGAGGTGTACGGGCGCGGCGAAAATCCCAAAGGCGAGCTGGGATTCTACCTCAACAGCGACGGCAGTCCCAATCCGTACCGATATCACGTGCGCTCGCCTTCGTTCATCAACATCGGCGCGTTGAACGAAATGTCGGTGGGGTACAAAGTGGCTGACCTCATCGTGATCTTCGGCTCGCTCGATGTCGTGATGGGCGAAGTGGATCGTTAAAGGAGACGAGATGGCATTCGGATTAGGATTACTCAACGGCTTGCGCTACACCTTCACGCGCATCGCCAAAACATACGTCGGCGATTTAAGACACTTGGGGCGGTCGCACGACCCGAAGGAATTTGCGCGACGGCAAAGCGTCCGCGGCGACGGCATTTTCACGGCGCAATATCCGGAAGAAAAAGTGCCGGTACCGGAAAATTTCCGTTTCATTCCGTTCTTGGTGTATGAACCCAAACTGGACGAAAACGGCAAGCCGCTCATCGACCAAAAAACCGGCGCAGAAGTCGTCGGTTATGAACGATGTACCGCGTGCGGCATCTGCGCCAAAGTTTGCCCGCCGCAATGTATCTGGATCGTGCGCGGCAGTACTCCCGAAGGCAAGCCGAAACCGCAAGCCGCCGAGTTTTATATCGACATCGATATTTGTATGAATTGCGGGTACTGCGCCGAGTACTGCCCGTTCGACGCGATCAAGATGGATCACGATTACGAACTTGCGGATTACGAACGACACACCAGTCACATTTACGATTTGAAAAAATTGCTGAAATCGACGACGTACCATTCCAAGATTCACCCACTCGATTGGGCGCGCGAAGAAACGGATCGCAAAGCCAAAGAAGCGGCAAAAGCCAAAAAGACGGCGACACCCGCACCGGCAACACCCGCAGCCGCATAACGTCAAGGGGCGTTCAGTCGAACGCCCCTTCTTTGATGTGCTATGAACACACTTTCCATCGGACAAATTGCGCCCACCTTTACCCTCAAAGACCTGGAGCGCCAATCGTACACGCTGAACAAAAGTAACGCGCGGCTCACGCTCACTGTGTTTTTCAAAACGACGTGCCCAACGTGTGTGATCGCTTTTCCGTACATCGAAAAAATTCATCGCGCGTACCGCGACACCGGGCTGGCGGTGTGGGGCATCTCACAACACGACCGCGACCGCTCCGCCGATTTTGCGATCAAGTACGGCAGCACCTTTCCGATCCTCATCGATAGCGACTGGCAAGTGTCCCGCGCATACGATCCGGCTTTTGTGCCAACTCTGTGGCTGATTGACCCCGCTGGAAATATCATCGATTGTGTGGTAGCATTCGACAAAGCCGGCTTGAATCGATTATCGCAAACCATTGCCGCGCGACTGGACGTGCCGGCAGTTCTCGTCGCGCCGGACAACGATGGCAATCCAGCGTTCAAGCCGGGGTGAGGCGCGGCACATCATCACTAGGTGAGTGATGAAGCGGGGTACTGAAAGGAATTATGGCAGTCAAAGAAATTCTCACTTCGGAGCATCCGGTGCTCCGACAAAAAGCCAAAAAGATCAAACGCGTCGATGCGTCGACGCAAAAGTTGATCGACGATATGCTCGACTCGATGCGCGCGGCGCGCGGGCTGGGACTCGCCGCCAATCAAATCGGCGTGGCGTTGCGCGTGCTCGTTATCGAAATGCCGGCAGATGAAACCGACGATAGCGTGGAAGCGTTGCCGAAAGAAAAACGCAACGTCAAATACAGCGGCGAGCAATACGTGCTCGTCAATCCAGAACTCGTCAAAGCCGAAGGCGAACAGTTTGGCGAAGAAGGATGCCTCTCGATTCCCGGGTACGTGGGATTGGTGCGCCGCGCGGAAAAAGTTATCGTCAAAGGACTCGACCGCAAAGGCAAAGAGATCAAAGTCAAAGGTGAAGGTTTGTTGGCGCGCGCGTTGCAACACGAAATCGATCATCTCGATGGCATCCTGTTCACCGACCGGTTGGAAAAGCCGGAGCATTTGCTCAAACTGACGAAAGACGGACGCGTGCCGGCGTTTCAAGGCGGCGCGGATTGATGTCGCTGTGGCTCGTCGTTGGTCTCATCGTCGGCGCGTTAATCGGCTTGGTATTCGGCGTGTTTATCGGTTTCTCGCTGTTCAAACGCGCGGGCACGTGGGACTGAAATCAGTCGTCAGTAAGCAGTAGACGTTCGACAGAAAACTGTGTGCTATGACGTTTGATTTTTTGCAATGTTTAGCTGGTCTCGTTATTGGTTTGGTCGTCGGCACTGTCGCCGGGATATTGATCGGAATGCGATTGTACTGGAAAACCGGTCACTGGTGATTTTGAAAGGTCTCGTGTATCGCGGTATAATGGCGGCACACGAGACAATTTGTTTTTGCCGCCGAGAACACCAGGCACGCAGAGGTTATGAAATTTCTTTCCTCAGCGATCTCCGCGTTCTTTGCGGTGAGATTTGAAATGATGAACAAAATCGATTTTCGCGCAAACACCAAAAATATTTCACCGCATCTTATCGCGGCGACGCAGAAATCCACCCGCACTGCAATTCTCAAACGCGCTGAAGCAATTCAGTTTATCGGCGAGGCGCGCTGGGAATCGTTGCGCCAAGCCGCACACGAAATCAAGTTGCACACAATCACACATCTCGATCAATATCTGCCGATTTTGGAAGAGCAAGTTACGCAAGCCGGCGGCGTTGTGCATTGGGCGCGCGATGATGTCGAAGCGCGGCAAATCGTTCTCGATATCGCAACGCGGCACAATGCCAAACGCGTCGTCAAAGTCAAAAGCAACGCGACCGAAGAAATCGATTTGAATCACGCGTTGCAAAACGCCGACATCAATGTTTTTGAAACCGACCTTGGCGAGTACATCGTGCAACTTGCCGGACAACGCCCCTCGCACGTTACCGCGCCGGCTCTGCATTTCACCACCGAAGATGTCGCCGATCTGTTCCGCAAGAAACTCGGCGTCGCTGCGCCGCCTGATCCGCCCGCGCTGACCAACATCGCGCGCGAAAAACTACGTGCGGAATTTTTATCCGCCGACTTGGCAGTTTCCGGCGCGAATTTTTTGATCGCCGAAACCGGCACGCTCGTCATCGTAACGAACGAAGGCAATGGACGAATGTGCACAACGTTGCCGCCGGTGCACGTCGCCGTCGTCGGCATCGAAAAAGTAATTCCCGATTGGGAATCGCTAGAAGTGATGCTCAATGTTTTGTCGCGCAGTACGACCGGGCAAAAGCGCACCGGCTATGTGAGTCTGATTCGCGGCACCATCGATTCCAACCCGCGCGAGTTTCATTTGGTTCTGCTCAATAACGGGCGCACGAAAATTTTGCAGGACGCTGTGGCGCGCGAAACGCTGATGTGTATTCGTTGCGGTGCGTGCGCGAACATTTGCCCGGTCTACAACAACGTCGGCGGTTTTGCGTACGACTGGGTACATTTGGGACCGATTGGCTCAATTCTGTCCCCGCAATTGCTCGGCACGAAAATCGCCGGCGATTTGCCGTTCGCATCGTCGCTGTGCGGCGCGTGCGCAGACGTGTGCCCGGTCAAGATTCCGATTCCGAAAATTTTGCTGCACCTCCGTCATCGCGTCGCGGAAGGTGACCAATTTGAAAACGCGATCACGTCGCGAATGTTGCGCGCCAGCGCAAGCGTTGGCGCATCGACGCTTGGTTCATCGCGGCTCTATCGTTTTGGTGCGCGAATGTTGCGGGCGATACAAACACCGTTTCGTCGCGGCAATTGGATTCCCACTTTGCCGCCACCGCTCAATCGCTGGACAAATGTGCGACCATTCCCGGCGGTGCGGAATGATTTTAGGGAATGGTGGAGTAAAAAAATCCGCAGATGACGCAGACACTTACACAAGTGCAGGTGTTTTACAGACTAGAAATCTTTTCTGCGTAATCTGTGAAATCTGGATAATGATTATGACTCAATCTCGCAACCAAATCCTCAACTCCATCCGCACCACGCTTGCATCTGCAAATCGCGCGCCGCTGAACGCAACGGCGCGGATGATGCCGCGCGCCTTAGGTAACCCAAATGTCGAGATTGACTACTTGCTTGCCGAAATCGAAAGACTGAGCGGTGTCGCGCGGCGCGTGGCGAATCAAGACGAATTGCGAATCGCGTTACGGGAGTTGGTGGAAAAAGAAAAAATCGCAAAAGCAACGACGTGGGCAACAGCCGAACTGCGAGAACTTGGCATCGCAGAAATGCTAGAATCGCTCGGCGTTGAAATCGTGTCGCAAAATGCGTCCGCGCGCGCAATCGCGCAATGCGATTTGGGCATCACCGGCGTGGATTTCGCGTTGCCGGAAACCGGCACCCTCGTTTTGCGCACCACGCCGGCACAATCGCGTCTTGTTTCGCTTTTGCCGCGCGTGCATCTCGCCATTCTGCATCGCGACGCCTTGCGCGGTGATTTGCACGACGTATTCGCAGAAATCAAACACGACCAACGCACGGTGCTTATCACGGGTCCCAGCCGCACCACCGACATCGAAAAAGTATTGACGATTGGCGTACACGGACCAAAAGCGTTGCACGTGTGGTGTGTGGACTGACCCATTTGCCTAACCTCCCAAAAACCGGTAAAATGGCATTGCACATTCGCTCGAGAGTTGTTCATTCAATTTTGATGAACCACCGGTCGAATAATAATCGCTGGGACGCCGACGAGCGCAGACTAACGCGGACATTTTTGTTTTATCCGCGTTAATCCGCGTCCAATTTTTCAGGGGAGAATCCTATGCCGTACTATGAATACATCTGTTCCGATTGTAAAACACTCTTTGAATTAAAACGCTCAATGAAAGAGATGGACGAGCCGGCTAACTGCCCGGAATGTCACGGCGATCACGTCACCCGCCAGATTTCCAAAGTCTTTGCGTTCGCGCACGGCGATGGCGGAAGCGTCGCGTCGCTGGGCGGCGGGGGGTGCAGTTCGTGCAGTAGTGGGGCGTGCAGCAGTTGTTCCAGTCGAAATTAAAAGATGAAGGATAATCCTTCATCCCTCCTCTCTCATCTTTCATCTTTTGGAGTACATTGATGTCTGACAACTCATTGACGGTTCGCGTGGGCGGTGATTCTGCCACCGGCGGTATCGTGACGACCGGCGAAGTTTTTGCGCGTATCGCGGCGTACGCCGGGCTGGAAGTGTACACCACGCGCACGATTCCCGCCGAAATCAAAGGCGGTCACGTCATGTTCCAAGCGCGCATCGCGCCAACCGAAGTCTGGTCGCAGGGCGACAACTTGGACATGCTCATCGCGTTCGATCAGGAATCGATTGATCGATATTACACACTGATTCGGCAAGGCGGCATTTTGATTTACAACTCGAACGAGAGCGAACCGCCGCCGGCAAATGGCGTTACGCAGTACCCGTTGGCTTTGAACGACCTTGCCAAGTCGATCAACTTTCAGCGCGGGCGCAACATCATCACGATTGGCGCGATGGTCAAGTTATTCGATTTGCCGTTCGAGACCGCGCGCATCATCGTCGAAAAACAATTGGGGCGCAAAAAAGAAATGCTGGAGCAAAACCTGCTTGCGCTTCAAGCCGGGTACGATTACATCGAACAGAACGTTACCAAGACCGCGCCATACCACCTCACGCCTAAACCCGGCGCGGTCGATCAGGATCGTTTGGTCGTCAGCGGCAATCAAGCGTTGGCGATGGGCGCAATCGCGGCGGGTTGTCGCTTTTATGCCGGCTATCCGATCACGCCGGCGACCGACATTATGGAATTTCTCGCCAGCGAATTTCCGCGCCTCGGCGGGACGGTGATTCAAGCCGAAGATGAAATCGCCGCGTTGGGGATGGCGCTTGGCGCGTCGTACACCGGCGTGCGCGCGATGACCGCAACCTCGGGTCCTGGGTTGGCGTTGATGGTCGAGTTGATGGGACACGCGACGATGGCGGAAATTCCAGTCGTCATCGTCGATGTTCAACGCGCTGGTCCATCGACCGGAATGCCCACCAAAGTTTCGCAAGGCGATTTGCGAATGTCGGTCTTTGGCGCCAACGACGACGCGCCGCGCATTGTTGTCGCGCCAGTGTCAGTCGAAGATAATTTTTATCAGATCATCAACGCTTTCAACCTCGCCGAGAAATATCAGACGCCGGTAATTTTCCTCTCCGACCAAGATATGTCGGTGCGTGTGCAAACGATTCCGCCGTTCGAATTGTCGGGCTGGCATCTTGAGCCGCGCTTGTTGTGGGACGGACGCGATCCGGCGAGTTTTGAGCGTTACAAAGACACGCCTTCCGGCATTTCGCCAATGTCGTTGCCCGGGATGAAGGGCGGGCAGTACGTCGCCGAAGGGTTGGAGCATTTGCCCAGCGGCGAGCCGGATTACACACCGGAGATGCACACCAAGAATATGTTCAAGCGCGGCAAAAAAATTCGCCAAGCCGCTGGCGACGCGGCGAAATGGGGTATGCTCGAACAGTTTGGCGACCCCAAAGCGCGCGTGGCAATTGTCGGTTGGGGATCGACGATTGGTCCGGTCAAAGAAGCAGTCGAACGCGCCGAAGCCGAAGGAATGCCGGTCGCCGTGCTTTATCCCAAGATGATCTATCCGCTCCCGCGCAAAGAGATCGCCGATTTCATCAAAAACCGCGAGGCGATCATCGTGCCGGAGATGAATTACACCGGACAGTTCGCGCGAATGATCCAAGCAGAATTTTGGCGCGAAGTCGATAGTTTGCGCAAGTACGGCGGCGTTCCGTTTTCGACACTCGAAATTTTCGAGGAGATCAAGCGCGTGTACGCCGGGTTGAAACCAACGAAAAAGCCGGCGGCAAAAAAATCGATTGCGCCAAAACGCGCGGCGGCAAAGAAACCGGCGCGCAAGAAAAAATCCGCGCGGCGATAGATTTTGAAATTGCCTCTGTCATTGCGAGCGGAGCGAAGCAATCTTCCAACGAACTTTGAGAGATTGCTTCGCCGCAAAGAACGTGGCTCGCAATGACTATGGTACGGAGAAAACATGCTCACTACACTTGAACCCACCACATACAAATTTGAACCGGTCAACCTGACGCCGAATGATTACAAAAGCGACGTGCACCCAATCTGGTGTCCGGGGTGCGGCGATTTTGGCGTCCTCGCCAGTTTTTACAAAGCCGTTTCAGAATTGCACATCCCCAAGGAACAACTCGTCGTCGTCTCCGGCATCGGTTGTTCCAGCCGCTTTCCGGCTTTCGTCGATGCGTACGGTTTCCACGGCACGCACGGACGCGCGTTGCCGTTGGCGACCGGCGTCAAGATGGCGCGCCCGGAACTTGTCGTCGTCACCGTCGGCGGCGATGGCGACGCGTTCAGCATTGGGATGGGACATATCCCGCACGCCGTTCGCCGCAACGTCGATATCACGTACATCGTGATGGACAATGAAATCTACGGTTTAACCAAAGGCCAAGCGTCGCCCACAAGCCCGGTTGGGATGGAACGCAAAGCATCGCCGTACGGCACCGTCGAAAAACCGTTGAACCCGTTATTGCTCGCGCTCTCCGCCGGCGCGTCCTGGGTTGCGCGCGGTTTTTCGAGCAAGCCGAAAGAGTTGACCGATTTGATCAAGCAAGCCATCACGCACAAGGGTTTTTCACTGTTGCAAGTCTATTCGCCGTGCGTTACGTTTTACGACACGTACGATCATTTCAAGCAAGTGACCAAACCGTTGCCGGCGGAACACAACCCGCGCGACTTGATGAGCGCGATGAAATACGCAATGGACGACAGCACGTTGTATCTGGGTCTGTACTATCAAGAAGAGCGACCGACGTACGACGAAGCGTACGCCGCCAAGCGCGCCACCGCCGCCAAACAAGATTACGGCGTCAAAGAAATCATGAACAAGTATATGCGGTAGATTTGGATTCAGGTTGCAGAAATCCTGCAACCTGAAATTTTAGACCCATGAAAATAACGCGATTGATTCCATGGCTGATTTTGTTTGCGCTAACGCTGGCGGCGTGCAGCGGTTCGCCAACTCCCACACCGACTCCTTTGCCGACCGCGCCGCCCACATTCACGCCAACACCAATTGTGCCGACTGCCACTTTGCCGCCCGCGCCTACCGGAATCGCAACTTTGCCGCCGGTCTTGCCAACGATTTCATCAACACCCCCACCCACCGCCGGCACCGGACCAACTGTCAATCGAATCCAGTTTGCCCCCGGCACAATTTCGGCGACAGTGCAAGGGAATGTGCCGGCAAACGGAACCGCGCGCTATTTGGTGCGCGCGCAAGCCGGTCAATCGATGACACTCAAACTAGCCACGCCACAAGGCAAAGCGATTCTGGTCGTGACCGGTGTGAACGGCACAGTCCTCGTTCCCGAACGATTAAACTTGGTCGAGTGGACGGGACAACTTCCGCTGATGCAAGATTATGTGATCGATGTCAAACCAGTCGGCGGAAACGCAACGTACTCTTTGCAAGTTACCATTCCGCCGCTCGAAACGCCGACGCCCGAACCCTCATCGCCACCCAAACGAATTTCATTTGCGCCGGGCGGCACATCATCGACCGCGCAAGGCAATCTCGCGGCGAATGCAATCGACACGTACGTTTTACGCGCCTTCGCCGGGCAAACGATGACCGTCATCGTAACATCAACGCAAACCAAGATGTTGCTTTCGATCAGCGGCGCAGACGGACAACCGTACAAAACGATGGGCGCGGGCACGTCAAGTTTTTCGATGCAATTGCCGGCGACGCAAGATTATTTTATCGCGATTGCGACTGAGACCGGCGCGCCGGCAAATTACAATTTGCAAATCTCGATTCCGCCGATTGCCACGCCCGATCCACGCGCGCAACCCAAACGCATTTCGTTTGCGCCGGGCGGAACCTCCGCAACCGTGCAAGGTACTCTCACTGATGTACCCGACCTCTATGTTTTGCGTGCGCTCGCGAGCCAAATCATGTCCGTCGTTGCGTGGGCATCGCCGGGGCAAGTCAGTTTGATGATCTACGCCGCCGACGGAACGATTCTGCTGCCCGATTCCGCGCGCGCGACGAGCGCAACCGGCAATTTACCGGCAACGCAAGATTATTTCATTCAAGTTCGATCCGTCGGGCCATCGGCGATGTACACGATGCAAGTTACCATTCCGCCGTTGAACCTCGAACCCAAACGAATTACATTCCCAGCCGGCGGCACAAGCACAAGCATCGATGGCACAATCGCGCCGAACATGATTGCGCGATATGTTGTCCGCGCGCTTGCCGGACAAACGATGACGGTCAAACTGTCATCGGTGCGCGCGAGCATTTATCTGCGCGTGTGGAGCGCGGACGGCGAAATTCTCATTCCCGATTCTGCCGATTTGACGAACTGGGTCGGCAAACTGCCGGCGAATCAAGATTATATAATCGACGTGTGGTCGGCGGCGAACACCGACGCTGGCTATCAAGTGCAAATCACAATACCACCGAAGTAAAAGGATGAAGGATGAGGGCTGAAGGATGAATTGGCATGTCATTGCGAGAAGCATTGTTTGCGACGAAGCAATCTTTCAAAGCACTGGCAAGATTTCTCGCTCCGCTCGACAGTGCGAAATAAAAGTGTTTCATCCCTCATCCTTCTGCCTTCATCCTTTGTAAAAAAGTAAATGGCATTATGAGTGAACAAATAACTCTAGTTTCCCGTCCCCGCCATCCGGACTGGATTCGTGTGCGCGCACCGATTGGCGAAAAATATACACACCTCAAAGGACTCGTGCGCGGCTTGCAACTACACACCGTTTGCGAAGAAGCGCTCTGCCCCAACATCGGCGAGTGCTGGGGCGCAGGCACCGCGACGATAATGATTTTGGGCGATGTTTGCACTCGCGCGTGTCGCTTTTGCGCCGTTGACACCGGCAACCCGCGCGGCATTGTGGACACGGACGAACCGCGCCGCGTCGCAGATGCGATTGCGGAATTGCAATTGAATTACGTCGTCGTCACGTCGGTTGATCGCGACGATTTGCCGGACGGCGGCGCGGGTATTTTCGCCGAAACGATTCGCCAGATCAAAACGAAATCGCCGCACACTAAAGTCGAAGTGTTGACCGGCGATTTTCGCGGCGCGCGCGAGAGCGTGCAAAAAGTCGTCGATGCCAAGCCAGACGTGTTTGGGCAAAACATCGAAACCGTGCGACGATTGACGCACGTCGTCCGCGACCGCCGCGCCGGGTACGAACAAACGCTCGACGTTTTGCGCGCAATCAAAACCATCGATCCAACGATGCGCACAAAGAGTTCGATTCTCGTTGGAATGGGCGAGACGTTCGATGAAGTCATCGAAACGATGCGCGATTTGCGCGCGGCACACGTCGATCTATTGGCAATCGGTCAGTATTTGCAACCGACCCGGCAAAAGCGCAATCTGCCGCTCGTCGAGTACGTCGCGCCGGCAATTTTCAATCGGTATCGTGACGAAGGAATGAAACTGGGATTCAAATACGTTGCGGCAGGTCCGCTCGTGCGAAGTTCGTACAAAGCGTGGGAAGCGGCGGTCGCAATGAGCCAATAAGCCAAATCCAAAATCCCAATTTCCAATTTCTAATCTCGAATCTCGAATTTCCATGTCTGCCGTTTACTCCGACGAACAACTGGTACGTGCTTTGACACGCGGCGAAGCGTGGGCAATGACCGCGATCTACGAACGCTACGGTCGCTTGGTTTTTTCGCTTGCGCTCAAAATTCTCAATGACCACGGCGCGGCAGAAGAAGCCGTCCAAGAAGTCTTTGTCAAAGTTTGGAAACGCGCCCGCGATTTCGATATAACGCGCGGCAAGTTTTCTGCGTGGCTGACTGGCATCACGCACAATCACGCCATCGATGAATTGCGCCGCCGCCGCGCGCGTCCGACCGCCACGGCAGACGAAGACGCACTGGCAGAAGTTGCCGCTATCGATCCCGCGCCCCTTGATCTCGCAATGCAATCGCTGGAACGCCGTCGCATCGTCGAGGCCTTGCAAGCGATTCCGTTGGAACAACGGCGATGTATCGAGATGGCGTACTTTGAGGGATACACGCAATTGGAAATTTCAGAGCGCTTGCGCGAACCGCTGGGCACAGTGAAAACCCGCATGCGGTTGGGGATGCAGAAATTGAAATCGTTGTTGGAAAGTAGAGACTAGTGCAGCAACATGAAAAAGTTGCATCCAAAGCCGATGGGGAAACACCGACAAATACCGCGATCAATCATTTGCCCACTAACTAATGGTGCTAGTTCGAAGTTGATGCACTACTAGGATTTCTTGCCACACTCGAAATGACAATGTATGCTTTGTAAATCTAAATTGCGACTCGTTTCGTAATGTCTAGCAGAGGGGTGTGTCGAGGTGGACACGACAATTTGTAAACAGCTCGAAGAAATATATCCGGCATATGCGTTAAGCGCGGTCGATGGAAAAGACCGCGTGCAAATCGAACAACATATTGCGGTTTGCCCGGCGTGTGCCAACATCGTCGCGGGATATCGCCCGGTCGCCGATAATTTGGCGTACGCGGTACCGCTCGTTGAACCGCCCGCCGATTTGAAATATCGCGTGCTTGCCGCCGCCCTGCCGCACACATCGCCCGCACCATCGCTTCTCGCACAATTATCGCATTTCATCACGCAACTCTTTCGCGCGCCGGCATTCTCCGCAATTGCGCTGGTGTTAGTCATCGCACTCGGCGCGTGGAATCTGTCGTTGCAAAATCAATTAGAAGAGCAAGCGGCAATGACCCGGAAAATTTTGGACGATATGAATCGTCAACGCGCGCTGGTCAGCACGATTGCGTATGCCGACACGCAACCCAAACGGATGCAGGCAACCGAAATCGCGCCGCAGGCAATCGGCCGGTTGTACCTTGCGCCGGAGTTGAACACGCTTGCGCTGATTGTGTACGATCTGCCTCCGTTAGAGCCATCGCGGACGTATCAAGTTTGGCTGATTGATTCTGCCGGGGAACGCACGAGCGGCGGCACCTTCACGGTGGACGAACGCGGGCGCGGCTGGGTGTACATTCGGTCGCCCAAACCACTCAATCAATGCAATGATATTGGCATCACGATCGAGCCGGCAGGCGGCAGTCCCCAACCGACGACGCCGCGTGTCTTGGGCGCAAGTTTATAATGACAGAATTTCAAATATGAGTAAAATTGCGGGAGAGGAATCTCGCGCAATTTTTATTTTGGGGAGGCGAAATGCCTGAACCGGAAACAATCGAGACGCCGAAACGCACGGCACGTTGGAGCATCGAGACGCGGCGTTGGGTCATCCTGGCGTTAATCATCGGTGCCGTGTGGTTGGTTTATCAGGAATTGGAAATTCTGCCGCCGATTATTTTGGCGTTGTTGTTGGCGTACTTGATCAACCCGCTCGTTGCCTATTTGCATCGACGCCAACGCATTCCCCGCTTTTTCGCCGTCGTGTTGATTTACCTCGCGTTGATCCTTGTGTTGACTGGTGCCGTTAGTTTGCTTACGCCGGTGCTCGTGCGCGAAGTGCGTGGATTGTTTGGTCAGCTAGATCAAATCTTGGCGAGTGTGAATCGCGTGCCTTGGTTGGATGCATTGGGCATTCACATCGACTCGGCGAGTCTGGCGGATCAACTGCGCGCCGAAATGGCGACATTGGCGTCGGCGTTGCCGCGCGTGTTGGTAGGCGCGGCGTCGAGTGTGTTGAGCGTGGTGCTGGTGTTGGTTCTGTCATTCTATCTGCTCATCGATGCCGAAGCGATTGGGCACGGCATCGATGGTTTGGTGCCGGTCGATTATCGCGAAGAATGGCATCGCATCAAATCCGAGTTTGGGCGCATCTGGTCGAGTTTTTTGCGCGGTCAAGTTGTGCTGGCGATTATCATCGGCACGATTGTTACGTTGACGCTGATGATTCTGGGCGTGCCGAACGCTTTCTTTCTCGGCTTGCTTGCCGGCGTCCTCGAAGTGGTGCCGAACATCGGGCCGATTATCGCGATGATTCCGGCAGTCTTGATCGCATTGTTTCAAGGATCCAACAACTGGGCAATCGACAACACCGTTTTTGCGATTATCGTCGTCGCGGCGTACACGGTGATCCAACAGTTGGAAAATCACGTGATTGTGCCAAAGGTCATTGGCGAGAGTGTGAACTTGCCGCCGGTTGTAATTCTGATCGGCGCGTTTGCCGGCGCGAATCTTGCCGGCGTGCTGGGAATTTTTCTTGCCGCGCCGGTGCTGGCAACCGCGCGCGTCGTCGGCGAATTTGTGATCCGGAAATTGCTGGAGCCGGTGGAGTGAGTTGATCAGTCAAACAGATTTTAACCGCCTCGCCCGCGCCTTGCCGTTGTTGCAACGCGCTGACCTGGTTTTGACGCGCGAGTTTATGCAAGCGGCTTTTTACGCGCGCATTCCGGCGGGTAAGGATGTGTTCATCGAAGGCGACCGCGCCGACGCGATTGCGTTGTTGCTCGCCGGCGTGGTGCGCGTGTACAAGATCGGTGAGACGGGACGCGAGATCACGCTTTATCGTTTTGGTCTTGGGCAATCGTGCATCTTGACCGCGAATGCAATTCTAAGCCAGCAATCGTTTCCTGCAATCGCTACCGTGGAACAGGATGCCGAGGCGATCATGATTCCGGCGGAATCGTTCCGCGCCTGGGTGCGTCGTTTTGATTTGTGGCGCGATTTTGTGTTTGGTCTGCTCTCGCAACGATTGGTGAGTGTGATGGCGATTGTGGAAGAGGTGGCTTTTCGCCGGATGGATTCGCGGGTGGCGAAATTGCTTTTACAACGCGCGGCAGTAGGACAGCCAATTCGCATTACGCATCAGGAAATCGCCGCGGAGTTGGGCAGTTCGCGCGAAGTCATCAGCCGCATTCTCGAGGATTGGGTCAGGCGCGAATTGATCCGCACCGCGCGTGGCACCATCGAAATCGTTGATGTTGATGTGTTCCAAACCCGCGCGGCTGTGTGACTTTATCACCGACAAAATTGGGGAATCTCCTATAATGGTAGCAAGATTAAATCTTCCACAAAGGAGAATGTGAAATGAACCCCTTGATCTCGTTTATGGCTTCGACGACCGGACGTATTGTACGAATCGTGGCGGGCGTCGCGCTGATCGCCTGGGGCTTGCTGAGTCTCGGCGGGACGACCGGCATTGTTGTGGCAGTCGTCGGCGCGTTGCCGTTGCTTGCCGGCTTGTTCGATTTTTGCGTGTTCGCGCCGTTGTTCGGCTGTCCGCTCAGCGGTCCCAAGATTCGCGCCGGCAAATAGTCGCGCGCTTTTTCAAAGAGCATCGCGTCAGTAATGGCGGGATGCTCTTTTTTGTTGGTGGCGCGGAGACACGGAGGAACTTGCGGTGCGCGTCATCGTCGCACCGAAAGGAGTTTGAAGACATACCGCCGCCGGGAAATCCGGCGGCGGTTGATTTTTTCTAGATTGGTTCGGCGGTGGGTCGCAAACTGCGTGCCTGTGATTTACCTAACGCGGCTTGAATCATCAGAAACTCGCCGATGTTTTCTTTCGTCACGATGCCGACGAGTTGCCCGGCGCGCGTTACGCCAATCATCGACGCTTGCCGCTCTTCCATCCGCATCAACGCGCCTTCCAGCATTTCGGCATAATCGACAACCGTAATCTCGCTTGCCATCACTTGATCCACACGCGCCTCGCGTCCTTGTTGCGCGAGCGCGGCAATCACTTGATCGCGTGTCAACACGCCGACAAGCGTGCCATTCGCAATCACCGGGAAATCTTGTTGCGACCCGGCGAGAATCAAATCGACGACGCGACCAAGCGAATCGCTCGGCGCAAGCGCGCGATAATCGGTCAGCATCGCGCGATTGACCGGGATGCCGCCGAGCGCGGATTTCATTTGCACCATACTTGCTTCCTGCGCCGCGCCAATCCACACGAACAACGCAATGAAGATGAGAAACGGGTTGGTGAACAAACCGATGAATCCGAACAGGAACGCCATTCCCTGCCCAATCGACGCGGCGATTTGCGTGGCACGCGTATATTCCATTCGCATCGCCAAGAGCGCGCGCAACACGCGACCACCATCCATTGGAAATGCCGGCAACAGATTGAATAGCGCGAGCGTTAGATTCGTCATCATCAAGCGTCCGAGGAAGGAACCGGTCGCCACGCTCAATCGTTCAAGCGATACGATTTCGTTTGTCAACGTGATCCAGCCGAATAGCACTGCCGCGATGACAACATTCACCGCCGGTCCCGCGACCGCAACCCAAAATTCCTGAATCGGTTTGTCCGGCATTCGCTCCAACCGCGCGACACCGCCAATCGGATAGAGCGTAATGTCGCGTGTCTTGATGCCGTACCGTTTTGCGGTCAGCGCGTGTCCAAATTCGTGCAGGACGACGGAGGCAAAAAGCACGAGAATGAAAGCAACCCCCGCAATCGTTTGACTTACCGGATCACCTTGCAAGATATGACTCAAGGCAACAAACCCGATCAACAGTACAAAAGTTGCGTGCAAGTACACGCCGATGCCAGCATATTCGCCGATTTTCCATTGCCATTTCATTTTGCGACTCCTCAAGTTAAACCACTGTGGTCGATGAGTTAATAATCGACTTGCGTCAGAAAGAATTTTTCACCGCAGAGCACACAGAGAACGCCGAGATTTTTTTGTGGTCTTCTCCGTGAACTCGGCGTTCTCAGCGGTGAGATAGTGTAATATCAGTTTGCAAAATAAAGGGCGCACCGTCGTGCGCCCCATTGCGTCGTTAATCGTTGTTTCGTCCCGTGAGTAAAAACACATAGTACAACAGCGTCGAGATCGCTTGCGCGGCGGCGGCGACATAGGTCAGCGCGGCAGCATCCAACACACCGTTGACGCCGTACATTTCTTGGTTCGTCAGTAAACCGTTCCCGACCAACAATTGTTTGGCGCGCTTGCTTGCATCGAATTCGACCGGCAGCGTTACGAGCGCGAACGCGGCGACGCCAGCGAACAGCGCCACGCCAATCCACGCAAGCGTGTTGCCCAACGCCCCGGCGATAAAGAACCCGACGATGAAGATGATCGGTCCAAGCCACGAACCAATTTGCACTGTTGGCACCATCGTGCTTCGCAAGCCCAACAACGCGTAACCTTGTTGATGCTGAAGCGCGTGTCCGGCTTCGTGCGCCGCGACGCCGGCGGAAGCGAGACTGTTGCCGCGATACACATCGGGGCTGAGCCGCAAAGTCCGGCTCGTCGGATCGTAATGATCGGACAAGAATCCGCCGGTCTCTTCCACCTTGACACTCGTCAAACCGTTCAGGTCAAGGATACGCCGCGCCACCTGACCGCCGGTGATGCCGGTCATCGTCCGCACCTGCGAGAATTTTTTGAATGCGCCTTGCACCTTGAACTGCGCCCACAATCCAAAAAGCAAAGCAGGCAAACTGAACAGCAAATACAATCCATAATTTTCAAATCCGAAAAACATCGTGTCCTCCTTGTTAACGTAAACTATACAAAAGGCGAGACTCACGGCACGCAAACGCTATGTCGTGTTAGTCTCGCCCCTGGTGCCGCTCACCATTAAATCGCCGAGAGTGTCGCTCTGTCTTGACGACGATTCAAACGTGCTGGGCTACTCCCTAACTTGCGACTCTATCATATCAAGGCGAGGTGTTTTTGTCAATCACTTCTCGTTGAAGATTTGTAAAAAACGATGCGCCGGGGGCATTTTCCGCAGAAAAGGCAACCATCCCAGATTAACCAATTCTCACCGATCTCTGAGCGGCATCTCATTTTTTGCCGCATATTGCATTTATACGGAATTTGTTATATCCTAGTAGTGCATCACTATGAAAGTGCGTAGTAACTAATGGTGCTAGTTCGCTTCGTCAGGGTCGACGATAATGCTTGCCAAAGGAGGTTTCGATGTTTCGATCGATGTTGATTTTGTCCGTCTGCGTTTTGACCTTGTTCGCCGCGCCAGCCATTCAAGCCGCGCCGGCGGCAAATGGTTTTTTGCCCAACTGCACCGGCGAGTACTTTAACAACATTACCGCCACCGGCACGCCGGTGATGGTCCGCACCGATGCCTCAATCAACTTTTACTGGCCCGATGGCACATCGCCGGGACCCGGCGTCGCCACCAACAACTATTCGGTGCGTTGGACGTGTTCAGTTTACGTATCGACTGCCGGCACCTACACTTTTACCGCGACGACCGACGACGGGATGAATGTGTTGCTGGACGGAAACCTCTTGATCTGGGCGTGGTACGATCAAGGACCCACCGCGTATGCCACCACCACATCGGTGAGCGCGGGCTGGCACACAATCAAAGTCGAGTACTACAACAAAACGCTCGGCGGCACCGCGCAGGTCTCATCGAATTTGATTACCTCGTTGCCGCCACCACCCCCCCCGCCGCCGGTTTTTCCAAATTGGAAAGGCGAGTATTTCAACAACAAGACATTGAGCGGCGCGCCGACGATCACGCGCAACGATGTCAACCTCAATTTCAATTGGAGCACCGGTTCGCCCGACCCATCGATTCCGGTCGATAATTTTTCCGTGCGCTGGACGCGGACACTCAATTTTACCGGCGGCACGTGGCGATTCACCGCGACGACCGATGACGGTGTGCGACTCTACATCGATGGTTATCTCGTGATCGACCGTTGGTTCGATCAACCGCCCACTGCCGCGTCGGTTGATGTGGTGTTGGGCGCGGGCAATCACGCAATCACGATGGAGTATTTCGAAAGTGCCTTGTACGCCAGCGCGAGTTTGACGTACGCGCCGGTGGGCGCGCCGCCTCCGCCACCTCCCCCACCGCCAGGCGGCGAAGTAACCATCGATGATCGGGGACCGGGCTGGCAAGCCGGCGGCATCGGCGGCTGGATCAATTCGGCATTTGGAGTAGGCAATCATTCGTTCTGGACGTATAACAACACGTACACCGCGTACGGGTACAATTGGGCACGCTGGTACGCGCTCTTGCCCGCGCCGGGTTATTACGAAGTGTTTGCGTACATCCCGGACAATCTGGGGACGACATTGAACGCGCGCTACTGGATTCGCCACAACAATCGGTATGACCTCTCGCCGCGTTCGCAAGGGTTTTACCACAACCAATGGCTTTCGCTCGGCACGCATTATTTCAACGCGGCGGGCGGCGAGTACGTTTCGCTCGCCGACGTAACGTACGAATGTTACCTCTGCCGCACGGTGGTATTCGACGCAGTCAAGTTTGTGCCGCGATAAAGTTGGACGCGGATGAAATCAACAAGACCTTCGAGGTTTAAACCTCGAAGGTCTTGTTCTTTCTGCCATCTGCCTACTGCTTCACCGTCTGCACTTTTTTCCGTTGCCGGTTAGAAAACTCTGGTGCTTCTTTGATTGCAGTCCCCAAAATGCCCAGCGACCGGAAAAATGCTTGCCAGCCCACGCGCGTCAACGCCGCCGCGTCATCGCCAACCGATGGAAAACCCTGCGCGTCCGGCGTAACCTTTTCCCAGTTGCGGAACAACCGACCCCACTCACTCCCCAATACCTTGTTCATTTGCCGCTTCGCGTACAGCGGATACCAAAAACTATCGTGATACACCACGCTGGCGATGTACGACCACGGCGCCAGCACCGTTTTGAGCGACCACTCCAACGGTTTTTTCAATGGCCCCCAATAAATCTTGTGTTGCATCCGCGATGCAAACGTCATCTGGTTGAACGGGCCAACAAAATGCCAATTCTCCTTCGCCGCCTCCGCATCGCCAACAATTTCGATTTCGCGCGGATCGCCGCAACCCAGACCGCGTTCATGCGCCAAGCGAATGTACTTGATCGATAACGGATCCATGCCCATCAGTTTCGCGGCAACCGCATCGATTGCCACTTGATCGGAACTGGCAAGGATCACATTCTTGACGTACGGCGTCATACAGCGGGGACCGGGACCATCGCCGGCGAAAGTGCCGTCCATCACCGCAAATACACCGCGATGAATTTTCTTTTGGATCATCAACAGATCGACGAGCGTCTCGTGAATGACCGGGTGCGTCCAATGTCGCTTTTCGTTCAGCAGTCCACCAAACGCATTTTTCATCGCGCCGGTCGTCGTCGTGAAAATGTGCGTCTTGATCGTCGGCAAGTGAATGATGTTCTCGCCGATGAATCGCCGGGGAATGTAGAATCCGCCCGGGAAAACCTCATTGAGGCAGAGAAACTCTTTCGTCAGGTCGCCAACCGCGTCGCGGACGTGAATCCATTCTTCGCCTTCGTAGAGATGAATGTTGCGCAAGTTGTGCGCCTGCACAACGTTGAGTTGTTTATTCTCGCGTTCGCCCAAATGCGCGTCGATGACGACGGTACGGTTATGGCACGCGTGAATCAGATTAGGATCGTAGCCGTCCTGTTTCATCGCGCGGATGACACCTTCCATTTGCCACGGCGTCGTCGAACTGCCGGGAAAGAAAAAGTGCCACGAGATATTTATTTTCAACGCGGTGTCGGCTTGCTGATCGATCACTTGTTGATAGCCGGCGAGATTCATCAACCGATGGTAATCAGCGAGAACCGTGCGTGGCGATGTTTTCAGAATTGCAACCTGGCTCATCAATTTCCTTTCGTTATCCACAGATTACGCCGATTTCGCAGAAAAAAATTATCTGCGTAATCTGCGGATATATTTTCAACAGGACAAGTATAACCGGCAAAAATGAATTGTCAAACTGTTGCAACAAAAACCGGGTGTCGCACGCGCGCGACACCCGGTTGATTTTTGTGTTAGTCGATTCACTGGCTTGCCGCAACCGGCGGTTTGATTTTCGCTAGCGCCAGCAATTGCCGCGCGAAGAAAATCACCGCGCCGGCAATCGTCAACGCCAAACCATCAACGAGCAAAGGCAGTTGCAATGTCGTCACGTAGTTGAAGCCATCGATCACGTGCTCCGGCGACGCCCACATCGGCGCGGTCATCAGCATCACACCGGTTAACATCAACGCCATCCCGGTCGGCGCGGTGAAACTACCGCCGCTACTCCCACCCCTGCCGAGTCCGCTCTTGTTCCAGATGCCGGGGAAGCGCACGATGATAAACGCGATCAACGTAGCAACGGTGATGTAAAAACGAATGTTGGTGGGCGGAGTAGCGAGGAACGAAATTTGCTTGAGTGACGAGGTCAAATACATTTGATACGCCGCCGCGCCGCCACCGACGATGAGAAAAATCAACGAACCGATGTAAAACCATCTATCGCCGCGCAAGAACGCGTACGTGACGATGGCGAGCGCAACGCCGGCAACCAGACTGATGTACACCAGAGTTTGATACATCGGCATTGCCGGGACGATCCACTTGAAGGGTGGACCATACAAATTGCCATTCCACGCGAGACACGCCGTGCCGATTGCGCCCAAAATTGTCATCACGGTCGATGCGCCGAGGAAAAGCGCGAGGACGATTTTCAGGGTCAGACCTAGTTTGTTGTTTTTCATTTTTTCTCCATTGAAAATATTGGACAAGTTTCTAATTTGCCGTTGCTCCAAGCATAATCAGCATCATCGATCCAAGCATGTAGAGCGAGGCAAATTTGTACAACGCAAAATTCAATTTGGGCGAACGTCGGAAAACACTTGCTAAGGTAACCATCATCAACAATCCACTCAGCCACAGCGTTAGATGGAAGAATCGCCACGGCAAACCGATGTTGTACGATGCGAGCAACATTGCAATTGCCGCCGCGCCGGTCGAGAGCGAAATCGTGATGCGCGTGATCGACTCGCCGTATTTATTCGGAAATACCGGCACGCCCGCCGCGTGATATTGCTCGGCGTACTTGATGCCGAATGTGAGCATGTGCGTCGGTATCCAAAACAAAATTGCCAGCGCAAGCAAAATGCCGATCACATCGATTTGCCCGGTACCGAGTGTGCGTCCGGCAAGCACCGGCATCGCGCCGGCAATCCCGCCCACGATGATCGACCAAGCCGTGCGCCGTTTGAGCCACATTGTATAGACGACGACATCGAAGAACCAACCCGTAAAGACGACCGCGCCGTACAGCGGTTGCATCAGAAACGCCCCGCCGATGCCGGCAATCGACATGACCAAACCCAGGATGACGGCTTCGGTCATCGATAGTTTGCCGGCTGGCAAGGGACGTCGGCACGCGCGCAACATCTTCGCGTCGATGTCACGATCCCACACCATATTGATGACTGTGCTTCCACCAATCGCCAAAAACAAAGTTGCCGCGAGCGAGAGCACAAGTTCGGTGCTGTGCGTGGGACAGCGCGCACTAAAATATCCCGCGAGACCGGTAACGAGCAAAAGTCCGGTTTGCAGACTTTTGGTCATCGTCCAGTACATTTTCGCACGTGAAATTATTCCGTTCATCGGAGTTGCCGGCGTCAGCATTTGTTCCTCCCAGTGTTGAACATCATCTTACTGTGATTATACAACATTGAAACCATTTTATCCAAGTTATCTGGTCATCTAGTCAAATGCGTTTGACCACGCGACCAATGGACCAGTTGACCCATCGACTATTTCTTCTTGATACACCGAAACCCCACTTGCGCGGAGGCATAATCCGGTTCCGCCGCGTTGCGCGACCACACGCGCAAATTGTAATCGTACGTGCCACGACTGCCACCGCGCATATAACGATAGTGCATTCCTTCGGTAAGATTGTTCGTCCATTGCCACACGTTGCCCGCCATATCGTACAGTCCGTACGGGCTAACCGATTTTACCGTTTGGAAGCCGTCGTACGCTTTGCCGTTGTAGAAACCGACCGGCGTCGTGTCGCCTTGATTACCCAGCAACTTTTCGTACGGGTCTTTGCTCGTGTAGAAATTTGCGTTGCTCGCGCTAATTTCGTCGCCCCAGGGGAACGCACGCTTGTCCGTGCCGCGCGCCGCTTTTTCCCATTCGATTTCGGTGGGCAGTTGCCAGCTATAGTACTCGCAGTACGCGCGCGCGCCAAACCACGTTACCGCGACGGCCGGATGATTTTCGTAGCCGGGTTTCGCGGCAAAAGTTTTTCCATCGAACGTCAGCCGCAAATCCTTGTTGGTGATTGTGATCGCCGGGTAATCGCCGGCAAGAATTTTCTTTTCATGCCGCCGCCCGATGAACTTGTCGCCGGGGTACGGCGTGAGAATCTTGTTGTCGGCAAGTTTTATTTTGCCGTCGGCAAGTGCTTTGTTCAGGAAATCGGCGTACTGCTGGTTCGTCACGAGCGTAATCATCATCGCGAACGCGTCAGTTTTTTCGACGACGTTGTGCTGACCAAAGAAAAATTCGCCGGCAGGAATCATCGCCCAGGCATTGGCGTCGATGCCGGGATCGTACTTGAGCGGCGTGTAATTCTGCGCGGTCGGTGAAGCAACGCAGGCGACAGCGAGGAGGGCAAGGAAAATCAATGGGATGACGCGTATGTTTGTAGTCAGACACGAAGCGATTTGAGCGAAGTGTCGTTCTGGCATACGCGACTCCGCTTCGCTTTGTCGCGCACTACAAACGCCAATTCGTTTCATCGCAGTACCTCCTCTTCCAATTCTTTTTTCCAGACGCCTTTCGCGTTGAACAAATCGACGAGCCGCCAGATCATCAACAACGCGAGCGCTACGAGAATCGTTGCCAGACTGAAATCGGTAACGAGCATAATGCCGTTCACGAGCGATTGCTGTTCGGATTCGGCGACGTAAAGTCGTTTGGTGGCAAAGACGGCCGCCGCGCCGAGCGCGAGATCGGAAAAGATGATGATGAACCAACCAAAGAGTTGGCGCACGCGACCTTTGAGTCCGATCATATCGGCGTAGTACAGCAAGATGATCGTCGCGATGATCGTCGCGAGCATGTGCCAATGCCCGGTCAGTGTAATGCGTTCTTCGCGGTGGGGCCACGTGCGGATAATCGCGTCAAGCCGAATCGCCATAAACAAACCGATGAAGGTCACAGCGAAATTCATGTACACCATTTGCCACAGCGAACCAAACTTGAGCGGGTCGCGCAACAACGCGCCGATCTTCTGAACGAAATTGGCATTGGGATTTCCTTGCGTACCTTCGGCAATCAGTTTGCGGAAACCAAAGATAACCAGAAACAACGCCGCGAGCAAAATGCCAACCGACCCGGCGTAGATGATGTAATGCGCAGTTTCCTCAAAAGGCACCACGAGCCACACGCCGAGTGTGATGATAATGGTCCCGAAAATCATCAACGGCATGGCGAGTTTGTGCAAAACTCCTTTGAAATCGAACCAGCGTCCGACGATGAGCGCGAGCGCAACCGCGATCAGCGTGAGCATAATGTGTAGATGTCCGATGACCGCAAGTTCGAGTGGCGTCTTGTGCACTTCGCGCACAACATCTTCGGCGAGAAAAGTTTCAAAGCCGTTGCCGGAGTACGAACCCGGCACCGCGCCGAACAGCGCCGAGCCAAGCGTCGCGACTGCCATCGCAAAAAATGCCGCGCGTTCCAAATCGATGCCGCGCCACGACGCGTACTCCGATTTCTCCACGCGATATTCTTTTGCCCAGGGATTCAACGCGACGGCGAGAACACACCCGGCGAAAAAGATGAGCGACTGCCCAAAGAGAAACAAGCCGTGGAAAATCCAGTTGTGCCCAAAGTACGCAAAGAGCAAACCGAAAATCATCGCGCACATAAAGCCGACGGTCATCGTCGCGTTGATCATCGTTTTGGATTGTTCTTTCATTTTGATGATCGCGGTGATGATGTACGTCTCGATGGCGACGACTGCCATCGCAATCGAATGGTAGAGCATAACGATGCGCCCTTCGCGTTCCGCCGGATTCATCTGAACGCCAAAGAGTCGCACCCAAATATCGCGAATGCCCAACTCAGCCATCGGACCGGACAGCAAACCGAAGAACGCGGTCGTGATGCCGATCATCGCAATCGCAACAAGAACGAGTCCTTTGGTCGAACGAAAGAGAAAAGTGAAACGTTGTCCGAATGCTTGCATAGATATACCTCGACAGTATTTTTACCATAGGGACAGAGCTCACAGAGAAAAAATTTTCTCTTTGTGCGCTCTGTGCCCTGTGATTGAAATTACTTTTTATCCGCCTTTAAATTCCACGGATTGCCGGCAAAATGACAGCGCGCGCAATCCACACTCTTTTGCAAATTATGCGACGTGTACGGAATTGGATTCGGCTTGCCTTTCAAATCCGTTGGGCGCATCGATTGCCAAATTTTCTGATCGCCGACCGGTTGCACTTGCCAGCCGCCAGCATCGTGGCACGCCACGCAGTTCACGTTTGCGTGCGCCGCGTCGTGTCCCGCCGATTTCGATAACGATGCGTGACACGTCGCGCAACTCGCTTTTGTCGAATGTGGATTGTGGCAACCGGTGCAAGTTTGACTCGCGTGCG
This sequence comes from Anaerolineae bacterium, assembly GCA_034435055.1. Lineage (GTDB taxonomy): Bacteria > Chloroflexota > Anaerolineae > UBA4142 > UBA4142 > DAOTXS01. Next base: position 60,753 of record DAOTXS010000076.1, on the reverse strand, counting down.
CCGCTTTGCCCATTTCGATTTTGTACGCGTCGCGATGACATTTCTCGCACAACTCGGTCGTCGATTTCACCAATTCGTACGGATCGTTCACCGTATCGAACGCGGCGACGAGCGCGTTCAGCCACGCGACTTCTTTGCCCACGATTTCTTTTTGCGTCTTGTGGCATTGCGCGCATTCGATATTTTTCCACTCGGTTTTCGCAATCGGCTTGGGCGGCTTGATGGTGAACTTGCACGAACTACAACTTGCCGGCATTTCGTCCGGCGATGTCGGCAACCAATTCGTCGGCGAGTGACAACGCGCGCACGAATTATTTTCGTCGCCTTCGAGAATGTACGTGTTGGCGTGTTTGCTACTCTGCCACAACGATTTGACATCGTTCGATTGTCCCGCCGCGACCGGTGACACGGACGATTGCGTCGATGGTGCCGGCGCGCTTGCTTGCGAGGATGTCGCCGCCGGCGCGGCGGGTGTTGGCGCACACGCAACGATGGCAAGAAGCGCGGCAAGCGAAATGATTGAAATGATCGATTTCATTTGAGACCTGAGAGACTTCCGAAATCTTGAAGATTTCGGAAGTCTATAATTCGTCTTACCGCGTTGGCGTGGCGGTGGGAGTCGTCGGTGGTCGCGTTGCGGTTGGTGTAACCATCGAACGAAGTTTGTTCGGATTGTTGTCGTAGTGACAGCGCGTGCAGGCAACTGCTTTTTGCAACGTGTGTGATGTAACTTGCGATAGCGTCGGTGGCCCGCCCGCGGGTGAAGTGGTCGTTTGGAAAGCGACCCACATCGTCTTGTCCGCATTGGGTCCAACGGTGAGACCGCGCGCATCGTGGCACGCATCGCACGCGATTTTAGCGTGGACTGCAATATGGCCGGTGTTCGGTTTGGTCTTGAACACATCGCCGTGACAGCTTGTGCAACTTGCCTGTTGCGAATGCGGGTTGTGGCAATCGGTGCAATCGTTTGGTCGCGGTGTGGTCAAACCGATTTGGCCGGTGTGCGCGGGTCCGCCCATCGCCATTTTGTGTTTCGACCCGCCCAAACTATCGGTGTGACATTTCTCACACAATTCGGTTGTCGTGGCGACGGTGTCATACTTGCCAGTCGCTTGATTCCACATTACCGGTTTCGGATCGACGACACCGCTCGCGCTGACTTGGTGGCACACGTCGCAACCGATGTTTTTCCAATCTTTTTGTTCGATAAATACGTTTGTGTTCGGCGGCGGCTTGCGAACTTCTTTGTCAAACGGGAACTTGCACGCCACGCAGTTGGGCGCGGGACCGGGGACCGCTTTAGGATCCCAGTTGCGCGGCGAGTGACAGCGCGCGCAAAGCGTGTTGGGTCCGCGTCCTTCGCCCCAGTTGTTCGAGTGCGAACTCAATTTGTACGCCGCCTCGATGGCTTTGACATCCACCAGCGGTTTGGTGGGTTCCGGCGCTTGGGTTGGCTGAACGATCACCGTAACCACTTTTTCCACCGGCTTTTCAACAACGATTGTTTTTTCCACGATCTTGGTTTCAGGCGTTGGCGTCGCGCACGCGAACAGCATTAACACTGCAATCAGTAACAGACTACCCAATACAATTTTTTTCATTCGGCAACCTCCGTGCCAGACAAAGATGATTGGCGTCAGAGGTGCTTTTTCGCTTTCGTCACCGGAGTTGCCGCTCGTTTTTCCAACGCGGCAATCTTTCGTCAGGACGAAGTCGTTGCTAGGATGCGGGAAAGCCATCACCTCCTTTGATTACCACATCCGCGCACCATCGTTTAGCAATAAAAAATGCCTTTCAAATGCCGATGACATCGGAAAGGCAAGCATCACCCGATTTTGATTTTTGGGCGTGCGCCTTCGCACACCCCATTCGTGATTGATCGGATAAAGAATACCACGCGGCAGGATATGTGTCATTGACTTTCGTCAATTGAGGAAAATTCAATGGGCGAGGTTACCCTCGCCCATTTTGCCGGTTGCGTCGATATATTTTCAACGCTTTATGGCGATTGCGTGGCTCAATCTGTAGAATCGATACAATCCCAACGCGGCGAATAGCACAAGCGCGGCTCCCAATTCCCAGTATTTCTGAATTTCCTCGACATTCACATCGATGAATTTCTGCGTAGTGAAGGATGAGAGTTTGATTGCCGTTGGAGCGTTTATCGTAATTGGATAATCTTCCACTTCGCCGTTGGCGGCGTAGCCGGTGGCGAGGAACGCGCCGTCGTTGCCGGTACCCCAACTGCTCGTCGTGGTGGTTGCGGTTGATAGACGCAGGCGCAAGAAACTTGGTCCCGCTACCAAGCCGCTCAAACTATTCCAAGTGATCGTGATGCTCTGGGTGCTCGCGCTGGAGGGAACCGTAACGGTCGCGCGCTCACTTTGTTGATACTGTCCATCGCGATTGAAATCGATCCAGGCGTAGAGCGTCGCGTTGCTCCCGGTGTTGTTGAAGACGGTGATATTCGGAATCGAATAGGATGTGTCATTCTCGCGGAGAGTGGGCAAGGATGCTACGGCGTCTTCGTCATCGGTGCCGCCGGAAAGATCATCGCCGTCGGCATTCGCTGAGGACATCCCGCGCAAGTCGCGGAGGGTTGACGTGCCACTTACATTTCCTAATCGCAAGTTTGCATCGATGCTATGTCGCGCGGCGCTTGGACCGGCGTCCCAGCCGTACGAGGTGGGCGCATCGCCAAAATCCATTGGTGAGATTGGGCATTCCGAGGCGTCATTCACCAGTGTGCCGATGGTGCGAATTGGATTGGCGCCAGAAGCACCCCATTCGATCAAGCCATTGGTAACGGTGTAGACTCGACCGCTTGGCGAACCAGCGCTGGTTATGGCGTAAATTTGCCCGTTTCCGTCACGTGCTAATTGGAATGCGAAACCGGTTGCACTTTGGGCTGAACCAAGTGTTTGGCGACTCAAGCGCAACTGGCTATTGATGTCATACACATCGAACCACTGGGTTTCTCCCGGACCACCTCCATTACTCCAGAACGCGACGTACATTCGATTGCCAACCACCATAAGATCGCCGTAATTCTGACAGGTGGTTTGACCACAGCCGGTGTTGGGAGTAATCAAAGCGCGCGCGCTTACGGGCGCAGTCCCTGCCGCGTTCAGAGTGATTTCGTAGATCGTTCCGATATCACCACCATCGATGCCAGCGTAATATCTGCCATTGCCAAACGCACCAGAGGCAGTTTGCCAGCCATTACCCAACGGAAGATTCAAAGGCGCTGTCTGACCATCATCGGTGATTGTTCCGTTCGTATTGTTAACAGCATTGTAGTAGTAGATGCCATCAGGTGTAGTCGAGTTATCGGCATCCTGATAATAGATAATTCCGTTGGATTGATCAACGCCAAGTCCGTTGATATTGGTTTGTGATGGTGGATCATTGACAGCGACGCTTGTGCCGGTCGCGAGATCATAGGTATTGATGGTGTACGCAGAACCATCGATGTAATAAAACGATCTGCCCGGCGTACACACAATGCTTTGCACCGTTGTAACTTGATAATCTTCCACTTCGCCGTTGCTAGTTGCGTTGGGGAAATTGCCGGTGGGTTGCCAATCGCTAGAGGTTGTCGTTGGCATAATGCGCAAACGCGCATAGGTGGTGATGTTAGGTGTGGCGGTGACGGGAATCGTCCAGGTGAGTGTAATATTTTGCGTAGCCGCGTTAGTAGGCACATTGGCATTCGCGCGTTCGTTGGCATCAAACGTCCCGTTGCCATCGAAATCGATCCACCCCACCAGCGTTGTGGCGGAACCGGTATTATTCAGAACCGGAACCGTCCAGACGTATTGAGGATAAGCCAGATCGATTGGCGTAAGTGGATTGAGGAAATTCTCGTCGTTAGTACCGTTGGTGCTGTCGCCGGTTGCGCCTGCACTTTGAAAACCGGGGTACGCTTCCTCGTCTGGTGTTACACTTCCAAGGCGGAGGGTTCCAGCCGAATTAGCACACGCGACTCCATACGAAGAAGGCGCATCGCCATAATCGAGGGTGCCAGAACAAGTGGCGGCATAAACCGGTTGCGGAGTTCCCACGAAGAACAAGAGGGGAAGTGTGAGCAATGCAAGTTCTAGAACCACCTGCATTGGAGTTAGCCACCGGGGCAGTTTGATTTGAAACATGTACGACTCCTTGAGCAAAGATTAATGACATTATCGCGGACAAACGCCTTCGACGGAGACAAGGACGTTTGTCATCGCTCGACGAAATGAATATCAAATGTACAGCAAGAACCAGATAGCACAATCAAAGGTGAAAGAAGGTCTCGGTTTATACTGTTCAGTGATAGTAACTAATGGTGCTAGTGCGATTCTTGAGCATATTTTGTGCTTTGATTTTGCGATGCGCTACTTGAATCTCACAGCCATCCACCTGCAAACTAGCACCATTAGTTAGTCTGCGCGTTTGGCAGACTCGTTTGAGTTTTTTGGTTGCGGTTCAGGTGCTACCTGGTTCCAAACATATATTACCACGATAATAATGCCAAGTGCGTAAAAAAGAATAACGATTTCGTATCAGTTGCATAACAAACACACACCCCGGGCTAGCTTGGGGGTGTGTGTTTTTGCGGGTTTTTTGAATTCCCTGGGAGAGTCAGTACAAGTTTCGCTCGATCTGTGCGAACTTTTCTAGCGTTTGAGGTTGCCTGACGACTATTGTCGTCCGCGTACAAACGATGTCGCCGTTTTTGCGAAGAATTTGGAACGAGCGGCTCAACGCTTCCGGCACGGTCGATATGCGCGCCGCCATATCCGCGTTCGTGTACTCTTTGCGATCAATCGGACGCGTGCCGTGCTCGCTTAAATCGAGGAGGAGTTTGGCGGTCCGCGCGACGACGGAACGGAAGGAGAGGTCTTCGTACTGCGAGAGCAAATTGCGCGTGCGTTGTGCCAGGACGCGGAGCAAACCCAAGCCAACAATCGGATAGCGTTTGAGCAACGCCTGAAAATGATCGACAGTGATGTTCCACGTCACGCAATCTTGCAGTGCTAATGCCGTCGTCAAATTCGGGCCCCCGTCCAGCACCGTAACTTCGTTGAACATAATGACCGGCTCGATTTCGGCGACAATCGATTGCTGACCTTGGGGTCCCAACTTGCACAGATGCACGTGTCCAGAAAACAGCACGAACATTCCCGCCGACGGTTCGCCTTCGCGGAAAATCACACTGCCCGCCGGGAATGTTCGCACTTGACCGGCGTTGACAATCTCCGCGCGGTCGGCTGCCGGAAAGCGTTTGAAATGCTCAACACGACCCAGCGATTCGACGAGATCAGGAAGTGTTTGCGTCATTGCAACTCACTTGACTCAAACAGTCGCGGGAGGATCAGCTTTCGGGGCAAGTGTCGGCGCCGGTGTCGCCGGTTTGGGCGCGATGAACTTGGCAAGGAACAGCGCCAACTCAAATAACAGGATCATCGGCAACATCACGACCGTTGGCGCAACGATCGGATCTGCGACCGGCGTAATCAGTTCGGCAAAGACAAAGATGATGAACCACGCAATTTTGCGTTGCTTGCGCAAAGTTGCTGGCTTGATCAAGCCCAAGCGCACCAGAATCAGAATCACAATGGGCATTTCGAACGCAATGCCGGTGGAAATGAGGAAATAAACGACGAATGAAATGTACTGATCCGCACTCGGCAAATATTGGAGCTCGCTGCCAAACATGCTGATCAAGAAAGGTATCATATTATACAGCATCGCGTACCCAAACGTGTTGCCGAGTAAAAACAAGATGACCATGGCGATGACGCCGGGGATGATGAATTTCTTTTCGTGCGGCAACAATGCGGGTTCGAGATAGCGGACGAGTTGGTAAATCCAGATCGGCGCGGCGAGTGCAATACCGCCGTACAGCGCCACGCGAAAGCGAATCATAAATCCGTCGAGTGGACTGAGCGCTTGTAATTTGATTTCGCCCGCTGGCGCGCGCAGAAATGCCAGTATCGCGTCGGAGAAAATATACGCCAGCGAAGTCGTCACCAAAATAGCGATGATCGCGATAATCAGACGACTCCGCAATTCTTCCAGATGTTCCAAAACTCCCATGCGTTTTTCTTGTGCCATGAAAAAAGTCCCTTACGCCGGATTAAACATTCACCTTACGCAGCGTCACACTTGCCCTGACGGGCAGTGCCAGGGTTTCGAGCAAAGCGAGAAATCTCACCAATACGCTGAAAACGAGATTTCTCAGTCGCTGCGCTCCCTCGAAATGACATCAATCGCGTAACATCAGTTAAACAGAAAGGGACGCCCTCGTTGGCATCCCTTTTTTTCTGCCAATCGCCCCAAGTTTCCGAGATGCTTACTGTGCCGCGCCGCATTCAGCACAAAACTTGGCGCCGGCTGGAACCGGCTTGCCACAGTTTTTGCAAGTAAGCTTGGGTTCTTCCTTCTTGACTTCATCCGACCGCGTAACTTCTTGCGTAAAACCCTGCGTCGCCTCTTTGGTAGCCGATTGGAATTCTTTGATCGTTCTACCCAACGAGCGTCCAATCTCAGGCAGACGGGACGGTCCAAAAAGAATCAAGGCAACCACCGCGATGACGACCAAATGAAGGGGCTGTAACCCGAATGGCATTTTGAATGCTCCTTTCAAATCGACGGCATTGTCGAACGCCGTTCTCAATCAAATTCTATCACACATTAGAACGGCGCGCAAATTTTTGGAACTTGGCTCACTGCGCCGCGCCACATTCGGTGCAAAACTTGGCGCCGGCTTGAATCGGTTTGCCGCACGCTTTGCACGTGAGCGTGTTTTCGGGTTTCGGTTCTTCGACCGGTTTCGAAATTTCTTGACTAAAACCCTGGGTCGCCTCTTTCGTCGCCGACTGAAATTCTTTGATCGTTCTGCCAAACGCCCGGCCGATTTCAGGCAGGCGCGCCGGTCCAAAGAGCAACAGCGCTACAATGGCGATGATGAGCAAATCTTGGGGCTGAATATGAAATGGCATTACCAACACTCCTTTCTGAATCAACGGGACTGCCAACGTTCCCCGTCAATTGAAATTCTATCACACATTACGACGATGGGCAAATGCATCCAAGACGTCTCGATTCTTGCGCCGGCAAAATCTATGATATACTTACGCTATCTTGTTGGCGGAGGCACATCGATGCACGAATTGAAAGAACGCATCCTTAAAGAAGGTCGCAATCTTGGCAACGGCATCTTAAAAGTCGATTCATTCCTCAACCATCAAATCGATCCGATGCTGATGCAACGGGTGGGCTTGGAACTCGCGCGGCGCTTTGTGCATTTGCGTCCAACGAAAATCTTGACCGCCGAAACGAGCGGCATCGCGCCGGCGTTAGCCACCGCCCTTGCGTTGGGCATCCCACTGGTTTTTGCGCGCAAAAGTCCGCCCCTCACAATGGATTTCACGATTGTCAAAGAATCGTGTCGGTCGCGCACGCACGGCAAGATGGTTGAGCTAATGGTTTCGACAGAGTACCTGCGTCCGAATGATCGCGTCCTCGTCATCGATGATTTTCTAGCAACGGCGCAAACGATTACCGCGCTTGCGCGACTGGCGGAAAAAGTCGGCGCGCACGTGGTGGGCATCGGCACCGTCGTCGAAAAAACATTCGAACGCGGACGCGAAAACGCGCGCGACCTCAACGTGCCCATCGAATCGCTCGCCGTCATCACGAATATGGACGATGGCAAGATCGTGATCGAATAATCAAATGTGCCAAACGTGCCAAAATCCCAAACCTGTCAAAAGGTCGGTTTGGCACGTTTGGCAGATTTGGAGATTTCTTTGTGAATCAGACTCTAGTCATTCTCGATTTCGGTTCGCAATACACGCAACTGATCGCGCGGCGCATCCGCGAACTCCACATCTATTCCGAAATCCTGCCGCACGATGTTTCGCGCGAAGCGATTCTCAAACTGAATCCGCGCGGCATCATCTTGTCCGGCGGACCCAACAGCGTCTACGATCCCGGTGCGCCCGCGCTGTCCGATTTTCTGCTCGATCTCAATGTGCCGATTCTGGGCATTTGCTACGGAATGCAACTCCTCGCGCACAACCTGGGGGGGCGCGTGGAAAAATCCGATCATCGCGAGTACGGTTCCGCCACGCTTTACGTTGATCGAGCGGAATCGCTCTTTGCTAATCTCGAATCAACGCTTTCTGTCTGGATGAGCCACGGCGATCAGATTACGCAACTTCCGCCCGGCTTTACCAAACTCGCGCACAGCGACACGTGCCCGTTCGCGGCGATGGCAAACCCGGCGCGCAAAATCTTCGCGCTCCAATTTCATCCCGAAGTGGTTCACACGCCGCGCGGTATCGATATCTTGCGCCATTTCGTTTTCGATGTCTGCGAATGCCGGGGCGATTGGACGCCGACATCGTTCATCGCCACAACCGTCGATCAAATTCGTACGCGTGTTGGCGAATCGCGTGTGTTGTGCGCGCTCTCCGGCGGCGTCGATTCCACCGTCGCGGCGACACTCGTCGGCAAAGCGATTGGCGAGCAATTGGTGTGTGTCTTTGTCGATCACGGAATGTTGCGGCAAGATGAAGCGCGCGCCGTGATCGAGTTGTTTCGAGACCAACGCTTGGAAATTGTGCCGGTTGACGCGCGCGATCGATTTCTTGAAAAATTGCGCGGTGTGATCGAGCCGGAAGAAAAGCGTAGAATCATCGGGGCGGAATTCGTGCGTGTGTTTGAAGAAACCGCCGCATCGCTCGCGAGCGACAAACCGATCCGTTTTCTCGCGCAAGGCACGTTGTATCCGGACGTTATCGAGTCGCGCGCGCCGGAGCAAAGCACGGCGGCAAGAATCAAAACGCATCACAACGTTGGCGGCTTGCCGGACGATTTGCAATTCGAGTTGATCGAACCGTTGCGGTATCTGTTCAAAGACGAAGTGCGCGCGGTGGGCTTGGAGTTGGGTTTGCCAGAGCAGGTGGTTTATCGTCAGCCGTTCCCGGGTCCGGGTCTCGCGGTGCGCATCCTCGGCGAGATTACGCTAGAACGATTGACTACGCTTCGCGCGGCGGATGCCATCGTGCGCGAGGAAATCGAGCGCGCCGGGTTGGGACGTGAGGTGTGGCAATATTTTGCAATTCTCACGCCGTTGAAAACCGTCGGCGTGATGGGCGATGGACGAACGTACGATAGCGTGGTCGCGGTACGCGCGGTAACAAGCGTGGATGGAATGACGGCGGATTGGGCGCGCCTGCCGTACGATGTGCTGGCACGCATCAGCAATCGCATCATCAACCAAGTGCGCGGCGTGAATCGCGTAGTGTACGACATCACGAGCAAACCGCCGGGGACAATCGAGTGGGAGTGATCGTAATTTTCGATTGATGCTTTAAGATTTCAGATTGAAAAAGAAAATCGAACCGTCCTTTTTGCATGATGGTTCGAGTTTTCTTATCTGATCCGATTGGGAATGGACAATCTGTGCAATCTGCAAAATCTGCAGATGCAAAAATTGTCTTACGCTTTTCTTTTGGCTTGAATGATCTCCGCCAAAATACTCACCGCAATTTCCGCCGGCGTCTCGGCGTGGATTTCAATCCCAATCGGCGCGTGAACGCGCGCAAGTGCCGCTTCACTCACCCCTTGCTTCTTCAAGGTGTCCATCACCGTAATCACACGCCGCTTGCTTCCCAGCATTCCGATGTACGCCGCTGGCTTGTCCACTATCGCGCCGAGCAGTTGCGCATCGAGCGTGTGCGCGCGCGTTACTAAAACGACAAACGTCTGCGGCGTAATCTCTAATCGCTGAATCTCTTTGACAATATCGCCGGCGATGCGTTCATCCGCGTGCGGAAAATTTGTCGGCGTTACAAAATCCGGTCGATCATCGAGCACGACGATGCGAAAGCCAAGCTGTTTGCCTAACTGCGCCACCGCCGCGCCAACGTGCCCCGCGCCCACGATAACCAGCGTCGGCGCGGTAAGCAACGGCTCGACAAAAATTTCCATCTCGCCACCGCAAATCATCGGGTCGCCGCGTTCTTCGTTCGACAAGGTCATATCGAGATAACGCGGTTGTCCATCCGCAAGTGATTCTTTCGCCGCGTTGATGACGCGCAGTTCCATTTCGCCGCCGCCAATCGAACCCACAATCGCGCCATCGGGAAAGACTATCATTTTTGCGCCAACGTTGCGCGGGCTTGCGCCGCGCGTTTTCACCACTGTGGCGAGTGCGGCGGGTTTGTTGTTTTGCAAAACATCAACTATCGCCTGCGAAATTGCATCCATCAATTGTCTACCGCTTTCTGCCTTCTGCCTACTTTTTTACACCCACTTGCTTCGCCAAAACCACATCAACATCCCGGTCGGGACGACGATCAACAACGCCAGCATAATCCCAAACGCCACCGGATTATCGAACGGAATTTGCACAAAGTTCATTCCACCGAAACCGACGAGAAATGAAATCGGCATAAAGATCGTCGTCAGCAATGTGAGCCGCTTCATCACTTCGTTCAACCGATTCGACACGCTCGACAAGTACGCATCGAGCGCGTTGCCGAGCAAATCGCGTGAAATTTCGATGAGGTCGTAGATGCGGACGAGATGATCGTACGTGTCGCGATAGTACAATGCGGTGCGCGGATCGATGAATTCGTAACGGGTGTCCGCCAGCACGTCCATCGCGTCGCGCATCGGTCCCACAATCTTGCGTAAGAAAACCAGTTGGCGTTTGAGTTCAAACAATCGCTGCAACGATGCTTGCGTCGGCTTTGCCAAAATTTCATCTTCGAGGTCGTCGATCTCGTCATCCATTTCGTCGATCAAGGGAAAGATTGCATCCACCATATGATCGACAATTTGATAAAAGAGCATATCGGCGCGATATTTGCCGGTGCGGCTGTCCGACACACAACGTACGCGCATCTCGTCGAGCGCGGCAAGCGGTTCGCGATGAACGGTGATCAAGTAATCCGCGCCAAGAAAAACTTCCAATTCCTGCGCGGTCAAATCTCCGTTGGCGCGCGTAACCGCATCGACCGAAATAAACAGATAGCCGTCGTACGGTTCGACTTTGGCGCGTTGATCAAAATGCCGGCAATCTTCGAGGGCGAGGGGATGAAAATTGTATGCGCGCGCGAGCCAGCCCAAATCATCTGCGGTCGGCGCAGAAAGATCGAGCCAGACAATACCGCCATCGGGGGCGGGACGCGGCGCATCGCGCGTCAATTCAAGCGTCGTGCCGGTATCAAGGTTGATTAATGCAATGGACATTAGAATCTCAAGGGAGACGGCTGGTTATTTTTCGGGCGGTAAAATTTCTTGCAATTCTCTAACCAGTGGCGGCAATTCATCCGTGACAGTTTGCCAAACGATGTTCAAGTTGATGTCAAAGTACGCGTGAATGAGCCGATTTCGCATCCCGATAATGTCAGCCCAAGGAATATCGGCGCATTCTTTTTGACATTTGTCCGAAACCTTGCTTGCCGCTTCGCCGATAATTTCGATGCACTTGACGAGTGAAAGTGTCAGCATCTCATCTTTATCGAGATCGTTTCGCGCGCGTCCCTTCACAAAAGCGATTGCTTTGCGCGCCGCATCAAGCATGTGCCGTAGTCGAATCGTGTCAGATGCGTTCATATTGAATCTTGGCAGTTTTGGCAACGTGGTCGCGAAAATAACGGCTCAAGTCTTCAGGCGTCCGCAAATCCACTTTTTTGCCGCCCAGTAACTCTGACAGCTCGCGTTCCATTCGCGCCAAGCGCAAGAAACCGGGCACGTGTTCTGGCGCGAACTCGACGAGCAAATCCACATCGCTATCGCGACGAAAATCGCCGCGCAGTCGCGAGCCAAAGAGTGACAATTTTACAATGTGATTGCGGCGGCAAAAATCGGCGACGCGTTCTTGGGGTAGCACGAACCGCGTTTGTCGCGTCGTGCGTTTCAATGTTCTGGTTTTCATCTTGCCATTCTCACGTCTAGCCGTTCAATGAAACCATACGACCCATCGACGAATCATTCCTTCGGCAACCACGCGCTCAATTTGTCGATCAAGGGTTTGAGCGCGTCAGGAATTTTACCATCGAATACTTCGACAAAATTGGAGCGATTACCCAACCGCGCAACGATTTCGTACGCGTACGCGTCGGGGGGCTGATTGCCGGTTGCCGATGGCAAACGGAAAAAGCCGGCGCGATCCAACAACTTGCGCAACTCGAAAATTTGCGCGTTGTTCAATTGACGCGGCGCGCGCGCGTACGCTTCTTTCGATGGATCGGCGCCACCGATGCTCACGCGTCCGTCCGGGTAAATCACAATTTCGCGCGTCGAAAATTTCAAGCCGCCGCTTTTGCGAAACGCAATGAACGCGCCGAGCGGCAATTGTAATTTTTCGATTTTGGGCGGCGTCGGTTTGCGCTGCGACGCGGCTTTGTCTTCCAACTTGCTCGCGCGTTCGCCTTTGGGAATCGACGCCAACTCCGTTTCGGGCGGCGCAGGTTTTGGTTTGGGAGTTTTAGTTTTTTCTGTCATGGCACTGTCACCGTTTGAACGATCTGATCCATTTGCGCGCGCGCTTTTTCAAATTCGTTTTCCGGCGCGGCGAGCGTGATGTAAAACACACTGGTTTTGCCAACGACAATGTACTCGAGCGCGTGCACGACGACCGGCAACGATGCGCGGCGCGGCTGATCGATCGGTTGCACGGCGAACGCGTACTCAAGGCGTTCCGCTTTTGCGCCGCCAACCGTCGCCGGGCTATTCGACAAGAAATGGTACGCCGTCAACACGCCGCGTTGCGCCACGCGCCGATCCACTAATTGTTGCAGCGTCGGCGGTTTTTGCGGATCGAGATCGCGCGACTCGACGGTCAAATTTGTTTTGTACGCCGAAGCCGTTTGCGGGTTTTCGACTTTGAGCAAAACCGTTTGCAGCGATTCCACACTGCCCCAGGTTACCGGGTACGCCAATGAAAAACCGGTGTCCTGATCTTTGAACATCGTCGTACGGTTCGTCGCTTGCATTCGTAAAAGCAAGCCAAGCGCGAGCGCGACGAACACCACAATTGCTACACCGACATCTTTGCGCAAAAAACGTTGTCTGTAAATGGTGCCAGCTTCAGTTTGCATCATCGAATTGACCTCACGTTGTTGTCAAAGCGTGCGCGCGCCGCATCAGATAAATCAGCAACGCAAACACCGCCAGCGCGACGGCGACGCCGGCAACTAATGAACGCCACGGTTCAACCGTCAACCCGGCAGAACTCACCTCGTCGATTACCCACGTGAACAATCCATTCAACACCGCGGCAACGATGACACCGAACGGAACCCACCAAAACGGTTTGTGTTCAAATTTTGCTTGCGCCATAAAATAACCCAGCAAGCCGCCAAATGATGCTTGCGCCAGCGCCGTTGTAATCGTGTAGACCACACCGGAGCCTAACGCCACACCTTGATTATCGATAATGTAACGCAAGTTGAGCAACGTCGCCACGCCAAGACCGGCAACCGTGCCGTACACGATGCCATCCATTCGCTCGTCAAATTCGTCGGTGGCGAAAACGGTCAAACGAATCGTGTAATACACAATCGCTTCAAACGTGAAGCCGATAATCAGAATCGACGCGAGGAGCGAGGTGATTGGATTGACACTCGACCATTCGTGGAACGCGAACCACTGATCGATTAAACGCAAGCCGATGAAATCGGTCAGGATCAACGCCAGCAAAAACACCGCGGCGATTTTTGTTTTGGGTTCCGGCTCCAGTCGATCCTGGCGATAAAAATACCACAACCACAACGCCGTCGGCACGATGGCAAGAAACAAGCCGGCAAGAATGAGGGGCGTGCCGGTCAGCCCGCCGATGTTTTCCGCAATCGCGGCGACGATTGCGCCGAACACGCCCATCGCGACGATTTGCAAAACGCCGGCGCGCCAAAAGCCGGGATGCGGTTTGTTGACGTGCGCGAAATGTTTTTCGCAGTACACGCGCTTGCCCAACATATTGTACGGCGGCATAACCGTTTCGTGGCAGATGCAACAATGTAATTGTTTGTCCATATGAATTCCCTGAGGCGAGACATTCCGGCGGAATGTCTCCACATTTTCACCTGGCTGGTCGCAAATTTGCGTTTGTAACAAACGGATTCGGCGCGTTCGCCGGCACGTTCATCCCATCATCGGCGACAATCGCGCGAAAGCCGCGCGCCAACACAATCACGCTGTACGTCGTGCCGCGCGGAATCGGCGCTTGCGTTTGGTACAAACCATTCGCATCCGAAACGCCGTATGTCAACACCTCGCTCGCTGTCACTTTGTCGTCCGCCGCCGCCGCGCTCGCACTCAAGCCGGGTCGGATGACAAAGAACTGCGCGCCTTCGATGCCGCGCCCGGTGTCAGCGTTCTTGATGTACCCTTGAACGTACACTTGCTCCGCGTTCGACGTTTGCGGCGCGGACGGCGCGGCGCCGGTCGTGCACGCGATCAATTCCACATCATCGATGAAGAAACTACTAATGTTGCCTTTAGGATTCTCCGACGAAAAGACCAGCCGAATTGTTTTGCCGGCAAATTGCGCGAGATCGGCGTTGGCTTGATGCCATTGATCATCGCCTTGACTCGACGCAAACTGTTCGACCGCCGCAATCACATCGCCGTTCGTGTTCGCCAGAATCGTCGCAAACTTGGCATCGGCGGCAAACAATCCCAGCACCCCATCGACTTCGTGGTGCATCAAGCGCCAATAACTCAGTTTGACTGTTGTCGCGTTCGCCGGAATCCGAACATCTTGGTAAATGTACTGCAACGGTTCTTCGTCTGTGCCGCCGAGCCACGCGCTCCGCGAACCGGTGTGCGGCAGTTCCGTGTCGATAATCGCCGAATGCGCGGTGGTTACTTCAGTCCAGCCGGCATCCAGATTTTCGAAGGTGCCGTTGACGATCAAGTTCGTGCATCCCGGCGCAGTCGATGGGGCGGGAGGTGGCGGCGCGGAAGGTGTCGTGCGCGATGGTTCAGGCGGTTGCGTCGGAACCTGGGTCGTTGCGCCAGCATCGATGCCGACTTGGCCAAATGCATCACGCACCGCATTTGCTTCGGGCGTGCCGTACAACTCTTGCGCCGCGCGAATCGTCGCACGCGCCGCGTCGCCGAAATCGGAACTGGGGGAAAGATACTGCGTCAGCGTGCGATAATAAATCTGCTCCATCTTTTCGCGCCCGATCGCTTGCGCGACGAGAAACGCCGCGCGGTTGGGAATGCCGCTGTTGATATGCACGCCGCCATTATCGCTCTTGCGGCTATTGGCAAGTTTGGCAAAATCACGCATGTGTCCCGGCTGTCCCACGCCGCCAAGCGGATTGCGCGCGTCGTAGCGCCCCCCCAGCGTCGGGTCTTCGAGACTGCGCAGAATCTTGACCGGGAACGGCGGCGATTTCACCACTTCTTCGCCGACCGTCCAATTCGCGCGGTCGATCAGCGCGGAGAATACATCCGAATACGATTCGTTCAACGCGCCGGATTGTCCTTGATAAATCAAATTCGATGTGCCATCCGTGACGCCGTGCGTGAATTCGTGACCGACCACATCGAGACCTTGCGCAAGCGGTTTGAAAATTCTGCCGCCGTCGCCGTAGATCATTTGTTGCCGTTCGCCGATCCACGCGGCGTTTTCGGCATCTTGCGGATCACTGCCGTAATGCACGGTCGAAACCATCGGACTGCCGCGTCCGTCCACGCCGTCGCGTTTGAACGTACTGAAGAAATAATCGTACACTTTGCCAGCATTATCGTGCGCCGCTTGCGCAATCGCATCGTTCCGCGCGCGTTCTCCTTCTTCGATGATGAGCCGTCCCGGGATTGTCGCGCGATTATCCGCCGAGAAGGTGCGCCGAACTTTGCCGTTGTTCACCGAATCGAAGCGATGCGTCACGACCGGGCGGCGCGCGTTCACAAAATAATACCACTGCCCCAGCGGCGTATCGGTGAGAATCGTAATGTGCCACGTCAGCGTCGCTTTGCCAAACTCATCGATGTAAATCGTCAGCCGGGTTTTCTCGCGCAAAATTTCGGTCACGACGCGCGCGCGTTCCGCCGCATCGAGTTGATCGTCGAGCAAATCTTTGAGCGCGATATTTTCGGCGTCTTCCGGCGTCAAACTCGGTTGCGTCGAGACGTTGAGGTTCGGCGCGAATTGTCCGTTCACCGCCACGACATTTTCCTGCGGGTCGAGGTGCACCACCAATTGCCGACCGAACACCGGAATGTTGTGATGCACTTGATTCAAGCGCACGTGCGCGTACCCCAGTTGCGTATCCGGTTCAGTTCGCAAAAGATTGAATTGCTCCGCCGCGCTCGTCAATTTGAACAGCGCGCGATTCTCGTCGAGAAAGCCGCGTGCAATGGCAACCGGATTTCCGCGCTCGGCGATGCTTGGCGTGTACGGCAAAACCACGCTGGGGTCTTTGCCGGCGATGAAATCCGGAATCCCGGTTTGCTCGTTCCAATCCGCGATCAAACCGCCGGCGGCGCGCATTTGCAAACGGGTGAACGCCGCGCGCGAACCAAACTCGTCGTGCCGCGCCACCGTCACACCAACAATCAGCGCAAGCAACGCCGCCGCGAGCAACAACCAACGCCATCGAAAATGAATTTTGTTTTTCATACCGCGCTCCCACTACTTGCCGAGTAAAAGTAAAACGCCGGCGGCAATCGCCAGAATTGCCAACAACACCGACTCGTTGGGAAAACTAAACCCAAACGCCATCAAGCCGGAGAGAATGAGCCAAACACTTAATGCCAGTGTGCCGAGCGTAACTGTGATCCGCATCAATGCCTCCTCAATCAAGATGCTAATTTAATCGCCGCCTGCAACAAAACATTCGCGCCGTTCACGCAATCTTGCCAATCAGTGAATTCGCGCGCGGAATGACTCACGCCTTCCACCGATGGCACAAAGATCATTCCCGCCTCCCACAAATCCGCGAACGATTGCGCGTCGTGTCCCGCGCCGGACACCAACGGTATGTGCGCCAGACCCAGTATATCACATCCTTCGATAAATGCACGTTGCACTTTATCGCTCAATGGCGTCGGCGCGTGTTTGCCTAAAAATTCGCTTTCCAACATCACACCAAATCGATGGGCTTCGACCTTTGCGCTTTCGATCAACGCGGCATCCAGCCGGGCAAAATCGTCTTCTTTCGGCGCGCGAAATTCCAACGAGACGGTCACGCTTGCCGGGACGATGTTGAACGCGCCCGGCACAAATTCCATCTTGCCGACATTCGCGACGCACTGTGGAAAATACAAAATGATGATCTCGCGCACAGCACGATTGAATGAGCTAGCCCCCTGTCCCGCATCGCGTCGCTCATGCACCGGCATTGTCCCGGCGTGATCCGCCCGCCCAATGAATTTCAAACGATACGAACCAATACCAACAATGTCAGTTACAATCCCGATATTTTTCTGCGCGTTGACAAGTCGCCGTCCTTGCTCGATGTGCAATTCCAAATACCCGGCAATCGATTCGCGCGGACGCGCGGCGGTAAACAATCCCGCTTCCGTCAAGCCGGCGCGCGCCAACCCGGCTTCTAGGTTTGCGCGCCCGCCGCGCGGATTTTGCAAATCGGCGGATTTCAATTTTCCCGCGATGCCGGCACTCCCGATGAATCCAACGAGCGTGCCTTCTTCGTCGGTGAAATCGATGGCTTCGAGATTCAGCGAGAGCGGCAAATGATTTTCTTTGACCACGCGCAAAACTTCGAGCGCGGCGCAGACGCCGAGCGCGCCGTCGAACCGTCCGCCGTTTGGTACGGAATCGAGATGCGAGCCGAGCAACAACGTTTGAGCATTGGAACGATCACAAGTTAAAATACCCGAATGATTTCCCGCGCCATCGGTGCGAAACGCCAACCCGGCTTTTTCGATCTGCGCGCGGAACCATTTTCGCGCGGACAGATGCGCGTCGCTGAATGTGGGACGATGCACGCCGCCATCGCCCGTCGCACCGATTTGCGCGAGCGCATCGAAATCGGCGCGCATCCGCTCCCCATTGATTCGCAACATTGTGTTCGTCATTGAATCACGCTTGGATATTTCATTGCCCGAGTCTTGACGGCGAGAAACCTTTCGAGTATAATTAGAACAAAAGTTCTGAAACTATGGAGCGTCCAATGCCCAAGCCGCGCAAGAAAACTAAAAATCTTGAAGTCTCGTACGAATCGAATAAACGTCCCCAACGATCCTCCACCGATGATTTCGTCGGCAATTTCCTCGTGGGCATTTTCACCGCGTTCATCACGGCCCTATTTAGCCAAGCCGTGTCGAATCAAATCAATTGGCTGGTGGTCGTAGTTGTTACCGCGCTTGCCATCATCGTGATCGCGTTATATCAAAGCCGGCGATGAATGATCATTAACTAATGGTGCTAGTTTGCAGGTGGATGGCTGTGAGATTCAAGTAGCGCGTCGCAAAATCAAAGCACAAAATATGCTCAAGAATCGCACTAGCACCATTAGTTATTGCTGGCGCATTGTCCTCCACACTCTTTCCGGCGTCATCGGAATTTCGTTCATCCAAATTCCCACCGCGTCATGCACCGCATTCGCCACCGCCGGCGCAACTCCGTCCAACGGAATTTCGGCGACTGCTTTCAAACCAAACGGATGCGACGGCTCGAAGGTTTGGACGAAAATCGTTTGTAGTTCCGGCATCTCGTCCGCCGCAAAGATTTTGTAATCGCCAAATTGCCGAATCACCGAATCGCCCAACTTGTCGTACAGCATTTCCTCACACACCGCATAACCGAGCGCCTGCGTCATTCCACCTTCGATTTGTCCCGACGCAGTTGCCGGGTTCACGATGACGCCGCTATCGACTGCCATCACAAGTTTCTCAACGGTGATTTGCCCAGTCTCGATGTCCACAAGTACTTGCGCGTATTGCGCGGCAAACGGCGGCGGCGACTTGGGCGACACGTACGATGCGACCGCCATAATTTGATGCTGATCTTTGTGATGCAACGATTCAAGCGCGACGTCGGCAAGCGTGACGAAGCGTCCGTCCGGCGCGAACACGCATTTATCACGCAAGACTAAATCCTCTGGGCGAACGAGCGACGAAGGTCGAACGCCTTCGTCTTTGGTCTTTCGTCCTTCGTCTTCCAGCATTCTCGCCGCAACTTTTTTGATCTGCATCGCGACATCTTCCGCCGCTTTCACAACCGCGCCGCCGGAAATGTACGTCGTCGATGAGGCGTACGCCCCTTTATCGAACGGCGTGAAATCGGTGTCGCTCGAATACACCAGAATGTCGTCAATCGGCACACCCAAAATTTCCGCCGCCAGTTGCGCCAAGACCGTATCCGACCCCGTTCCCAAGTCCGTTGCACCGACGAGCAAATTGAACGAGCCGTCATCGTTGATCTTGAGCGACGCGCCGCCCATATCGAGGTACGGAATCGCAGTGCCTTGCATCACGCACGCCACCCCTTGCCCGCGCCGCAGGTGCGGCTTGCCCGGAACGATTCGCCAGTTTGAGGTTCGAGGTTCAAGGTTCGAGGTTGAACTTTGAACCTTGAACTTTGAACTGGGTGCCTGCCACTGAATCGCCTGCGCGCCACGCGCGACACACTCCGCCAAGCCGCACGATTCGATTGTCTCTGGATGCGGCGGGCGTCCCTCGTTCCACGCCTTCGACATCGGCAGTTCGTCGCCGGCTTGAACAAAATTCTTCAAGCGAAATTCGAGTGGATCGAAACCAAGTTGATGCGCGATTTTTTCGATGTGCACTTCGAGCGGGAAGAAACCTTGCGGCACGCCGTACCCGCGATACGCACCCGCTGGCGGCGTGTTGGTGTACACCACATGCGCTTCGAACTTGATGTTCGGCGCGTTGTACAGGTTCATACATTTTTGCCCGGTGTTGCCGGTTACGGTGAGTGCGTGACAACCGTACGCGCCGGTGTCGGAGAGCGCGTACATTTCGTTCGCAATGATCTTGCCGTCTTTCGTCACGCCGGTTTTTACGCGCACACGCATCGGGTGGCGCGAACGCGCGGCGATGAATTCTTCTTCGCGGGTGTACTCAAAGCGCACCGGGCGTCCGGTCGCAATCGTCAAATGCGCAGCCACATCTTCGATCAACACTTCTTGCTTGCCGCCAAAGCCACCGCCGATGCGCGGCTTGATCACACGAATTCGTTTGGGCGGCAGACCCAGCACCGGCGCAAGAATGCGGCGCGCGTGAAACGGAACTTGCGTTGACGTACGAATCACCAGTCGATCATCCTCGTCCCAGTACGTCACGACGACGTGCGGCTCGATGTGCGCCTGCTGAACTTTGGGCACGCTGTACTCGTCTTCGAAAACATAATCGGCTTGCTTGAATCCTTCGGCGACATTTCCAAGTTCGATGTCAATGTGCGCGGCGATATTTTTCGCTGGGTCGGCGACGTTGGCAAAGTTGACGTACTCGGGTTCATCGTGGATGCGCGCCGCGCCGAGTTTCATCGCGTCGCGTGAATCGAGGATCGCCGGCAGTTCTTCGTACTCGACCTCGATCAATGCTAACGCGCGTTCAGCGATTTCTTCCGATTCCGCCGCCACAAACGCAACGCGGTCACCAACAAATCGAACTTTGGAATCAAGCGAAAAAGAATCGAGCGGACCGGGAATCGGGTCCGATTGTCCGGCGGTTGAATACACGACGCGCGGAATGTCTTTGTACGTCAAGACCGCGTGAACGCCTTCAAGCGCGCGCGCTTTCGACACATCGATATGTTTGATGCGCGCGTGCGCGAACGGCGAGTGCAAAACCTTGGCGTACAACATCCTGCGCATTTCAATATCGTCGGTGAATGCCGGCTTGCCCTGCACGAGTTTGACTGCATCGACTTTTTTCTCCGGCTTACCGACTACATTAGTCTCGGGTACAGCCGGGGCAACAATCATCGTTGGTGATTGGGTAACTTGGAGATTAGGTAATTGGGTAGTTGGGTAGTTGGGGGATTCGGTAGTTGGATAGTCGGTTGGCAACGTAACTGGGATTGGAGATTGACCAATCACCGAATCACCGAATTTCCCATTGCCGCGAATGATTTCCGCCGCCTTGAGTACCGCTTGCACCGGTTTGACGTAGCCGGTGCATCGACACAAGACGCCGCTCATCGCATCCCGGACTTGGGCTTCGGTGGGCGTCAGCGTTTGATCGAGCAACGCTTTGGCGGCAAGAATCATCGCGGGGGTGCAATAGCCGCATTGAATCGCGCCGTTTTCGACGAACGCTTGTTGAAGTGGATGCAAACCGTCAGTCTGTTTCCAACCTTGCTCGGCAACTTGCCCCAGCGATTCAATCGTCGTGATGTGTTTACCTTCTGCTTGCGCGGCAAGTAACATACACGAATTCATCGGCACGCCATCGACTAAAACCGCACACGCGCCGCACTCACCGTTGTCGCAACCGTGCTTGACGCCAAAATACCCGTTGGCGCGAAGTGTGTGCAAAAGTGTTTCGTTTGGCGCAATGTCGAAAGTTTTCTGCTCGTTATTGATTGTGAGATTGAGTTGCATTTAGACCTCGATGTCTAATGTTCAAGGCGATTGACTTTTTCTTGGCGTAGATTTCTGCTGGCTCCGCTCAAACGTCGCCGCAATCGGAATCGCGCGCGGCGATTCGGTGCTTGCAAATTGCTTGATGAAATCGACGAGCGACAAACCGACAATCGTTTGAGTTGCCGGATCAATGTGCAGAATCACGTTTTCATCGAGCGGCACCGAATCGGTGTACACCGATTGCCCGGCGCAAATCGACAACACATCGGCTTGGTGATCGTAGAGAAAGCGCAATTCCTTTTGGGTGTTAGATCGGCGGCGCATTGTTTTGAGTTTGCCTCCAAATTCATTATACCACACAACTTTCGCGTCGGTAAAATGTTGGGCGACGTTTGACAAGTGGCTCTGTTTTTTGGATAATGGAATCAAATCTTTTTCGAAAGGAACACAATGTCCCCTCGCAGAGGAGATCCCAAACAAAAAGAGCCATCGGGTGGCGGCGTGCCAACCTGGGTGATCGCGCTTGGTATCGGCATCTTGGTCGTCGTCGCGGCAATCGCGCTGTTTACGTTGCAAACCCCGCAAGCCCCTGCTCCCGTTACGTCGTCGGGCGGCGGTTCGACATCGAATACGCGCACGAAAGGTGACCCCAACGCCAAACTAGAAATGATCGACTGGTCGGATTTTCAGTGACCATACTGCAAAGATTTTGCTGTTGGCGCGGGACGCCAACTCGATAATCTGTATTTCAAAACGGGCAAGGTCAAATTCACGTACAAGTACTATCCGGTCGTCGATATGGCGGCGCAACGCGGCATCAACGAATCGCACTGGTCGGCGTACGCGGCGGAATGCGCCAATCGGCAGGGCAAGTTCTGGGAATATCACGACAAGTTGTTCGACGAATGGCGCGGCGAGTTCGTCGGCACGTACACCAAACCCAATCTGAAAAAGTACGCCGCCGATCTTGGACTCGATACCGCCACGTTCAATCGTTGTCTCGATAACGACGAGACCGCGTCGGTGATTCAAGCCGAAATTGCCGAAGCCCAGCGCACCGGCATTCGCGGCACGCCGACATTTTTGATTAACGGTCGGCAGTTGAACATTCGCTCGCTCGATGTTTCGGAATTTGCGCGCACGTTCGATTCATTGTTGAAATAATAATCGGATTGTTTTGGAGGTACAATGGCGTACACCAAAATTGGTTTTGCCCTGCTCATCTTTTTCCTCGTCGCGTGTAGCGCACCGACACCTACGCCGGCGCCAACGCCCACGCCGGTTCCACCCAGCGCGATCAAAACCCTCGGGCGTACCAAAGGCAATCCCGACGCCAAAGTAACCCTCGTTCTCTACGCCGATTTTCAATGTCCGCACAGCCGGCGTTATTGGCGCGATATTGAAACAACCGTCGAGCGCGATTTTGTCGAGACCGGCAAAATCAGTTACACGTACAAATATTTTCCGGTGATCGACGGCGACCGCATCGGCGAATCGCATTGGGCGGCGTACGCGGCGGAATGTGCGAACGAGCAAGGGAAATTCTGGGAGTACCGCGACAAACTGTACGCAGAATGGTTCGGCGAAAATTCCGGCGCGTACTTGCGCAACAACCTAAAAAAGTACGCCGCCGAATTGAAACTCGATACGACCAAGTTCAACGACTGTCTCGATTCCGACCGCTACGCCAAACTGGTACTGGAACATCTCATCGAAGCATTGCAGATCAAACTCCCCGGCACACCCACGTTTCTGGTGAACGGCAGAAGAATCGATACTCCAACGCTGGATTACAAGGAAATCTGGAAACCGTTAGAAGCGGAATTGAAAATTCGATAATGGTAGGGGCGCGGTTATCGCGCCCCTACTTGCACACCCTCGTCCTCGATGTTAGAATATCCCCGATGTTCGCCCTCTTTCGCAAAGCGTACCGTGACGTAACTCAACGGCGCGTGCGCTCGCTGCTCACGATTATTGCGATTGCCATCGGCGTTGCCGGGATTGTGGCAATCGTTTCTACCGCGCAAAACCTCACGCGCGCGCAAGCCGACGCGTACCGCAACGCCTCGCAAGCCGACATCACGTTCTGGGTTTGGGACGCACCGCCCAAAACTGCACTTGCCTTGCAAGACATTCCCAACGTCGCGTCCGCCGAACTCCGCGCCAATCATTTCACTAAATGCAAATGGCACGATGAATTCCGCGACGTGTACGTCTGGGGTATTGCCGATTTCGCCCATCAACGCATCAATCAAATTCGTATGCTCGATCCGGCGCCCAAGCCGGGCGAATTCCTCGCCGAAGCAAGCGTGCGCGATTTGATGCCGGTGCAAATCGGCGATGTGATTGCGTGCCGCGCGCGCGATGGTTCGAACGTGACATTGACCCTCGCCGGTTTTGCGACGAGTCCCAATTATCCCAGCGCGGCGATTCTCGATTGGGCAACGGTGTACGCCAACGCAAGCGACGTGCAAAAATTGCTCGATATTTCCGGCGCGAATCAGGCACTGCTCAAAGTAAACGACTTGGCCAAAGCGCGCGAGACAGCGCGCGAAGCCGCGCGCTTGCTGGACCGTCGCGGCGTTCCGCACAACGCACCAACAATTCGCGACCCAGAAAACTATTTGGGCAAACGCGAACTGGATGCGCTTTTTGTTTTGCTCACCGTTTTTTCCGGCGTCGGTCTTGTGACAAGCGGATTTCTCGTCGCCAACACGCTCGCCGCAATGACCGCCGAGCAAGTCGGCGAGATTGGCGTGGTCAAAGCGATTGGCGGAACGCGTTGGCAAGTGCTGACGATTTTTCTGATCGCCGCGTTGATGTACGGAATCCTAGGGACACTCGCCGGCATCGCGCTTGGCGCAATCGGCAGTTGGCAATTGTTGCGATACATCGGCGCGCTTTTGAATCTCGATGTTGAATTCGCAGTTGCGCCGGAAGGTATCGCGCTTGGCGCGGCAGTTGGCATCGGCGTCACGACCATCGGCGGATTGATTCCATCGATCGCCGGGACCGCAATTCGCGTCAAAGATGCGCTCGAAGCGTACGGCATCACAGCGACGTACGGGCAAGGACGTGTGGATCGCTTGGCGCAAAAAATCGTTGCGCTTCCGCCGCTCGCGGCAATGTCGCTGCGCAATCTCGCGCGGCGCAAAGCGCGTTCGTTCATCACGATGCTCGTCATCGCGATTGCGGTGGCGACTTCGCTCGCCGCGCAAAGCACCAGCACTTCGGTCGATACCGCCATCGACGATTTGTTTCGCACGTTCCTCGCCGATGCGTGGGCATCGCTCGATCAATGGGTCGGCACAAATTTTGCGTCGAACTTTTTGATGGTCGATGGCGTAACGCAAGCCGAGACGTGGTCGTTTGGCGACGCGTGGGTCGGCACCGCGCGCGCGCGCTTGTGGGGCGTGCCGGCGGACACACAATTGTATGCGCCGCGCCTCGTCGCCGGTCGCTGGTTGAATCCCGGTGATACAGATGCTGTCGTCGTTTCTACCGATTTGGCATTGGAACGCAAATTGCGCGTCGATGATTTTATCGAAATCGAAATCGGTGAAGTGCGGCGCGATTTTCGCATCGTCGGCATTACCATTGACAACAGTATTTTTCTGGGAAGCACGGTGGCTGGCAAAGTGTTCGTGCCGGAAAACGTCGTCGAGCGAATGCAAAACCGGGAGGGCTGGGCAACGTTTTTCGCTTTGCGGTTTGACGCGCACGACCCGGCGACCGTTGAAAAACGTTTGGGCGAATTGCAGGCGAAATTCAAACGGTATCAACTTGGCACCGGTTCGTCGTACCGCGAAGTGCGCGGCGCAAAGGAACAATCGCGCGTCTTGTCGCTCGCGTTGTACGCAATGTCACTCATCGTCGGCGCGATTGGCGCGTTGGGGGTGTTGAACACGCTGACGCTGAACGTGTTGGAACGGCGCCGCGAAATCGGCGTCTTGCGCGCGCTTGGCACCGAAGACTCGCATCTGGTTCAAGTGTTCTTGACCGAAGGATTAGCGTTGGGATTAGGGGGCTGGCTTGTTGGAATTGTCATCGGTTATCCGCTGGGCCAAATTCTGCTCAACTTGATGAAAGCCGTTCTGTTCCACATCGATTACATTTTCACGCCGCAGATGGTGTTCGCCAGTCTGTTGTTCGCGCTCACGCTATCGACGATTGCGAGTCTTGCGCCGGCGTTGGGCGCGGCGCGTTTGCGCGTGGGGCAAGTGTTGCGGTACGAGTGAGAATCCGCCGATTACACAAATTTGATTTCTGCGGAATCTGTGTAATCTGCGGATCAATGAAGGAGGGGCGATGGCAAAAATGCGCGGCAAAAAAATCAACCGCAAACAAATTCTGGGCAAATCGTTGCGCGGCGGCAAAAAATATCATCCGCGCAAAACAACGTTAACTCCGACCGGCAAACGCAAAGTGTTGGTCATCATTCACGGCGCGGGTAGTTTTCCGGAAGATTGGTATAAACCCACGACCGATGCGATTGCCAAAGAACTGGGACGCTCATTTGATTTTATCCCGGTTTATTTCGCTGATCTTGCTACGCGCCGCGTCGGCACCTTTGCCGAATCGCCGGAAGAATCGAAATTCAAAACGGATTTGGAAAACGAATTCCGCCAAGCTTACAACTCAACCAAAACTAATCCCGCGATTCCCCCAGAACGTCGCGTGAGTGCCGCCGCTCTGCCAATGCCGGTCGAACAAATTTTGGGCACGGTGCGCTTGGTCGCCGATTATTTCTTTGCACCGAACATTCGCGCGGAAATTCAAAAGCGACTCGTCGATAAACTGGAAGAAGCCAAGCGGAAAAAATTCGGCGAAATTATTTTCGTCGCGCATAGTCTCGGCTCAATTGTCGGCTTCGACGTGCTCAAACAATCGGCAGACCGTTACAACATTGGCTTGTGGTTTACGACCGGCGCGGCGCTGGCAAAATTGCGCCGCATTGGCAGGTACGATGACAATCTGGGCGCCATCACCACGAACAATGTCAAAGCGTGGCACAATATTTACGACACGACCGATTGGATTGCCGATCCGCTGGGGCCGGCGTTTCCCAAACCGGGCTATCGCGTGTATGATATTTTTGTCGACATCGGGGTCGATCCCAACGCTTCGCACGATTATCTGATGAATTCGGAAACGATCAAATTGATCGCTAATGCTCTGCGATGATCGAACGACCCACAGGAGGAATCGATGAGCGGAGAAACGATACTGGGCGAACTGCCGCGCAAAGGAATGTTGATCATTCACGGCGCGGGCGACTGGGAAGAAAATTATTGGGAGGCAATTGCAAACGATATCAAGAAATTTATTGGCGATGTTACGCAACCGTTTGCCGCGAATGGTGTGTTCTATTCGAACGTGACACCGCCGATGACGCTCGCGCCAAATAGTCCGGCGTTGAGTGATTTCAAAAATAATTTTCTCAACGAACTCGTACGCCATCGATTAATGGCGGCGGTATCCACGCTATCGAACACCGAGCTCTGGCAGAAAATCATCATCGCCGCGCTGCCCGGCAGTGCCGGTCTGCTCGGCGCATTGTTTGCCCTCCCCTTGATTTCAAACCTGACCAAAACACCGGAGAATTTTCTCGATTTGTTGTCCCGTTCCTTGCTCGGCACATCGCTTGCAGAGACACGCCAAAAAATCGCGGAGACGGTCAAGCCCGGACAGACCAATATTGCGTCCACCATCGAAGACGTGTATCGCTATTTGTACGACAACGCGTTTGCCAATCAAGTTAGACAAAAATTCATTGCCGGTCTGCGCTACGCCCAGCAATATCCGGAAATCGTATTGGTCAGTCACAGTCTCGGTACCGTTATCGCGTTCGATGTGCTGAACGAATGGACAGAACCGACGCCGAAAATTTCACACTGGTTTACGCTGGGTTGTCCGTTGACCAAAGTTTTGCGGCTGCGTCCCGGCACGCCCAACGAACTCAAGAATCCAAACGTTACGCATTGGTTCAATGTGTACGATAGCACCGATCTAGTTGCGGGTGCATTGGGTCCCGAGTTCAAGAAACCGGGTTATGCCATCCACGATATTTACGTGGATATTGCCGACGACCCGGTTGGCTCGCACGATTATTTTCACAACCCAACCACATTGAACTTGATTGCCGCTGTGTTGCGGTAAGGAGAATCGTATGCAAATCCGCGCCGCCGTCGTGCGTGATTACAATCAGCTCAACATCGAAACGATTGAACTCGATCCACCTCAAGCCACCGAAGTACTCGTGCGCGTTCGCGCCGCCGGGGTCTGCCATTCCGATTTGCACACCATGCGTGGCGAACTGCGCGCCACCCCGCCGATTGTCCTGGGACACGAAGGCGCCGGCATCGTCGAAAAAATTGGCGCGCGCGTAACGCGCGTCAAGCCGGGTGATCGCGTGTTGGTCAACTGGGTTCCTGCCGACGGTACTTGCCCCACGTGTTTGAGCGGGCGTCCCAATTTGTGTGAGCGGCTTCCCAAAACCACACTCGTCGGCGTTTTGCCGGAAGGCACGTCACGGTTGCGAACACTCGACGGCATCACGCTCAAACATTATCTTGGTTCATCGACGATGTCGGAGTACATCGTCATCGATGAAACCGGCGCGATTCCCTTTCCCGACGATGTCCCCTTCGATGTGGCGGCGATTACGGGGTGCGCGGTGGCAACCGGCGTTGGCGCGGTGACGCACACCGCCCAAGTGATTCCCGGCAGTTCGGCGGCAGTCATCGGTTGCGGTGGCGTTGGACTATCGATGCTTATGGGCTGCAAACTTGCCGGCTGTTATCCGATCATCGCAGTCGATGTGATGGACAGCAAATTGGAATTCGCGCGGCACTTGGGCGCGACGGAAACCGCAAATCCACTGCAATGCGATGTCGTTGCCACGTTGCGTTCGTACACGCGCATCGGTCCCGATTACGTTTTCGATTCCGTGGGATCGGGTGTAACGATTACGCAAGCATTGCAAGCCGCGCGCCCGGGCGGCACGGCAATCGTCGCCGGAATGCACGCGGCAAAACTCGACGTGTCGATTCCCGCCGGCAGTTTGATCTTTCAAAACAAACGCTTGCTCGGTTCGTTCTTCGGTTCGCTGCGCCCGCTCACTGATATTCCCAAACTCATCGATTTGTACCGCGGCGGGCGCTTGCCGGTGAACGACCTCATCACGCAACGTTACACGCTCGATCAAGCCGCACAAGCATTCGCAGATATGCAAGCCGGGACGATTGCGCGCGGCGTGATCATTTTCGATTGATGCGATAAAAAATCAGGGCGGGTGTTTTACTCCCGCCCTTTCAAACGACACGCTTACTTTTTTTCTTCCGGCTCAACAACACTCATTAACTTTTCGATAGCATTGACTGCATCTGCCAATGCGCCGGTCGGCGCGGCGCTTTTGGTTCCAACAACCTCTTTGGCTTTACGCGCCGTTGCGCTCGCGTCGGGTCCGTAATAATCCGCGCCCACGATCTCGGCGTACTGCGCGGTGACCGGCGCGCCACCGACCATCACAAACACCTTGTCGCGCAATCCGGCTTTTTTCAACGCCTCAATATTTGTTTTGAACATCGGCATCGTGGTGGTAAGAAACGCAGAGAATCCGACGATCTGCGGCTGATGTTGTTGCACCGCCGCCACGAATTTTTCCGGCGGCGTATTCACTCCCAAGTCGATCACTTCAAAGCCCGCCCCTTCGAGCATAATGTTGCACAAATTTTTGCCGATGTCGTGCACATCGCCTTTCACCGTGCCCATCACCACTTTGCCAAGCGACATTGTACCCTTTGCCGCGAGCAAGGGACGCAACAACCCTAGTGCGCCTTGCATCGATTTTGCCGACATTAGCATTTCCGGGACAAAGTATTCGCCGGTCTCAAACCGGCGACCAACTTCTTGCAATGCCGGCAACAATGCTTTATATAGCAAATCGAGCGGATCAACTTGTTCGGCTAATCCTTTCTCGGTCAGCGCCTTGACTTCCGCCACCTTGCCCAGAATCGTGTTGTCGTAAATTTCCTTGAGAATCGCTTCTTGCGACATCGTAACTCCTTTTGCTAGTTTACGGTTGCGCTATTGTACTCATTCTTTGGGTAGAACGCAATCGCCGAGTGGCGAATCTGCCTGGCGCACGATTCTGGCGTCTGCCCCGTTTTCATTTGACAAGCCATTTACCCTGACTTAGAATGATTCTATGCGCGAGCTGTTCAAACAATCGAAGCGCGCGCCAAATTTACCGTGCAAACACTCACCACCCGTTTGGGGCTTGGACTGATTCTCATCGCCGCATTTGCGTTGCGATTGTACCGCCTCGGCGTTTCCAGTTTGTGGTACGACGAGACGGTGAGCGTTTTTCTTGCTCAGCAGGAATTAGCGCAACTCACACGCCACACCGCCGGCGACATTCACCCGCCGCTGTACTATTATCTTCTACATTTCTGGGGACGCTTCGCTGGCTGGTCAGAATTTGCGATGGCGTTCGTTTCGCTCTTCTTCGGCGTTTTGCTGATCGCGCTCGTTTACCGCGTCGCATGCGAATGGTTTGATCATCGCGTGGCGATACTTGCCGCCTTTCTTGTTGCACTGTCGCCCTACCAATTGTGGTATTCGCAAGAAGTCCGAATGTACACGTTCGGCGCGATGCTGGGGCTAGCATCAGTCTATTTCTTTGCGCGCCTGTTCCAATCATCGATTGCCGGACATCCGAAAATCGTTTCACGCAATTTCATCGCGTATGCAATTGTAAGCGCGTTGGGCATTTACACGCTCTACTATTTTGCGTTTCTGCTTGTCTTTGAAAATCTTGCCGCGCTCCTTTGGGTCGCCCGATCAGAGACAAAGAATCGAAAACCGAAAATCGCAACCTGGGTTTCATCGCAATTTGCGATCCTCGTACTCTATCTTCCGTGGTTGTTCACCGCGATCCGCCAAGCCATCGACCCACCTGTCCCGCCGTGGCGTTCGTTCACTTGGCTCCCCCAAGTTTTGCTCGAATCATTTTCCGCGCTCGCGCTCGGACAATCCATTGAGCCGCAAAGCGCCACGCCCGTCGTGATTCTGGTGGCTGTGGTAATTCTATTCGCACTCAAACAAAATAGTCAGCCGACCGCGGTTGGCGGTCTGTTTTTATTGGGCTATACCTTTGTTCCGCTCGCGATTATTGTCGTTCTCTCGTTGTGGAAACCGCTCTATCATGTTCGTTACATTTTTACGTACTCGCCAGCATTCTATATTTTAGTCGCGCTTGGATTTTCACGCCTCGCGATTCACGCATCACGTTTGATATTTTATGCGACACTTGCAATTTTGATTGCGGCATCGACATTTTCGATTTATCAATTTTGGTTCAACCCGCAATACGCCAAAGACGATTTGCGCGGCGCGGTGAATTACATCGACGAACGCTGGCGCCCCGGCGACGCGGTGCTTATCAACGCCGGCTACACTTACCCCGCATTCGTGCTTTATTTCGATCAACCGGTAGCGTGGCGCGGACGATTGACCGAATTTGCGTCGCGCGATGCGTCCGGTGGCGCCATCGTCGCGCAAACCGGCTCGCTTGGCGGCGCGCCGAATTTGGGCTGGGGCGATCCGCGTTCCGATTTTTACGCGACGACGATTGATGAAACCCGCGCCGCGCTGGATCGCTTGTTTGCCGCACATCCGCGCGTGTGGATGTTGCGCCTGTACGACACCGTCGTCGATCCGGACGGCATCATCCGCGATTATCTTGCCACGCACGGACGCATCCTCGACGATCAGGGATTTGCTGGCGAATCGTTTGCGCGCGTGCAAGGTTATCTCACCACGCGCGCGCCGATCCCGGCATTGCCCGCGACGGTTACGCGGCGCGAGGTAGTGTTCGGCAATCGAATTGCGTTGCTGGGAATCGAGCCGGCGGCGCTCACCACGCGCGCGGGCGCGGCAATCGATTTGAATTTATATTGGCAAGCCATCGAACCAACGAACATCGACAATCGTTTATTCATCGGTGTGTACGCGGACGACAGCACACTCGTTGCAGCGACGGATGAAATTCCAATTGGCAACGCGTGGGGCACATCGCGGTGGACACCCGGGGAAATCTTGCGCGAGCCGATTCGTGTGTCGTTGCCGGCGCACCTTCCACCTGGCAATTACGAATTGCGCGCGGCGCTGTACAATCCACTCACCCACGAAGCGCTCGAAGCGCGCGGCGCGGAGGTGAGCGTCAACAATTATGTGCAATTGATGAACGTACGGGTAGAAAAATAAAAACGCCGCCGTCGATTTTGACAGCGGCATTTTTATTTTCCCGGCGATTATTCACCGGTCAGTTTTTTGATCGCGTCGTCCACACTCAACTCGCCGCGCGCGATGGCGTCCAAAATCGCTTGACGTTCGGGCGAGCCAGCCACGGGACCGCACGATGATTCTGTCGATTCATTGCGGCGATCTTCATCGGTGTGACGGTGCGCACGCCGATGCATTTGAATATGAATTTGATGTCGTGCCTTCAGCGCATCCGCCACCGCCGCGCGAACGGATTGGCGGACTTCTTCTTTGATTTGTTGCTTCAATCGCGCAGCCTCCGCGTCGTGAAATTCGGTTTGCTCAAAACCAGAATTACCGGTCATATCCTCCCTCTCCTCTTCAGTGGGTGTTACTTCCAGCGTGCTTACTCGATGAATACTTCAACATGTTCGCCGTCATCTTCGTCTTCCACATCGACAATCTTGCCTTCGCCGCCGGCTTTGATTGCTTCGATGATTTGTTGCATATCGAGGCCTTCCAATCCGGCGGGCGCAAACTTGGCGCCCATCTTCATCCCCACATCGACCAAACCGAGCGGGATATTGACGTTGACTTTGCGCTTGCCGGTACGCAGATCAGTTACGCGCACGCGGAACCATCTGCCGCTGGTCGATGGAGATGGCGTAAATCCTTTTTTCTCCGGTTGATCCACTTCGCCAAGCGCGGCAAGGAGTTTGGCGCCTTCCTCTGCCGTGATTTGTTTGTTCTCGATCATTTTCAAAATCTGGATGCGTTCTTGTGGCGTTGCCATATTTCACCTCTCACTGTTTAGAAATCAATTGACTCAAACGATGTACACTTGAACGCGTTCGCCCTTATCATCGACGTCGATGGTGATACCACGCCCCGCTTTCAATTCCCGTTCAAGCGCGCTGATTAACTCTTCCGGGTCTTCCCACAACGCGTTGAAATTCACCCGGTCGGTGCGGACGTTGACGCGCGAGCCGGTCCGCGGTGGTTTGAATTGCGCAAACCATAAACCCAGCCGAAGCAAACTGATCGGGAACGGCATACCAAATCGAATCGCGTGTTTGTTTTTGTGCGAGCGATCAACGCTGATATAAATCCAATGCCCGGTAAAAGTACCCGCGCCAAGCGTGGTTAAAAGCGTGCCCCACAAGACAACCGCCAAACCCATCAAGAACAAAAAGATGTTTGTCCGGTACGTTGCCGTGATAATCCACGCGCCAAACACAACAGTCAGCACGCCGGCAAACAAGGTCCAAACGCCAAGCCGATAAACCCACCCCGGCAGTTGCGTCCGATCAAACGGCGGTGTCTCAACGCGCTCGATCACGGGCGGCGCGTGCAAACGTGCTTCCGCTTGATCGGCGCTAATCTCGCCACGCTCTAATTGTTTCAACACATTCAACGTATCTGAATTTTCCACTTGGATGCTCCTCAATTCAAAACCAATTCCATCAGCGTCAATCCGTTGAGAAATCGAAATCCTTGTCGTTCCAACGCATCGACCAACGCCGGGTGCGAATTCGTCGCCGCCGCGTGAATGGTTCGCGGCGGGAATTGGCGCAAATGATCGAGCGCGGCGGCAATCAATTCATCCTCCACGCGTCCGCGATAATCGGGATGAATGTGAATGGCGATCTTGTGCGGCGAGCCAAGCCGCTGTCCGCGCACAAGCATCACGGCGACCAATTTGCCCTCGCGTTCCAACGCCCACCGGCGCGTCGACTGCCCTATAAAAAAATCGGCGATTGTTTCAAAGAACAAAGCGTCCCACGTCAACTCAAAATCGTTCGTTTCGCGCCGCAGGTGGCGCGCCGACTCGGGCGTAATCGACCGGAGCAAATTCACCACCGCGGGCTGATCCGATGATTTGAGCGGACGTAGATTGCTCCAATCAATCGATAATGATTGGTGCAGGAGTGTTTCAAGTTTCCACTCACCATTCGTTTCGATGGTTCGGAATCCCAGGTCGGTGTAAAGTTTCATCGCGCCTGAATTATCGGGGCGGACGTTGAGCAAAATGCATTTGGCATGCTGCTGACGCGCCTGCTCAATCGCCGCTTGCACTAACGCCCGCGCAATACCTTGCCGGCGGTACTCGGTCTTGACGGCAACATTGCTGACGTAATAGCGGTCGGGAGAACCATGATTGATCGTGATCGTAATATTGCCAACAATTTTTCCATCCTCGATCCACACCAAGCCCTCGGTGGGATCGGGAAACCCTGGCGCGTAATTCAACGTCCAAAGCACAATGCCGGCTTCCCGCAGAAGAGGCATATTCGCGAACGGAAAATTGTGATCCGGGCGGAAAGCTTCTTCGAGCAACCGCGCGATGCTGGTCAAATCACGCGCTGGATTGAACGGACGAATGCCACGAAACGATTGCTTGGATCGATCAAGAACACGCGCGACCACTCGTGAACTCCTTATGTCGATTCGCCTTGCAACAAACGCACGGCATCGTCAGCAGTAATCTTGCCTTTGGCAAGATCGTCTAACACCGACTTGCGTTTTTCCGGCGCAATCGTCAACACTTCTTCTTTCGATTCCGCGCCGGGTTCGTACCCCATTGCGCGAATGATTTCGGTCAACCGCGCGCGCACCGTTGAATACGGCATTCCCAATTCCTCACCAACTTTGTAGGCGTTGCCGCGATTCTTGATGAAAATCTCGACAAATTGAATTTCGTCCGCGCCAAGTTGGGACAAGCGACCAACCGCAAATTGACCACCGATGTCAGTTCCACATGCGCGACACTCAAGATGCGTTACAATCAATTCTTTGCCACAAATTGGGCACTTACCAAAAACTGAATGCATATACCAAATCCTTTTGTTATTTACATCGATAATTTACTGTATTTTTCAAAATTTGTCAAGTAAAAATAAAAAATTTAATGTTGTATGTTATGTAAATAAAATAACCTCTCGGAATTATCGAGAGGTTATTTTTGAGTTCGATCACACTCTTCCGTTCTTTTCCGAAAGCCAAGCGATTCCCACTGCGCCGGGTCCCGCGTGCGTTCCGAGAACAGGTCCGGTCTCGGATAATAAAATCGTCTTCGTGGGATAAACCCGCGCCAACATTTCACGGACGCGTTCCGCATATTCGACAGCGTTGGCATGAACGACAGCAACTTCCTGCACCGCCCCAGAGTTGACCACAATATCCACAAGGCGTTCCAGCGCGCGGCGAAGCGAACGTACTTTTTCAACGGGAACAATTTCACCGTGTTCGGCGGAGAGCAACGGTTTGACATTCAACAAAGCGCCAACCAGCGCCGCGCCTTTGCCCAAACGTCCGCCGCGTTGCGCGTATTCAAGCGTGTCGAGCATTGCCACGATGTGAACGCGATGCAACGCGCTCTGTACCATCGATTTGATTTCGGCAAGCGATTTGCCGGCTTGTGCCGCGCGCGCCGCAAGAATCACCAGCCACCCTAACGACATACTAACCTGTTCCGAATCAATCAATTCGATATGAACGTTGGGAAAGGCTTGCGCGGCGAGACGCGATGCGTT
The DNA here is from genome assembly GCA_034435055.1 of Anaerolineae bacterium. Classification (GTDB taxonomy): domain Bacteria; phylum Chloroflexota; class Anaerolineae; order UBA4142; family UBA4142; genus DAOTXS01. Next base: position 25,427 of record DAOTXS010000076.1, on the reverse strand, counting down.
ATAGATGCCGGTCAGCGAACCGATGGTGTGGATCGCCAAAATCTCGTCGGTCTCTTGCGACAGCCGTTGATAAACTTGCTCAAACACCCCGCACGATGGCGCGGCAGTGGTGGGCAAGATCGGACTGGCGGTCAACTTTTGGTAGAACGCGCACGGCGATAAATCCACCCGGTCGCGGTACTCGGTATCACCGAATCTCACCACGCACGGCACGGTGGTAATCTCCAGTTCCTGGAGGAGAGACGGCGGAATGTCCGCCAGACTATCGGTCACAATCTTGACACGGGCTACTCGCGCCGGCGCAATTGGCTCACGGACTTGAATTGGGTACATTTACCTGCTCATTCAATTGTGAGTATAGCACAATTTTTGTAGCAAGTAAAATAGGAAAACCCGGCTAGCGCAACCAGTTTTCTGGCTTTAAATTGCACCGACCAAATCGTTGTGGCGCGGCAATGCGCCGCCCAGCCGAGCAATGGCGTCTGCCTGAATGCCGGCGTGTACCAGAGGCAAAATAACATCGCGGCGCAAATCGGGGAGGTACGCGCGGAGAATTTTACTCGTGGCAAATGGCTCGATGGAAAACCAATCGATTGCCGCCGGCACAAGCCAAGTTTGTCCGCGCCACGCCGCGACCTTATCGATGTGCGCGGCGCCTTGAATGATCGACAGAAGTTGAAATCGATTATTTGTGGCGAGGCGAATCGGCGCGCGGACATCAAGCAACTCGAATGAAAAGAAGCGACACGCCGCGAGAAAATGCCGGTCAAAATCGGCGGAATAAATCGTTAAGGTTGGAATTTTGTGATCGGTTTGCCGAGCGAAATCTGTTACTTGCATCGATTGAGTAATGTGCAAGGGACGACGAGGATCATCGCGCGCCCAATCATACAAGCGATACGTGATGTCAGAATTCTCTTGAATTTCGGCGAGCACGATGCCTTTCAAAATCGCGTGAACGACGCCGGCGGGCACAAAGATCACATCACCGGCTTGTACCGGCACGTACGCCAGCAAATCGTTCAAGCGATGCCGTTGCAAATGCTCACGAACGCTCTTGGCATCAACCTCGTTCTTAAAGCCGTGAATCAGTTGCGCGCCGGGTTCAGCGTGCAAAATGTACCACGCTTCGGTTTTGCCGTACGGATAATTCTCGAGTCGTTGCGCTTGCTCATCGGTGGGATGCACCTGAACCGAAAGATCGCCTTGCGCATCGATGAATTTGAAGAGCAACGGCAATCGCTTGCCAACCGTCGTTCCTAAAATCCCGGCGGCATCTTGTTCGATCAGTTGACCCAGCGTTGCACCACGGTGTTTGCCATTTTCGATAACACATCCATCCCACGCTTCCCAAGTTTCGCCAATCATCACATCCGGGGCAAACGGTTTATCGAGCAATCGTTCTAAATTGCGCCCCCCCCAAACCATTTCTTTGGCGACCGCACGCAACTGTAATGGATAATAGTCGTCAGTCATGCTTTGCTTGTTTCTCGCCTTGGATGATATCGTACATTTCTTTGGTGATGAACTCGCCCTTGTCAATCTTCTGCTCGACGATGTTGCGTTTAGCATCGAATCGAATTTCGGCGCGCATCAGGGTAAAGCACTCGCTATCCATCATTTCTTTGTAAAGCACATAACCGCCGCTTTCGTAATCGGCGCTGAGTTCATTACGCAAATCCACCCGAACCGCCAGTGGCGTGCCACAACGTTTGCATTTCACGTAAAGCCACATCGCGTTGGGATCGGCAGGTGGCAAAAACATAGATTTGAGGTTGTCAAAAAAGCCCATCGTCAAACTCCAAGTTAATTGCGTAATTGTGGAACAATGAACCAGAATAAACACACAAGATCGAGCGCGACCAACCCGACGTACAACAGTGCAAAGACGCTGCGTTGATATTCGCGCGCGATCAATTCCCGCAAACCGACGACGAAAAAGACTGCAATTGAAATCAGCGCGGGGAAGAGATACCGTCCCTGTGGCTGAAAGAATTTGAAATTGTAGCCGATGTAATCAACGGTGGCAACGACAAGCAACACGAGGAGCAAACCGACACACCAGCGTTGAACCATCGTCCATATTTCGCGATGGCGAAGAATGCGAAAAACGTAAAACATAAAACCGAGCAGGGCAATCGCGCCCAACATCGCCAGCGCGACGTAGATGCGATCATTGACCAGCACGCCCATCCAACCGAACTGCGCCCAGAACGATTTGAACGTCACCGCGCCAAATTTGAACACGACACTCTTCAACCCAGATTGGTCGATGACTTGCGCCGTCGTCAGTTGCCCAACAACAATCGCATCATGCCGCGCGATGCCAAGCGGATCGGTGATACTGTACGTGAGTGCGCCGCGAATGAACATTGGTGCGGCAATGAGAAGCGCGAGCGCAAACAATTTCAAGAGCTGACCGACGGCCGCTGACCAACGACCGCTATGTGCGATTTCAGCAACCGCTAACAACGCGGCACCCGGCACGTACGTCGTCGTCTTGGTCAGCAACGCCGCGCCGAAAAGCACACCACCCAAGATTGTGAATTGAGCATCACCCAGTGTATTTTTGACGCGCTTGACCGCCAGCCACAAAATCAAAATCAGCACCAACTCCGCCGCCAGATCGTTGCTGATCGACGCACTCACCGCAAGATGTTGCGGCACGGTTGCCATCAAGCCAATCGTCGCGAGCGCAAGTAAATCGTCATCGGAAAAAATTTCGCGCACGATGTTGAATGCGACGAGCAAAACAATCGCGCCGAACGCGACGGAAACCAATCGCAATATAATCACCGTCGCGTCGACGCCGAATCCGCGCGCAATCAAGTACACCGGCGTCGCGGCGAGATAGTACAGCGGCGGTTGGTACGACTCGTAACGAATCGCATCAATCGACATCGACGGTGGAAATTTTGCCGCTTTGATTTGCTCAAGATAATCGGCATTGAAATCGCCGGGTTGCAGGACCGGCAACGTGCTGGTTTCGGCAAGGTGGCGGATGTAATTGAAATGCGCCGGCTCGTCCGGCGTCTGCCATTTGGGGGTGAAGACGGCGTAGAGCCAACCGAGCCCGAGGTAAATCAAAATGATCGATGCGAGAATTATGCGGCGCAAATCAAACCTCAATTTAATCCGCGAATTACACGAATCTTCACGAAATATATTCGCGTCGATTCGTGTAATTCGCGGATGATTTACATTTCCTCGAACCGCGCCTGGAAGAACCGCAGACTCTCTGGCTCGTACGTCATTTGCAATCCCTTGATCTTGTTTCGCTCTTCGTACAACGCCATGCAACTTTCCGCGACGACATCCATATGCAAATTCGTGTACACGCGGCGCGGAATCGTCAACCGTACAAGTTCCAATTTCGGTTTGTGATGCCCGCCGGTTTTGTGGTCGCGCCCGGCGCTGACGATCCCACGTTCCATCCCGCGCACGCCGCTATCGACGTACAATGCCGCCGCCAATGCTTGCGCCGGAAATTGTTCCTGCGGAATGTGTGGCAGGAATCTTTTTGCATCGAGGAAAACCGCGTGCCCGCCAATTGGCAGAACAATCGGAATCCCGGCATCCTTGATGCGATTGCCGAGATATTCGACCTGACGAATGCGGCTCGCGATGTATGCATCATCGATCATTTCGTAAATGCCGCGCGCAATCGCTTCCATATCGCGCCCCGCCAAACCGCCGTACGTGTGCAAGCCCTCGAACACGACGACCATCTCTTTCGCTTTAGTGAAAAACCATTCGTTGTTCGTCGCCAAAAAGCCGCCGATGTTGACAAGGTTATCTTTCTTCGACGACATCGTCATCCCTTCGCCGAACGACATCATCTCGCGCAAGATTTCGCGCACCGGTTTGTTCGCGTACCCGGCTTCGCGTTGTTGGATGAAATAACAATTTTCGATGGCGCGTGTCGCGTCGAAGATAATCGGCAAGTTGTACTTCTTCGCCCACGCCGACACTTGGCGCAAATTCGCCATCGAAAAGGGTTGCCCCCCCGCCATGTTCACGCACGGCGCAATCGAAAGGTACGCAATCGCTTCTGCGCCTTTATCGTCCACGAGTTTTTGCAGTTTGTTGAGATCGACGTTGCCTTTGAACGGATGCGGATTCGCTGCATCGTGCGCCTCGTCGATGATGCAATCGTAAAAGACGCCGCCGGCGCGTTCGGCGTGCTCGCGCGTCGTCGTGAAATACATATTCATCGGCACGTACTGTCCCGGCTTGATGCGGAGTTGCGACGTGATGTGTTCCGCCGCGCGACCTTGATGCGTCGGCACAAGATATTTGAATCCGTAAATCTCTTGCACCGCTTTTTCGAGATTGTAAAAGTTGCGCGCGCCGGCGTACGCTTCGTCGCCCAACAGCATCCCCGACCATTGCCAATCGCTCATCGCGCTCGTGCCGGAATCGGTGAGCAAGTCGATGTACACGTCTTCGCTTTTGAGCAAGAACGTGTTATAGCCGGCTTCGCGGATTTTCTGCGCGCGATATTCGCGTGTGGTCATTTTGATTGGCTCGACCATTTTGATTTTGTAAGGTTCCGCCATCGTGCGTGGTTTCATTTTTGTCTCCTCATTGAGATTATTTGCGCCGTTTGAAAGGCTTGGCTTTCCCAAGTATCTTTTTTTGCCCGGCAGTACGCGCTTCCTTGCAGGCATCCTCAAATCGTTCCAATATTTTCGGTTCAGCAAGTGTTTGGACAAATATCTTCAACCATTTGCGAATGTATTCAGCGTCTAGGGTTTTTCCCTGGCGAGCAACCACCCCGATAATGTCTCTCAAATCTTGCGGACGCCCGGCAATACATTTGTGGATGACAAGATCTTCAGCCGAACAGATTCTGACTACTTTGCCACGTTCGAGTTCAAAGTCAGTTGTACGTTCCAGCATTTCATCCCAATAACCCGGAATCGCAAAAGAAATATCGATGCCGCGTCCGTTGGATGCCCGAGTCACAATCAACCGCGCTCGACGTGCAAGCTCATAGGGGTCAGAAACGCGGCGCGGAAATTGTGTATGGATGAGCCGAACTAATTCATCGGTTCCCTGTTCTATCGGCGTGAATACCGTCAAATCTACATCGACAGTGAGGCGTGGAACTCCCCACTGTTGCACTGCAAATCCGCCGATGATGGCGTACGCAATTTTGTGTTGGCTCAGGAATTGATGAATTTCCCAAGCGGCGTCGAACAAATCGTTCATCGTCGCTTTCCGGCTTGTGCAAGACGCACGAAAATTTTCTGCGTCTGAATCAATTCAGCCATCCGCAAACGATCAAGCGCTTCCCAGTCTCCGCCCGCGCGCGAGCCGGTCTGTTTCCAGGTTAGATACAATTTCTCGAATGTTCGCCACGCTTCTTGCGCGGTCAATCGCTTTGCCCACTCGCGTTCTTCGGCGGCGGTGATCTCGTTCATCCACCGGTATCCGCGTAACGTCTGCCGCACCAATTGCTTGTTCAGTTTTTTCTTCTCGCTGGTGGCTGATGCTCTTTGACGTTTCATACTTCCATTCTACCGCGATTTGCCCAAAAGACCAAAGATGAACAACCGATTTTTCGTCGTGCGTCTTTGGTCATTTGTCGCATCACGGCATCTGCCGATGGATCTCAACTGCCGCGCGCAAGCCGGATTCAATCGCACCTTGAAGCCACGCATGCGCAAGCGAGGCATGTTCGCCGGCAAAGTGGAGGCGCCCTTCCGATTTGATGATGTCGTTGTACAACAACGATTGTTGCCCGGGGTCGAACAAGGCAAACGCGCCGCCGGCAAATTCATCGTCGTGCCACATCCACGATGCGCCCACTTCAAATTCATCGACGATTTGCGGATGAATCTGCGCCATATTTTCCAACGCCTGCTCAAGCCGGTCGCGCGGCGAAAGCGAACCCCATCGTTGCGCGTCTTCCGACCACGTGTAACTTGCGAGCATCACGCCGCGCCCGGTTTCGCGTCCGTGATCGGGATAGTAGACAATCCGAATCGGCAAATCGGTGATCGTACCGCCGCCGTAAATCCCTTCGTCTTCTTCCCAGAAGCGCCGCCGGCATTGAAACAAAATTTTCGCCGACGCATCGTAATGCAATTGACGAATCGCACGTTGCTTGCCGTGCGAGAACGGTTTCAACACTTCAACGTGGCGCAAAACCGGGAATGGCACGGTGATGATCGCGTAATCGCCGGTGACCGACCGCCGCCCGGTCGCGGTGCGATAATGAATCGTGACGAGATCGGGCGCTTGATCGATGGCAATCATTTTCGCGCCGAACCGAATGCGGTGTTTCAATTCCGGCAGAAACGCGTTTGGCAAGTTGTCGCTCCCGCCTTCGATCTCGATCATATTCGTGTAAAAGTTTCCCACTTCTTCGCGCAACAGTTCAAGGAACGATGAGTTCATCAGCGCTTCGTAATCCATCAGCAAGCCGAACATTTCAATCGCGCCTTCCGACCAGTTGTGCGCTTCCAAAAATTCGCGCACCGAGTACTGATCGTTTTGCTGAACAATTTCCTGCCACGCCGATTGTCCCTCTTGCTCCAACTTTTTGACAATCGGCATCAACGTCGCCGCCCACAACTGATCGACGGTCTTGCCCTTTTCGTGCGGCGCAGTTTCAAAACCCAGCGCGTCCGGATTCGCGTCGGCTTCGGCCTTCCGGAATTTGCGCCCGTTGAGAAAATAGTACGCTTTGGAATTGCCCATCGTGAACGGTGCGGTTTTGATTTTGAACTTGTCGATGTATGCCATCGTCAAAGTGTGCGTGCGTGGAATTCGCATCGCGCCGAACTCGCCGTACAATCCGTGCGTGAACGGATCGCGCACGGTGTATACACGCCCGCCCACGCGTTGCTGCGCCTCAAGCACCACGACATCGTGCCCGGCGCGTTGCAATTCGTACGCAGCAGTGAGTCCCGCCATCCCAGCACCGACGACGATGATGCGTTTTTTATGCGCCGCCGGCGTAAGTCCGTTCTTGATGAGCCCGAGCATATCTTGCGTATCGAGAGGCAACATTTTTCTCCTTTGCTTTCAAAGTACACTTTCTGGATCAACATCGACGCGCCAACCGAGCGGCAACGCGATGTCTTGTACGAGCGCATTTGGATTTTCCCCGCGCACGATGATTTGATAACGATATTCGCCGCGCACGCGATGAAAAAATGCCGGCGCGGGCCCAATCAAATCGATGGCCGGCAAGCCGCATTGCGCGATGCGCGTCGCAAGCGCGTGTTGCATTTTTATCGCTTCGTTTTGCGCTTGCTTTTCGTTCGCGTGCGAATACAGCAATCGAATCAATCGACTAAATGGCGGATAATTTTGCTCGCGGCGGAACGCGATTTCGCGATCATAGAACGCGCGATAATCGTGTTGCGCCGCAGCGACAATCGCGTAATGATCCGGGTTGTACGTTTGCACGATGACCTTGCCGCCGAGAATACTGCGACCCGCGCGCCCGGCAACCTGGGTCAACAATTGAAACGTCCGCTCACCCGCGCGAAAATCCGGCAAGTTGAGCGACGTATCCGCACTGACGACACCGACAAGCGTGACAAACGGCAAGTCCAGTCCTTTGGCGATCATTTGCGTGCCGATCAAAATATCGGCTTGGCGTTGCACAAATTTTTCCAGAATCGCCTCGTGCGCGCTGCCGCGCTTGCCTTGCGTAACATCCCAGTCCCACCGCAACGTCCGCGCTTGGGGAAAGAGGGTTTGAATTTCCGCTTCCACCTTTTCCGTGCCGACGCCGAAAAAGCGAATGCGCGCGCCGCCGCACTGTGGACATTTCGCCGGCACGCGGTCGCGGCGATTGCAATGATGGCAAACAAGTTGATCGCCGGTTCCGTGAAAAGTCATCGGATTATCACAACGACGACATTTGAACACGTAACCACAATCGCGGCACAGAATAAACGTCGCCGTCCCGCGCCGATTCAAAAACAAAATAACTTGCTCGCGCGCCGCAAGCACGCGCGCCATCTCACGCTGCAAAGCGCGCGAAAACATCGAGCGATTGCCGGCTTTCAACTCCGCACGCAAATCGACAATCTCGACCGGCGGCAAATCCAAATATCGCGCGTCCGGATAATCGGCTCCCAATTCACGCACAACCAGTTTGGAATTGGGAATTTGGATTTTGGATTTTTGAATGATTTGCGCGTGTCCCATCACACGTTTGGGTAATTCAAGCAATGTGAATTCGCGGCGCGCCGCACGATAGTACGTTTCCAAAGCCGGCGTCGCACTTCCCAGGATCACCGTCGCGCCAACTCGCCGCGCAAGTTCGAGCGCGACAGCACGCGTATGATAGTGCGGAGTCTCCGCTTGTTTGTACGACGCATCGTGTTCTTCATCGATCACGATCAAACCCAGATGGGGCACCGGCGCAAACAACGCCGACCGCGCGCCGATCACAACATCGATCAAGCCGGCGCGACAACGTCGCCACGTATCGTACCGCTCGCCGATACCGAGACGCGAGTGAATCACCGCCATCCGCTTGAAGCGCGCGCCAAAGCGTCGAAGCGTTTGCGGTGTGAGCGAAATTTCCGGCACGAGCACGATGCCTTGTTTGCCTTGCGCAATAATTTCCGCGAGCGCGCGCATATAGATTTCGGTTTTGCCGGAGCCGGTAACGCCGTGAAGAAGGAATGTCATTGCGAGCGACTTGTGCGAAGCAATCTCCAAGTAACTTGGAGATTGCTTCGTCGCCGCCTGCGCGGCTTCTCGCAATGACAAGGCAATTTGATCCCACGCCGCTTTTTGTTCCGTGGTCAACTTGGGCGGCTCGACCACATCAAACACGCGACCAGCAAGCGAATCACGCCAAATCTCTTTTTCTTCCAGCGCCACGATCCCAGCGGCTTCGAGTTTCCGCAAATCTTGCAGCGAACTATTTTCAAGCGCCGCGTAAATCGCGCCGACCCACACTGGTTTGTTTTCCGATTTTAGAAATTCGACAATCTGACGCGCTTTTTCTTGCAATCGCGGAGTGAGTGTCGCAACTTTTTCTTCCGACAGCAATCGCACCATATTGACGCGCTTGGGTTTCGCGCGCACCGGCGCAACCACCGTTTTCTTGATAACGATGCCGCGTTGCGCCAGCGGATCGACCGCCGCACGCAAATCGCGCGGCAGTTGGGATAATTTCGCCGAACCATCGCGCGCGAGTACATCGACAAGTGCAAGTTGCTTTGGCGTGAGGTTGTCACGCGAAAATTCCGGCGCAAGCGAAAGCAAAATTTCGGTCGGCTGTTCAATGCCGGGGGGAAGCATCAAACTTAGCGCATCGTAAAGTGAGCAAAGGTACGTGCGCGCCATCCAGCGCGCGAGCTCAAGTTGTGTAATCGACAAAAGTGGGCGCGCGTCGGCAATTTCGTCGATGTCCTTGGTTTGCTCGACTGGCGAAGTTTCGCTGAACGCGATGATAATACCTTGAAGCCGACGCGAACCGAAGGGCACCCACACCAATTGACCCAGCGCAATTTTGTCGGCGAGGTGTGCCGGGATCGAGTACGTGAACGCGCGCTCGCGCAAAGATTCGTTGGGCTGATTCTCTTCTTCGAGCGGCTTGCGGATGACGACCGGCGTGTTGACGACCACTTGAGCGTATTGCATTTGAAAATCATCGACGGAGGACGAATGACCGACGACCGATGCCTGCGTCTGTCCTCTGTCCTCCGTCTTCCGTCGCTAGGAATTTGATAGAATCACAACTTGGATTTGTACACACCCACCGCCATATATCCGACGACATACTGGGAATGTTGCCGTTCGCCGGTCACGTCGCCGGAATTGGTGCGATGTAAAACTTGTGCGCGATCTGCGCCTAATATTTTTGCCGCGAGCAACGCGGTCACAATCGGCGAGTCGCCGCACGCGCGACACTCTCCCTCCGCCCACATATAACGCACAAGTTCGGAAAGATTGAACGAGGCAACCAACTCTTCGGTGCGCGCGTCGAAATGTTTGACGGCTTGATAATCCGGCAGATGCGAAAGATCGGACGAGGCGACAAAGAGGACGCGCCGGTCGCGCGCGAGTTCCGCGAGCGCGGTGGCAAGTTGTTCGCTCGGGCGTAGCGCTTTTTCGCCAACAATGTAAAATGGGAGCGACATCATAATCGGCACGAGTTTGAAATCGCCCAGACAGCGTTGGAGAAATGGCAACTGAATTTCCAGCGAGTGTTCGCGGTCACGTTCGACGCGCATAAGGTGGACGCGCTTGCTCAACTCGGCGATGAACGGTTGATCGAGTTCGACTGCGCCAAGCGGCGTGCCGTAATATTTTTTCGCGCTGATCGCATACGCACCGAAATCGTCATAGTGGCTGGGTCCCAGCAGCACAACCGTATCGAATTGGCGATGTTCGAGTTGACGATAGGCGTACGCGGCAGTTTGGCCGGAGTATGGATAACCCGCGTGCGGAGAAATCAAAGCAATAAGTTCATCCGTCGTCGAAAAATATTTCGCGTGCGCAAGATAATCGTCAACGGTTTGCGCCAATTCACGCGGCGCGCTGGGATACCACGTGCCGGCAATCGGCGAGGGGCGGATCGATTTCGGATCGATGGTTTGGGTGTTCATCGCCACACCTCAACGGGCAACGGAAATTATTTTTTAAAGCGATACGTGATGCGCCCGCGCGTCAAATCGTACGGCGACAGTTCGACGGTAACGCGGTCACCCAGCAGAATGCGAATGTAGTACATCCGCATCTTGCCGGAAATGTGCGCAAGCACCGAATGTCCGCTGTCGAGTTGGACGCGGAACATTGCGTTGGGAAGGGCTTCGGTTACAATTCCTTCTGCTTCAATCACGTCTTTTTTCTTGCCTTCGTCTTCTTGCACCGGTCTGGGTCTGGGCATAAATCCTCCGTTTATTTTTTCTTCTTCGGCGTTGCCGCCGGTTCCTCTTTCAGCACCAAGCGTCCCTTGCCGCCGTCATCGTCGTGGCTGACAATGCCGCGTTCTTCCAATTGATCCATCAAGCGCGCCGCGCGCGGATAACCGATTCCCAGTTTGCGTTGCAATAAGGAAATCGAAAGGTGATCCAACTCGGCGGCAATCTGGATCGCCTCTTCGATCAGTACATCGTCGCCGCTCTCTTTGCCGTTGCCGAGGTCTTTCCACGGCGGCACTTCGGCAACTTCGCGCATATCGGTGATGGCTTTCTCGCGCCAGAAATGTACGAGCCGCGATAATTCGTCGTCGGACACGAAACAGCCCTGTAAGCGAAATAGCTTCGACGAATCATTCGCCATATAAAGCATATCGCCTTTGCCCAGCAATTTTTCCGCGCCCGGCGTGTCGAGCACGACGCGCGAATCGACACTGCTGGTAACCGCAAATGAAATGCGCGATGGAAAATTCGCTTTGATGAGACCGGTTACCACATCAACCGACGGGCGTTGCGTGGCAATGACCAAATGAATGCCGGTCGCGCGCGCCATTTGGGCGAGCCGCGTCAATAACTTTTCGGTTTCTTCCGGCGCGGCGAGCATCAAGTCTGCCAACTCGTCGATCAGCGCGACGATGTACGGCATCGTGTCGCCGTCGCTTCTTTTCATCTTTTCGTTGTACGCGTCGATGTTGCGAACTTTTTCTTTCGCAAATAAATTGAATCGTTGATCCATCTCGCGCGTGAGCCAGCGTAAACACGACACCACTTCATCGGTGTTGACGACGACGGGACCCAACAGATGCGGGATGCCGTTGAAATTCACCAACTCGACACGTTTAGGATCGATCATAATCAAACGCAAGTCATCGGGCGAGTTGTTGAACAAGAGACACGCGACGATGGCGTTGATGCAAACGGATTTGCCGGAGCCGGTTGCGCCGGCGATGAGCAAATGCGGCATCGCTCCAAGGTCAGCGACTTCGGATGCGCCGGAAACATCGCGGCCCAAGGCAATCGCCAAGCCGGACTTTTTCTTTTTGTTCTTGAACGTGTCGCTGTCCATCACGCCGCGCAACGAGACGACTGAAATGGCTTGGTTCGGCACTTCGATGCCGACAATCGGACGCCCGGGCACCGGCGCTTCGATGCGAATCGGCGCGCGCGCGAGCGCGAGTTCCAAATCGTGTTGCAAGGTTACAATGCGATTGACCGGCACTTTGCGTTGTTGGGTTTTGCCATCGCCGGTGCGGACTTGGACAAAACCGGGTTTTAAACCGAATTGCGTGATGGTCGGACCGACGCGAATCTCATCGTCGAGCAATTCGACCGGGATGCCAAAATTGGCGAGCGTTTCGACAATCGTCGCCCCTTGCCGCCGCGCTTCGTCGGAACTGTATTTGGCTTCGTTCGATGGATCGAGAATTTCAATCGACGGCAATTGCGGCGTGCGTCGCCGGGTGCGTGTGCGCGGCGTGAGAATCGGTTGCGGCGTGCCCGGCATTTTCATCGGCGGCTTGGTACCAAAGACGGGCCGAACCGTCGGCGCGGATTCGAGCGGTGGCTTGGTTATTTTTTCTGTCGGTGCCGGGATCGGTTTGCTCGACGGTTGCACAAAGGGCGCAAGCGGTTTGGCTTTGGGTGCCGGAAAATCATCGCCAGCAGTTTTGGTTGGCGCGGTGATTCTGGCAGGCACGGGTTTTGTTTGGCTCGCACGCGCGGCAAGCGCATCACTCCACGCGCGCAATTGGAGCGCGCTCAAACCCAGCATGCCGGGAATCGTCAACGCGCCAACTAAAATTAATCCGATGGTGGTTGTCGTATCACCGACGAGCGAAGCGATGCCGTAACTAATGGCATAACCGACAAATCCGCCGCCGTCGCCGTTTTGCGCCAACGTCGCTGGATTCGTCGATGGTGTGAAGAAATGGACGAGTGCAATCACGACGGCGAAAAAGATTTCGGCGGCGAAAATGCGACCCCATTCGATTTTGCGTTCAATGGTTTCGCCGCGGCGTAACAACAGCGCGCCCGCGACAAATGCCGCGAGCGGTAAAACGAATGCGCCCCAACCAAACAACGCGCGCAACGCGCCTGCCCACAGATCGCCAACGGTGCCGCGTGTAACGCCGAAAAAGGTGAGCAACGTGATGCCGCCGATCAGAAACACAATAACGCCGGCGATCTCGCGCACGCGCGCGGTAGAAATGCTCAAGCCCAAGCGCTCAAAGAGCGAGAGTTGTTCCGGGTGTTCTTTTTGAGTGCGTGATTTACGCGGCGACATTACTTGATGAGACTCTCCCAATAATTATCATCGTTATCGGGCGGCGGCGGGACTTGGTCCCACGCTTCGATCCACTGACTATCACGGGCGGGATCGGAGCCGTTGCCGCGTTCGATCATCTGGCGCAGACTAAGTTTGATCCGTTGCTGGCTTGGCTCCAGTTCCATCACGCGGACTTGAATCGTCTGACCTTCTTGCAATAAATCGCGCGGGTGCGAAAAATCCTTGCCCGCCAATTCCGAAATGTGCAACAATCCTTCCACACCTTCGGCGACGCGGACGAACGCGCCAAACGCAACGACACTGGTGACGACGCCGCTGACCCAATCGCCCGGCTTGATTTTAGTCGTAATGTCCGTCCACGGATTTGGCTTGAGCCGCTTGAGACTGCACGCAATCCGTTTCTGCTCGCGGTCGACTTCCATCACAAACACATCGATTTCTTGGCCCGGCGACAAGACATCGCGCGGATGCGCAACGTACTGCCACGATAATTCCGAAACGTGGATCAATCCTTCGACGCCGCCCAAATCGATGAACGCGCCAAAGTTGGTCACGTTGCGCACGGTACCACGACGCGTTTCATTCGGCTGAATTTCGGCGAGGAGTTGATCGGTGCGCGAGACCGGCGGATTGGCAACGCGCTCGGATAAGATCAAACGATTGCGCGCGCGATCAAACTCGATGACTTTGAGGCGCAAGTGTGTATCAACGTACCGCGCGAGCGTGTTCATCCGATCTTCATCGGTTAACTGGCGGGGCAGGTTACTCAATTGCGACGCTGGCACAAATCCGTTCACGTCGCCCAAATCGACCAACAGTCCACCGCGATTGTAGCCAATCACTTTGAGTTCGAGCGTTTCACCTTGCGCGTAACTTGCCTCAGCGCGCGTCCAGCCACTGATTGCCGGCGGAACGCTGGGCATCGGCGGCGCGGCGGGTGAGGTTTCGCCCAACACCATTCGCCAGTATTCATCATCCAGATGATCATCGTAAGGTTTGGCTTGGGTCATTCGCAATACTCCTCAATACCTTGAAAACAAAAAATCGGTTCTTCCACGCGCGTCTACGTGAGACAGGGTGGAACAACCGACGACACCAAAAAGATGACATTCACCCCAGCAATCAACAGCAACCCGACAGCGCGACTGCACAACTCTTTGGGCATTATAAGCGGAATGTTACACATTTGTCAACCACTCCTCAAGCCATCGCTGCAGGTGGTTTATTCGACCCATCGATTGGCTACGTGATTGGATTCCGTATGGCTACGCTAATCAAGCGCAAGAATTTCTTTGCGAATGCTTGACAGAGAGAAAGGGTTGTGGTATTATCTTGGCACTCGCATATCGAGAGTGCTAAACAGAATCAGGTTCTAATTTTATGGCAAGTTTAACCAAACGTCAAGAAAAAATCCTTGAACTTGTCGTCAAGCAATATGTCGAATCGGCTCAGCCGATTGGGTCGGAGACGCTTCGCAAACGCGGGCTCGCCGATGTCAGTTCGGCGACGATTCGTAACGAACTCGCCGTCCTGGAGGATTTGGGGTACTTGACGCACCCGCACACATCTGCCGGGCGCATCCCAACCGAAAAGGGTTATCGGTATTTTGTCGAATCGCTGATGCAAGAGTTCGAACTGCCGCCGGTGGAACAGCGAATGATTCGCCACCAGTTCCACCAAGTTACGCTCGATGTGGATCAATGGATGCGACTGGCGGCGGCGGTACTCGCGCACACGTCGCGCAACACCGCGCTGGTAACGGCACCGCAATCGACGCGATGTCGTTTCAAGAATTTGCAACTCGTCTCGATCAGCGAACAGATTGCCCTGCTCGTCTTGGTTTTGCAGGATGGCACCGTCAAGCAACAGATGCTCGCGCTCAGCCAATCGATTGCGCAAGAAGAACTGATGCGGATTTCCAATCGGTTGAGCGATCATTTTGGCGGACTCACCGCCGAGCAAATCAAGAGTTCGACATTGGCGCTCACTGCGTTCGAAGCCACCGTCGTCAACATCGTCGTGGCGCTGATGCAACAGATCGATCATCGTTCGTCGCACGATGTGTACCGCGACGGCATTCTGGATATTCTACGCCAGCCGGAATTCGCCGCCATCGAGCGCATGCAAACGTTGTTGGAAATGCTGGAGCAACGCACCTTTCTGGAGCAGATGTTGAGCGATTGGGCGCCGGAGCGCGGCGTCCAAGTTGTCATCGGCGGCGAAAGCCGGCGCGACGAAATGACCGATTACAGTATGGTCTTGTCGCGTTACGGCGTGCCCGGCGAATCGAGCGGCGTGATTGGCGTGCTGGGACCGGTGCGAATGCAGTACGCGCGCACAATCGGCGTGGTGCGGTACGTGTCGAGTTTGCTCGACGATTTGATGGCGCGGATGTACGGACGATAAAAGCATAGAAGGCAGTACGCAGTTGGCAGAAGGCAGAGTTAACTGCTTTCTGCCTACCGCCTACTGCTTACTGAAACGGAGGTTTAGGATAAATGGCAGAAGAAATCAAAGACAATCCCGAAGCATTGACACCAGCCGAACTACCGGACGATGCGACAGAATTGAAAAAACTTGTGGAGCAGGAACGCGCAAAATCGGCGGAGTATTTGGACAACTGGCGACGTGCGGCGGCGGATTTATCCAACTATAAAAAGCGCACCGAGAAAGACGCGGCGGAGATGAGCAAATTTTTCAACGCGACGCTCATCGCGCGGCTCTTGCCGATCCTCGACGATTTTGATCGCGCGGCGCAAACGATCCCGGACAATTTGCGCGATCTGACGTGGATCGACGGCGTGATGCTGATTGCACGCAAAATGCAAATGTTACTCGAAGCGGAGGGGTTGAAAACCATCGACGCGTTGAATAAACCGTTCGACCCGAACGTGCACGAGGCGGTGATTCACGAAGAGACCGATCAGCACGAAGACGGCATCGTCATCGCCGAATTGCAAAAGGGTTACAAATTGAACGACCGGGTGCTACGCCCGACGATGGTCAAAGTAGCGAAGAAAAAATAACGTGAAACGTGATGCGTGAACATTCGCGTATCACGCATCACGGGATAACAATTGAAAGAGAAACTCGAGGAGTAGATACGATGGCTACAAAATCTAAAATCATTGGAATTGATCTAGGAACAACCAACTCAGTGGTGGCGGTGATGGAAGGGAGTGATCCGGTCGTCATTACGAACACGGAAGGTTCGCGCCTCACACCGTCCGTCGTCGCCATCACCAAGACCGGCGAACGCTTGGTGGGTCAGGTTGCCAAACGGCAAGCAATCACCAATCCGGAAAATACCATTTTCTCCATCAAGCGTTTGATGGGGCGCAAGTTCGCCGATCCCGAAGTGCAAAAGGCACGCAAAATTCTGCCGTACAAAATCATCGAAGCAAAAAACGGCGATGCGTGGGTGGAACTGGCGGGCAAACAATACTCGCCGCCGGAAATCTCGGCAATGATTCTTGCCAAACTTAAAGCGGATGCGGAAGCGTACCTGGGCGAAACGGTAACCCAAGCGGTCATTACCGTGCCCGCGTACTTTAACGACTCGCAACGTCAGGCAACCAAAGACGCCGGACGAATTGCCGGTTTGGAAGTGTTGCGCATCATCAACGAACCCACCGCGTCATCGCTCGCGTACGGACTTGACAAGAAGAAAGACGAGACGATTGCCGTGTACGATTTTGGCGGTGGCACGTTCGACATTTCGATTCTGTCGCTTGGCGAAGGCGTGTTCGAAGTGAAATCGACAAACGGCGACACGTTCCTTGGCGGCGACGATCTGGATCAGCGCGTGATTCAATGGATCGTCGATGAGTTCAAGCGCGAGTCCGGCATCGATCTGCGCAATGACCGGATGGCGTTGCAACGTCTAAAAGAAGCCGCGGAAAAAGCCAAGATCGAACTCTCAACCGTGATGCAGAGCGAAATCAATCTGCCCTTCATCACTGCCGATGCGTCGGGACCGAAACACTTGACGATGACACTGACGCGCGCAAAACTCGAACAACTTGTTGGCGATCTCGTCGAAAATTCGCTGAATCCCGTCAAGCGCGCGATGGAAGACGCCAAATTGTCGCCGTCGCAAATCAACGAAGTTGTTTTGGTTGGCGGACAAACGCGTATGCCAATGATGCAACAAGTGGTGCAAAAATATTTCGGCAAAGAACCGCACAAGGGCATCAATCCCGATGAAGTCGTCGCGATTGGCGCGGCAATTCAAGCCGGCGTGCTCGGCGGCGAAGTCAAAGATATCTTGTTGCTCGACGTGACGCCGTTGACGCTCGGCATCGAAACGCTGGGTGGGGTGATGACGCCGTTGATCGAACGCAACACGACGATTCCAACCAAGAAATCGCAAATCTTTTCGACTGCCGCGGATGCGCAAACGCAGGTTGAAGTTCACGTTTTGCAAGGCGAACGTCCGATGGCGGCGGACAACAAGACACTCGGGCGCTTTATCCTCGACGGCATTCCGCCGGCGCCGCGCGGCGTTCCGCAAATCGAAGTGGCGTTCGACATCGACGCGAATGGCATCGTCAACGTTACGGCAACCGACAAAGCGACGAATCGCGCGCAACACATCACGATCACC
Organism: Anaerolineae bacterium; assembly: GCA_034435055.1. Classification (GTDB taxonomy): domain Bacteria; phylum Chloroflexota; class Anaerolineae; order UBA4142; family UBA4142; genus DAOTXS01. The sequence goes on along the minus strand of DAOTXS010000076.1, from coordinate 7,633 downwards.
GCGTCGTCCGGGTTGAGCAAAGAGGAAATCGACCGGATGGTGAAGGAATCGCAGAAATTTGCGGCGGAAGATCAAAAGCGCAAAGAGGAAGTCGAAGTCCGCAACAACGCCGACAGCGCGGTGTATCAATCGGAAAAGATGTTGAAGGATTTGGGCGACAAAATGCCCGCCGATGTCAAGAGCGAAATCGAAGGCAAGGTATTTGCGCTCAAGAACGCAATGCCCGGCAAAGACATCGCCGACATCAAACGCAAGACGGAGGACCTGGCGCAAACGCTCCAAAAGATCGGCGAGCGAATGTATCAGCAACAACCCGGCGGCGCGACGCCTCCGCCCGGCGGTGGACAAGAACCGCCCAAAGGATCGGACACGGTGGATGGTGAGTTTCGGGAAGTGAAGGAATAGTCCGCAGTCGGCAGTAAGCAGAAATAATGACATCGGGGTTGAAAAATTCTCAGCCCCGATGTTTGTTTTGCAAATGATGCCATCCGATAGAATGCGAACTCCAACTCCAACAGACGTTTGAAACGTCCGTCTCACGTAAGTGAAAGCTCGATGAATCGAGTTAGCCAATCGGTTTCAAACCGATTTCGACCTCGTTGAGCCGCCGATTCGAAATCGGCGGCGGGTTCGCCAACCGAGTCTATCTCACCGATGGCGTTGCTACACTTGCTCAAACAACTCCAACTGTTTCCCTTTTTCAAAACTCGGCGGTTCGAGTCCGGTCATAAACACCAAATCGCGGCGTTCGAGCGTCTCTTGATTCAACAATCGTTCGACGAATGGCGCGCGCACAAAATACCAGCCGGCTTCGTGAAACGCATCGGCGAGCAGAGGCAAGCGCGATAACTTTGCCTGCAACAATCCCACGACATTGTCCGGCACAATGAGATATCCGCACGCCGGCGCAATTTGAATGTGGCACAAATCGGCAAATTGCGCGCGTTCGCGCCAAATAAAACCGTGCGCCAACTCGCCGTCCTCAAGCCACGCCACATCAAAATTTTCGATTGCCGATTTGCGATTTGTTTTGGAATTTGAGGTTTGGAATTTGAAATTTGGGACGACAGTGTAATCAAGTCTTTCGCCTAACTTCATCAACCACTCGATTGCGCGCATGTATTCCGTTATCGGGACGTGGCTCGCCGCAACACATAACTCAACCAACCCAGCTTCGGGCGTGAGGTCGCCGGGGAATTGGCGATGGATCACGTCGTGCAATTCTTCGCGCGAGATTTCGCCGCGAGACAAAATTTCCCGCACCGCATCGTCCACGCGGTCGATCAGCGGCTCAGCGAGTGGCGCGCGGCGCAACCACACAAATTGCGTCGGCGTTTCGTAATGATCGAAATCTTCCGCGTACCCGGCGTTCAAACCATCGAAGACCGCTTTGTGCACAAAGCGACCGGGCGGCGTTTTGAGTTTCGCCTCGACGGCTTGCGCCAACAATCCTTCGCGCGCGATGCGTGCATACGCCGCGTGATGCACCCACGTAAACGCGAGCGCTTGTCCGCGCCGCGCAAAAATTTCGCGCGCCGCTTGGAGTGCGGCAAGGCGAAGGGCTTCTTCCAATCGCGCAACATTCACCGTGCGCGGCGCAGCTGCCGGCACGCGATAAAGATCGCGCGCGTCGTCGCTGGGCAATTCAAGTTCGCCGTTCGCGCCGCGCGCCGCCGGTGTTTCACTTTTGCGAAACACAATTCGATAACCGCCGCGCAGATCACTAAACTCACCCCGCGCAACTTGATCGACGCGCGGCTGAAACAGGAACGATTCCAAATCCAATCGTGCTGTCGCGCCTGCCAACAACACCGTTTCGATGGCGAGGTGATGCGATTCGCCGAAAATGAAAACCGCGCGCGCGTCAAGGCGCATCGCCGGACGAATTGCCGCGAGCGATTCATCGAGGATTTCGGAATAGCGACGCAATTCCCACGCGAAATCCTTTTTGGAATCGAGGACTGATGCAAGCGGCGAAACGTTGGTGCGTCCCAGAATCCACGCGCCCCAAAAGTACGTGAGCGCGAGAAATCCCAAGCGTCGCGTCGGTTGCGCCGATAACACCAGCGCAATCGATTGCGGCGCAAGTTCGCGTGCAATCGACGCCGCGTTTCCGCGCCCGATGAAAACGCGCGGCGAATCCGCGTTAAGAACATCGGCGACAGAATCGGCGAGCGGAAGCGGACGCGCGTTTTCGCTCAACGCGCGCGCGGCAATTTCGATTTCGCGCCAGAGATTGAATTCGATGAACCGTTCGTGCGCTTTCAACTGCGGCGATGAATCCGGCGTCGGATAAAAGGACGTGCCACGGTCGAGCAAGCGCAAAAGAAGGAGGAGGAGAATGTTGCGCTCACGCGCCGCGCGAAAGAGCGAATCGATTTTTTGTGTGAGCGTAACGAGCGCGTACAAATTGCGCGGCGTGTAGAGGTCGAGCATTTTTTCGATACGGTCGCCGTACAATTTATCTTCGGGAATCACGCGCTCGAACGCGAGGTGATAGTGCAGCCCGCGCGCATTGAACGATTGCGCGCGCTGGCGGTCATCATCGACGGCATCCTCATCGCGCGTCTCGCCGCAATGCGCGCAGGTGTAATGTCGTTTAACGATGCCGCCGTCGCGCGCGCGAACAAAATAATCGACCGGCGTTTCTTTGCCGCACGCGGCGCACATCGTCGCGTACAGTTGCGCAAGGTGCGCGCGGAGCGGCGCGTCGTCCTTCATCGCATCGCCGAGTTTGGTGAGCGTTGCATTGATTTCATTTTCGCCCGGCAACGTAACCATCGCGCGGGCGAGCCACGCCCACAGCGGATTGCTATCCACCACAATCGCGCGGCGACCGAGCGCGTGCGCGGCAAGCGCCACGTCCGGCGTCGCGCCGAACGGATCGACGATCAAATCGCCGGGCGCGGTTAGCGCTTCGATATATTTTTGAGCGACGCTATTCGACGGCGCGCGAACGAAATCGCGCAAGGGATACGCGGCGCGTGTGCGCGCGTCACGGTCGGGAATGAAATAGTTAGGTGCGTCCATCGGATAAAAGTATAACACAGGTGAATCGTGCGGGCAATCAGGATGAGAAGAGGTAGAACAAAGAAAAACAAGACGCCGCCCCAAACTCACAAGGCGGCGTCTTGTTTGTGCCGTCGTTTAATATTGCTCCCACGTCTTGCGGATAATCGCGTGTGCGCCATCTGCTGGGTTGCGCGGTGTAGCGATTTGGCATTGCGATTTCTGCGCGTGGCACAGCTATCTCCATGGCGCGCACCTTGGAGAGGATCTCTATCGGGTACTGTAGTATCCTCCCCCGTTGTACGCTAGCGGCAGAACCCTTCTAGGCACACTGTGACATACGCGCTCTGTTCAATGTTGGGATCGATATGGATTGTGCCAATTAAGTAGATTAGAGGGCTTAGTCGGTCTTCTTCCGTGACATTCCACACAAATTCCAGTGTCTTGGATTCGGACGGTTTCCATTCAACTCGGTGCGAAACTTTGTCTGGATTCTCAGTCGACCAAGACCTAATAACATCTCCTCCTGCGGGCGCTATGAGAATATCTAGTACAGGTCTGTCTCTGGATTCAATTACTATTGGTTGTTGGTCTCTGTTTGTGATTGTAAAACGCATTTGTACCGTATCACCTACCCTTACCCGCGAGTGGTTGGAGTTGAATGTAAGAAAGAGGTGATTGATTGATGTAGTCTGGCTCAAGCCTGTATTCTCCATCTTACAAGCCGTAAGTGTCAGCACAATGCTAACCACAAGCATCGTAAGGATATACGGACTTATGCGTCTAATGTTCATTCTACTTGTTTTGGTCCGAGAATGTTCGTTTTGCATATGATCAAGACCCTTCCTTGGAACGAACTAACGAAGCGCAACGGTTGCATGATAGGAAAAGGAAATCTGATTGTTGGTAGTGTCCACATTCGAAATAACTACTGCCACCCGGTTCAAGTTGTGAAAATTTTGTATGGTTTGGACATATGTATAAAGCGCATATGTCCCTTGCCATTGAATCGTTGGTTGCACAAAATTGTTGCCAGGGTGGGGCGTTGCCGCAAAGTTGGCAATTGGCATAACACTAACTTTGGGAGCAGGGCTTCCAGCAGGTACCCGAAGTGAGAAGGTAAGCGTTAGATCCGCCGCACGGTTAGCAGGCAAAGTAGTTGTGAAGAACTCTGTATAGACAGTTCCCATCGGTTCAACAAGGAATGGATTATTACCGATAGGACCGTCTATTGGATAAAAGTTACTTTCTCCAACGCGTTCGACAAAAACACCCGCATAAATATCCGCCTGAGTTTTCCTTGGGTTTGGAAGCCAGTGCCTAAACAGTTGCCACTCCTTTTCTTGCGAAAGAGGTCCAGTGGGATTGTCTATTACCTTGTATGTGGCAACGTTTCTGTCATAAGTCCCAGCATTGAGAAAGTAGTTGTTCCATGCAAATTCAGGAAATTCGGTTGCGACGGATTTGTTTCCATACCCTGCCAATACTTGGTTGATTGTCGCTAACATACTTCCACCGTTGTACTGTTGCCATGTCTGAAGGATTATATTCTCAGAATTGGCTGCCTTCTGCTCCAGATAGGTCGGGAAGATGAATGTACCGTACGATCTACCAGCATCTCCCCAAGGGCGGTTTACTAATGAACGGTATGGTGCGCCAAGTAGTTGATCCAAAGCCATCGGATACCAGCCCTCCTGTGAATACACCTTTGGCTCTGCCCAGACTGCGGTTGACTCCATCCACCAACGCAAATCCTCAGTGAACGCCCATGTGACACCTGCATTGGGAATAAAGGTCCACTGAACCGCGTGGAAGAGTTCATGGGCTCCCTGTGTCCGCAACCAATCAATAGACACTGATTCTGATGCTGTGTAGAAAGTGCCCCGCGTGATAAACATATGGTCGGGTACCGTGATATTCGCTTTAATCGGCATTATGACACCAATGAGTGGAATATCGGTCCATATCGGATCGCTGCTGACATACACATGATAACGCCCGCTTGATGAATCTTTGGGAACCTGAGTGACTGGGTAACTCAGGTTGGCGTATTTAGCATATGCACCTTCCAAACCCTCTCCCAGAATTACTGCAAAGCGTGGATAACCACTTATTGAATCCAGTGGTAAAGGATCATTCAGATTAGGGGCTACTCCCAGCTGTCTGGCGGGCGGCCAGAGCCGACAATCCTCTTCGAATATGATTCCCCCATTCGGATACGTCCGCGTGTAGTAAACGCGAAAATTTCCTTGTGGAGTGTCATAGTACTCGGTGAGGCGGCAACGACCAATGTCTACGCCGATTTGCAATTTAGACACGTACCACACCTCGCCGCCCGCGCCATTCCACACCATTTGCAACACATTGTTCTTGTCAACGCCAAGCGCACCCCAACGTTCTCCCGCCCAGGACAGTAATCCGCTTTGTCTAGGAGGTGTTGCGGCACCAACCCATCCTTGCCCATCCCAGCGGCTATACCGCAATTCCAACCCGATCATACTGCCATTGGCATCCAGCAGATACCGGTTCCACGCAATGTAAACGTTGTTGGGCGTCCCAGCGGCAACCAGTGCATTGGGTGCGGGACGTTCAATTGCAAAATCGCTAGTGCCTAATGGAGTTGGGTCGCTCCACGGCGCAGTGGATGAGGTTCGGGTAGTATAGTAAATCGCCCACTCATTCGGAACACTGCTTGTCCAAGTAACGTGAGCATTTTTGCCAGTATCAAATGCCAGGTGCGGAAATTCCAAGTAAGAGGAAGCCGATACGGTAGGCAAGACACTCGCCGCGCTCCAACTTTGAATCTGGCTACAATCCGTTGCGGTGCATTCACGGTAATGGACAAACGCATTGTAGTTTATATCCACATAGCGATACACCAAACTCACCCGTCCACCGCGATCTGTTGCAAGTTGGGGTTGAGCTGTGGCTATCGAATCCGACACAAGCGTAACTGGAGTTGTTTGCCATGTGACGTTATCACCAGCAAGATACTTGAGCGCATAACTCCAACTTTCAGTCGCGTAGTTGTAAGTGTATTCGTCCCAGGCGAGATGCATTCGAACTGGCGGGTCAAACGTCGCAACAATGGTTGGCTCACCGAGCCAACGCTCTACCATCGCATCCGAGGTAGCCTGATAGATTGGCACGGGTGTCGTCCAGGCAAAGCCGGTGCCGCCACTACCTAGCCACGTTGCACGCGCGTAGAAAATACTTTGGCTATTGGCTTGCGTTTCACGCCAGACCAAACGCAGGTCACCGCCTTGAACCACCGTTAATCCTAATGCATGCCAAGCATTCTAAGTTCCTGCAATGGCTTGCGGCGCACTCCATTGCCGGGTATCGGTGCGCCAATAAGCATACCACAAACTCGATCCATTGTACCACACCGCTACCATATTGCCGTTTTCATCGATCGCCAAAGTGGGAATGGTGGATGACCCTTGTCCACTCGCGAGGTTTTGCGGTTCACTCCAAGTATTTGTTTCTGTTGTAGCGGTTTGAGCGGATTGAGTACTCGCTCGGCTGGTCGTTGACTTGGTCGAGCGTTGCGCGCGCAAGTTCAATGCAGTGATCTGTCCTTGTGCATCCACGCGGATAAATCCTTCTACCCGATCACCGGCTTGCCATTGTGAAAGCGTCGTCTGTTGTTTGCCAAGCACAAGGGTTGTATTCGAACGAATTGCTACGTCAATGACTTGCCCACTCAGTTTCACCTGCAAGCGATTTGTCCCCACACTTTGGACTGCACCGATGATGCGGTGAATCCCTGGCGAAAACTTTTGCGGTGTTGGAGTTGCCATCGCTGTTGATGGCGTGGACCGCGCTGATAATGCTCCAGCGGTCACCGTTGTTGTGATCTCCTTTGGTGTGATGAAATCGTTGATAAGATTCTGAGTTGCGGGAGTCAAGCTATCCCAGTCTTTTAATGCCTCAAGAAATAACATTGTCCCATCGCCCGGCACTGGCTCAGTGCTGATGTACTGCATCGGAATCTCGCTCCGCGCACCAAATAACGCATACACCTTGTACGTTGCCGCTTGGTCAATGGTGATCTCGCCGCGCGCCAATGCCGCATCGATCAAGTTGTACGAGTTCGGCGGCAAAGTAGGCGTCGGCGTTGGTGTATTGGTAGGCGTCGGTGTCGGTGTATTCGTTGGAGTGTTCGTTGCCGTCGCGGTCGGGGTGTTCGTGCGCGTGGCGGTTGGTGTCGGCGTGCTGGCAAAAGGATAGCCCGTACTCCAAATTGGATCAGCACTATCGACACCCGATGAGTTGCCCAACGTGCCGTGATTCGCAGTGGTCGAGGAATCATTGGCAGTCTGTCCCGTCCCCTCGTTCAGATGCCACAACCCGCGCGTGTTTGCATCCGGCGTGAACGGCGCAGCAGGTGGGGTAAAGTTTGCGGTGTAGCGGATGACATTCGAGATGCGGATTTCATCGAGCACGCCTGCAAAAAAGAAACCAAAGCCATCGCCTAAGCCACCGAACCGCAGAAACGGTCCTTGCGTCAGTGTGCCAACACTCGTCGGAGTCGACGCGATACCATTGACAAACGTGCGCGCACTCCCACTCGCATACGTTGCCGCCACGTGATACCATTGCCCGGCTTGAAGTACGGTGG
>DAOTXS010000075.1:0-38349 GCA_034435055.1 Anaerolineae bacterium | reverse complement strand
AAATTCAATGGGCGGACAAAGAGTGGCTTCATGTGCCACAGAATACCATCCATTGACTCTATTCACAAATGCTTTGTTAAACATGCACTAAGCACATCAACAATGCAAAAGAGCGAGGATCCAACAAACAGTGTAGTTAGTGTAGCGGTACCATTAGCGTTGGTGCTTATGGGAATCTTCATCACAATCAATCGGCGTGACATCATTGCCCAAATTATCGGTTTGTTGGTGATGGAACACGGTTTGTATCTTGCTACAGTGAAAATCCTTAACATCCCAGACTTGGCACTCATTTTTGCATTCAGTCTAGTCTTTTACATCTTTATAACCTTGGCGATCTTCGTTTGGCTTTTGCCCGAATTGCATCGCGCATCAGGCACAATTGAGTTGAACGAGCAACAGCAATTGAAAGGATAAATGTATGAGTCCTGAAGTGCTTCAAATAGTTGCTATAGTGCTTTGGCTTTCGCCTTTGCTGGCAGTCGTGACTGTAGTGTCGCTGGAATGGTTGGCACGCTCACGCCTTTTCCCAGCTATTGGCAGAACTCGCGTCCGTATATTCCAGGACCGAGTGACAGTAGCTGTATCGGCAATTTCCCTCGCGTTGGCGATATTCTTGGCAAGTAATTTTACAAAGGAACAACCTGTCGAATTCGACGTTTTGATCATCCGCTTTTATCTGGATGCACTAAGTATCTATTTTGTTCTCCTAGTCAATTTGATCGCGCTTGCGGCTTCATTCTACATAGGATACTATTTAGACCATCGGTTTGAGACCTTGCCTCCTCAACAAGTCAACGCAACGCAGTTTCATGTTCTTTTCAACCTTTTTCATTTTACTATGGTACTCGTGCCGATGATGGATAACCTCGTATGGCTCTGGATTGCCGTAGAATTGACGACTGTGGTTTCCGCGTTTCTGGTTGGCTTCCAGAGGGATCGGCGTGCGTTGGAAGCAGCGTGGAAGTACATCATCATCACCTCGGCAGGTATCATCTTCGCTCTGCTCGGTACTTTGTTTATGGCATACAGTATTCCTCAAGGCCAGCCCAAATCTATGAATTGGTCCCAGTTGGTACATATCGCAAGCAGTTTGGATAAGAATTTTGTGCAACTTGCCTTCTTGCTGATTCTTGTGGGCTATGGCACCAAGGCGGGTTTTGCGCCGATGCATACCTGGTTACCTGACGGACATGGCGAAGCACCCTATCCAATCAGCGCACTGCTATCGGGTGTACTTCTCAAATCTGCTCTCTATGCCATCTTGCGCTTTTACATAATTACCAACATCACTTTGAATGATGATGCGGGTTTCACTTCGCGCATTCTTTTGCTTTCGGGGCTCCTTTCACTTGGTATTGCTACACCATTTATTCTCAAGCAGAATCGCTTCAAGCGTATCCTGGCTTATCACAGTCTTGAGCATATGGGGATAATCACCTTCGGTCTCGGTATTGGAGAGAGCGTTGCTCTATTCGGTGCATTACTTCACGCGCTCAACCATGCAGTAACCAAAGCACTGATGTTCCTGGCATTTGGAACCGTGCAGTCTGGTTACGCGCATCTGGGTGAAAAAGATAAAGAACAATATACGGGAGTCTTGCGCGCGCAATGGCGCGATGGAATGGTGACGCACATCATCTACCCCACCGGCGCATCCGATTATTTTCCGCCGCCGGAATTTTGGCAAACCAATGGGCTGCCGCACGCGGGCAATATTCCATCATCCGCACTGACCCAGCCGCCCATCCTCGCTACCATCATCAACACCATACGCAACACGCATCACGCCTCACGCTTCACGCAACATGCATCACGCCTCACGCTTCACGCAACACGCGCAGGAGACAGTAGGCGGTGGCAGGAGGTGGGCTACCTGCCTCCCGCCTCCAGCCACCTGCCTACTGATTTTCACGCCTTTCTCCGCGAAATCTTCCCGCGCCTTCTCGCCTGGCACCGCTGGCTGCACACCGCGCGCGACGCCGATGGGACTGGCTTGCCCTGTCTCATCCATCCCTGGGAATCAGGAATGGACAACTCGCCGCTGTGGGCGGACGCGCTCGATCGTATCACGCCGCGCGATCTACCGCCATTCCAACGACGCGATACCATTCACGTCGCGCCGGACGAACGTCCGCTCGCGCCCGATTATGAACGATTCGTGCATCTGATTGACCTTGGGCGCCGCTTGCGTTGGGAACCACGCGCGCTGCTCGATCAAATGCCATTTCTCGTCCAAGACGTCTTGTTCTGTTCGATTCTGCATCGCGCGGACGAAGATTTGCGCGCGCTCGCGCTCGAACTCGGCGAGGAGACGCGCGAGATGGACACGTGGCTCGCGCGCACACGCGAAATTTTCAACGCGCGCTTTTGGGACGATGCGCGCGGCTTGTATCTCGATTACGATGTGCGCGCACAATCGCCGATTTGCATCAACGCAAACGCCACGTTCGCACCACTTTTTGCTGGACTCGCGTCGCGCGACCAAGCCGCGCGCCTCGTGGCAGAACATTTCGAAAACCCCGCCGAGTACGCGCCCAACGCCGATTCCAAATTTCGTTTGCCCAGCGTTGCCAAGAACGAACGCGGCTATTCGCCACGCCGATACTGGTGTGGTCCGGTGTGGATTCAGATGAACTGGATCATCGCGCAAGGTTTGCGGCGTTACGGCTATGCTGCGCAAGCCGATGCGCTCGTGCGCGATTCACTTACGCTGATTGACCAGAGTGGCTTTCGTGAGTATTATGACCCGCGCGATGGCAGCGGTTGCGGCGCCACCGATTTTAGTTGGACCGCCGCGCTCGCGCTGGATATGAACATTGACGAATGACCGATGACGAATGACGAATGACCAATGACGCATGCATTCGTCCTTCGTTCTTCGTCTTTCGTCCTCCGTCCTTCGTCCTTCCGAAGAGACATGATACCCAACTCACCCTTTCTCCAACAACTGCAAAATCGCATCACGCTCGAAGAGAGCGCGCCCGAACAACTCGACCCGCGCTTCCAACGCTCGCCCGATGACAATCATCGCATCCCGTTCAGCGGCATTCCGTTCAGCGAACGCGGCTCGCGCATCCTCCTCTTTCGCCGCGGGTCCAAGTTGTACATTCGCCTCGCCGAACGCTGGAGCAAGTGGGTCGAAGAAGTCGGCGATTACCGGCATCGTCCACCCATCATTGACGATTTCATTCTCACCGATGCGGAGGGCGCGCCGCTCGATTTCCAACTGACTTCGTATCCGCACGCGCTGGTGCTGACGACGCGCGTCGGCGAAGTTTGGATCACGTTCGCGGACGAGGAAACGCTTTATCTCAAATTGCCGATTGCGCGTTGCGGCATCACATTTCGCGCGTACGCGGCGGATGGACGCGCGGATCGGCGCGGCGGCGAATTCAAAGGCGATCCTGAACATCGGCGCACGCATCGCAACATTGCGTACACCACAAATGCGCGCATCGTCGCGAACAAAATCGTTGACGATGTGGGTGACTATCGCCGCGTGAATCTGCGCGTGGACGCCACGAACAATGCGGCGTTCTTGCTCAACATCACGCCGCGCCTCGGTTTCAATCGCAGTATCGCGCGGGCGGAGGACATTTTGCACAACGCGGAAGCACGCTGGCACGCATGGTTCAGCGCCGCGCCATCGGTCGCCGAAGAGTACGCCGAGCAGTACTATTATGCGTGGTGGATTCTGGGGATGGGTTTGCTCAGTCCACGCTTTTATCTCACGCACGAAGCGATGATGCCTTCCGCGATTCATTACGTTGGTGTGTGGCAGTGGGACGCGTTCTTTCACGCGCTCGCGTATCAACACATCAACCAAAAACTTGCCGAAAATCAACTGCGCGTCGTCCTCGACCATCAACGCGACGATGGAATGATTCCCGATGCGGTGCACGATGAAGGCGTCGTCTTGCGTTGGCAATTGCCCGGCATCGAAGGCGAAGCCGATGTAACCAAGCCGCCGCTCATCGGCTGGGCAGCGCTCAAACTGTACGCCACGCTGGGCAATCGCGATTTTCTCGATGAAATCTACGAGCCGCTGTGCCGATGGAATCGTTGGTGGTTCGAGAAAAACGATGACGACCACGACGGCATCGCGCAGTACAATCACGGCTTCTCGTCGGGACTCGACGATAGTCCATTGTGGGACGAGGGATTGCCGGTCGAATCGCCGGAACTGAACACGTACCTCGTGATGCAGATGGACGCGCTCGCGCGCATCGCTGAGATTCTGGGACTGGCGGAGGATGCAGCGATGTGGCGCACGCGCGCGGATGAACTCGCGCAAAAAATCGTCGCGCACTTTTGGGACGAGGACGCGGGTGTGTTCTGGGCAACGCGCGATCATAAACCGATTCGCGTCCTCACGCCATTCAACTTGTATCCGCTCCTCACTGGGCGAATGCCGCGCGCGATCAATGATCGTCTCGTCACGCATCTGACAAACCCAAACGAATTTTGGACGCGCTATCCCATTCCCACCGTCGCGCGCAACGATCCCAAACACAATCCCAATCAAATGTGGCGTGGACCCACCTGGGTCAACATCAACTATTTGTTCATCGAGGGACTCGCGCGCGCGGGCTATGCCGATCTAGCGCGCGCACTGCGCGACAAGACGCTCGAACTGCTGGTGCGCCACAATGACATTTACGAGTACTATCATCCCGACACCGGCAATCCGCCGCCGCACGCGGCATCCGTGTTCGGCTGGTCGAGCGCGGTGTTTGTGGACTTGGCGATTCAGGCATCACGACGGACGACGGATGACCAATGACCATCGTCGGTCTTCGGTCGTCCATCATCGGTCATTTCATCGAAAGGGTTTAGATGGGTAAGGCACTTGTTCTTGTAGGGCCACACAAACTAGCATACCAAGAGTACGACGATCCGCCGCTCAAGCCAGACGAAGTGCGAATTCAGACCCTTTTTTCTGGAATCAGCGCGGGCACGGAAATGTCCCAGTTTCGCGGCACCAGTCCGTTCATCAACAAACGCTGGAACGACACGACACGTTTGTTCACGCCGGGCGACACACCGAGTTGGACGTATCCTGTGCCAAACATCGGTTACGAGGAAGTGGGCAAGGTGATCGAGGTCGGCTCGGCGGTAAACGATATTCCACTCGGCACGCTCGTCTTTGGTCCGTGGTGGCATCGCACGCATTTCGTTGCGACGGCGGATTGGGTGCGCCAACGATTGATGCCGCGCGATGCCGATCCACGCATCGGCATTTTTTCGCACATCGGCGCGGTTGCGTTGAACGGCGTGCACGATGGACGTATTCGCATCGGCGAAACGATTGCGGTGTTTGGGCTAGGCACACCGGGGCAAATCGTCGCGCAAGCGGCACGTGCATCGGGCGCGCGTGTGATCGCCGTTGATTTGTACGACGCGCGTTTGGAAATGGCGAAACAACTCGGCGCGCACATCACGTTGAACGCGCAGCGCGTCAAGGTCGCAGAAGAAATCAAACGCCTCACCGACCATCGCGGCGCCGATGTCGTGTTCGAAGTGTCCGGTTCGAGCGTCGCCTTGAACGAAGCGATTCGCGCGGCGGCGTACTCGGCGCGCGTCGTCGCGATGGGTTTTATTCAAGGCGAAGCAAAAGGACTATTTCTCGGCGAAGAATTTCACCACAATCGCATCAATCTCGTTTGCTCGCAAATTGCTGGCGTTGATCCGGAATTGAAATATCGCTGGGATAAATTGCGCTTGCATCAAACTGCAATTCGTTTGCAATTGGAAGGCGCGTTGAATTTGAAACCGCTCATCACACACCGTGCGCCATTTGAGCGCGCGATTGAATTATTCGAATTGATTGATCGCGCGCCGGAGAGGGTGGTGCAGGCGGTGATTGAATTTTGACGGAGGACAAAAGGCGGACGACCAACCTTAAAGTATCCATCCTTGGTCTTCCACCTTCAGCCACAACGATGAAAATTTTGCGTGCTGGAATATTGGGATGCGGCGGAATCGCGCATAAACACGCACAAGCCGCGATGCAATTGCAAGACGACATCGAACTCGTCGCGTTTTGCAGTCGCAGTGAAACGCACGCGCGTGCATTCGCCGATCAGTACACGGCAGGACACGCGGCAATTTTCACCGATCATCGCCCGATGTTCGACCGCGCGAATCTCGATTTGGTAATTGTTTGTTTGCCGCCGTTCGCACACCGTGATGAAGTCGAACACGCGTCTAAACACGGCATCCACTTGCTCATCGAAAAACCGATCGCGTTGACGAGCGAACACGCGTGGGCAATGGTTGAAGCGGCGGAACACGCACACATCAAAACACAAGTTGGATTTATGTACCGCTTTGGCGCGGCAGTTCAAGAATTCAAAACGCGTTTCGATGCGGGCGAGTTCGGCACGGCAGGATTGTTCAGCGCGCGGTACTTTTGCAACTCACTTCATGCGCCGTGGTGGCGCGCACGCGAAAAATCGGGCGGACAGTTGGTTGAGCAGGTCATTCATTTGTTCGACGCGATGCGCTATCTGATCGGTGAGCCGGTCAGCGTGTTCAGTCGCCAAACAAATTTTTTCCATCGCGACGTTGCCGATTATACGATCGAAGATCTCAGCGCAACCACATTCGGTTTTGCGAACGGCGCACTCGGCGTAATTTATGCGACAAACGGCGCGATTCCGAACAAGTGGATCAAAGAGTGGCACATTGTTACGCAAAAACTCGTTGCAGAATTTTCTGATTGGAATCACGCGACCTTCACGCCAACAACCGCGCCCGCTTTGGCATCGGAAACGATGGCGGCAGAGCAAGATGTGTTCGTGTTACAGTTACGTGATCTTGTGAACGCGATACGTACGAATAGCACAACACGCACGCCTTTGCGCGAGGGTGCGAAAACACTCGACCTTGTGCTTGCCGCCGTGCTTTCGGCGGAGATGCGCGCGGAAATTACACTGCGACAGAAAACGCAGGGCGAATGACAAAAGCGTTTGTCTTCCTTCGTCTTTCGTCTTGGAGAATTATGCAATTCAAGTTAACTTCGAATACTCAACCTGTCATCGAATCGTCTATCGTCTCATTGCGCGAGATGCGCCCCGTGTTGAACGGTGCCGCTCTCGATGATGCACGCGTGGAGGTCATGGCAAATGACGCGTCGCGCATCGAATTGCGTTTCATCGCGCCCGCACTCGGCGATGGCGCATTTGGAGTTGAGATTGTGCGCGAAAACGAAGCGCGTGCGTGGTTGCGCTACTGGATCGTCGGATTGCGCACCGTCCCCGATTCATTCGGGATTCAATTTGCACGCGTCGAAAATTTGCGCGCGTATTTGCGCAACGGGTATCACAGTTGGGACAGCAGTTTCTACATCGAACCGGAAGCGGAGCGCCAGCGCATCGAAACCGGGTTTGCAATGACGCAACTGCTCCCGCGTTTTGGATCGGGCAGTGTCGTCATCGGCTTTGACCGCCACGACCGATTTCAGCAAACGTTCGCGTTCGATGCGCGCACCACGCCCACATCGTTGACGATTCAAACGCTGTGGGATCGCCAATCACACACCGGACGTTGCGAGTCTGAACGCCTAGTCATTTTCGAGCATCCTCAAATCGAAAACGCGTTGCGCGAGTGGGCGCGTCTGGTTGCGGATGCCGCGCCGATCAAACCGCGTCGCGCTGATCCCATCATCGGTTGGTGCTCGTGGTATAATCTCTATGCGTACATCAACGAGGAAAATATTTTGGCGCATTTGCGCGGCGTCGAAAAAATCGCGCGCCAAGAAAATTTGCCAATGCGCGTGTTTCAAATTGACGACGGCTTTACACCCGAGATGGGCGATTGGCTCGATGTCAAGCCGCAATTTCCGCGCGGGATGAAACCTTTGCTCGATGACATTCGCGCGGCAGGATTCATCCCAGGATTGTGGATCGCGCCATTTATGGTCGGCAATCGCAGTCGCTTGTATCGCGAGCATCCCGATTGGGTCGTGCGCGAACGCGAGCGCAATGCGCCGTTGGTGCATTGGAAACTGTACGCCGAGTTCCGTTGGCACAAACGAAGCGAAGAGTACTACATTCTCGATGCAACCCATCCCGACGCGTTCGAGTATCTGCGTCGCGTCTTTCGTACGTGGCGAAACGCGTGGGGTTGCGAATACTTTAAAACCGATTTTATGTTTTGGGGTGCCGAGTACGGACCCGACCGTGCGCGTTGGCACACGCCGGGTTTGACGCGCATCGAAATTTGGCGACGTATTGCGGAAATGATTCGTGAGGAAATTGGCGATGCGTTGTGGCTAGGGTGCGGCTGTCCCTTGTGGGCGTCGGTTGGTTTGGTGGATGGTGTGCGCATTGGGCGCGATGTAGGCGTCGAGTGGCACGGCGATTTATCCGCACAATCGTTGTTGCGCGATGCCGCCACGCGCAATTTTGCGAATCACATTCTTTGGCAAGCCGATCCCGATTGCATTTTGCTGCGCGAACGTTTCCATCACCTCACCGACGCGCAACAACGTTCGCTCGCCTTGTACGCAGGAATGATCGGAGGGGTGACGATGACGAGCGACGCGCTCGATGAACTCTCGCCCGAGCGCTTGCGTTTGTGGAAATTGTTGCTTGCGCCGGGCACAGCACGCTTTCCATTTCTGGGACAATCCGACCCTGTGCTGGTGCAGGTACGCGCGGGCGAGCCTAGCGCGGTGCTGATTTTCAACACGAGTGGCGCGCCGGTCGAACGCACGTACGCCCTCGCCGCGCTGGGCATTGACGATGTGCAATACGTGTCCGATTGGACAAACAAAACCCTTGAGGTTTGCAAAACCGCAAGGGTTTCAGTAACACTCGCGCCACACGACAGTGTGTTATTGTTCTTCAGCCATACGCCAATGGATTCTGTGCCGGAGCAATTGCCGTGAGCAAAATTTTGGAGCATCTCATCGCGCTCTACGGCGACGAACGCGGTCACGCCACCTTCGCGCGTATCGCATCGCTCATCGAAAACGCGCGCCCTTCGTCCTCCGTCCTTCGTCCTTCATCGTCTCTCACCCAAAGCGACGCGGTCCTCATCACCTATCCCGATCAGGTGCGCGAACCCAACGTGCCGCCGCTCCGCACCCTCGCCGATTTTTGCGCGCACCATCTCACGGACTTGATTAGCACGATTCACTTGTTGCCGTTCTATCCGTACTCATCCGACGATGGATTTTCCGTGATAGATTATCGCGCCGTCAATCCGATGTTGGGCGATTGGAACGATATCGCGCGCATCGCAGGCGAGCACCAGACTCGCCCTTACTTTCGCTTGATGTTCGACGCGGTCATTAATCACGTCTCCGCGCAGAGCGCGTGGTTTCAGGCGTTCTTGCGCGACGACCCGCGCTATTGCGATTGGTTCATCGTCGTCCCTGACGATGCCGACGTCTCGCGCGTGATTCGCCCGCGCGCGCTGCCACTCTTGACGACGTTCGAGACGCCGAGCGGCGCGAAACACGTGTGGACGACTTTTAGCGCAGATCAGATTGATCTCAACTATCGCAATCCCGATGTGCTGGTCGAGATTGTCGAAACGATCTTGTTCTATCTCGCGCGCGGCGCGAGTTGGCTTCGCCTCGATGCGATTGCGTTCTTGTGGAAAGAGTTTGGGACGACGTGCTTGCATTTGCCGCAAACGCATCACCTCATTCAACTTGTACACGCGATTGTGGACGAGGTTGCGCCGCAAACGACTCTCATCACCGAGACGAACGTGCCGCACGCGGAGAACGTCTCGTACTTTGGCGATGGGACGAACGAGGCGCACTTGGTTTACAATTTTGCCTTGCCGCCGCTCACACTCCACGCGTTTCACACGGGCGATGCGCGCACGCTCACGCGCTGGGCAAACGAATTGACCTTGCCCTCCAAGCAAGTTACGTTCTTTAACTTTCTCGCCTCGCACGATGGGATTGGCTTGAATCCTGCGCGCGGCATCTTGCGCGACGACGAGATTGACGCGTTGGTGGCGCGCGCGCTTGCCCATAACGGTTTGGTCTCGTACAAAGCCAATCCCGATGGCACAGCCAGCCCGTACGAGTTGAACATCAATTACTTTGACGCGCTCAACGATCCCCACGCGCGCGAATCGCTCGACACGCAAGTTGATCGGTTTATCTGCGCGCACGCGATTATGCTCGCGCTCGTGGGTGTGCCGGGAATCTACTTTCACAGTTTGTTTGGCTCGCGCGGGTGGCGCGCGGGGGTTGCACAAACGGGGCAAAACCGTACCATCAATCGGGAGAAACTGGAACGCGCTGCGCTTGAACGTGAATTAAATGATCCAACATCATTGCGCCATCGTGTCTTTGCACGCCTCGCGCAACTCTTGCGCGTGCGCGCTGCGCATCCCGCATTCGATCCATTCGGCGGTCAACGCATCGTGAATTGCGGTGACGCGATTTTCGCCGTCGAACGAATTTCGCCGCGCGGCGATGAGCGCGTACTGTGTCTGCATAACACGAGCGGACAATCGCAACAAATTGATTGGCACTTTCAACCCGCCAATTATTTTCAATCCGATATTCTGATCGATGCAAACACGCATCAGCCCGTTGAAATCGGCAGGACACATTTGATGCCTTATCAAACGCTTTGGTTAGTTGATGATCGGAAGACATCGGAGACTGTGAGCGTGGGATCAAAACTGAGGTAGATAAAAAAATCTCCGCACGGAGCGATCATGCGGAGTCGAGTTGTGATTTAGGGCACCGCTCATCTGCGGACTTGTGCCGAGCGGACGCCGCGAAACACATCTGTTGTCTGCCTGCTTGACTAATTCAAGACGATCCCTGTTTCCTGGGTCGATACTGAATCGCTTCCGCCAGATGCGGGGTTTCGATGTTGTCGCTGCCCGCCAAGTCTGCAATCGTCCGCGCCAGTTTCAGAATGCGATGATACGCCCGCGCACTCAACTGCATCTGTTGCATCGCCGCACGCAAGAGACTTTTGCTTGCTTCGTTAATCGCGCAGAACTGCCGCACCTCCGCCGGTCCCATATCGCCGTTGCAGTGCAGACTGGTGCCGGCAAATCGTTTGCGTTGTCGCTCACGCGCTTGTTCTACGCGCGCGCGAATCGTCGCCGATGTTTCGCCGAGTCGGTCGCCGGATAGTTTTTCGTAATCGACGCGCGGGACTTGGACGTGAATGTCGATGCGGTCGAGCAAGGGACCGCTGATGCGTTTTTGATAGCGTAAGATATTCGAAAGCGAACAGGTACATTCTTTGACAGGGTCGCCGTAATAACCACACGGACAGGGATTCATCGATGCCACCAGCATAAAGTTTGCCGGGAACGTCAGCGACCCTTGCGCGCGAGAAATCGTCACGATTTTGTCTTCGACCGGTTGGCGCATCGTTTCCAGACTGCGCGCGTCAAACTCTGGCAATTCGTCGAGGAATAACACCCCGCGATGCGCCAGTGAAATTTCACCGGGACGGGGCCAGCGGCCACCGCCCACCAAGCCCGCGTGGGAAATCGTGTGATGCGGCGCGCGAAACGGGCGATGCCGAATGAGTGGCGAATCGGTCGGCAACATATCGTTCACTGAATAAATTTGCGTTACCTCCAACGCTTCTTCCAACGTGAGGTTCGGCAGAATCGATGGGAGCGAACGCGCAAGAAGTGTTTTGCCGGCACCCGGGGGTCCCGTCATCAGAATGTTGTGTTGTCCTGCTGCGGCAACTTCGAGGGCGCGTTTGACGTGTTGCTGCCCGCGCACTTCGGCAAAATCGGTGGCGTAGGTTGGAGCGGTTTCAGGAATAAAATCGTGCGCGGGTCGATACGGTGCAATCGGTTGCATCGCTTGTAGGTGCATCGCAAGCGCGAACAATGTTTCGATGGGATAAACCTCGAGACCTGGGACGAGTGCGGCTTCGGGCGCATCGCTGGCGGGCACAAACAGCGTGTCGAATCCTTTTTCACGCGCGAGCGCCGCCATCGGCAGAACGCCGTTCGTGTGACGCACGATGCCATCGAGCGAAAGTTCGCCGATGATGAGGGTACGCGAGAGATCGGCGTGGAGTTGTTCCGACGCCATCAAGAGACCGACGGCAATCGGCAGATCGTACGCGGGACCTTCTTTGCGGAGATCGGCGGGCGCGAGGTTGACGGTGATGCGTTTATACGGATAAGCAAAATTGGAATTCTTGATTGCCGCGCGGACGCGCTCACGCGATTCTTGCACGGCGGCATCGGGCAGACCAACAATGGTAAAGCCGGCTTGCCCGTTCGAGACATCTACTTCAACATCGACGAGCGCGCCCTCAAGTCCAACCACTGCGCACGAGACGACTTTGGCGAGCATGGCTGTTTCTCCGTTGTGCCAGGAAGGTGAAACCGGTTCGATTGTACTCGGACGCTGGCAATCCGTCAATTGAGTGATTGTTACATACCCGGTGGGTGAATTTTTCATTCCCCGCGTGGTATACCAAAAGTAGTTCAACCCACGTGCGTCCGCCACCGTCTCTGTGACAGGGTCATTAACACAAAAGAGCAGAGAAGAATTTCTCTCCTCTGCTCTCTCGCATTACTTTTTCTCCACCTTCACTGCGCACACTTTTAGCTCTGGAATTTTCGCAATCGGATCGACCGCGGTGTTCGTCAGCGCATTCGTCAGCGCCTCCGCGTAGTGGAATGTCATAAAGACGACGCCGTGCCCCACGCGGTCAGTAACCCACGCGCGCGCCTCGACCTGTCCGCGTCGCGATGAGATGTGCAACCAATCGCCATCATTCACACCCAGTTTCACCGCGTCGTCTGGGTTCAACTCCACACGTTCTTCCGGCGCAAGTTGTTCCAGACCCGGCACGCGCCGCGTCATCGCGCCGGTGTGATAGTGTTGCAAGATGCGCCCGGTCGTCAACGTGAACGGGAACATTTCGTCTGGGTTTTCCGCCGGCTCTTGATGCTCGACCGGCGAGAACAAACCTTTGCCGCGCGTAAACTGTTGCGTGTGCAGAATCGGCGTGCCGGGATGTTCCTGGTTCGGAATGGGCCACTGCAAACCCTTTGCGTCGATGCGATCGTACGTGATGCCGGCGTACTGCGGTGTGAGCAACGCGATTTCTTTCATGATCGCTTCCGCCGATTTGAAATCAAAGCCGGCTTGCGCGCCCAAGCGTTTGGCGACGTCGCACACGATTTCCCAATCCGTGCGCGATTCGCCAACCGGCTCGATGGCTTTGCGCACGCGTTGCACCCGGCGTTCGGTGTTGGTGAACGTGCCGTCTTTTTCCGCAAACGAGGCAGCCGGCAGAACAACATCGGCGAGTTGCGCCGTTTCGGTCATGAACAATTCCGAGACGACAAGGAAATCGAGTTTGTTCAAGGAATCGACGACGTGATGCGAGTCCGGGTCGCTCATCGCCACATTCTCGCCGACGATCCACATCGCCTTGACCTTGCCATCACGCGCGGCTTTGAGCATCTCGCCAACGGTGAGTCCAACTTTCGCCGACAGTTTCACGCTCCACGCGTTTTCAAATTTCGCGCGCGCGGCATCGTCGATCACACGTTGATAGCCGGTGTAGAAATTCGGCAACGCGCCGACGTCGCACGACCCTTGCACATTATTTTGCCCGCGCAGAGGATTCACGCCCGCCCCCGGTTTTCCCAGATTGCCGGTGAGCATCGCCAAATTCGCAACCGACAACACGTTGTTGTGTCCCGTCGTGTGTTGCGTGATGCCCATCGCGTAAAAAATCGCCGAGGGTTTGTTGCCACCGTACAAGCGCGCCGCCGTGAACAAATCATCGACCGCGATGCCGGTGATTTCGCTCACGCGCGCCGGCGTGTACGTCTCGACAACTTTTTTCCATTCATCGAATCCTTCCGTACGATTCGCGATAAACTCTTTGTCTTCCAAACCTTCTTTCAAAATAATGTGCGCGAGTCCATTCAACAACGCAATGTCCGTCCCAGGTCGTTGTCGAATATACAGCGTCGCGATGTTCGCCAAATCGATTGAACGCGGATCGGCGACGATCAGTTTCGCGCCGCGCCGCACCGCGCGGCGAATGCGCGTGCCGATGACGGGATGTTGCTCGGTTGTGTTCGATCCGATGACAAGCATCGTTTTGCAATTATCGATGTCCGCGATGTTGTTCGTCATCGCGCCCGAACCAAATGCTGTGGCCAGACCGGTCACGGTGCTGGCGTGTCAGAGCCGGGCGCAGTGATCGACGCTGTTCGTCCCCATCACCGCGCGCGTAAATTTTTGAAAGAGATAGTTTTCTTCGTTCGTCGCTTTCGCCGAAGCAAGGAACGCAAATTCGTCGTCTTTGTGTTGCCCCAGTTTTTCCGCGACAAGTGTCAGCGCTTCGTCCCAGGATGCTTCGACGAACCCGCCGTCCTTTTTGATGAGCGGTTTCGTGAGTCGATCCTTGTGATGAATGAAATCGTAACCGTAGCGCCCCTTGACGCACAACGCCATTCCATTCACAACTGCATTGCGATTCGACGTCACTTTGACAACCTTGCCATTCTTGACATTCAAATCGAATTGACAACCGACGCCGCAGTACGTGCAGGTTGTCGTTACCTTTTTCATTTCGTACGCGCGACCTTTGCCGCGCGACGGTTTATCGGTGAGCGAGCCGGTGGGGCAGTACGCCGCGCACGCGCCGCACTGTTCGCACCCGGCTTCGAGCATCGTCACGTCCGCGCCCGCGACGATCTTGTCGTTAAAGCCGCGATTCGCGACCCCCCACACGTTGCGTCCCTGAATCTCTGCGCACGCGCGCACGCATCGCGTACAGATAATGCACTTGTTGAAATCGGTAAACACAAATGGATTCGGGTCTGCGCCAATCGGATAACTGTGACGTTTGCCCTTGTGCGGTTTCCATTCGACTTGATATTCGTAAACGAGGTCTTGCAATTCGCACGCGCCGTTCACCTCGCACGTCATACATTCGTTGGGATGATCGGTGAGCAACATTTCCAAAATGAACTTGCGCTCTTCGATCAACTTGGGCGTGTCGGTTTGCACGACCATGCCTTCGCTCACCGGCAACGTACACGACGCGATGAGTCCGCGCATCTTTTCCACTTCGACGACGCACATCCGGCACGCGCCGACCGGCGGCAGATCGGGATGATGACACAGCGTGGGAATGTGGATGCCATTCGCGCGCGCCGCCTCGAGCACGGTCATGTTTTCAGTGGCTTGAATGGGTTTGCCGTTAATGGTTAGGTTAATGGGCATTCTTCCTCCGTTCTCACTATTTCGCCACAGAGCACACAGAGGTCACAGAGAAAACTTTTTCATCTCTGTGATCCCTGTGTCCTCTGTGGTTATCCTTAGATTCCTCCCGCATAGATAATCCCGGCTTGCGCGCTGACGTACGTCAGCCAAATCCAATCGCTGGCATTCTTGATGCGCTTACCGCCCACCTCACACGCGACGACGATGAAATCCGAAATGACGAACAATAATCCGCCGATTGCCGCGAGCCACAAACCGCTCGCGTTGCCCACCGCGAATGCAAATGACGCCATCGTGCCGACCCACAGCAAGTAAACCAACGCACCGATGTTGATTGCGCGATCTTGTTTCGGATTGTGAACGAGACGAAACCAACCGAAAGTGATCAGCGAACAATAGAACAGTAGGACAGTTAAAACAACTATCCAACCAGCCAACGATTCAACTAACGAACTAATGAACGCCGTGATATATAACGCGTGGGCGATGAAGAACGCGATCATTCCGCCGATCAACCGATTGGGCAACGGAATCAATCGCGCCATCACCAAATCGCCGATGAACGAGGCAAGCATTCCAAATGCGACCCACTGTGCGTAAGTTGGTAATTTTGCGCCGCTCAACCCAATGGCAAACGCGGCGACGAGCAATGAGAAACTCAACAGCATCCGCACCGGGCGCGCCAGGCGTCCGTTCGTTTTCAACGCTGGCGCGTCTCGCCACGGACCCAAAATGCCAATGAGAAAGAGAGCAAGTTGGAAGAGAAAGAAAATGAGGGCTAGCATTGGACATCATCGCCATCGGATGAATCCGACACGGCTAATCAGTATCACGCACGGGCACAAACTGCGCTCTTAGGACGAAGGACGAACGACCAACGACGAATGTCGTCCTTTGTCTTTCAAGAAAAGCGCACTTAACCGTGAACGGTAAATTTCGAAACCTGATTGACCGGGTTAACCAAAAACTTTCGTCTTTCGTCCTCCGTCGTTGGTCATTCATCATCCCGCGCCGCCGCGCGATTCATCACGCAAGATGAATCACGCGGCACCCCAACGATTCAACGATCAAACGAACCCACGAACAAACGATCATAACTTTCCCGTGAGTTTCGCCACCAGCACCCGTTTTTTCATTTGCTGAATCGCAAACGTCGGCGAGATTTTCTTGGGGCATTCCTCCGTGCAATTGAACAGTGTGTGACAACGGAACACGCCTTCCTCGCTCGCGACGATTTTCAAGCGCTCCAATTCCCCCTCATCGCGCGAGTCCGCCATAAACCGCCACATCTTGGCGAGCGCGGCGGGACCCAGATACTCTTTATTCCACCAATCGAGCGAGCACGCCGAGTGGCAACACGCGCAAAGAATGCAATCGATAAACTCATCGATTTGCTTGCGATCTTGCGGCGATTGCAAACGTTCCTTGTCCGGCGGATTTTTCACCGCGATGAGGTACGGGCGCACCTTGTTGTACTTGTCCCAGAACGATTCCATATCGACGACGAGGTCTTTTAGCACCGGTAAATGCGGCAGCGGCTCGACGACAACTTCATTGCCGAGCGTCGAGAGTTGCGTTTCGCACGCCAACCGGTTTTTGCCGTTGATGTGCATTCCGCAACTGCCGCACACCGCACTCCGGCACGAGGCGCGAAACGCAATCGTCTTATCCACATTTTCGAGGATGTGGTACAACGCCATCAACACCGTTTGTCCCGGTTCGGGTTCGATTTGATAGGTCGAGTATTTCGCCGTTGTGTCCAAATCCGGATCACGGCGATAGATTTTGAGGTTGACTGTTTGGCTCATCTATAAACTCCAAAAGTGGTCAGGGGGCCGGGGACAGGAATCAGTTTTTCTGATCCCTGACCTCTGTCTCCTGCCCCCTAGTATTTACGCTCCTCCGGTTGCCACTTGGTTTGAACCACCAATTCGTACTCCAAGCGCGGACCATCGGGAGTATAGTACGCCAATGTGTGGCGCATCCAATTCATATCATCGCGCTTTGGAAAATCCATCCGCGAATGCGCGCCGCGCGATTCCTTGCGCGCCAACGCCCCCGCCGCCATCGTTTCCGCCGCCTCGAGCATTCCGCCCAGCTCAATCGTCCGAAGCAAATCGAGATTGAACTTGCGATTTTTCGCATCGACGCCGATGTTGCGATAACGCGCGCGCAATTCCTTGATCGTCGCCAACGCTTCCGTCATCGCTTTCTCTTCGCGGAACACACCGATCTTGTCGGTCATCGTTTGCGCCATCTCATCGCGCAAAGTTACGAGCCGTTCCTTACCCTCCGATTTCAACAACGCATCGACTTCGCCGGCAACTTTTTTCCCGGCGTCGTTCAGCACCGATTCTTTGATCGTCGCTGTTTTGCCTTTGACGAATTGTCCCGCCGCCGCGCCGGCGCGCTGTCCCATCACGACACATTCGAGCAAACTATTGCCGCCCAATCGATTTGCGCCGTGAACGCTGACGCACGCACATTCACCCGCGGCGAACAAACCGG
Organism: Anaerolineae bacterium; assembly: GCA_034435055.1. GTDB lineage: Bacteria > Chloroflexota > Anaerolineae > UBA4142 > UBA4142 > DAOTXS01. The sequence continues at coordinate 20,621 of DAOTXS010000075.1, read as the reverse complement.
GCAAGCGTGTTGCGCCGTTCTTATCGGTGTCGATGCCGCCCATGATAAAGTGTTGCCCCGGTTGAATCGGCACCGGCTTTTCGATTGGATCGATGCCGAGGAAACTGATCGCCAGATCGCGAATACCCGGCAAGCGTTCCAAAATTTTCTCGCGCCCCAGGTGGCGTAAATCGAGATGGACGCACCCGCCGCCGTCCGGGAAACCGCGCCCCTCGTTGATTTCGATTTGAATCGAACGCGAGACGATGTCGCGCGGCGCGAGTTCCATTGCTTTCGGCGCGTAGCGTTGCATAAAGCGCTCGCCTTGGTTGTTGACGAGATAACCGCCTTCGCCGCGCGCGCCTTCGGTCATCAAGATATTCGTGCCGATGATCGTCGTTGGATGGAATTGCACAAATTCCATATCTTCCAACGCGACGCCGGCGCGATACGCGATACTCATACAAAACCCGGTCGATTGCATCGCGTTCGACGTGCGTTTGAAAATGCGCCCCGCGCCGCCGGTCGCAATGATGACCGCGTCCGCCGCAAACGTCCCGATTTCGCCGGTCTGCAAATTGAGCGCGACCAACCCGTGATTCATCGCGCCGTCGCTCGCGAGCGAAAGCGCCGCCCATTCGTTGTACACTTTGATGTTGTGTTTGACCGCTTGCTCGTTGAGTGTGTGCAAAATGTACAACCCGGTTTTGTCGGCGGCGTAACACGTGCGCGGATAACCTGCGCCGCCAAATGGTCGTTGCGCAATGCGTCCGTCCGACAAGCGGCTGAACGGCACGCCCCAATGTTCCAGTTCGTAAATGCGCGCGGGCGCGTCGGTCGTCATAATTTCCGCTGCATCTTGATCGGCAAGAAAATCCGACCCCTTGACTGTATCATACGCGTGTTTCGCCGGCGAATCGTCTTTGCATTCTTCCATGTTGGCGAGCGCGGCGTTGATGCCGCCTTGCGCCGCGCCGGAATGCGAGCGCACCGGATACAGCAACGATAACACTGCCGTATCGACGCCCAGCATCGCGCATTCAACCGCGGCGCGCAACCCGGCGAGACCCCCCCCAATGACGATGACTTGATGTTTTTGCATGAATTATCTCCCGGTGTCATTGCGAGCCCGCAGGGGCGAAGCAATCTTTCAAAGTACTGCGGAGATCACTTCCCGAAGGCTCGCAATGACAATCAAGAATTATTTGAGAAAGAATGTTAGCGCGTACGCGCCCCAGAGAAAGAACGCGATCCCGGCAACGAGCAAAACGATGTTGATGAGATTGCGTTTGCCCTCATCGACAACAAAATCGAACAGGATGTTGCGTACGCCGTTAAAGCCGTGGTACAAACTGGCAATCAGTAAGCCGCTATCGATGAATAGGTACAACGCGCTCTTGAACCGCGCGGCAACGCCGAGAAAATTGATCGTCAAATTTTCCGGGATGTAATGCAGAACAAAAATATGCGCGCCGAGAAAAAATAAAAGGAGCACGGCGGTGAGACGCTGCAAAATCCACGCCCACACCCCTTGAGGTCTTGGTGTTGAAGTCATAAATCCTTCCTTTTAACCGACGATGTGGGGCCACGCGACGGCAAACGCGATGACCATTGGAATCACGGCAAGCGCGATCATCCCAATGAAAATTTCCTTCTGCCGATTGATGCCGATGCCGAGATCGAACAGGACGATGCGGATACCATTCAAGCCGTGAATCAAAATGCACCCAATCAAGCCCATTTCGAGCAGAACCCAGATCGGCGCTTTGAGAAATTTCATCGTGGCGTCAAAGTTGCCGGTGCTGATGACTGCCGTCGAAATGACGAGGATGTGCAACGGCAAATAAAATGCAATCGCCAAACCGCTGAGGCGATGAAGCCAAAACGCCCACACGCCCAGCCCTTGCCCTAAATACCTTTCGCGATTGAGTAATCGCATATCTTTCCTCCTCTCCTTTGAGATTGAGATTTTTCAGCAACTTGTCATTCTGAGGCGCGAGGTTTGCGCCGAAGAATCTTGCAAAACACATGGAAGAAGCGAGATGCTTCGCTCAGCATGACATACGGTGGTCCTGTTGGACACCCAATTTTTTTCTGCGTAATCTGTGGATAAATCTTCACGCCGCCAGTGGCAATTCATCGTGCCGCGCGTGCGACTCGGCGCTTGGTTCACCGCGCATCGCGCACACGCCAACGGGACAATGCTTTTCCGCGTGCGCCGCAAACTCGTCGCGGAAGAAACGCAAGCCAGTAAGAATCGGTACCGCGGCGGCTTGCCCCAGCCCGCAGAACGACGTCCTCTGCAAGTTCGTTGCAATTCGTTCGAGTTGCTTGACATCGTCCATGGTCGCGCGCGCGTCTTTCAAGCATTCCAAAATTTCCATCGCGCGCGTCGTGCCGATGCGACACGGCACACACTTGCCGCAACTTTCGGCGGCGAAAAAACGCAACAGTACAAACGCGAGATCGACGACGCACGTATCGTTGCCGCAAATCAACAGCGCACCGGAACCCAGCCCCGCGCCGCGTGCCGCGAGTTCCGAAATATCCATCGGCACATCAAGGAACGACGCATCGATAATCGCGCCGGACGTTCCACCAAGTTGCGCGAGTTTGAATCGCTTGCTCGATTTCATTCCGCCGCCGTACACTTCGATGACCGTTCGCAACGTCGTGCCCATCGGCACTTCGATCAGCCCGGTCACATTCACATCGCCGAGCATCGTGTAGACTTTGGTGCCGGGACATTTCGCCGTGCCAATCGTGCGATACCACGCCGCGCCTTTGCGAATAATCGGCGGCAGGTTCGCTAAACTTTCGACGTTGTTCACGGCGGTCGGATTGCCCCAGATGCCGTTCGTCACCGGGTACGGCGGACGAATGCGCGGTTCGCCGCGTTTGCCTTCGAGCGATTCGATGAGCGCGGTTTCTTCGCCGCAAATGTACGCGCCCGCGCCGGCGTGAATGTGAATCTCGAACGAGAAATCGGTCCCAAAAATATTTTCGCCGAGCAAACCAAATTCGTGCGCCTGTGCAATCGCGCGTTCCAAGCGTGCGCGCGCCTGTTGGTATTCGCCGCGAATGTAAATGTATCCCTCGCGCGCGCCGATCGCGTAGCCCGAAATCATCATCCCTTCGAGAATCGAATGTGGGTCGCCTTCCAAAATCAAGCGGTCTTTGAACGTCCCCGGTTCCGATTCGTCCGCGTTGCAAAGGACATATTTCGGGCGACTAAAAGTCGCCGCCACGACATCACGAAGCCGACCTGCGTCGGCTAGAGTCTGCGAAGGCAGACTTGGCGCATTTGTTGCCGCGAATTCATTCGCTCCCGCTTCCGCCACAAATTTCAATTTCAGTCCGACCGGAAATCCTGCGCCGCCGCGTCCTTGCACGCCCGCATCGATAATTTCTTGCACGACTTGTGCCGGCGTCATTTGCGTCAACGCTTTGCCCAACGCGGTGTAACCATCGTGCGCGATATAATCCTCAATCGATTCCGGATTGATGATGCCGGCGCGCGCGAGCACGATGCGTTGTTGCGCGAACAATGCCCCTTCGCGCGAGGGCACGCGCACGATTGCGCCGGTTAATGGTTTCGTCGTCACGCGCAATGCATCGACAATGCGACCTTTGTAAAGATGCTCGGACACAACCAGCGGCACATCGTTCGCGTTGATCGGTCCGTAAACGATACCTTCGGGATAAACGATTGCCGCCGGCAGTTGCGCCGGCATAACACGCAAATCGCCGGTGAAGGCAACGGCAATTTCGTCGGTCAAGCCGTAAAACGCGAGCTCAGCGTCGAACGCCGACTTGATTACTTCTGCACCGCGCGACAACGAAATGGGATCGCCGGAAATTAAAACGTGTGAGCGATGAGGCATTACAACCTCCCCAGAATTTCCACCACTCGCTCCGGCGTCAGATTCCCGTACACATCGTCGTCTACCATCATCACCGGACCCACGCCGCACACGCCAATACAACTTGTCATCTCAAATGTCCACTTGCCATCGGCGGACGATTGTCCCGGCTCCAGCCCCAGCGTTGTGCGAATCGCGTCGAACACGTGGCGACCGCCGGCGACGTGGCACGGCGCGTCCTCGCAAAATCGCACGATGTGCGCGCCGCGCGGCTGAATGCTGAACATCGAATAAAACGTCGCCGCGCCGAACACCTTTGCCGCCGGCATTCGCAGTTCTTTCGCCAACTTTTCGATTTCAGTTCGCGGAATGTAACCTATGCGATTGTTAATGTCCGTGAGGCGCGAAACAATATCGTCCATTTGTTGCCTCATTGCATAGTTCAACTATCGAACTATTGCACTATTCAACGACAATCGCATCAAACTTGCACACGGTCATACAAATGCCGCAACTCACGCACAATTCCGGATTGATGAAATGCACTTTTTGCTTTTCGCCGGTGATCGCTTTGGAGGGACAATTGCGCGCGCACACCATACAACCGGTGCAATTATCGAGAATGCGATACTCGATCAGCGCTTTGCACACTTTTGCCGGGCATTTCTTTTCTTTGATGTGCGTTTCGTACTCGTCGCGGAAATATTTGATCGTCGTCAGCACCGGGTTCGGCGCGCCTTGACCCAGCCCACACAAACTCCCGGCGACGATAAAGCGCGACAAACGTTCCAACTGTTCAATGTCGCCTTCTTCGCCTTCGCCGTTGCAAATGCGCGTGAGGATTTCCAAGATACGTCGCGTGCCGATGCGACACGGCACACATTTGCCGCACGATTCGTCCTGCGTGAAATCCATAAAGAATCGCGCAATGTCCACCATGCACGTGTCCTCGTCCATCACAACGAGACCGCCCGATCCCATAATCGAGCCGAGTGCGTACAGGTTTTCGTAATCGATTGGCGTTTCGAGGAATTGTTCCGGGATGCAACCGCCCATCGGTCCGCCGGTTTGAATCGCCTTGAATTTTTTATTGTTCTTGATCCCGCCCGCCACGTCGAACACAACTTCGCCGAGCGTGATGCCGAGCGGAACTTCGATCAAGCCGGTGCGCACGACATCGCCGGCAAGCGTAAACGTTTTCGTGCCTTTATTCTTTTCATTGCCAATCGATGCAAACCATTCGGGCCCGCGCAAAATGATGTTGCGAATGTTCGCCAGCGTCTCGACGTTGTTGATGATCGTTGGTTTACCCCACAGCCCGGCGACGGCTGGGAATGGCGGGCGCGGGCGCGGTTCGCCGCGCTTGCCTTCAATCGATGCCATCAACGCGGTCTCTTCGCCGCACACAAACGCGCCGGCGCCCATTCGCAATTCGACATCGAAATCAAAGCCGGTGCCCAAAATATCATTGCCGAGAAAACCAAACTCGCGCGCCTGACGCATCGCAATTTTCAACGTGCGCACCGCAATGGGATATTCCGCGCGGCAATAAATGTATCCTTGATGCGCGCCAATCGCGTATCCTGCGATGATCATTCCTTCGAGAACCGAATGCGGGTCGCTTTCCAAAACTCGGCGATTCATAAACGCGCCGGGATCGCCTTCGTCCGCGTTGCAGATGACGAATTTCGTATCGACGTTTTGCATCGCGGCGAATTCCCATTTCTTGCCAGCGGGAAAGCCCGCGCCGCCGCGCCCGCGCAAACCGGATTTCAAAACTGTGTCGATCACTTCGCGCGGTTTCATTTCAAGCAATACTTTGGCGGTCGCGGCGTAACCATCTTCCGCAATATAATCCTCGATATTTTCCGGATCGATGACGCCGCACCGCGCCATAATCACGCGCATCTCTTTTGCCGTCGGCGCGCGCAATTCTTCGTCTTTGCGCACTTCGGCGACGACTTGATATTTTTTGACGATGCGCCCTTTGAGCAAATGTTCGTTGACGATTTCCGTTACTGCTGCCGGCGTGAGATTCACGTACGTCACGCCATCGGGATAAACGACCATCTCCGGTCCGGTGTTGCAATGACCCAGCCGCGAAGTTTCTAGGACACTCACTTCGTCACGCAAGCCGTTGTTTTCCAATTCGCGCATCAACGCATCTTCGATGTCTTGCGCGCCTTTTGCCAAACACTCGGCGTCGGTGCACAGCAAAATATGCGAACGATAGAATTCGTTGGGCATCCTTACCTCGTGATCACCCACTCTTTGATAATCTTGCCACCCACTACATGTTCCGCCACAATCGACCGCGCGCGCTCCGGCGTGACTTTGCCGTACGACACTTTGATCTCGCCGATTTGCACATCCACAATCGGCTCGTACTCGCACAAGCCGATGCACCCGGTCTGCGTAACCAACACGCCGGCAATTTGATCTTTTTCGATGGCATCGAGAATTGCCTTCATCGTGTCGCGCGCGCCGGCGGCGATGCCGCACGTGCCCATCGCGACGGTTACGTGCGCGCGCGCGCTGGCGTTGCGAATTTGTCGTTTGGCAAGTGCTTCCTCTTTGATTTTTTTCAAGTCGTCCAAAGATTTAACTGGCATCGAAACTCCATTTCAGATTGTCGTGCTGAGCAAAGCGAAGCATCGCGTTATCACTTGGAAGAATGAGATTTCTCTTCGCTACGCTCCTCGAAATGACATGGACTCACAAATTGTAGATTTGTGCGAGCGAATCCGAAATCTCTCTGCGCAAATATTCGATCACGGTTGGCTCGCTGAGCGGTACGTCGCCCAACTCGCGCTTGACCGGGCGTGAATCGAATTCAAAGTGGCGGTTACCGGCAGAATGGCGATACACAAAATCGGCTTGCGGATTGCCGACGATGAGCGACAAGATTGTGTTGGGCAAATCGCCCAGCGGCATTCGATTAATATGACTGTGCTGAAAATTTGCGGTAATCGTTGTGCCTGTGCCAACCGCCGAATCAATCGTCAGCGAGCCATTGCACAATTCAGTTGCTTGTTTCAAAAACGGAATGCCCAATCCCACGCGGCGCATGTTACGCGTCGTGAAAAAGGGATCGATGACGCGCCGCACCGTTTCCGCATCCATCCCGCGCCCGTTGTCGCTCACGCGAATCGTCAATCGATCCGCCGCTTCATCCTCGACAATTTCAATTGTCACGAGTGTCGCGCCGGCGTTCAAACTATTTTCGGCGAGGTCGAGGATGTGCAGAGCCAGTTCGCGAAACATTACACCTTTTCGTACTTGCGCAACACCGTGATGAAACGATCGGGCGTGTTGCGCCCGTGCACATTATCGTCCACCATCACCACCGGCGCTTGCGAGCACGCGCCGAGACAACGACACGCTTCGATGGTAAATTTTTTATCCGCCGTCGTTTCACCTAGCTTGACGCTCAAAATCTGCTCCGCTTTTTCGATCAACATTTCCGCGCCGCCGACGTAACACGCGGTACCCAAACAAAATGCGACGCGATGCTTGCCGCGCGGTTTCATCGTAAAGAACGAATAGAACGTGACGACACCGTACACATCTTTGAGCGGAATCTTTAATTTCTCCGCGATGTAATTTTGCATCGGTTTGGAAATGTGCCCGATCTGCGATTGAATCTCGTTGAGAATCAACATCGTCGAACCCGCTTTGGGCGAATGTTCGGCGATGATCGCGTCGATCTTGGCGCGCTGTTCCGCAACTGCGATGGGATCATCCTCGGCGGGAATCAGAGCGGGCGCAACCGGCACCGCCCGCAAGTCTTTTACTCGCATGAACTACTCCTCAATATTGCGGTATCGTTTTTCTTTCAGTGCTTGCGCTAACGCGGCGACACTACGCGTCTCATCGAACTCAAACTCGGTTACGGCTGAACCGATGGCGTCCAACCAATGCGCGTCCGACGCTTGGATCACGGCGACAGAATCCGGAATCCGATACTTGGTGCGCGCGACAGATTCCGAAATGTTTTTAGAAATCTCCAGCGCGTCAACGCGCAAATCGACCGGCAAAAATCCCAGTATCGCAATCAACCCATTTGCCGGGCGGTCGATGTGCGCCGGCACCGCCACTCCGCCGATGGCTTGCACGCGCGCGATTGCTTCTTCCAATCCGATGTTCGCCGCGACGAGAAGCAAACGTTCTTCGCGCCGCACAAAATCGCCCGCCGCATCGACGATGAATTGTTCGCCAAAATGCTCTGGCTGGTTCGGCAGATTGGGGAGCGTCTGCTCAACTTGTTTTTGCCACGCGCCGATTTGTTCCAACGTATCGAACAGGCAAAGCAAGTGGACTTCTTCGCGCGTTGCCAGTTCCATTCCCGGGAAAATTTTCAAGCCGGTGCCGCGCGCCGCGGCGATAACCGCCGCCACATTCGCCGTCGCATTGTGATCGGTGATCGCAATCAAATCGAGTGCCGCTTCCAGCGCGCGTTCCACGATCAACGGCGGAATCATCTCGACTTCGGCGCAAGGCGAGAGGACGGTATGAATGTGCAGATCGGCGCGGACTTTCATTTTACAATCGTGTCATTGCGAGCGGTGTTTGCGAAGCAATCTCCGAGCAACTTGGGGATTGCTTCGTCGCAAAAGACACGACTCGCAATGACGAGTCCAATCGCTATTCCTGCGCGACCACTCCCAGCCGCGCAAGTTCGCTGACGATTTTAAAAGTCGTGTGCGCGGTGGCGAGGAGAGGAATATTTTCCGATTCCGCGCGCGCTTTCACATCGTCGGGAATCGGCGCGTCTTCGGTCACGATGACGGCGGCAAGTTCAAGTAAGGCTGCAACTGCAATAACATTGGGATGTGCTTGCAACGTGAGCCACACATTGCCGTGCTTGGCGCGCGCCATCACACACGAAAGCAAATCGGCGCAATAACCGCCGGTGATTTCACGCTGCAACGCGCCTTGCCCGGCGACCACGTGCAAATTCAACGCCTCGACAACTTGGCTAACCTTCACGATTACCTTTCTGGACATCTCCATCATTGGGCGACGGCGGCTCCCACGTGTGCAAGAGAATCGTGATTTCCAATTTCGTCCCGCGCCCAACCTCCGATTCCAATTTCATTTGGTCAGCGCATTTGTGAATGTTCTTCAAACCCATCCCGCCGCCAAAACCCATTTGCCGAATTTCAGGTGGGGTGGTGGAATAACCTTGTTCTTCCAGCGCGCGGCGCACATCAACGATGCCCGGTCCATCATCTTCCACCATCAATTTCAATTGCGCGGCGTCGACTTCGGCAGTAATCATGCCGCCATGATCAGCGTGGATGATGAGATTCATCTCGGCTTCGTACGATGAAATCGCCGCGCGGCGAACAATCTGCGGATCGGTGCCAAGCCGGGTCAACGCGCGCTTGATCTTGCTCGATGCTTGACCGCCGTGCGTAAAATCGCGCGGCGCCACTTTGTAACGCAGGATGAGACTCGTGTCATCCGAATCGACATCGCGGAAAATATGGCTGGCGCGATAGCGCGCAATTTCTTCGTCTTGCGTTTCGGCTTGAACTTCGTGCAACAGACCGCGCGTGATATCGCCTTTGGTCAATACGCCAACCAATTGTCCCGACGAATTCAAAACCGGCAGACGTCCCACTCCCGTTTGCTGAAATTTGGAAACTGCCGTGTCCACGCTATCGGTCTCACGCACCGTAATCAGTTGCCTGCTCATCCGCTCGCCGACGGTTGAATCGATCGCGCCTTGCTCAAACGCTCGCAACAAATCTTCGATGCTGATGACGCCGACCAGATCGCCACGGTCATCCACCACCGGCACGCCGCTGATACGGCGCTTGCGCATTACCTCTTTCAATTCCTGCAACGAGGTGGATGGCGTAACGGCGACCACTTCGCGGGTCATCACCTGACCAACCCGGAATTCAAGTTTTTGGACGCGGGTAATTTCTTGGACGACCACGTTCAATCAATCGACTGTACGCGCTGGCTGGACACCAGCCGCATACAACTTGCCACACGCTTCGAACATTCCCAGCCGCGTGACGATCAACGGAATACCCGTCTCCTCGGCGAGCCGGACGGTACTGCCATCCGGCACTTTGTTCTTGACAAAAAGGACACCAGCCGCATCGACCATTTCAGCCGTGCGGACAACCTGTGGATTCGAGATTTCAGTGATAACCAAAGTTGTGTGGGGTTTGGCGTGTGCGAGAACATCGCTGAGCAGGGCTGTTTCAAAACCGTACTCAACTTCGCGCGCGTGGTTGAATTCGTTCAGTGCGCGACCGCCGACGAGTTGTATGATTTGACCAAGCTTCATCGCTTGCTCCCCAAGGTCAAAAGTGCCTTGACCGGCTGAGAATAAAACCACACCGACGAACAGTGGGCGTGTTGAAACGTGACCGCATAAACGGTCACGCAGAATATTATAACGAAAGCAAGTCTAAATCAAGTCCAAAGGCGGTCAAAGTGGGGTAAAAACAGAATAAGAACTCACCGCGATGTTACGAGAAGAGCGCTAGTTGTCGCATCGGCGCACACCTGTGGCGGAAGGTGAATCACATTTACTTGGAAAAGCCGTTTTCAAAACTCGGCATCCCTATTGTATCAAGCGAAAGAGTTTGTGCATCTTTTAGTCGGGAGCATCATTCTAGACACACCATCGGAATCATCATTCCTCATCACACCCGCTCCGGGCGGAACGCAAGTTCCGCCTTTTTTGTTTCCAGCCAATGAAAAACGCCTGCGTTGGCACTTACAACGCGGGCGTAAATTTTTGGTTTGGTAATTTTACAACGGCAAGGGAATCTGACGCGCAGGTTGCCGACCGTTCAACAGGATGAATGGCGCGGCACGTTTTTCATCTGCGCCGATCCGCGCCAGTTGTTCGATGGTATTGAATTTTGTAACGCGCCGCATTTGGAGAATGCGCTGAACCGATGTTGGTCCGATGCCGGGGATGCGGAGCAGTTGTTCCCGGCTCGCGCGATTCAATTCGATGGGGAAGTATTCCGGGTGCGCGGTTGCCCAAATTGTTTTGGGATCCGATTCGATGGGCAGATTGCCGCTTGCATCGAAGATCAAATCGTCGAAGGTGAAATGGTACTTGCGAAACAAAAAATCCGTTTGATACAAACGATGCTCGCGCACGAGTGGCGTCGGCGCGTGACTGTCGAGCGGCGTATCGGGAATCGGTTGGAACGCGGAAAAGTACACGCGCGCGAGTTCTAGATCGTGATACAGTTGCGCCGTACACGCAACAATTTCTCGATCACTCTCACCCGCCGCGCCGACGACGAATTGCGTCGTCATCGTTTTCTCGCGCAACGCCGGCACATTGTCGATCAATCGCTTCGCCGCTTGCAATGGCGCGAGCAATTCTTCGGTGTAGCGTTTGGTGGACGATAACTTGGACAAGTACTCGGACGAAGGCGCTTCGAGATTCACCGACACGCGGTCGGCAAGTTGCAACGCGCGTTCGATTGCGGCGGATTCTGCGCCGGGCATCAACTTCAAATGCAAGTATCCGCGAAAATCGTACTTGCGGCGCAACAGTTCGGCGGTTGCCAGCATTCGATCCATCGTTCGCGTTCCGCCGCCAACCACGCCACTCGAAATGAAAATCGCTTCGGCAAGATTCGCGCGATGAATTTGATCGAACGTTTCGGCAAGCTCGTCCGGTTTGAACGTCGTGCGTTCGACATTGCGCCCGCGTCGGGTGGGACAATAAAAGCAATCTTTTTCGCAGGCGTTCGTCTGCAAAATTTTGAGCATCTTGACGGTCTTGCCATCGGGACGGACCGCCGGATAAATCCACCGTCCCACATCATCGCGCGTCCGCTTTTGTCCTTCGCCGCACGAGCCGCACGCGAGATCGGCTTGCGCCGCCGCACCCAGCACATCGAGTTTTTGCTGAATATCCATCGTTCGCCTCGAGCATATTATACAGAACGCTAGTTCTAATGTCAACTGCCGCTTGACTTGGGTGTCCAGAAGTGATAATATGTCGTCTGACGACATATCGAGAGGAAAAAAATATGCCTGCTAAATTATCCGAACATTTGCCTTTGACCGAGGCGACTTTTTTCATATTGCTTAGTCTTGCGCCGGAACGCAAGCACGGTTACGCGATTATGAAGGATGTGCAACGGCTCAGCGAGAATCGAATCAACTTGAGTACGGGCACCTTGTACGGCGCGATCAAGCGGCTTTTAGAAATCGGTTGGATCAAGCGTGTCAACGATGGCGAGAATGGCAAGCGCGCGCGACAAGCGTACGCGCTCACCGATGCCGGGCGGCGTGTGCTTGATGCCGAAGTGACGCGGCTCAAAACGCTCGTCTCGACCGCGCAACAGCGTGCGGTGCATGGACAAGTGTAATTGCATTCAAGACGATCATGCTAAACTTTGTCATCCGGCTGTACGCTATTCTCTTGCGATTGTATCCGCGCGGATTCCGTGAGGAATTCGGCGATGAGATGTACGCAGTGTTCTCGGATGCGCTCGCGGAAGCGGCAAAACGAGGCGGGACTGCATTGATAGTTGTTTGCTGGCGTGAAATCTGTGACTTGCCATTTGCTCTATGGCGCGAGCATGTGCTTACCCGCAAGGAGGTACCAATGAACAAGGAATCGAATTCGTCTGGCTTGTATGACAAGCGGCTCTCGTGGCGCGAGACAGTCATTGGGCTGTTTCCATTCGCTCTGAGTACGATCTTTTTATTATCGTCCTATCCTGTTCCGTCACCCGAGTGGAAAAATTCTACCTGGTGGCAAACGCTTACGGTCATCACCTATCTTGTTCCAGTCCTTGTGATTTTGGGAATTGGATGGGCGTCCAAGTTTCCACGCTGGTCGTATCCGTACGTGGGCTTTTTATCGCTCGGTCTGAGTGCCGTGTTATTAGAGCCGATGCGCAAGTCACTGATCAATACGTTTAGGGATGTCTGGGCACAAGCACTCGTTTTCAGTGTCACTCTATTCTTGATTTTCGGATGCCTTGTGCTGGTCGGTTACGTATGGCGACCCTTGCGCTCGCTTTATAAAGGCGTTCGACACGACTGGACACGGTTCTCTTTCGGACTGTATCTGGTTGCGGCGTTGTTTGCCAGTGCAGTGGATCAGGAGGATTTTCCAGTTTTGACGGTGGCCGTCATCGCGCCATCGCTGATCCTATTTTTCGGTGCGTTGGCTTGTCTGCGTAGCACGACGAAAACCCAGCGTATTCTGTCCATGCTGATTGCATTGGTTCTTGCCATGACTGTTCGTATTATTGAATATAAACTGACCTATGCCGAGATAATAGCGATTATGGGTATTGTAACTTGTCTTCCAGCGTTGCTCGAGCTTCTGCCGCGTTCGGAGAAATCGGCGCATGTCGTGTAGGTGGCAGTCGTGAAGTTTGTCATTCGCCTTTATGCAATTCTGCTACGCTTGTATCCTCGCCAATTCCGCGATGAATTTGGCGATGAGATGCAAGCCACCTTCACCGAAGCACTTACAGAGGCGGCACAACGCGGCCATCTCGTTTTGATACAAACATGCGTGAGGGAATTGCACAATTTGCCGGGAGCAATTCTGCGCGAATATTGGCGGGCAAGGAGGATTTCGATGGAAAATCAATCGCGCGTCTCATGGCTCGAATTGTCGGTTGCAGCAATTCCCTTTCTACTCTATCTTGTGTTGCCGGTTGTGAAAGAATTGCGATTGGGCTGGGGAGGTGTGCCGTTTCTGTTTCTTTTGGGCGGGCTAGTCATCGTGATGATCGTGGGGTTGTTCAAAGGTGTGCCGCGCTGGTCATTACCGGCAATGGGTTTGATGCTGGCAATCCTCAATTATCTGGCGTTGGGTGTATTCGGAATGGCAGTGGTTATGGTAATCCTCGAACCTTTGTTTGGCATATCAGGATTTCTTCTTCCGTTATTTGCCCCAATGCTGGTTCCAATTTTTCGTACGATCTTTGGTTCAGGATTTTTATATCTGGGGATCATTCCACTTTCGCTAATCATCATACTTGTCAGCGCGTATATCAAACCCTTGCTCCCGTTCTTCCAAAGAATTCGAGAAGACTGGACACTGTTTCCCTTTACGTTGTACGGCATTATGCCACTGGCGATCTTTATCAGTTTTGACGAATATCAAGGCAGTGCGCCGTACGAGATCGGAATGGGGCTATGCTTGCTAGCGGGTTTGTGGTTGTACCTGCGAATCTCCCAATCTTGGGGAAGAATACTTGTGTTAGGCATCGGCATTACACTGGCGATGGCAGTCGAAGCCATCGGCAAATGGATTCTCATCCCTAGTCAGAGTTGGCTCGATTTGATTCAACCCAGTTCGATTGAGGAGATCATTCAAGGCGAAGTGACTAGCACGGTGCAGACTTGGTTCTGGGTGATGATCGTCGTCTTTTTGCCGGCGTTGCTGGGTCTCTTGCCGCGCTCGACGCGATTAACTTCAGCAACGCAACCATGACCTCATTCTGGGTTGGGCTGTACGGCTGGCTGTTGCGTCTCTATCCGCGTCGGTTTCGCGAGGAATTTGTCGAGGAAATGCAGAGCGTCTTCATCAATACGATTGTCGACGTGGCAGAGCATGGCAACGTCGCTTTGATACAAACGTGCTTGCAGGAATTACTTGATGTGCTGGGAGCAATCCTGCGCGAGCATTGGGGAAATAGCAAAATGGCGTGGCTGAATCGGCACGAACGTATCTGGCGCGTGGTCATCCAAATATTATTGCTGGTGGCGATAGTGGGACCCTGGGGGTTGGACCTCATTGATGTGCCCGCGCAATATGCGTGCACCACTGCCGTCCGGCTGGAAGGTGATTTCTGTGGGATACCGGTGTCGGGTGCGTGGATGCCTTTGGCTGTGGCAAGTGGACTCGTCTCCATGATCATAGAGTTGTTCACCGGAACATCTACCGATCAAATCCGCGATCTCTTCATTGGCTTGCTTATGTTGCTACCTGTGTTGCCTTTTATCAGCACGTTGATCATGATCTTGGATAGACACAGTCGCCGCTGGCAAGTGTTTCACATCATCGCGCTAGGACTCGCCGCTAGTTTCGCCGTGTTTATTGGCACACGCGGCTTTACAAGTTTTTACTGGTGGGCATTATGGGGCATCTGGCTATACATTGGAGTGACAGCTGGCGCACTGGGACTTGAAGTGCTTACATTCAAGCGTGAGAAGTAAACTCGACTAGGAATCTTATGAATTTGCTCGCATTTATGCGGTATTGTTGCATTTATATCCGCCCGCGTTCCGCGATGAATTCGCGGAGGAAATGCAAGACGTCTTTGATGCGATTGCAGATGCCCTGACGCGTGGCAGATTGTCGCTCATCGTTTTTGCGGCGCGCGAGTTACTCACCCTGCCATTCGATCTCTGGCGCGAACATTGGTCGGCTTTGGGCGAGGAGGTTCAAATGTCTCAAGTCGATAGCACAACCAACTTTATTTTCGATCAAGGACGCGAGCCGGGTTCGCGGCGCGATGCCGTTTTAGCCGCACTGCCCCACTTGCTGTACTTTGGTCTAATGCCCTTTCCCGGCGTACTATTTGCCTTCAACCCGATTCCGTTACCGATCAATCAAGTGTTAGGCGTGATCGGCTTGATCGCCCTGATCATCACGGCGATTTCTATACCCGCCTGTTGGCGCGCGCAAAATGAACGGTGGGTTGGAAGTTGGTACGGCTACTGGTTTCTGGGTGGTGCGTTGGCAGTTATCCTTGTAATACAAAACATGTTGCTACGTTTTCTAACCATCGCTTTCCATTTTCTCCTTCCATTGTGCATGTTCATCTTTCTGTTCATTGTTATCCAGCGCGACCGCATTCGTGGATTACTTACGGTGATCCCCTGGCTCATTGTCTTTTGGTTACCCTTGCTTGAATTTATTCCTAATGGAATCCGCACGCCGCTTCAAACGATTTGGGGCTTGAGTTTTGCTATCCTCGCGGCAAGCATCGTCCGGCAAGGCAGCGTGCACATCGCCGTCTGGTCGTTGATCGCCTTCAACGGTTTATGGGGCTTGGTCATTTCGTACGCGCAAACGTACCTCGTCGTCCTGCCGCCGGAAGCCGGCACGGGCTGGCAAACTCGGTCGGCAATCGATTGGGTGAACTATTTTGTGCCGACACTCCTAACGACATCCACCGTAATTATCGGACCTTTGCTGGTGTGGGCACTACAGGAACTGGGGCGACGTGGAGGCATGAGAGGAATCACGGCGTTTAAGGTTGCGCTTGTGGGATTGGTGCTGAGTTTGTTCAGCAACTTGGGAATGTGGTGGTTGACACTCGATCGCATCTATTTCAATATAAAAATTGCGGCTCAGGAACTAGATGCAAGAACCCTCATTCCAATCTTTTCAATTGCGGCGTACATCGGATTGCTGATTTATCTCATCGGCGCTGTCGCGCTTGTTTGGTTCACTCGATTGCAACCATCGCCACGATTTGTTTCTGCCGGCACTCTTATTTTGATTTTGCTCGCCGCGCCGTCGCTTTTTATGTTGCAAAATCTTTACGGCTTGCGCGAGGTGCCGCAGTACTTTTTGTTCGGCTTTTTGAATCTGAATGCCTCGCGTTTCCCGCTGTACATCATCGGCTTGATTTGGTTATTCGCCGGCGGCGCGCTGGTGACGCATTGGAGCGGCAAGCGAATTGCGCCGGGGCAGTAAAAACAAACCGCCACCGATTCCTCATCGATGGCGGTCTGGTTCTGTGAAGCGCTGGCGCGAATCAATAAATGAATTATGCCAGTTTCACTACATTGGCGGCTTGGGGACCCTTGGGGCTGTCTTCGATGTTGAACTCGACCTTGTCGCCTTCGTTCAGAGTCTTGTAGCCGTCCGCGGAGATCGCGGAAAAGTGGACAAAGACGTCTTTGCCGCCTTCGCGTGCGATAAAGCCAAAGCCCTTCGCATTGTTAAACCACTTGACCGTGCCTTGGATGCGCTCTGCCATACCTGTCTAACACCCCCTTCTTGGCAAAACTGGATCAGGAAAAAATTTCGCCGCAATAAAAAATCGCCAAGGCACCGGAAGTTCTTGCCTTGGCGATCCACTCACACTAACACCAGACGAACCCTTGCCGTTCCTTACGTTTTGCATTATCACACAAACGCAAGTGACTGTCAAGAGTTTTGGGTAAATTTTTATTTACTTGGGGCTAATCTTTTGCATCATCCCCAGCACTCTTTGCCGTATAGTCGATGAGCGGCTTGAGCAGGTTGGTGAATTCCATTGGAAAGATGAACTTGGTCGCGGGACCTGCGCCCAACGCCTTGAGCGCATCGAGGTACTGCAAACTCATCGTCTTGGCGTCGATGCCTTTTGCCGCAGCAAAGACTGTCTCCAACGCCCTTGCATAACCTTCGGCGGCGAGGATGCGCGCCTGCCGCTCACCTTCCGCCCGCAGAATTGCCGATTGTTTTTCACCTTCGGCAACCGTAACGGTGGCTTGCTTCTTGCCTTCCGCTTCGGTAACCACCGCGCGGCGCGTCCGTTCCGCGGACATTTGCCGCGTCATCGCTTCTTGCACTTCACGCGGCGGCAAGATTTCGCGGATTTCGACGGCGGTCACTTTGATTCCCCAGCGCTCGGTTACTTCATCGAGTTTGGTGCGGAGCGAAGTGTTGATCCGTTCGCGTTGCGCCAGCACATCGTCGAGCGGAATGTCGCCGATGACCGCGCGCAAAGTCGTCATGGCAATGCCTTGCGATGCGCCAGCAAAATCGCGGACCTGAACCACACTGGCAATCGAATCGACAACCTTGTAGTAGATCAGAAAATCGACCGAGATCGACGCATTGTCTTTGGTGATCGTCGTCTGCGCCGGCACATCGAGGAACAATTCGCGCAGGTCCACCCAGACCGCCGTCTCGATAAAGGGCCAGAGAAGCACCAAGCCCGGTCCTCGCTCGCCGACGCACTTGCCTAACCGAAAGACCACCAAGCGTTGGTACTCGCGCACGATTTTGATTGCCATCGGCATAAACACGAGCAGGACCAAAACCACCAGACCGCCGACGCACGTCAAAACCACAAGTGTTTGTTGCATCTTTCCTCCTCCAAACGTAGCGCAAAGTTGTAAATTTGTGCTACACTATTTTTTCTTCACTTGCAATCGCAGACCTTCGATTTTCACCACTTGAACCGGGTCACCTTGCTTGATCGAACCATCGAGGGCTTCTGCCGACCACTCTTCCGATTTCACGCGCACCAAACCGCTCGGCGCAAGATCGGACAACGCGATGCCGGTTGCGCCCACCAGCGATTCGGCGCCGCTCAGCACCGGATACTTGCGCGCGCGCACCGCCGCCCCAAGAAGCAGAACGAAGAATCCCACCATCAACGAACCCAGCAAAACGATGACCACCGGCGAAACCTCGACGCGCTCAAATTCCGGCAGACTTGGTGAAGGCGGTGTAAACGGTGTGAACAACAACAACGCGCCGAGGATGAACATCACAAAACCGCCGACCGTCAACGCAAAGCCGGTCACTTTTAAATCGAGGATGAAAAAGGCGACCGAAAGCACGATGAGAATTACGCCGCCCCAATTGACCGGCAGATTGCCGAGCGCGACGAACGCGAGCACCAAACAAATTCCGCCGACCACCGCCGGAATCGTCGCGCCGGGATTGTACAGTTCCACCGCAATCGCCAACAAACCGATTTGCAACAGAATCAGCGCAATCGTCGGATCGACGAGCGTGTGTAAAAAGATTTCGGCAAAATTCATATCGACCGGATTGACGCGCGCGCGCAGAGTTTGAAACGTGAAATCGCCGGACACGGTCTTGACAGTTTTGCCATCGATCTTTTTCAAGAGGTCGGGCACATCGTTCGCGATCAGGTCGATCACTTTCAAGTCGAGCGCTTCTTGCGCGGTTGCCGCGACGCTACTCTTAACCGCGTTCGCCGCCCATTCTTCATTCCGTCCGCGCGTCCGCGCGATGTTTTGAATCATCGCGACGGAAAAATTCGTAACCTTATCGCGCATATCCCCTTCGATGTTCTCGCCGCTCCCTTCGACCGGGTGTGCCGCGCCAATGGTCGTGTTGGGCGCCATCGCCGCGATGTTGCCGGCAAGCGTGATGAATGTGCCTGCCGATCCCGCCGCCGCGCCTTGCGGATAAACAAACACGATGGTTGGCACGCGTGTGTTGAGCATCGCCGTAAGAATGTTTTGCATCGCGCCAAGTGAACCGCCGGGCGTATTCAAAACGATGACGATGGCTTGCGCGCCGTCTTGCTCGGCGACGCTGATGCCGCGTTTGATATATCCTTCAACCCAGGTATCGATTACGCCGTTCACAGTCAGCACATCGATTTGCCCGCCGCTTTGCGCGCGCGCCATCGCCGGAAGGATGAAAACTAACACAAGCAGAGTGAAGGCGATCAAGCGAGAGAATTTTTTCATCGGACACCTCGCCGGCAGTTTTACTGCACCTTTTGCCAATCAATCACAATATGACAACCAGCATTGCCGCCGCCCGGATATTGCACGTCCGCCGACAAACTTGCCGGCGTTCTACCATCCGCGCTAATGATGACGACGCGGAACAAGCCGGGGTCTTTGCCTAATTGAAATTGATAACGCCCTTCGCCGTTCGTTTTGGTTGTCGTCAATGGAATTCCATCCGCCCAATAACCCACACTTGTCCCGGGAACCCCTTGCCCCAGCGCATCGCGCACAGACCCGGTAATGTCGCCGGTGCCGGTGCACGGTTTATCGTCCGTCGAAAATTTCCAGACGTACCCTTCGGCGCCGGCAACCACCGCCGGCGTCGGTGTGGCGGAAATTGCCTGGCGGCACAACGCCGCGACCTGATTGCGTTTTTGTCCAACCGCCGCGTCGTTGATGAGTGCAAGCGCGCTGTTGTATTCGCGCTCGGCGAGGCACGGCGAATTTTGTTTCGCCGCCAAGTCCGCGTACTGAATGTGCGCCTCGGACAAACGCCTTTTGATATCGTCATAGTTGGGGTCTTGTTGATAGAGCGCGGAAAAATTCTTGATCGCGAGTTGCCAATTGTAGCCCACCGCTTGTTGACCATCGAGATACAAGACCGCTAAATCGCGTTGCCGCCGCACCTCCGCATCGTTGCGAATGGTCAATGCCGATTCAAACCGTCCGCGCGCCAATTCGATTTGACCAGCGGCAACTGCCGCTTTCCCCGCGCCGATGTACGCCTGGAACAAGGCTTCGTTCACTTCGGCGGTCCGATAATCGGCTTTGAGCGTTCGTAATTGCTCGAGCCGCGTGATGGCATCACTCCATTGTTGTTGCGCCACGAGCGCGCGTGCTTCTTCGTACAACGTTGCCGCCACGCGATTTTCCTGGGCTGCCCCCGGCGCGCCGTTGCTCGCCGCTTGCAACTCGCGCAACTTGGCTTGCGCCGGCTCAAACTTGGCATCGAACCGCAACGCCACTTCAAACTCAACGCGCGCGAGTTCCGGATAATTCTCGGCGAGATACCCCAAACCGCGATTGAAATGGACAATCGCGGCTTCGTGATTTTGGGCATTCAGGTCTTGATACCCGGCGATCAAACCCAAACCACTTGGAATCAGTAAACTTCCCAACACGCAGGTCAACAACGAAAAAAGCAAAAATGCGCTGGTCCAAAATCGATTAGGTGGTGAGGCCGTCATCACTTCGGGGGGTGGTGGATGCGCCAGAAAAAAATCGTTCCGCATTTCTATCTTCAATTATAGTCCTGAATTCGCAATTAAGCAATTACGCGTTTGTCATCGCGGCAACAAAAAGGCGCGCGGTCAATCT
>DAOTXS010000074.1:0-2645 GCA_034435055.1 Anaerolineae bacterium | reverse complement strand
GAGGTGGGCGGCACGCTCCCAATCATTGTGGTGATTGATCCACCCATTCCACATGATCATTTCCATCGGGGGTGGGTCTACATTGATCTCGACGATATGCTGGCGAAACGGCAGGTGAGTTACGTCGGCACGTCCGTCGTTTCCGCCGAAGAATGGCACCTGCGCCACAAGTATCAGCGCATCGCGCGCGATGTCTTTGGCGAGGGGGTGCGGATCAAGGATGGACAGGTGATTCGGTTCCGCGATACCGCTGCGCGCATTCTGGTCAAGGCGGGCTGGCAACCTGGTGGTATCGCGCACGCAAGGCAAGCCGCGCAGATCTTACGCGCGCATGCCGAAGAACTTGCGGCGCTCGTCGAAATCACCCCGGCGCGGTCTTGACAGGAGTGTTGTAGTGATGTATATTAATTAACGTTGATGATTTAGATCAGGAGGTCAAAATGAGGCTTGATCGAAAAAAGCGCACCCCGTCCCAAACGATTCCCGCGACAGAAGCGCGGATTCATTTCGGCGAGTTGCTCAAGCGGGTGTACAAGAATGGCGAACACTTGACCATTGAAAAAGATGGTTTACCCATTGCCACCTTACTCAGCCATACAGAGTACGAACAGCTGCGTCGTTCCGCCGCACTCCAAGAATTGGACCTGTTGAACCGCTCTGTCCATCGAGAGATGCAAGCCAGGGGGATCACCGAGGAACAAGCGCTCGCGGATTTCGGGAAAATCAAGCAAGAGGTCTTTGAAGAGAAATATGGTCGCGCCCTCAAAACCCGCAAGCGCAAAGCCTAGAGTGTTTGTCGATGCGACCGTTCTCTTCGCGGGGATCGGTTGGCCACGCTGGTCGTATCAAGTCTTGCGCCATGCGGCGCAAGGCGATTTTGAATTGGTTTTGATTCCGCTCGTGATCGAGCAAGCGCGGCGCAATCTCCAGGCCAAGTTGCCGGCGTTTGTTGATTCGTTCGATGCGTGGCTCAGCCACATTCCTTGCGAAATCGCGCCCGACCCCAAATCCGAAGCGGTTGCAGCCCACCTCGATCTCGTGCGGGATGTCGAGGACGTTCCTCTTGCGGTGGCAGTGCTGGAAGCGCACGTTGATTACCTGGTCAGTGAAGACAAAGACTTGAGGAATCGGCGACGCGAGAGCTCCGAAAGCATGTCACCATCATGCGACCGGTGATCTTCTTGCGGGAGGTGATGGGTTGGTCAAGTCAAGATTTGGAAGACATCCGAAAACGCAACTGGCCTCTCGAATAACCCTAACCTTGACTCAATGACCCTTGTCTTTGAAGACGCGGTATTTTCACAGTACCGCGTCTTTGGATTTCTCACGCTGATGATGCGCTGTCAGTGACCGCGTAATCAAAGTCGTGCCGGAGCCGCAAAACGCCTGTTGACAACCGGCGGACGTTGGGGTATGATGTTACTACAAATGTAGGCACAAGGAAATTGAAATGCAAGCTAAAGTAAAACGCTCTGTGGGTGTGCGTGAACTCCGACAACACGCCACCGAGATCGTACGTCAAGTGCGGGTTAAGCGGGCGACGGTGCAGATTACCTATCGCGGCAAGGTGATCGCCCAGTTGACGCCGGTTCACGAACCACGCCCCACGCCAAAAGAAAACGCGGCCGTGTGGACCGATCTGGATCGGCTTGCCACTGAGATCGGCGCACGCTGGCCAAAGCATGTGAGCGCGGTGGAGGCGGTGCGCGAAGGACGGCGTGAACTGTGAGTGCAGCAAATCCGTTGGCGGTTGTCGTTGATGCAAGTGTTTGGGTGAGCCGCCTCGTTCCCCAAGATAGGCATCATGAAGCCAGTCGCCTCTGGTTTGAATCGTTCACGGCAGAGGGCGGTCGTCTCGTGGCTCCCATTCTTCTGTTGCCTGAAATCGCCGGTGCAATGGCTAGGCGAACCCGCACACCAGACCTGGCTCATCAAGCGGTGCAACAATTGCAACGAATGCGTACATTACGGCTGGTCGCTCTGGATCGGCGCTTGGGTCAAGCCGCCAGTCAACTCGCTGCAGACCTTGGACTACGTGGCGCAGATGCAACCTATGTCGCGATCGCGGATCAACTCAAAATTCCCTTGCTCACGTGGGACAACGAACAGGTCGAGAAAGCCGGGAAACGAATTACAGTTCTGATGCCTGACCAGGCATAATCTGTTCTATCACTCAGTTGGTTTTGCCAACTCATCTTTCAAGACGCGGTACTTGCACAGTACCGCGTCTTTGTTTTCTCACGCTGACTAGGCGCCGTCAGTGACAGCGTATCTTGATTATCCATTGATCTCGACGACATGCTGGCGAAACGACAGGTGAGTTACGTCGGGATGGCGGATCAAGGATGGACCGGTGATTCGATTCCGCGATACCGCTGCGCGCATTCTGGTCAATGCGGGTTGGCGACCTGGTGCGCACGGCGTGGCGAGTGCGTGGCAAGCCGTGCAGATCTTACGTGAGCACGCGGAAGAACTCGCGGCGTGCGTCGAAATTACCCAAGCTCGACCCCAAGTCGAGTGAATGAATCAAGGAGGAAATGCGATGGGAAAGCAAAACGGAAAGCCAATGCAAGGAGTAAACGGTAAGAACAATGGACTCGGTCCCGTGGCGCGGGAAAAGTATGAGGCAATTTTGAAGGAGCGGG
>DAOTXS010000073.1:0-6872 GCA_034435055.1 Anaerolineae bacterium | reverse complement strand
AAAGACCTGAGAAAAAAATCTTATTACTTAAGCGTTCTCCTAATAGGCACAGCGACCCTGGGAAATGGTGTTTTGTTACAGGTTATGTTAAGTCTGGCGAAAATCTTGAGAAAGCCGTAATCCGTGAAGTATTTGAAGAATTGAATCTAAAGATTAAACCCATGAAGAAAGGAAAAACGGTATTTGTAAATAAAGATGGCAAGAAACTCCGTGTATATCCCTTTTTATTCACAGTTCAATCTAACATAGAAATAAAGATTGACAAAGAACACTCTGAATTTAATTGGATTATGCCAAAAGAAATCCGCTCATACGATATAGTTCAACAAATAGATGATGATTTAGTTTCATTAGGCTTGTTATAACTGCTCAACCAAAAACGGGCTAACAAAGCGTGCACCCGACGTTGGGGATTCTGGCGCGATTCCAAGCATTTTTCTACGCCTCAGCCTTTTTCCAATCGGACGGCGTTCCGCCGCCCGCCCACCAGCGGCTAACGCCAGCCGTTGGGTACCATAAGCAAAGGAGGTTTCTCTACCATGCGTCATAACCGTGAGGAAGTTATCAAACGTACTATCCAAGAGTTTG
The DNA here is from genome assembly GCA_034435055.1 of Anaerolineae bacterium. Taxonomy (GTDB): domain Bacteria; phylum Chloroflexota; class Anaerolineae; order UBA4142; family UBA4142; genus DAOTXS01. Next base: position 6,284 of record DAOTXS010000073.1, on the reverse strand, counting down.
AACTTTTAGATCGTCTCGTCGCCAACCTCACCAAGGAAGAATGGAATCGATTGTTGCGCCGCTCTGAATCCAAAGACCCTTGGACCGTCAAGGACGCACTCGCGCACATTACCCACTGGAAAGCCGACGTTGCCCGTTCTGCCAGGAGACAGCGTAGACCAATCGAAAGCAAGCTCAATATAAACCAGGGAAACCATCTCGTTTACTTGCGTTGGCACAAGCGCTCTCCCCAGAAGGTCTTGGCATGGCACAGACAAGTTCAGAAGGATGTTCTGGCTGCATTGCAAGAGGCACCTGAAGAATGGTTTAGCGGCAGAGAGCGCGGACCAGATTGGCCCGGAGACCTTGACGGTCATTCCGCCTATCACCGCGTGAAAGATATTGAACAGGCATTGAATAAAACAGGAAAGTGAGTGCTGCCCAACAAGCCATTAGACCTCTGAATTTCACAGCAAGGAACTTGCTTCCTCGTTTTTTGTTTTCTCTCCCCGCAAACACGACCCAACTCAATTCGACGCCGCGCGCGTTTTGGTATACAATCTCCCCGAGGTGATGTGATGAACATTTTGGAAACCGCGCCCATTTCGACGGTGCGGCGCAATCACGGCATCGAACACGCGACCGTGCACATTCTCACCGCGCGCGATCCCAGTTTGAGTTTGATCGGGCGCGCGGATACAACCGGGTTCAACATCTACGGCGAGGTCTCGACAAAAAAATTGCGCGCCGCCGCCGAACAAGCGTTGGAACGATTGCAGAACGGCGAAGCCGCGCTCGCGATTCACCCGCGCTGCGGTACAAATTTGCTCACCGCCGGCTTGCTCACCGCCATCGCCGCGATTCTTGCGCTAGGACGCAAACCCAGCATCAAGAAATTGCCGGACGTGATTCTCGCAACCACCTTTGCCGCGTTCGTCGCGCAACCGTTGGGACAATCACTACAACAATACGTCACCACATCGCCGGACGCGCGCGGCGCGCGCATCACCGGCATCCGCGAATCGATGCTGGGACAATTTCCGGTCAAGCACGTCGATATCGAGTGGACTGTCTAGCACTATGTTTTACATTTTGCACGGCGAGGACGAACTCTCGCGCACGGAAACATTAAATCAGTTGCGCGCCAAAATGGGTGACCCGCAATTTGCCGATTTGAACACAACGCAATTCGACGGACGCAAATTGTCGTTGAGCGAACTCACGCACGCGTGCGACGCGGTCCCCTTTCTCACCGACAAACGCCTTGTCATCGTCGAGGGAATGCTCGCGCGTTTCGATCCGCGCCAACGCAAGAGCGATGACGACGCCGGCGAAATCGAAGAGGAAGCGAACCCGACGCTCGCCAAAGATTTGATCGCGTATCTCGAACGATTGCCGGAATCGACGCGGCTCGTGTTCATCGAAACGAAAATGCTGGCGAAAAATAATTCGGTGTACAAGTACGCGACGGCAATCGACGACAAGAAAAAAGCATTCGTCAAAGATTTCGCCGCGCCGAAAGAAAACGCGTTGCCCAAATGGATTCAGGAGCGCGTGAAAGCCAAAGGCGGAACGATTGACGGCAACGCAGTTGCCGAACTGGCGGCGCACATCGGCGCCGATTTGCGACTGCTCGACAACGAAATCGAAAAACTGTTGACGTACCGCGCAAACGAAACGATCCGCGCCGAAGATGTGCGCGCGCTCGTCGCGCCTGTCCGCGAATCGGACATCTTCGCGCTCGTCGATGCGGTTGGGCGGCGCGACCCGCGCAACGCGCTAAAACTCTTGCACGCGCAACTCGATCACAACGCCGCGCCGGTCTATTTGATGTCGATGATCACGCGCCAATTTCGATTATTGTTGCAGATGAAAGATTTGGCGACGCGCGGCAAAACCGTCGATGTTGCACGCGAACAGTTGAAACTGCATCCGTTCGTGGCAAACAAAACGTGGACCCAAGCGCTCCACTTTACGCTACCGCAACTCGAAGCGATCTATCAAAAATTGTTGGACGCCGATATTGCAATCAAAACCGGGCGGAGCGAGCCGGTGCTCGCGCTCGATCTGTTGATTGCGGAATTGACAAAATAAGAGACGACCCGGCGGGTCGTCTCTCGATTTATCCCGAAAACTATTCTTCGCCGATGATTTTGAAATCGCGCGGCGCGCCAAGCGCGGGCGCGTTCATTGGCGCGACGTACTGATTTTGCGGATAACCGTACGGCATCCCGGATTGTCCCGGCATATTTTGCGGCGGCGCGAAAATGATCATTGGTTGTTGCGGCATAAACCGATGCGCGCCGTAATCGTATCCGATTTCGCGTGGTTCACCGCGTTTGCCCCAGCCATTGCTCGATGCAATCACCAAACCAATACTGACCGGAATACTCGCGCTAATCCCACACACCGTGCCGACGACGACTGCCATCGCTTCGTTCGACAAGCGGTTGCCGATGATGTACGCGAGGGCAACAGCAAAAGTTATACTGGCGATGATAATTCCATTCTTCATCGATCCTCATTTCTAGTCACGAAAGCACGTAGAATTTTTGTGTGATATTCTACGTCTTTGTGGCTGAATTTCTATTTGATTCTCCGCAACCAACCGGCTAACCGCGATGAATTGTTGTGCGCCGATTTTTCTACGCGCGTAAACCGTCCCATGATTTCCTCCGGCTTGACGAACGCCGCTTGGAATCGAATGGTTTGACCGCCGGCGATCAGCATAAAATCGCCGCGCCCGACAAGTTTTTCCGCGCCCGTCCCGCCAATGCCAGCCGCGACGCGCGCATCGTCCGTGCTTGCCACACGACCGACAAGTCGCACTGGAAAATTTGCTTTGACCAAACCGCCCACCACGCGCGCCATCGGTTTTTGCGTGCAAGCGATGAGCGAAATGCCGGCACTCCGTCCGCGTTGCACGAGCCGGGTCAACAACATTTCCAATTCGCTTCCACACATTTGCAACAAGTCAGCCAACTCATCAATGACGATGACGATGCGCGGTCGCTCGATCAAGTCGCGGTCGCGGCGTTCCATTTCGATTACGAGATAACTCAGCCGCGCCATCGTTTCATCGGCATCGGCGACGATGGGAAAGAGCAAATGAGGTGCGGCGGCGAACAGCGCCAAGCCGCGCATCTTGGGATCGAACAACGCCAGTTGCACATCGCGCGGTTTTTGATGCATCACCAGCGACGCGATGATCGTGCGCGCCAGTTCGGTCTTGCCACTGCCCGTTGTCCCGGCAATCAAACAATGCGCCACATCCGGCGATGCCAAGCGCAACAAGAGCGGGACGCCCTCGCTGTCCAATCCCAGGATCGCCGTCCCGGGGGAATCAAGGGCGCGGCGCAAATGCTCATCGCTTTTCAATTGAGCATCGAGTTCCGACAGTGAGATAAACCGCGCATCGCGACGTGGCACCTCGATGCTGAGCGTGCCATTGTTGCGCGTCAAACGTGCGGTCGGGGTGCCGAGAGCCAAAGCCACCTCCTCGGTGAGTGATTCTAATTTTGCCAGCCGCGTGTTTGCCGCCGGCGCGAGATGAAACTGAATCGTGCGCGCAGTCATTTTGCCGCCCCACACGCGCGCCGGCGCTTTGTGCGAGTTCAACACCATTTCGATTTTGTCGGCTTGGAAATCCAACTCGCGTTTTTCCATGTTCGATCTTCAGTCCGTCCAACCCACCCGCTTTTCTTCACCGACCACCCGGGCAACCGGTCGCGCCACTTGAACAATCGGTTGAACCGCGTCTGCTTCTTCTTCCGATTTTTTGTGCGAAACATTTTTAGCAAGCCATTCCTGCAACTGAATGATTTTCTGCGCGACAACACTCGAACGTTTGTCGGCAACGGGTTGAGGCGGCACGCTTTGAGCGACCGGCGCCGGTTGTGCCACTTGTGCGACCGGTTGCATTGCCGGTGTTGGTGCGCGGCGCGGCTGGCGTTGACTGGTGCGAGTGTTAGATGCGGCTGGCTCAACGGCAACGACCGGCTGAATGGTACTCGCAAGTACCAAGGGTTGGCGCAACGCACACCCGGAGCAATCGCGTGCAGAGTGAATCGGCGTTACTTTGGCGGCGCACGCGGCACGCTGCATCGAGATCGATTGTTGCGCGAAATCATCGAGTACCTGGGTCTTGCCATTGCCCCACCGCACGGTGATTGGCGGACGCGATTGATTATCCAGCACGGCGCGCAAATGTCCGCAATTGATCTGCGAAATTGGGCAGGCGCGGCAAATATTCGGCGAAACCTCACGGTCGCCGGTTTTGATTTTATCGCAAAGAATATGCCCCTCATCTCCAACGTGACGATAGGGGCAGGGTTTAAGATTCACGGAGACCTCATTAACATTGTCAAGCACAAAAAGAACGGTTGTTCTAATTCTGATTATAAATCAGAACAACCGTTCTGTCAAGGGGTAGGTGAAGAATCGACCTTAAAAATTTGCGCGGATGGAATCGGATGAAAAAGGCATAGATTGCTCTATGCCTTTGGAGTTTCCTAGCGCCGCCAGCTAGGCCGGCAGTTTTTGTAACTGACGAACAACGAGCACGACTTTGCCTTGAATCTGAACGTCACGCGCTTCGGCGTAAAATGCCTTCATCGTTGGATTCATCGGTTGGAGACGAATGCGTTTGTTCTCTTTATAAATCCGTTTGAGCGTGGTTTCGCCTTTATCCTTTAGCCACACGGCGCACATTTCACCGTTGGTCGCGGTTTCGGCTTTTTTCATCACAACAATATCGCCATCGTTGATCAGCGCATCGATCATCGAATTGCCTTTGACCTTGAGTGCAAAGATGCCCTCATTATCCGGAATGAGATCGCGCGTGAGGGTCAACGTATCCAACGGCTCCAGCCCGGCTTCCGGAACGGGAATCGGTTCGCCGGCGGCAATCGTGCCGAGCAAAGGAATCTGCACCGCGTTAATGGAATCACCGGCAAGTGTCCTGACCTGCCCGCCGACCACGCGCAAACCGCGCGACACTTCTTTTTCGCGCTGAATCAATCCCTCGCGCACGAGAATGTTGAGATTATAGTTTACCACCGATGTCGATGAGATGTTGACGTGCTTGCCAATTTCACGAATCGTCGGCGGTCGACCTTTGTCCCGCGTAAACTTGTTGATGTACTCGTAAATCTTTTGTTGTCGGTCTGACAGCCCCATAACAACCTCCTGGAGGGGTTTCGAAAATCCGTTCGCCCACACCGAACATTTGTCCACATTATACCACGAACGCTTGTTCTGTGTCAAGAGGCACGCAACGCGCCCCCAATCGATTTGAGAAAGATTGACATTCAGACCTTTGCGCGATAGAATAATTGAAGGATTCCCCAATCCTAACGGCTAGGGGTTTTTTCGCGTGCTGTGATGACTGCAACTCGCGCGAGTTGCAGTTTTTTGTTTTAGCGGTACCGAAAAATCAATTTTTCCAAAGGAGGAAAAAGAATGGCAATTGGTGGTTTTGCAAACAAGGTGGCGCACGTCGATCTGACTGCCGGCAAAGTCGAGTTCAAGCCGATCCCGGAAGATTGGGCGCGCAAGTACATAGGCGGACGTGGCTTGGGCGTCAAGTACGTGCTGGAGAACGGGCCCCAAATCGACCCATTGTCGCCGGACAATTTGCTCTGCTTTATGAACGGGCCCCTCACCGGCACCGAAGCGAACATGAGTGGCAGAATGGCGATTGTTACAAAATCGCCGCTCACCGGCACGGTAACCGATAGCCATCACGGCGGTTGGTCGGCGGCGCGATTGCGCTGGGCTGGCTTTGATGGCCTGATCTTCAAAGGTAAATCGAACAAGCCGGTTTACCTCTACATCCACGATGGTCAAGTAGAAATCTTGGACGCTTCCCCCGTCTGGGGTAAAGGTGTTCACGACACAGTCAAGTTCTTCCAGAACCAGTACGGCGAAAAGGACTTGTCGGTGATTGCCATCGGTCCAGCCGGCGAGAAACTTTCCCGCTTTGCGTGCTGGATCAATGAAATGGATCGCGCGAGCGGACGCGGCGGTACCGGTTGCGTTGGCGGTAGCAAAAACTTGAAGGCAATTGTCATCAAGCAGGAAAAGAACATTCCGCGCCCCAACGACGTCGAAAAGTGGAAAGAAGCGCACAAAAAAGCGCTCGCGGAAATTATGGACGAACGCGTTGTGACCTCGCCGCGCAAGGGTGGTTTGTCGGTTTACGGCACGAACGTGCTGATGAACTTGCTCAACCCGATCGGCGGAATGCCTACTCGCAATTCCCAGGATGTGTACTTTGAAGGACACGAAAAGATCAGCGGCGAGTA
>DAOTXS010000072.1:0-41291 GCA_034435055.1 Anaerolineae bacterium | reverse complement strand
TTCGGACGGGGGTGGGGTGGTTGAGGCGGGGTGTCCCCGCCCCTACCGGAAATTTTTGCATGCTTTGGTTTTAATCTGCGTTCATCGGTGTCCAATGCTGTGCAATACCTGTCCTAGCGGGCGGTGCTAGGGTAAATTGACACGGCTAGTTCAGGTGGAAACTCGATAGAATCGAGTTGATGAATGATTTTGATTTTCTTTGCGTTCTTCGCGTCTTTGCGGTGAGATTTTATTAAAGTGCTTATCAAAATCCGCGTCCTAAATTTTGTTCTTGATGGAATATGAATTGCTGAGAAAAAAATACTTGACAATTATTCTGGGTCTTTTGGCGCAATGAGGTCACCCACGCCGCCGCGTCGCTGGACGCCGCGCACCATTTTCCGCCGCGCAGTCCAAGTCATCCAAGAAGACGGACTCGCGACGCTGTGGTTCAAAATTCTTGGCGAGACGATCTATCGCCGTGTATTTGTCATCGAACGCTTTGTCGATGAACCGATAGAACAAGTTGCCGCGCGCGTGCCGCTCACGTTTGGTTGGCTGGACAAAACGCAGATCGATGATTACTTGCGCTTGCGTCCAGAGACGAATCGCGATGAAATTTTGCGCCGCTTGCGCGACGGTCAATGGTGTCTCACTGCACGTTCCGATGGACAACTCGTTTACGCCGGCTGGTCGGCGGCGGGGCGCGCGCGGATCGATTATCTCGACCGGGAAATTCAGCTTGCGCCTGACGAAATTTACGCATACGAAATATTCACCGCGCCCGATTTTCGCGGCGCAAACATTCCGCCCGTCGCCATTCACTTCCGGTTGCGATATTTTGGCAACCTCGGTTATCGACGCTTTGTTGCGGTCGTCGTGCCGGAAAATTGGCGGGCGTTGCGATCCTTTCGCAAAGCCGGCTATCGCGTTTGCGGAACGATGGGGTACGTGCGGATTGGAGCGTGGCGCTGGGATTTTACTCGCCTTGGCAAAAATGAACCACGATTTGAGTAACACGCTGGAACGATTAAAGAACGGCGGTCATTACCTTGACCCATTTCTGGCGAATCTGAAAAAACAGGCGCACGCGCAATTGATCGAACGCTGGGGCGGCGCACCGCGCGCCGGTTTAACGCTCAAAACCGATTTGTTCGAAGAGGCGACCGGCGTGGACACTTTTTTGCATAACGTCGTCGATGTAGCGCGCGCGGTTGGCATCGATCTTGCGCCGGTCGTCGCGTCGGGCGCGAAAGCAAACGAACCGCGTGGTATCTTTCTCGCGGCGGATGCGCGGCGCTTGCCGTTTGCATCGCAATCGTTCGCGCTCATCATCTCGCCGTCGACGCTCGATCACTTTGCCAACGCGGCGGATTTGGAATGCGGCTTGCGCGAGTTGACGCGCGTGCTCGCGCCGGGCGGTCGCTTGATGATCACGCTCGATAATCGCCAAAATATTTTCGATCCATTGCTGCGGTTGGCAAATCGTTTGGGCTGGTTGCCGTTTTTCGTTGGACACTCGTTGACGATCCGCGAACTGCAAACGATTTTGGAAGCGATGGGGTTGCAAGTGATCGACACAACCGCGATTCTGCACAATCCGCGTTTGGTCGCGGTGGGCGCAAAGCGCCTTGTCAATCAAATTGGCTGGCGACCGTTGATCGCGTTCGTCGAACGCGGGCTCATCGCGGCGCAAAAATTGGAGAACACCCGCTGGCGTTATCGCACCGGCAGTTTTATCGCCGCGCTGGCGATCAAACCCGAAAGTCGCAATGCCGAATCTAATTGAACGTATTTTTTGGAACGCGTTTGTGCTTTGGCACGCGCGGGATGAATCGCGTTTGCCTTTTTGGGAACGCGCAAAAATTTTGGAAATCCAAAACCGTCGTGTGCGCGCGATAATCGAACACGCTTACGCCACTGTTCCGTTCTATCGCGACGCGATGGACGCGCGGCATTTGCGCCCCGCCGATTTTCAATCGGCGGAGGATTTGGCAAAGTTGCCGGTGTTGACGAGTGAACAAGTCGCGCGCGCACCGGCGCAATTTCTTTCGCGCCGATTTGTCGATGGGGCAACGTTGCGCTTGGATAGTAGCGGCACGTCCGGTTTTCAAAAGCCGGTGTACTACGATCACGCCGCGTTGATGCTCGCGTTGGCAAGTGGTCATCGTCAGCGCGTCGTGCTGGCGCGCTTTGTTGGCAAAACACTCGGCTATCGTGAAATGAGCGTGGGGCGATTGGATGGAACCAATTCCAGACTCCGCCGATTTTACGAAGACTATTCGATCATTCCGCGCCGACTAGATTTCGCGCGCACGTTTGTCGAACCGTCGGGGACTGTTGAAGACGTTGTGGCAAAGATCAATCAAAGTGCGCCGGTGGTTCTTCGCGGTTATGGTTCTTATTTGGGTTTGATCTTTCGTCAGGCGCATAACCGGCGACTCGCGCTCATCAAACCCCAGGTGGTGTTGTACGGCGGCGACGCGATGAGTGAAGCGGATCGCCGTTTGATCGAAGAGGAATTTGGCGTGCCGGTGCTTTCGAGTTATCAAGCGGTCGAGGTGTTGCGACTGGCATTTCAATGCGAACGGCGCGAGGGATTTCACATCGATTTGGATCAGGTCGCTGTGCGCGTGATTGATGAAAACGGCGAGTCAGTGCCAGATGGCACGCCGGGCAGAATCGTCATTTCGAATCTGACGAATCGCGCGACGGTGTTGCTGAATTATGTGCTGGGTGATATAGTAACCTACACGAATCGACCGTGCGCGTGCGGCCGAACATTCCCAATGTTGACGAATATTCATGGCAGAGCGAACGATTGCGTTGTCTTGGCGGACGGACGGATCATTCACTCGCTAATTGTGATGCCGCCGCTTCAAACCGTTGCGCACGTGAATCGATTGCAAATCATTCAAACTGAGCCAACCCATTTTCTCATTCGCGTCGTCTGTTCTGCCAATGTCGATTGGGCGACGACGCGCGCCGAATTAGAAACCCGTGCGCGCGCGATCTTGGGAAACGCGATCACGCTCGATGTTTTGCAAGTCGATGCGATTGCTCCGGATGCGAGTGGCAAAGTGCGCGCGGTCATTTCGCATTGTCTCAAGTAGCAAAAGGAACAAGAATCAAATGTTGCGCGAAATGATCGAGTTGAGTAAACTGCTTTACGATTACAAACGTCCTCTGTCTCAACTGCGCGAGTTGCAGAATCGCCGCTTGCGCGTTTTGATTCATCATGCTTACGAACGCGTGCCGTACTATCGCCACCTCTTTGATTCCGCCGGCATCGCGCCCGCCGACATTCGAACGGTTGAGGATTTGCCGCGCCTTCCGATCACGACCAAGCAGATGTTACGGGCAACTCCCATCGAACAATTGGTTGCGACGGGCACGAATCTAACATCGTGCATTGTACACACCACGAGCGGAACAACGGGCGAACCGTTCCACGTTTACTTCTTGCCGGCAGACATCCGCGCGCGGCGGTTGGTTGATTTTCGTGCGTTGTTGACGGTCGGGATTCGTCCGTGGGATCGCGTGGCAATCTTGGGACCGCGTTCTGCGCGTCCATCACGTCCGCACGAACGGTTGGGATTATTTCGCACGCAGATCATCCCGGGTAGTTCTGAGCCTGCCACGCAGATTCGCCTCTTGCGCGATTATCAGCCCACAGTTCTTTGGGCATACGCCCATGAACTCGATGCGATCGTCTACGAATTGCAGAACAAGTTGAGTTCAGTCGTGCGCCCGCGTGTGCTGATCATTTCAGCATACACTCTGCCCAATCGCACCGCCCAAGCCCTGCACGCCGATCTTGGTGCCACCGTATTCAATTTCTACGGCGCAATGGAGGTTGGACGAATTGCTCACGAATGTCCCGCGCATCGAGGATTGCACGTCAATTGTGACCGGCTGATTCTCGAGTGTGTGCCGGACGAATCGTCGATAAATGGCGGCGGCTCAGCTGTCATCACAGCGCTTGATTTCTTTACGATGCCGTTTATTCGTTATCGCTTGGGCGATTTGGTCAAGTTTGCCGAGCGGTCATGCGTGTGTGGGTCTGAGTTTCCTTTGATCGAAACGCCGAGCGGCAGAGAATACGAGCTGTGCATTCTGCCAAGCGGCAAGCGGATTTCTGTAAATTGGTTGATGCTGATTCTGCGCGGGCTAGAAGGTATCGACCAATATCGAGTTATTCAAGAACGCCCGGATTATGTTGTGATCCAATTATCTTTCTTTACCACGCCGCGTCAGGAAATGCTGGCTCACCTTGAACGCGAAATCTCGAATGGCTTTCCCGAACCTGTTCAAATCGACATCCAATTAACCGATTTTGCTTTCGCGCGAGGTCGCAAGTTCAAGGCGTTTGTGTCAAACCTAAAAACTGATGGGCGATAGGTTTTGTTGGTGATTGCTCAAATTTTGAAGCACAAAAATCACTTTTGGCTTTTCGTTGCAATGCTTGTCGCGTTTGCGTTGCGCGTGTACGCGTTGAGCGCACAAAGTTTGTGGAACGATGAAGGCACGAGCGTTGCGCTGGCGCAATTGTCGTTGGAAGCGATCACCAACGGCGCCGCGCGCGATATTCATCCGCCGCTGTACTATTACCTCTTGCATTTCTGGATGCCGTTCGTGGGTCAGTCCGAATTTGCGGTGCGGTTTTTGTCCGTGATCGCCGGTGCGCTGACGATTGCGTTCACCTTTCGCATCGCCTACGTTTTCTTCGACGAAGAAGTGGCGATCTTTGCGGCGTACCTATCCGCGTTCTCACCGTTTCAGGTGTACTATTCGCAGGAAGCGCGGATGTATATCTGGGTAACTCTATTTGCTGCGATTTCTGTCTTGACAATGACCCAAATGTTACGCGGAGCCGGCAAAGTCAACAATCAACAGTCGACAGTCGGCAGTCCCGGGACGCAAATCGGCAATCGGCAATCGGCAATCGCAAATAGAAACTCTCGCATCAAGCGCACGCTTTTCTGGTTGCTGTACATTGCCTCAACGATTGCGTTACTGTACACACAGTACATCGGCGCGTTTGTCGTCGTCGTAGAGAATTTAGCGTTTGCAGTATGGTTGATATTTGCAATCAGAGATCAACAGTCCTCCGTCCTCCGTCTTCCGTCTTCCGTCAAGCATTCACTTGCATTCTGGCTTGCCGCACAAATCATCATTGGTCTCATGTTTCTACCTTGGTACTTGTCCGCCGGCGGACAGTTGGCGTCGTGGCCCTCCATCAGCGAACCGCTTGATTTGCCGACACTCGTCTGGCGCGGGTTGAACGTGTTCAGCGTCGGCACCACGCTTGAGCCGGGCGGCGCGATTTTGATTTCAATCGCTTTCGCCATCGTCTTCTTCATCGGTTGGCGGCGCGCGCGCGCTGCGAACACGAATTGGGTCATCGTTACATTGATTCTCTGGACGCTCGTGCCGGTTGCGATGATGTACATCGTCTCGCTTTCGCGCCCGGCATACAATCCAAAATTTTTGTTGCTTGCCACGCCGCCGTTTTATATTCTCGTCGCGCGCGGTTTATCAACGATTTATCCTGGCGTGTTTCTGCATCAACATCGGAGCAACTGGCGTAATCCGTTTCGCTATCTCAATCTTGCGCTTGCGATTCTGGTCTCGGCGGGTCCGTTGACTTCGCTCGACAATTACTATCACAATCCGAAATACGCGCGCGACGATTATCGCGGCATTGTGCAATTCATCGATGCGAATGCGCGCGCGGGCGATGGTATTCTCGTCGATGCGCCGGCGCAGATCGATGTCGTGCGTTATTATTGGCGCGGCAATCAGCAACTCTTTTTGCTTCCGCGAATGCGCCCGCCCGAACCGAACGCGACGCGCGCCGATGTTGATGCCATGCTCGGCAAAGTTACGCGGCTGTTTGCGATTTTTTATGCGACCGAGCAATCCGATCCGCAGGCGATTATTGATAATCGCTTAGCCGAGCGTGCGTTCAAAGCGCGCGACGAATGGCGCGGTAATGTGCGGCTGGTAATTTACGGCATCGCACCCAATGCGCGCGGCACGCCGCAATTGCTCAATGTACAAGTTGGCGATGAAATCATGTTGCAAGATTATCAACTTGATCAACGCGAGGCGCGCGCGGGCGATGTCTTGACGTTGACGTTGAATTGGCGCGCGGAACGAACGCCATCGATGCGGACAAAAGTGTTTGTGCATTTGATCGATGCGAATGGCACATTGATCGCGCAACGCGACGGCGAGCCAATGAGTGATTTGCGAATCACGACGACGTGGCGCGCCGGTGAAATCATCGCCGATAATTACGGCGTGTTCATCGAACCCGGCACGCCGCCCGGCGAATACAAAATCGTCATCGGAATGTATCGTGTGGATAATGGCGCGCGATTGCGAATCGGCGCGGGCGATCAATTGATTGTGGGAAAGTTGCAAGTCGTCAAATGAGCCAAATTTGCCAAACCAACCAAACGCGCCCCACCTTTGGCAGATTTGGTACGTTTGGCATGTTTGACAGAGGTAATTTATGCCCGTAGATTTATATATCGGTCCAAAGAAACGCGGTGCGCCGTGGTGGCAAGGATGTTTATTGTCCTTGCTTATCATTTGCGTTGGCGCGTACCTTGCGATTTTGATTCTGGCTTCGCGCGGAATCTACATTTCGCAAAATATTCCGCTGCCGGAAAATTTTCAACCCACGCCCACCCCCTCGCCCACGCCGACCGAAGCGCCGGCGAATCGAATGCAACGCGCGGAAACATTTTTCGTCGATGGATTATTTGATGCGGCGATTGTCGAGTATGAAGCGGTCGTCGTCGCCGAGCCGCTGAACGATGTCGCGTACGCGCGGATGGTCAAGCCGCTGATCTTGACGCGCAAAATCGACAAAGCGGTAGAAGCGGCGCGGCGCGCGTTGCAGATCAATGATCAGCGCGCAGAAAATCTAACCGCGCTCGCCGAAGCGCTCGATTGGCAAGGGAATTATATCGAAGCCCTCGATTTTGCTTTGCGCGCGACTGAACTCGCGCCGAATTCGGCGGAGGCGTGGGCAATCGTCGCCGAAGTTTACGCTGATTTGAATCGACCGGATCGCGGCTTGCCGGCGGCGCAAAAAGCGGTGCAGTTGGACGACAATAGCCCGGACGCGCATCGCAATTTGGCGTACGTCTACGAATCGCGCGGGAATTATCGCAGCGCGATTCCGGAATATCAGCGCGCGATTCAACTCCGCCCAAAATGGGGCTATCTCTATGTCAGTCTTGCGCGCAACTATCGCGCATTGAACAATTTCAAGGATGCGATTGCAACCCTGCAACAAGCGCTCAAAGTCGATCCCAAAAATCCGCAAGTGTACGACGAGTTGGGCTGGACGTATCAACTCTCCGGCGATTCGGCGCGCGCGATTGCCCAATTGAAAAAAGCCATCGAGGTGGATCCCAATTACGAAGTGCCGTATGGTCATTTGGGGCACGTGTATTTTGTGCAACAAGATTGGCAAGGTGCGGTGAATCAATTGGAGCAAGCCATTCAATTGGGCGGCACGCGGTTAGAGTATTACTACAAACTCGGCATTGCGTACGTGAATTTGCGTGATTGTGGCAAGGGCAGAGAGTGGATCGAAAAAGCAATCGCCATCAATTCCGGCGACACGGCGGTGCAGGGCGCAGTAACGTGGTACGTCCAGCATTGTGAAGTGCCACCCACACCAACGCGACGACGATAGTCCACAAATTGCAGGTGGCGAATAGCGGATTACCATTGAGTTCACGGGCGATCTGCTATTCGCCATTTATATCCCGTTAGCAAGTGAGTGCCAAGACTGCTAATTCTGGTAAACTTCCTGCGCCTTGAAATTGGGGCTTGACAAACAAAAAAAATCGTGTATATTATGCACGCTAGCACTCTGATAGACAGAGTGCTAATCAATTCTCAATCCCAAATTTCCAGCAAGGAGGAGTTTTAGTATGGCAGACAAGAAACTGCATCTGCGACCACTTGCGGATCGCGTGTTGGTAGAGCCACTCGAACAGGAAGAAAAGACGGCGAGCGGCATTCTCCTTCCCGAAACCGCCAAGGAAAAACCGCAGGAAGGTCTCATCGTTGCAATCGGTCCCGGCCGCTTGGACGAGGATGGCAAAAAGCGCATCGAGATGGAAGTTAAACTCGGCGACAAAGTCATCTTTGCCAAATATTCCGGCTCTGAAATCAAGATTGCCGATAAAAAGTACTTGTTGATGAGCGAGAAAGACATTCTCGCCGTCGTCGAAAAGTGACACGCGCCGAGTGTGTTACCTTGAGTGAAGCGAAGGGTCTCGCAAAGACTCTGATGATTGCTTCCTCTCAATAACAAACGCGAATCCAACTAGGAGGAAATAAACCATGCCTGCAAAGCAACTGGCGTTCTCGGAAGAGGCACGCCGCCATTTGAAAATCGGTGTGGACACGATGGCGAATGCCGTCAAGACCACGCTCGGACCCAAAGGTCGCAACGTCGCGCTCGATAAAAAATTCGGCGCGCCAACTGTTACGCACGATGGTGTAACCGTCGCCAAAGAAATCGAATTGGAAAACCCGTACGAAAATATGGGCGCGCAACTGTTGAAAGAAGCCGCGACCAAAACGAACGATGTCGCGGGCGACGGCACAACCACTGCGACTGTCCTCGCACAAACGATTGTCAACGAAGGTTTGAAGAATGTTGCCGCCGGCGCGAACCCGATGCTTTTGAAACGCGGGATTGAAAAAGGTACCGCCGTGCTCGTCGAAGCGATCAAGAAGAGCGCGACGCCGGTCAAAGGCAAAGCCGAAATTGCGAACGTCGCCGCAATTTCCGCCGCTGATCCGGAAATCGGCAAACTGATCTCGGACGTGATGGACAAAGTCGGCAAGGACGGCGTCATCACCGTCGAAGAAAGCAAGACCGGCCTCGCCTTTGAAACCGAGTACGTCGAAGGTATGCAAATCGACCGCGGTTACATTTCACCGTACTTTGTTACGAATCCGGAACGAATGGAAGCGGTTCTGGAAAACGTGTACATTCTCCTCACCGATAAGAAAATTTCCGCGCACACCGACATCGTACCTCTGCTCGAAAAATTGGTGCAGATGGGCAAACGCGAACTCGTGATCGTCGCCGAGGATGTGGATGGCGAAGCGTTGGCAACACTCGTGTTGAACAAACTGCGCGGTATGTTGAACGTCATCGCGGTCAAAGCCCCCGGCTTTGGTGATCGCCGCAAGGAAATGTTGCGCGATATGGCGATTCTCACCGGCGGCAACGTCATTACCGAGGAGATGGGTCGCAAGTTGGAAACCGCCCAAATTAGCGACCTGGGTCAATGCCGCAAAGTGATTTCGACCAAAGACGACACCACCTTCGTCGAAGGCAACGGCTCGGACAAGGACATCAAGGGTCGCATCAACGAAATCAAAGCGCAAATCGAAAAGACGACTTCGGATTACGACCGCGAGAAATTGCAAGAACGATTGGCTAAACTCGCCGGCGGTGTTGCGATCATTCGCGTGGGCGCGGCGACCGAAACTGAGTTGAAAGAAAAGAAGCATCGCGTGGAAGATGCGTTGAGCGCAACCCGCGCGGCTGTCGAAGAAGGTATTGTGCCGGGCGGCGGCGTCGCGTTGCTCAACGTGATTCCCGCGCTCGATAAAGTGGAAGGCAATGGCGATGTTGGTACCGGTGTCGCAATTCTTCGCCGCGCGTTGGAAGAACCGTTGCGCCAGCTCGCCGAAAATGCCGGACACGACGGCGCCGTAGTCGTGCAAGATGTGCGTCGCGTGCAGAAAGAAAAGGGCAACACTAACTTTGGCTTCGACGTGCTTGCCGAAGAGTACGTTGACTTGGTCGAAAGAGGCATTATCGATCCCGCCAAAGTGACGCGCAGTGGGTTGGAAAATGCGGCGTCCATCGCGGCGATGATTCTAACGACCGAAGCGTTGGTGACGGACAAACCGGAAAAGGAAAAGCCAATGCCGGCGATGCCTCCGGGCGGCGGTATGGATTACTAGATCAGAAGGCAGTAGACAGAAAAACCTTGCGAGGTCATCGCAAGGTTTTTTCTTTTCTTTATGCAAGCAACTCTTTCAACGCGCGTCGCGTCAAAACGAATGCCATTTCTTTTCGATATTCAGTACTACCGCGAAAATCACTCGGCGGTGTTAATCCTTGTGTCGCAACACTCGCCGCTTTTTCGATCAACACATCGTTCAGCGATTGTCCTTCCAGAACTTTTTCCGACGCGCTCGCGCGGACTGCGAATTCAGACACGCCGCCCAACGCAATTCGCGCATCGCGCGCGATTCCCTTTTCGATTTGTGCTGACGCAACGACGCTGACAATCGGTTTGTCGCTTGGTGTGCGCGCGACGGTTTGCAACGATGCGCGCGGGTTTTTCATTGGCACAGTGATTTCGGTGATGAGCGCTTGCATCAAATGATGTTCCCGCATCGCAAGGAAATCGGCGAGCGAGACAGTGCGCGTATCTTTGCGTGCAATCGTTACTTGTGCGTCAAGCGCGAGCCATGCAACTACCAGCACGCTGTCCGGTTCGGTGATAATCGTACCGGCAATCGTCGCTTGATTCCGCAGAATGCTCGATGCGCTTTGGTGCGCGGCTTGCGCGACGACGCCATTGGCTAGCGCGCGTAAAATCGGTGATTCCGCAATCGCCGCGAGCGTTGTCGTTGCGCCGATTGCAATCGCGCCATTCGCTTCTTTGATGAACGCCAAACCGAGCGCGGACAAATCGACGACGGCATTGACATCACGTCGTTTATCGGTATTCAGCGCGGTGCCGCCGGCAAGCGCAACGGTGCCGGGTTGTTGTAACAATTTGAGCGCGTCATTAATTGTAGTTGGTTTGTGAATTTCGCGTAAATTTAGCATCTCGATTCCCTTTGGCTCATTGGCACATTGGGTAATTGGTTCATTGTTGAGCAAACGTGTCAATCATCAATTTCACATCATCGCCCAATGGATACAGAATCGGGCAGGTACAGCCGTTGCGTTTATACTCTTCGACTTTTTTGCGCACTTCGTCGGGTGTGCCGCTCGCCGTAATGCGCTCGATCAATTCATCGGGCACAAGTTCCATCGCGCGATGAATCTGCTCTTTCGTCGCGGGCCACCCCAGGATGCTTTGAATCTGCTTGATTGTTGCTTCCGGCGTCTCGCTCGCTTTGGCGATGTGTGGTTGTTGCGCGAGGTATTGCGTCAACAATTCTTTCGCGGCGTTCACGGCTTTTTTATGATCCTTATCGACCGAACAAACGACAAGCTGTGGTCGATCAATCTCGTCCATCTTGCGCCCGACTTTTTTTGCGCCGATTGCCAGATGTTTGAGCGCGTTCAAATTGTATTCCGGCGGCACACAATAATTCAACACGACGCCGTCCGCAATTTCGCCCGCCAGTTCCATCATCGCATCGCCGGTTGCGCCGATCATAATCGGCACGTGGCGCGGCTCGCGGCGACCGTGCACCACATCGAGTTCGATGCCGTCGACGTGATGAAATTCGCCGTGGAATGTGACGCGTTCCATCGCCAACAATTTTTTCATCACTGTAATCGTCTCGCGCATCGCGAGCAACGGCTTTTTGCGTTCGATGCCGACGTTCTTGGCGAGCGGGTCCCACCACGCGCCGATGCCGCAAATGATGCGATTTGGCGCAAGGTCGTCAAGCGTGAGAAACGTCGCGGCGAGCAAGCCGATGTTGCGCGTCCAGTTGTTGATGACGCCGCTGCCGACTTTCAACTTCGATGTAACCGCCGCGAACGCCGCCATCGGCACGATGGCATCGCGCACCAAACGCGATTCCGCTTGCCACACGGCTTCAAAGCCGCGTTGCTCGGCGTATTTGACATACTCCATCCCCTCGCGAATTTCGTGCTTGTCTTGCAGGTATAATGCTACGCGCTCCACAAGTCCTCCTCTATTTTTCTCCCGCAAATCTCGCGAATAAACACGAATGAAAAATCAAATTCCCTTTGTGTACGTTGACTTGATCCGTGTCTGAACCATTCGTTTCCATTCCAATTGATTCGCCGCACCAAAGTTGATGAGCAAACCAACTTGCAAACCAGTTGCATTCAAATAGTTGAGTAACTGGCCTGTTTCTTTTGATGACAAATGCTCAATCGCCTTGATTTCAACAATAATCTTTCCAAAAGTCACAAAATCTGCAATGTAGGATTTTTCTAGGCGTCGTCCTTTGTAGTGGATAACCAGTTCTTTTTGCGGTTCGAAGGCAATTCCACGCAGTTCAAGCTCTATCCCCAGCGCTTCTTGATAAACGGGTTCAAGGAAACCGGAGCCAAGATGATTGTAAACCTCCATTGCCGCGCCGACAATTCCAAAAACCTCTTCTTTCAACAGCAATTCTCCCATTTTGCTCCTTGAACGTCTTTCCCGCAAATCTCGCGGGTGAACACGAATAAAAAATTAGCGGAGATTCGCGTTATTCGTGGGAGACTAGGGATAGATTTTCTCCAACATCCTGGGGAATGGAATCGTCTCGCGCACGTGATCCAATTTACAAATCCACGCGACCGTGCGTTCGATGCCGAGGCCAAAACCGCAATGCGGCACACTGCCGTAGCGCCGCAAATCGAGATACCATTCGTACGCCTCACGCGGCAGTTTGTGTTTTTCGATTTGCTGTTCAAGATACGCCAAATCTGCCGACCGCTCGCCGCCGCCGATGATTTCACCGTACCCTTCCGGCGCAAGCAAATCCGCGCCGAGTACAACTTTTGGATTCGTGGGGTCGGGTGCCATATAAAACGCTTTGATCTCGGTTGGATAACGATGCACAAAGACCGGTTTGTCGAATTGTTCACTGATGACGGTTTCGTGCGGTGCGCCAAAATCATCGCCCCATTGAAAATCGGGGAACCCATTTTTCTGGATCAACGCGACGGCTTCGGTGTAGGAAATTTTCGGAAACGGCGGCATCACTTTTTCGAGTTGGCTTGTGTCGCGCTCCAACACTTTTAATTCTTCCGCGCGTTCTTTCAAAACCGTTTGGACGATGTACGATACAAATTCTTCGCCGACCTTCATGTAATCGTCGAGCGTGCCGTACGCCCATTCCGGTTCAACCATCCAAAACTCGGTGAGATGCCGGCGCGTTTTCGATTTCTCGGCGCGAAACGTGGGGCCAAAACAATACACTTTGCCAAACGCCATCGCGTCCGCTTCGTTGTAGAGTTGTCCGCTTTGCGTGAGATACGCCGGCACGCCAAAGTAATCGGTTTCAAAAAGTGTCGTCGTGCCTTCGCACGCGGACGGCGTGAGCATCGGCGTATCGACGAGCAAGAATCCGTTATTGTCGAACCAATCGCGAATGGCTTTGATGATGCGCGCGCGCGTGCGGAGAATCGCGTGTTGCCGCGGCGACCGCAACCACAAGTGTCGATTCGCCATCAAGAATTCGACGCCGTGCTCTTTCGGCGTAATCGGATAATCGGCGGCGATTTGCACAACTTGCACATCTTTCACCGATAACTCGAATCCGCCCGGCGCGCGTGGTTCGGCACGCGGGATGCCGGTCAAAATGATCGACGATTCCTGGGTTAATTTTTTCGTTGCCTCGAATACTTCCGGCGCAACATCTTTTTGAAAGACGACGGCTTGGATAAAGCCGGTGCCGTCGCGGAATTTCAGAAATTGCAGGCGACCTTTATCGGTCTTGTCGGCAAGCCAGCCCTTCAGTGTGATTTCTTTGCCAACGTGTTGCGAAATGTCTTGGATGTAGACGTGGTCAGACATTGTGCCTCATTTATGATTTTGGATTTACATTCGCATTATACTCGAATATCGTTGAGCGACAATTATCCCATTCGCTCCCACCGCCGCTTGAATCGCCGTGCGTTTTCCGTCAGCGTGCGGAACGGCGCAACGATTCGTTCGATGATGCGCGCGCGCACGCCCCGTAGCCATTCGCCGCGCCACGTGCGCCAATCGTTCGCCAGTTCCGCGCGTTCGGCTTCATCCAGCGCGTGCGCGCCAAATCGTTCACGCGTGTACGATGCGGCGATGCGTTCTGTTTCGCTGTGCGCGTTGGGCAAGGTAGCGTTGATAACGCGCGCGCGTTCGAGCGGCGTCGCATATTTTTCTTCGCGAAGGCCGAGCCAGCGCGCGCGGTTCAACATTCGTTCGTAGACGCGTGCGGCAGGTGCAAGCCGCGCATTGCGGCGGATTTCTTTGACGATATTAATCGTCAATGTGATGAGCGCGATCAAGCCGGCTATGCCGCCGCCAATGATTGCCGCCGCGTTCGGCGAGTTCCAGAAATCAAAGCGAAACGCGCCAGGATCGAAATTGCCAATGTCTTCGTCTTCCAATTCTTTTTCGCGGGCTTGGCGTCGCCGCGCTTCGCTCGCGGCATCTTCTAATTCGGGTTCGACCGGCGCGCTGGAGGTCTGGCGTTTGGGGCGTTCAAATTCCGGTTTGTTCGCCGTCGGCTCAAATTCAATCCAGCCGTACGACGGAAAATAAATCTCGACCCACGAGTGGGCGTTCGTTTCGAAAATGTGAAACGTGCCGTTATCGTAATCGCCGAGCGAGTAGCCGGAGACAACGCGCGCCGGAATTCCAACTGCTCGCGCGAGCACGGCGAGCGAAGAGGCGTAATAATTGCAATATCCTTCGCGCCGCTCGAACAAGGTGTAATCGACGCCGTCTTGATCGGGCGGCGGCGCGCTGACTTGCTCGTTGTACTTGATCGTGTTACGCACGTACTTTTCCAACGCAACGGCTTTATCGTACGGATTGGTGTACGATATGGTGAGCGATTGCGCCAAGTCGCGCACGCGCGTCGGTAAAGTATCGGGCAATTGCAAGTATGTCGAGGTAATCCAGTGCGAGTAATCGAGCGAATCGGTGCGCAATGATTCTTCGTCGGCGACGCTGATAACCGAAACGACGTTGTATACCGTCCCCGCGCGTACAAGTCGCCGGGCGCGCACAGCGGTTACTTCATACGTTACAAATGGCTGATCCGACTCATCGATCCGGGTGTACCGCACTTCGACCGGGAGATCAAATCGAATGGGTTGTGATTGCGCAAATAGCGTGGGCAGGTCGCTTGCCAAAAGTTTGACGGTCTGCGTAACTTCGGCGCGGAGAAAATCACGCCGACTGTCCAAGCGCGCTTCGTTGGCGGCGAGATTTAACAAATCTACGCTCGTGTTGACCCAGCCGGTGCCATTGTATTTATCGTACACGTTGGCGCGCCAGTACCGCGCGTACAATGTTTGCACATTCATCACGGGTTGTTGGGGCAGATTGATTGGCCCGCCCATCGTCAAGGTATTGCTGAAAAATCCGCCTGCGGTGGAACGACCGCCGCCGCGCAAGCCGCCAAACATACGATTGAACTGTTCTTCGAATCCTTGCCACGATGATTGAATCGGTTCGAGAAATTCCAACCACGCCGGGCTTGGCGGTCCGGCGGGAATAACCCATACGACGGCAAGGAGTATCAGTGTGATAATTGCGCCGTTCCACAAAAAATCGAAGCTAATGTCAGAAGAATAACCAACCGCGCCGCGCCGCCAATCGATTTCCAACGATTGCAGGTTTAGGCGCACGAGCAATAACAGCGCGCACAGAATGTACAACGCGATGTACAATCCGGACTGCGGCGCCGAGTAAAACAGATTCACCACAATCGCGACGCCGGTGGGTACAAGTGCGCCCCAAACTTGATGCCGGCGATAAATCGACCAGCCGGCAAAATGCGCGATGAGCCACATTGTCCAGCAAAGTTGCAAGACGAAGATTAGATTATCGGTGGCACTGCCGCCCAACGCCACCCGGCTCAGCCACACAGTCACGCGCTCCCCAAGCGCGATGGCTTTTTCTTCCTCCGTCAACGCGCTGGGCAGAGTGGTCATTCCCAAATAGAAGATTGCCGGCAGGGAAAGGAGTAACGAACACAAATGCGCCAGCCAACCCGGGATGCGTTTTTGTTTCGCCAGCGCAATTGCCAGCGTCACACTGCCGGCGGCGGCAAACGTGAGCGTGCCTAAATCATCCGACCAGTTGGCGGCGGCAATCGAACCGGTTACGCTGAACAATAGAAGATAGAGGAGAATGCCGGTGGAGACACCTTCGCCGACGTTGGGGATTTCTCGTTTGAGGGTTTGAGTCGCGGCGTTCATCGGCGTTAGGTTTTCGGCTTGGCGCGCTCGATGACTTTGCGCGCGATGTCGTTAAAACTCATCGTCGCCGCGTTGTTGGGAAATTTTTCCATGAACGGAACTGCCGCGTTGATCGCCATCGACATATATTCCACTTCGTATGGGATGGTTACGGCAAGGGGGAGTTTCACTTCGCGCTCAATGTCTTCCGCGGTCGTCCACACTCTGCCAACTGTGCGATTGTTGATCAACATCAACCGATCGCGTTCGATGCCCAACGCGTCGAGATAATCGACCATCAACCGCGTGGCACGCACCGTAGGCACATCCGGCGTAACGATGATGACGATGCCGGTGGACATTTCGATAATCGGCAGAGAAATGCGCGAAAGCATCCGTCCGAAATCGACCAGAATGTAATCGTACATTGTCTTGAGCGTTTGAAATAAAGGAACGATTTGATTGACATCCAACTTGCTAGATTCATGCGGGTTAGTCGAGGCGAGCAGAATGCGGAATCCCCAGCGCAAGGTATGGGAGGCATACTTTTTTACAGTCACCTCGTCGATGCCGCTATGGACTTCATGCGTCAGTTGCGAGATGGTCTTGTGGGTTTCAAAACCAAGCGATTGTGCCACCGTGCCCATTGGCAAAACGAGATCGACAACGAGGATTTCGGAACTGGCGGGCGCAACTTTGGCAAGCGCAAAAGCAGTGTTCACACAAACCGAGCTCGTCCCGGTGCCGCCTTTGGCGCTACAAAACGAAAAAATTCGCCCGCGACTAGGAGCGACGGTTACACTTTTCCGCGGCTGTTCCAATTGCGCACGCACTTTGGCAATTAATTCAATGTCCGCGCCAGCCCGCTTGACGATGTAGTGATCCGCGCCGGCTTGCAAACTGGCGGAAACGTCCGCGGATTCCACCCGCTTGCTCAATACAATGATGCCAACGTGCCGATGCGGCGGCGACTGGCGGATGCGGCGAATCAACTCCAAGCCATCCTGATCTGGTAACGTCAAATCGAGGACAACGAGATCAGGGGTTGTGGTTAAAATATTTTGCCACGCGAAATCGCCGCGGTTTGCGCTAGCGACGGTAAAGCCGGCTTGTTCGAATTTGGCGGTTAACCATTGAATCGTCGCGGGATCGCCATCGACGATGAGAATTCTATGCGCCATACGCATCTCCTAGCCAGAACGTAACGACGTAGCTCACTTGGCAACATTATAGCACGCCGCTTCGGTCTAGGCAATGACCATGCCAGTGTGGGGGCGGAAGAGCAAGGACATCGCCGCAAAGCTATCGATTATAGGACACGCGGCTAAGCACTTTGAGAACTGTTTCTCGATCACTCCACGGATACTCGGTGGTGCCAAAGCACATTGACTTTTCGTGACCTTTGCCGGCGATAATGACCACGTCGCCGGCATTTGCATTTTTGATTGCAAACGCAATTGCCTCTGCGCGATCATTGACAATCACGTAATCTCTATTCTCTAATCTGCCGGCATTTTCCAGTCCGCGCGCAATCTCCGTATTGATTGCGTCCAATGATTCCGTGCGCGGGTCTTCAGCGGTTACAATAATTTTGTCTGCAAGCTTCCCGGCAATTTCGCCCATCATCGCACGCTTGTACACGTCGCGCAAGCCGGCGCAACCAAAGACAACGATGACTGACGCAGTGTCGCGAGGGGAACGCTTTAAATTTGTAGAGTCCAATGTGCCTTGCGACGATGCGTCAAGATTGCGCGTTAGTTCGCGCGCGGTTTCCAGCGCAACGCGGAGCGCGTTCGGCGTGTGCGCAAAATCGACAATCACTGAAAAAGGTTCGGACTGCAAAATCTCCATTCGCCCGACGACGCCACGCACATTTGCAATCCCTTCGCGGATCGCATCAAACGGGATGCGCCGCGCCATTCCCACGCCGATTGCCGCGAGAATGTTGCTCACGTTGTAGCGACCGATCAACGGCGACGCGATTTCCAATTTGCCGTGTGGCGTGACGACAGTGAAGGAGAGTCCGCGCGAAGAGTGTTCAATGCCGCGAGCAAGTATCAATTTTCGATCTTCAATTTTCGATTGCCGATTTTTCTCCTCCGCGCCCGCGCTCCCCTGCTCCCCCGCTTGCGTACGGTAAACAATTTTCTCATCGGAAGCAATTTGCGATAGATAATCAAATGCTCCTCGCTCATCATCGTCCGCGTTCAGCACCGCCACCTTTGCCGTGCGCGGCTTGCGGAATGATGTGGCGAGTGATCGAAACAACATCGCTTTCGCATCGCGATAATTTTCCCACGTCTTGTGAAAATACAAATGCTCGTGGGTGATGTTCGTGACAACCGCCACATCGAAATCAATCGCGTCGAGCCGGTGTTGCGCGAGTCCCTCCGATGTCGCTTCGATGATGGCGTACTGAACGCCGGCAGCGACCATTTGCGCGAGCAAGCGTTGAATGGCTGTCGCATCCGGCGTCGTCGTGTGCAAACCGGTGTCGATTTCCTGATCGCCAATCGTCGCGCTAATCGTCGTGATCGCTCCAACCTTGTGGCCGGCGGTTTGTAAAATCGACGCGGCTAAACGTGCGGTCGTCGTTTTGCCGTCGGTGCCGGTGATGCCGATGACGCGCAGTTTGCGCGAGGGAAAATCGTGCCACGCGGCGGCGAGTTGTGCGAGGGCAGCGCGGGCGTTGGGGACAACCACCGTCGCAATGCCTGAACGTTCAACCGGGGTAACGTTGGTTTCGGTGATAATGGCAACCGCGCCGCGCGCAATTGCCTCGGGAATATATTTTGCGCCATCAACCGCGACGCCGGGATATGCGACGAAAATCGCGCCGGGTTTTACTTGGCGCGAATCTGCGGTGATGTGTGTGATTTCAAGATCGCGCGCGTTATCGATTTGATAATCGGTCAGCGCGCGCACGAGCGACGAAAGTTTCATTTTGCTTCGGGAAGTTGAATAAAAGTATTACCGACGCCGTTTCGCCAATAATTCGATAATGCATCCCAGGAACCATCGACCGGCTTGCCGTCGATGTCGAGCAAACTGAATTCGCTGACCAACAATCGCAGCGGATCGTACGGGTTCGGCGCTTTGGGATTCGGCTGATCGGGACCAAAGACGTACGCAAATCCGCCAATCGACGACGTTGCGCGCACGGTGCGCCAGATGGTGATGAAATGCCCGGGACGTTCGTTGCGTGCCAAGCCAAACGGCGCGTACTCGCCGACCGCGAACGCAACCCCGAGACGATCTTCGACACTTTTGCGGGTCGTGTTCAACACGAGCGCGACGCCGTCCGGTTTGCCGTACGTGTTCACGGCGAAAATGAAATACTTGCTGGGATCCGTTTCCGATTTTTTCGCGCGCACCCGGCGGATCGATTCTTCAATGTACGGCACGTACCAATCGCGCGGCTCTTTGATAACGCTGACGCGTTGCGGATCAAGCGTGTGCGCAAGTGACGCGAGTTCGATCAGAAAATCGGACGCGAGTTGAATTTTGTCCGGCGTGCGTTTGTGTTCGGTTTCCATCCGATGAAGCAATTCATCGCCGCCGGGATTCCAGCCCCACACGGCTGGCGCATCTTTGTACTGAAGCACGTACTTGCGAAAATCGTTTTTGATCTGCTCACGATAACTTTTGTTTTCGTAATGTCCTTTGGCGTCCAACTCAAATGGCATAATCACGCCGACGTCAAACGCCTGCGCGAATTCAAGTGTCGTCTGATCGTACACCCCCCAACCGATGATGGCATTCACGCCGGCGTTTTTCATCAACGCGAAATCGCGGCGGTGAAAATTGCGTTTGGTTTCTTCGGCGAGCGCGGTGTAGTTGACGTTGTAATTGAGGCCAGTCAGATAGGTGGGTTTGCCGTTCACGACGAAGATAAATTGATTGCCATTTTTTTGCAACTCGATTCGGCGTTCGCGAATCGGCGTCGCCGTTGGAATTGGCGTCGCCGTCGGTAAAATAATCGATTGCGGCGTGGGCGTTGCGACGCGCGTGGGAAACGGCGTAGCAGTCGCGGCGAGCGTTGGCGTGGGTAATTCAATTTTGGCGATTTCGACCGGCGCCGGTTCTGGCGCGGCAACCAGCGATACGGAAGTAACGAGGGTTGTACCGGCGATGCCAAAATAATGTTGGGCAATCATCGAAATGAGGAGCAACGGGACAAGCGCGATAGCGAGTTTGGTTTTGCGAATCGCGCGTTGGGCGAGCGAGCGTTGCGCAATCGGTTTGCCCAACCGCGCCAAGCGATAAACGAGTTTGCCGATCAGCCACGCGCACGCGAGCGCGGACAGAATCAGAATCGTCGGAATCAATAGTGGCAACACTTGATCCATCAGCCAATTGTAACGCGCTTTATCCAGTTGCAGAAAAAGTGAAAAGCCCACGCCGATGCCGGTTTCGCGCAAGCCGGCAAACGCCGGCGAAAGCGTGAGTTGAAAGGCGGCGACGGTTGCCTGCGCGATCAAAAAGAATCCGACGACGACGCGCAATGCGTCGAATCCGCTTGCCGCTTTCAAAACGAATCGGAGTGAACGTTTTTGCAAGCCGCTTTGCAGAATCAATGCGCCAAGCATTGCCGTGATAAATTCGACGATGCTTTGGGTGACGTAAAATCCCAGCACGGTGCTATTCTTGTCGACAATCGCGTTGATCCACGCGCGAACGGTGTGCGTGTTTGGATCGATGAACAGCCCCGGCGCAAAGCGGCTCAATATTTCGCCGGGCAAGCCGGTGACCAACACACCTTTGGCATCCACGCCCCCCAACGTTTCGACCATGATCGTCGCGTGCACCGGGCTGGACACCAGTTGGCGGGCGATTTGCTGAACGAATTCGCTGGCGAATAATGATTCGATAAAAGTGGCAACGACAATGACAAGAATTTCGTGCAATAAAGCGAAGAGTGGAAGGAGAAGAAAAAATCCGATGCTGATTCGAAGGAGACGGTCTGCCGTTCTGTCCATTTGCCGCGAAACCTGATCGTTGAGTTAAAACAATTTTACCACGTTTGGTGCGAAAAAACAAAACGCGGCTGTCAAGTTGGAATCAGCGCGGTCTGGCGGTGGGCGCGGGTGAACGCACTGGTGTTGGTGTGCCGAGCGCGCGCCATTTGATCGCGAGCGCGGCGAGTGAACCGTCGATTGGTTTCGCATCGATGTCGAACATGCTGTACTCACTGGGTAAAAGCACCAGGGGGTCGTACGGATTCGGCGCATTGGGGTTGGGCTGATCGGGACCAAAGACGTACGCACATCCGCCGATGCCGGAAATGCGAAACGCAATCTCCCAAATTGCCGCATAGTTTTGCGGTCGATCATCGCGCGGCAGAAAGAGTGGCGCAAATTCACTGACGATCATCGCCAGCCCGAGACCGGCATCGATACTGCGCCGGGTGTTGGTCAGGACTGTTTCGACATCGTCGAGTTTGCCGTAGACATTCACGCCGTACAGGATGAATTTTCCCGGGTCGATAAAGTTCGGTCGGTTTTTGGTTTTCTGCACCGCTTCGTATAAATATTTCAAGTACCAATCGCGCGGCTCTTTGATCAGCACAAGGTGGTTGGGATCGAGCGAGTACGCGAGGTTTGCCAATTCCAGTTCGAAATCCGCGGCGGCTTGGAGTTTGTCCGGTGTGCGATTTTCTTCGGTGCGCATTCGATAGAGCAATTCATCGCCGCCGGGATTCCAACCCCATACGGCTGGAAAATCGCGGAAGCGTTTGATGTATTCGCGGAACTCGTCCTTGATCTGCTCGCGATGATTCTCGTTTTCGTACGCGCCTTGCGGCGAAAGATCGAACGGCATAATCACGCCGATGCCAAATTCCTGCGCGGCTTGGAGCGTGATTTCATCATAAATGCCCCAGCCGACGACGACATTCACGCCGGCGTCGCGCATGATTTGAAAATCGCGCCGATGCAATTTCCACTGCAAGTCTTCTTCGAGTGCAGTATAATTGATGTTATAGTTCAATCCTTTGACATAGGTCGGACGATCGTTTACCAGCAACGCGAAATTGTTCCCGGTCTTGCGCAGTTCAACTATGGTCGGTGTGATTGGGCGTGGCGGCGTGCGAGTCGTTACGGCGCGGGCAGTGGGTGTTCGCGCCGGCACCATGGGGCGTCGAAATGCGCGGGTGGGTGTGGGAGTTGGCGTCGATGCTCGTAGCGTGGTTGGAGAAGGAATTGGTGTCGCAGTCACAGACGCAGAGGCAATTGTTGTCGTGGCTGAGGCAATTTGCGTTTCGGCGACGCGCGTGCAAGCGGCGAGCAAGCAGATGAGCGCGAATAAAATTGCCGGGGCAAAACATGCGTGGGACGGATTTTTAGTTTCTATCACACATTCTTGCAATCCCGAAACCGCACTTGATACTCTGCATTTTGCTGGCAATGTACGGATTGCGGGGTGGGGTGGGCATTGGTTATCTCTCTGCAAATTCGCCAAGATACTTGATATTGTTCTTCATCTCGTCTGCTGTAACGGTATTGAGCAAATTCAGTATGCGGCGCAACAATTCCCCAAATTCGATTTGATCGGACACGATGAGTCCATAATGTTCTTTGCTAACATTCCAATAAGCTTCAAACAATGGCTTGAAGTGTTTGATGTTGAACGTGAGAATCGCGCGTCGTTCGGAAATCGCGTAATCCCACTGTTCTTGATCTGTGGGTCGGTATCTGCCCAATTCAAGCGCGGATACTGCGTCGTATCCGCGTTGGCGCAATTGGATTGCCAATTGTAAACTAACATCAGCATCCGTGAACAGTGCAATGAACAAGCGAGTTTCTTCGGCGGGCATTGTTGTTTGGGCGCGGTGAAAGCAAAATTACTCTTTTGCCTTGGCGATCCGCTTGGATAGTTCTATGGCTTGAGCCAGTGCTTCTCGCTGTTCCTTGATAATCTCCTCCATCTCTTCCGTGTGGTCGTAATAGTAGCTGAGCGCGTCGTAGAATTCGGCGAGCGTCATCGGCGGATGATCCCTGACGAATTCTTCGGGGGTCGTTCCCAGCCGCGTTTGCTCGACGATAGTACGCACCGTAACGTGAGCACTGCGAACCATTGGCTCGCCGCCTTGATATCCTTCCATCTTCACGATGTGCGGATGCGTCGTTTGAACGACTTTATATTGTGCGACAGTCTCGCGTAATTGACGCAGTTCTTGTTTGAGGTTTTCGATTTCTGAATATAGTTGCTCGTTGGTCACGGCGCTCATAATTGCTCCTTTTTCCCAGCGCCATTATTTTACCACGATTCGCTTGCAAACAAAAGACCTTCGAGGTCTTGGATGCCGCGAAGGTCTCTGCCTTTACCACACCTTGAACCAATTCGTCCCGGTCACAATCTGACACAGGAAAAACAAAAAGATGCAGAGAAAAACAAAGCCACAACCGATCCCCATACAACCTCTGCCAAAACCAAAATTGCGTTGTAACCAATCGTACAGGTTGTTGAGCAGAAACAGTTGGAAAAGTCCGGCAAGACAACCTTGACGATCATCGCGCATAATTCAACTCCTCGACGAAAGACCGCTTCGCGGGACGGAAAACTGACTAGTCCATCTCACGAAGCGGTCTTCGGTCATCCGTCACGTTTTTTATTTGACGACTGCAAACATCTGCATCGACCACGCGGCAAAGTTCAGCAACGGTTCCGGATAAATCGCAAACGCGAGCACGAGTGCCGCCGTGACAACGAGCGAGAACGTCACCAACGGCGCGACGGGAATCGGGGTCGCATCTTTGGGCGCTTCAAAGAACGCTTGACGCACGACGCCGAAATAGTAGAAAACGGAAATGACGCTGTTCACCACACCAACGGCGGCAAGGAACAGGAATCCTTCGCGCAACGCCGCGCCAAAGACAAAAAACTTGCCGATAAACCCGGCCGTCGGCGGGATGCCGGCGAGCGAGAGGAAGAAGATGACGAACAGCGCGGCGACGAGCGGCGCGCGTTTCACCAAGCCAGCGTACTCCGGAATCTCGACGATGCCGGTGGCGTTTTCGATGGCGATGACGCAAATGAACGCGCCAAGATTCGTGAACAAGTAGGCGAACAAATAAATCAAGATGCCGTTCAAGCCGGAGAAGGGCGAATTGCCAGCCAGATTGATCGCGACGACACCGATGAGCATATAGCCGGCTTGCGCAATCGACGAGTACGCAAGCAATCGTTTGACATTTGTTTGGCGCAACGCAATCAAATTACCGAGTGTCATCGTGATAATCGAGATAACGGTGAGCAAGGCAACCCAATCCGCTTTGAATGCGGGCAGGGCGGTGAGCGCGATGCGAATCAACGCAGCAAAGCCAACCGCTTTCGGTCCGACGGAGAGAAACGCGGTGACCGGCGTCGGCGCACCTTCGTACGCGTCGGGTGCCCATTGGTGGAACGGCACGAGTGAAATCTTGAAACCGAGTCCTGCCAAAACCAGCGCGGTCGAAACGAGCGCGAGCGTTTGCACCGACGTATCGACCGTCGATGCAAAGACCTTGGCGATTTCGGTGAGGTTGAGCGAGCCGGTGACGCCGTACAACAACGAGAGACCGTACAGCATCACCGCGCTGGTGATCGAGCCGTAGAGAAAATACTTGATCGCCGCCTCGTTCGATTTCTTGTCTTCGCGCAGAAAGCCGGTGAGCAAGTACGACGTGTACGACAAGAATTCAATCGAGAGGTAGATCATCAACAAACTAGCAGAACTGGCGACCATCACTGCCGCGAGCACCGAAAAGGTAAAGATCGCAAAGAACTCACCGCGATACGGTGTGCGATTTTTCAGGAAATCGATTGAAACGAGCGTGATGAGAATGCCGGCGATGCCCGCGATGATTTTGAAAAAGAGTGCGAACAAATCGATAGCGTACATATTAGCAAAAATCAAAATGTTCGAACCCCAGATGTAGCCGGTCGCTGCAAGTGCGCCGGCAAATCCCAGGATTGTCAACCACGCCAGCACGCCCGCGCTTTTCTCGCCCCAGATCAGATCGACGAGTAAAATCAGCAAGCCGGCAATCGCCAGCACCAGTTCGGGTGAAATCAGGATAAAGGATTGTGCATCAGGCATAAAAACCCCATGTGGGTATACGAATTTGTAGGGGCAACCCTTGTGGTTGCCCGCCCCGGGCCACCACAAGGCTCGCCCCTACAATTAGAATTTCAGCGCCGCCAAAATTGCAGTTGAAATCGTGTTGATCGTGTTCAGCACCACCATCGGCGCGACGCCAATCAAAACCATCAAGATCAGCAACGGTGCAAGTGTAATCACTTCGTACGCTTCTACGTCTTTCAAGCTCGCCCATTTTTCGTTGAACGCGCCGAGCAAAACATTTTGAATCACTTTCCACAATAGCATCGCCGCGCCGAAAATGATACCAAACACGCAAATCGTCGCAATGAACGGGAGCGTGGCGAACGCGCCGCGAAATACCATAAACTCGCTGATGAATCCGGCGAGTCCGGGCAAACCGAGCGACGCGAGCGAAGCGGTCAACAGGATTGCGCCGTACACCGGAATCTTGGCGCCCAAACCGCCAAACGAATTGAGCGCGCGGGTGTGTGTCCGTTCGTACAACATGCCGACGATGAAAAACAGCGCGCCGGTGATAACACCGTGATTGAACATTTGCAAAGTCGCGCCGTTCAACGCAATCGCGCGGTCGTTCAACGTGGCGGCGGGATGCAACGCGACGGCGGCGGCAATGCCGAGAATCACGTACCCCATATGATTCACGGACGAGTACGCGATCAAGCGTTTGAAATCGGTTTGCGCCATTGCGACGAGCGCGCCGTACACAATCGAGATGGTTGCCAGGATGGCGATGACAATCGCATTCGCAGTGAACACTTGCGGGAAAATCGGAATCAACACGCGGACGATGCCATACGTGCCGAGTTTTAGCAGGATGCCTGCCAGAATCACGGAACCCGCCGTCGGCGCGGCGGTGTGTGCGTCCGGCAACCAAGTGTGAAATGGGAAAAGCGGAACCTTGATCGCGAACGCGACAAAGATTGCCCAGAAAGCCATCGTCGCAAAGAGCGGCTCGTTGGCAAATGGGCGTTTCGCCGCGAGTTCAACGATGTCAAACGTGCCGGGCGTTGTGGCGGTGCTGGTGTTGATGTACATCGCGATGATCGCCAAAAGCATAAACACGGAGCCGGCGAGCGTGTAGAGAAAGAACTTGATCGACGAGTACAGCGGACGATCTTCGGCGTGTCCCCAAATGGCGATGAGGAAGTACATTGGCACAAGACCGAGTTCCCAGAAAACGTAAAACAGGAAGAAATCGAGCGAGATGAACACGCCGAGCATCCCGACTTCGAGCAACAGGAACATGAAGAAGAATTCGCGCACGCGCTCGTGCACCACGCGCGCCGAGTAAAAGAGCGAGAGTGTGGTCAGCAACGTCGTCAGCCAAATGAGCGGCAGACTCAACCCATCGACGCCGACGTGGTAGTTGACGTTGATCGCTTCGATCCAGCGGTACGTTTCTTCAAACTGCATCTTGGCAAAGTTTGGATTGAACAGCCAAAACCACAAGAACGACGCAATGGCAAGCGGGATCAAGCTCCACAAAATTGCAAACCACTCAATCGCTTTATCTTTGCCTTTGGGGAAAAAGAGAATGGCGATTGCGCCGACGAGCGGCAGTGCTACCAAAATGGAAAGCCAGGGTGTCATGGATGAATTCCTCCGTTATCGTATCAAGAACCAGAATGCGAAGAATGCCGCGCCCGCCATCGCCAGAATCAAATAGTTTTGGACGCGACCGGTTTGAATCAGTTTCAAACCATCCCCAACCATATCGGTTACGATGCCGGTCAAATTAACCAGCCCATCGACGATGTTTTTGTCGATCCAACCGCTGAGGATACTAAACACGCGACCGATTGCCGCCGCAAAATTGACCGTGCCATCGACGATGGCTTTGTCGAACGCGAACGATGCGCCAGCAAGCCAGCCGATGAACTGGAGCAAGTAGCCGGCTTGTACGCGCACGGAATCGGCGGTGCCGGTTTTGCCGGCGGCGCCTTCTTTTTGCGCGATGACGAGACCGTACACTTCGTCGGCGTAATACTTGTTGCGCAAAACTTTCCAGACGAACGGGAGGCGACTCAGGGGATCGCGTTGCCCGGCTTGGAGCGGCTTCCAACCGTAAACCAACCAGCCAAGCGCGATGCCGGCAAACGCGATGCCCATCGACATTGTGGCGACCATCGGATTGAACGGCGTGTGCTCAAGATGTTCCTTGATGCCCAGCACGTACTCGCCGACGAACTTGCCAAAGAAATCGATGCCGAACGGCGTTGCGTTGATGAAACCAATTGTCACCGCGAAAAACGCCAGCACAGCGAGCGGCGCCCACATCACCGCCGGCGATTCGTGTGCGTGTTCGAATTTGTGATGATCGCGTGCTTGCCCAAAGAACGTCAAGAAAATTTGGCGCGTCATATAAAACGCGGTGAAGAACGCGGCGGTGGCAAGCATTACAAAAACCAACGTGCCGACGATTTCACCGTGTTGCAATTGCTCAAACGCGTGTCCTAAAATTTCGTCCTTGCTCCAAAAGCCGGCAAACGGGAAAATGCCAGCCAGCGCGAGCGCGCCGATGATGAACACGGTTGTTGTGATGGGCATTTTCTTGCGGACATTGCCCATTTGCATCATATCGTTCGTGCCGATGCCGTGAATGACCGAGCCCGCGCTCAAGAACAATAATGCTTTGAAGAACGCGTGTGTGATGAGATGGAACGCGCCCGCGACGTACGCGCCGATGCCGAGCGCGGCAACCATAAACCCAAGTTGCGAAACAGTCGAGTACGCGAGGACGCGTTTGATGTCGTCTTGCGCCACACCAATCGTCCCGGCAAACAGCGCGGTGAACGCGCCAACCAAGGCGACGACCGCCATCGCCGGTCCGCCGATTTCCGCGGCGGTGATGTACAACGGGAACGTGCGCGCGATCAGAAACACCCCGGCGGCGACCATCGTCGCGGCGTGAATCAACGCGCTGACCGGCGTCGGACCTTCCATCGCGTCCGGCAACCAGACGTGCAACGGGAACTGCGCGCTTTTACCAATCGTTCCGCCAAGCAACAAGAGTGCGATGACGGTAACCCACGGTACGCCGGGGAATGCTTGCGCTTCGGCGAGGTGATGTAGATTCTTTTCGCTGAAAACTTGATCGAGGTTCAAGCCGCCGGATTGGATGTAGAGAAAAATCAAGCCGACGAAGAAAATTGTGTCGCCGACACGCGTGGTGAGGAATGCTTTGAGTCCGGCAAATTTTGCGCGCACGGTTTGCGCATCGTCGATGTGGTGTTCGTTCGGCGCGCGGATCGACCAAAAGCCGATGAGCAGGTACGAGCACAAGCCCATGATTTCCCAAAAGAGAAAGAACTGGAGCAAGTTCGACGAAATCACCATTCCGAGCATCCCGCACGCAAACAGGGAAATGTAGGCGAAGAAGCGGGCGTAGCGTGGATCGTCGCTGACGTGATGATGTCCGTGTTCGTCGGTGTGGCTGTGGCGCATATAACCGATGCTGTAGATAAAGATCATCAAGCAAACGGTCGTCACCATAAAGAGCATCATCGCCACGAGCGGATCGATCATCACGCCGACTTCGAACACGGTATTGCCGGTGGGCAGTTGCAAAAAGACCGGCAACTTGGCAAAGTACGGATGCTTGGCAAGTTCCGCGCCTTCGCCGATGGCTTCAAATAACACGAGATACGCAACGACACCTGCCGCGAAAATTCCAGCGACGGCGGTTAGCGCGCTCACTCGGTTGTTGCGGTTGAGAAAAAAGACAATCAGCACAAATGCCGCAAGCGGAAAAAGGGGAATCAAGAATGCGTAATTGAACATTGAAACCTCAATGAGCCAATGTACCAATGAGCCAATTTGCCAATCCTATTTCCCAACTTGTTATTTGGTTCATTGGGAAATTGGTTGATTGGCTCATTGTTTTCTACCACTTCATCAAATTGACATCTTCCACGTTCACCGTGTCGCGCGAGCGATAGATCGAAATAATCAGCGCGAGACCAATCGCGGCTTCGGCGGCGGCGAGCGTGATGACGAACAGCGCGAAAATTTGTCCCGCGAGCGCGTTCGCTTCCGTCGCTGGCTTGATGTACCGCCAGAACGCGACGAGGTTGATGTTCACCGCGTTCAG
The DNA here is from genome assembly GCA_034435055.1 of Anaerolineae bacterium. GTDB lineage: Bacteria > Chloroflexota > Anaerolineae > UBA4142 > UBA4142 > DAOTXS01. The sequence continues at coordinate 11,966 of DAOTXS010000072.1, read as the reverse complement.
CATCAATTCAATGCCGATGAGAATCGCAATTGCGTTGCGCCGCGCCAACGCGCCAAACAGTCCGATGCAAAATAATGCAGCGGCGAGAAGAAGATAGTAAGATAGTGGAATCATATTGGATTATTCCCTCGCAATCACAATCGCGCCGACGAGCGCGGCGAGCAGTAACAGCGACACCGCTTCAAACGGCAACAGGTACGTCGTCATCAACTCGGTGCCGATTTGCGGAATCAGATTCGTGCCGGCTTTTTGCGCAACCACGTTCCAGCGCGTCAAGAGCGCGACCCCGCCGAGCAAGAGAAACAGCATCAGCGCGACGAACGCCGCGCCAATCCATTGCGTATTGTGCCCCGGTCCTGTGCTAGACATCAAGCCGCGCGTGAGCATCACGGCGAACAAGATCAAAATTGCAATCGCGCCGACGTAGATGAGAATCTGCACGACGCCGATGAATTCCGCTTCCAGCACAAAGTAAACGCCGGCAACGCCCATAAACGACACGATCAAGCCAAGCGCGGCGCGCAAAATATTCTGCGTGCTCACGGCGATCAACGCGCCGGCGAGCGCAATTGCGCCGACAACGAAAAATGCGACATTGGTTAGAAACAGGTCTGCGGTCATCGTTGATCCTTATAAGCCGAACCACTTGAGATTCTTGAACACTTCGAACGCGATGCTTGCCAGAATGATATTGACAAGCGAAATCGGCACGAGCACTTTCCACGCAAATTGCATCAATTGATCGACGCGGAAACGGGGCCACGTCATCCGAATCCACATTCCCACCCAGATCAGAAAATAAACTTTGAGGATGAACCACACATAGCCGGGCAAAAAGCCGGGACCTTGCCAGCCGCCAAAGAACAGAACTGCCGCCACACAACAAATGAGGAAAAAGTTGAAATATTCAGCGAGGTAGAACAAGCCCCATTTCATCCCGCTGTACTCGGTGTGATGCCCGGCGACAATTTCCGATTCGCCTTCCGGAATGTCGAACGGCGTGCGGTTCACTTCCGCCAGCGCGCTGAGATAATACACGACGAACGCAATCGGCCCGACGGGAAAGGCAAAAATGTACCACTGCAATCCATTCCACCCGGCTTGATTCTCGACAATCTTGACGAGCGACATCGAGCCCGCCATCAACACAATCGCAACGATGGTGAGGACTTGGGGAATTTCGTAACTCACAACTTGCGCTACCGCACGCATCCCGCCCAACAACGCAAACTTGTTATTCGAACCCCAGCCCGCCATAAAGATACCAATCGTGCCAATCGACCCAACGGCGACAACCCATAACACGCCGATATTCAGATCGGCGGGAAACATTCCCTTGCCCCACGGAATCACGGCGAAAGCCAGCACGGCTGGCGCCATCGTAACAATCGGCGCGAGGGTGTGCACTAATTTATCGGCGTTCGCCGGGATGATGTCTTCTTTGATGAACATCTTGATCGTGTCGGCAATCGGCTGAAGCAAACCCCACGGTCCCACGCGATTCGGTCCGATGCGATCCTGCACCCGCGCCGCGTTCTTGCGTTCGAGCCAGATCAGAATCAACACCATCAACACCATCCACAACAGAATGACTGTTACGACAATGAGACCCATCGTCGCCGCGACAATCGCGCTTTGCGCGTCTTTGGTGAGATTCAAACCGGCGAGCCAGTCATTCAATAGACTGGCGAGCCAATCGTACAGATTAGTGAATAAACTGTTGAGAATGTCCATATCGATTCCCGGGTAACGTTATTGAACGCAGGATTACACCCATTGAAGTAGATTCTTGCGCCACGCGTACGCCAGCGCGACGACGAGGATGCCGAGAAAGATCACCATCTCGACGAGCGCGAAAAGCCCCAGTGCGTTGTACGCAACAGCCCACGGGTAGAGGAAAACCACTTCGATGTCAAAAACGACAAAGATCAGCGCAAAAATGTAATACTGGACGCGGAACTGCACCCACACATTTTGCACCGATTCCGGAAAATCTTCAAACTCGAGACCACATTCGTACGTGGCAAGTTTAGAAGGATTCGGCTTTTTGGGGTGGATCAGCCACGAAAGCAAGAGGGGAATAGCGGGGAAAATAACCGCCATCACGGCGAACAATGCAACAATGCCATAACGATCAAGCACGTGGGCTACTCCTTCGTAGAAATTATCGGGCTTGAGTGGAACATAACTATTATATCACACCCGTTTTGTTTTGACAAAATCTGCCCGACGAATTATACGCAAGGTCGATTGAATTGCAAATTTCAAAACTGACGGAGGATGAAAGACCGATAACCGCTACAGTGTGTCATTGCGAGCGCCGCAGGCGCGAAGCAATTTCTCAAAGTACTTTGAAAGACACCTGCACTTGCATAACCGCAGGTAAGTGTTGCTTCGTCACAAAAACCATTCCTCGCAATGACATGACGTTTGAGGCGATCTGGATTATGTTATAATGCTCGCGTGAACAACGATTTCCGTATCATCGAAAACCCAAACGCGCGCGCATGGGACGATTTCGTTGCGTCGCGCGGCGGTCACGTGTTGCAATCGATTGCGTGGGGCGAATTGAAATCGCGTTTCGGTTGGAACGCGCATCGTCTCGCGCTCGTCCGCGATGAAGCGATGGTCGCCGGCGCGCAAATTTTATTTCGACGATTGCCGTTCGGATTGCAATTTGCGTACATCCCGCGCGGTCCCGTCGTCGATTTCAACGATCACCCCGCCGTCGATGCAATTCTTGACGTGGTAAAGCGTTTTGCAAAATCGCGCGGCGCGTTTGCATTGAAAATCGAACCAAATTATTTGAACTTGAAACTTGAAACCTGGAACCTGCAACCTGCAACCTGCATTCAGCCCCGCACCACGATTCACCTCGACCTCACGCGCAACCTTGACACGATTCTCGCGCAGATGAAATCGAAATGGCGGTACAACATTCGCTTGGCAGAACGCAAAGGCATCGTTGTCCGCGCAGGCAACGCCAACGACTTGCCGGCATTTTATCGATTGATGCAAATCACCAGCGCGCGTGACCAATTTGCGATTCACTCCGCCGATTATTATCGCGCGGCATTCGAACTTTTCACCGCACGCGATTACGCGCGTCTTTTCGTTGCCGAGTACGCGGGCGAACCACTCGCAATGATTTTCGTAACCGCGTTTGGTGGCGAGGCGATTTATTTGTACGGCGCGTCGTCCAATGTGCACCGCGAGCGAATGCCGAATCACGCGTTGCATTGGTCGGCGATTCAATGGGCAAAAGCGCGTGGTTGCGCGCGGTACGATTTGTGGGGCGTCGCGGCAGTCGCGGATGCGCTTGTTAATCATCCTGAGCAGAGCCGCGAAGCGGCTGAGTCGAAGAAGGACGAACCCCTACCGCACGGTCTCTATCAATTCAAGCAAGGATTTGGCGGACAGTTGGTGCAGTACGCCGGCGGCTACGACGCGGTGTTTTCAAATTGGCAGTCCGCGGTGTACAATCTTGCGGTGAAAGTAAAGCGCGGGGGAATAGGATAAATGCAAACCTCCGAGGTTTCCAAAAACCTCGGAGGTTTTTTCGCATCTCATTGACAACGCGGCAATACTTGTCCTGAGCGGTCTTTGCATTCCTCGACCGATGCGGCTTGTTTTTTTGAAGGGAGAAGCGCGCCGACAAACACGCCTGCCAACACCAGCACCGCGCCAATCAGAAAATTCGAGGTGATCGTTTCGCCGGCAATCGTTGAAGCAACGACGATGGTAACGAGTGGCACCAGCACAAATCCGTAGGAAGTACCTGAAGCTGACCACTTGCCCAACACGAACATGTACAGAAGAAATGCGATAATCGTTACGAAGATGACCAGATAGATGAAAGCGATCCAAGTGCTCGTCTGAATCGGGATGAGCCACTTTTCGCCGCTGATGAGTGATGCGATTCCCAGAATGAATCCGCCAACCGTCATCCCGATTGCATTCGTCATGATGGGCGGATTCGGCGGAAATTTTTTGATCAAGACGCCACCCTCGGCGATGAAAACTGCGGCTAAAAGAATCGCGGCGATGTGCGGTAGTGATAATTCCGAAGTCGTGCCCCCGCCAACGGTAAAGATGATCCCGCCAACGGCGAGGAGCGAGCCAGCCACGCCGCGTCCGCTCAACGCCTCGACGCCTTGGAGCGATGAGAGGATGATGGTCAGAAGTGGAACGGTTGCCATCAGAATCTGATAACGGCTGGCAGGCGTCGCTACAAGACCCCATCCGACGAGGACAAAAGCAAATCCGACCGTGAGCGATCCAAATAGCAATGCACCCACCAAAGCGCGTCCTCTAGGCAAGGGGATTCGCTTGAGGAAAACTATCGTCCACAGGACAAGCGCCGCCAGCGCAAAGCGCGCGGTTGCCGACCAGAAGGGCGGGAGTTCGGCATAGGTCAAGCGAATAGCAACCGAGGCACCGCCGCCGACGAGAATAAAGCATAGAAAGGCGATTAGCGTGGTACGATCGGGTACGGCAACACGTACAAGTGTCTGCGTCGTCATCAACGCATCTCCTTCGTTGGACAGAATGGAATTGCTTCCGTGAGAAATATTTTACTCACTAACCGAATCAGCGTATAAATTTTCCGTTAGAGGTATCGAAAGGCAATCCGAAACTGGGCTGGGTTCTAATCGATTTCAGATTTAGCCGTCCGCGTCATCAAGTCCATCACTGCTTGATGCGGATTCTGATTTTGATATGCTACGGCATAAACTTGTTCGGTAATCGGTAGTTCGATGCCAAACCGTTGTGCCATTTGTAGCGCCGCATTCGCAGTTGGCACACCCTCGGTGACCATCTTCATCGAACGGCGAATCGTTTCGATGCTTTCCCCGCGCGCAAGCCGTTCGCCGACTTTATGATTGCGCGAATGTGGACTCGCGCACGTCGCAATCAAATCGCCCATCCCCGCGAGTCCCGCCAGCGTCGACGGCAACGGCTAGCCGGGTCATTTCCGCTAAACCGCGCGTCAACACGATGGCTTTGGTGTTGTCGCCAAAACCAAAACTATCCACCGCACCTGCCGCAATCGCGATAATATTCTTGAGCGCACCGCCCAGTTCAACGCCGATCACATCGTCGTGGGTATAGAGCCGAAAACGCGGCATCATCATCGTTTCTTGCACAAATCGCGCCACGTCCAAATCGCGCGTGGCGACGACGCCGGCGGCGGGTAAATTGAATCAATTGATGCTTGATCCTCGTTGCTAAACTCAAACATTACAACACCATCGCTCTGTTGTTGGATACGGTTTTCTCGCGGTGGCAGTACGCGGTGTACGAACTCGTAGTGAAGATGAGGCGGGGTGGGGTAGGATAAATAGACCTCCGAGACACTTGCGTGAAATCTCGGAGGTCTTTTTTCAATTTTACTTTGCTACCCTCTCCTGCGCCTCAATCATCCGCTCCATTACTGCATCCAACTTTTCATCCACCACCTGCCGTGTGGGGTCGGCGTCGTACCACGCCAGAATTTCGCGCGCGCCAACCGAGAACGGAATCGTCGCGCAAAAATCCGGCACCAGCCGCTTGATCTTGGTGTTGTCGAAAATCGCGCTGTGCGCTTTGTCGCCTAAAAGTCCCGCGCCCCATGCCGGATCGTACATTGCGATCACGTCCGACGGAATGTGAACGATGCGCGGTTCGACGCCCGCCGCGCGCGCGACGATTTCGTAAATCTGATTCCACGTCAGCCATTCATCCGACGTGATGTGAAACGCTTCGCCGATGACGCGCACGTTGCCGAGCAATCCAACAAATCCTTTCGCAAAATCGCGATGATGCGTCAGCGTCCAAATCGATGTGCCGTCGCCGTGCACGATGACCGGCTTGCCGCGCCGCATTCGACTGACCGTTGTCCACGCGCCTTGCACCGGCAATTTCGTTTGATCGTACGTGTGCGACGGGCGGACAATCGTTACCGGAAATTTTTCATCGTGGTACGCTCGCATCAAAACATTTTCACATGCGATCTTGGCTTGCGCATAATCCCAGAATGGATTATCGAGTGGTGTTGATTCGACAATCGGCAGGAACGTTGGTGGCTTTTGATATACCGACGCCGAACTGATGAAAATGTACTGCGCCGTCCGGTCGCGGAACAAATCGATGTCGGCTTGGACGTGTGCGGGCGTGTACGCAATCCAATCGACGACGGCATCAAAGCGATGATTCGCTAACGCGCGTTTCGTTTCGTCGATGTTGCGAATATCGGCGCGCAAGACGCGCGCACCCGGCGGCGTCGGTCGCACCGATGCGCCGCGATTGAGCAAATACACTTCCATTCCGCGTTCGATTGCCAATTGGGAACACGCAGAACTGATAACGCCGGTTCCGCCGATAAATAAGACTCGCATTATTTCCTCTTGAAAATGGGACGCCGACGAACGCAAACAAGCGCAGAAATGATCTGCGTTGTCGACGGTGATCGGCGTCCAATCGATTTTTACTTGGCGCTGATGAACACAATTCGTTCTGGCAAGTGTGTCATTCGTACTTTGTCGTCTTTGACACTGACCATATTATCGAAATGCGTAAAGTTTTTCGTATCCAGATCGAGCACCTGCTCGTCTTTTTTCTCCAGCCATTTCATAAACTTGGTCAGTCCGCCGCCACCTTCCGCGAGAAAATCGGTGAGGCGGCGAAAGAGTTTTGGAAAAATGACGCCGTCCGTTTCCAAATCGGCTTGCGATTGAACGGCGAGACCAGTGTGCGTTTTGTCTTGTGCCCAAATGCCGCGTTTCTTTTTACGCGCTTTGCGGACGGCAACCGCCATCGGATTGCGCAATTCCGCAAACAACGTGTCGTAGAAAAGTGGGTACGCGTTGCCAGTCAAGAGGAGTTGATAGTTCAAACTTTGGCGCAAGAGTGCGGGATTCAGTTTCACTGACGCGCCATCTTCCACTGCAGAATCGCCGAAGAACACAAACGAAACCGGGCGTCCGTTGATTTCCAAACTGCGCGATAAAATGTACCCGCGCGTCGCGTCGCGTTCGACCGGCGGCTTGACGCGAATGTTGCGCGGCGGGGTGTACGGGACTGGGTTGAGTCCCAGTTCGCCGGTCAGAAAATCGCGCGCCTCGTCCGCCAGCGGGCGCGGCTGGTGCGAACTTTTGCCGCCCTTGTCCGGTTGATAATGCAATTCCAGTGCGTCGATGGCTTCCATTCGCAGTTGCACCGAACCAATGCCGGACAATTTCACCGGCTTGACCAGCACCTTGAGTTTTCCCAACAACGATGGCTTGTCCGGTTTGAAATGGATCGAATCGCCGTCCGGCTCAAAGCCGGTCAACTTGCCGTTCTTGTCCCGATTGACCAGCCGAAAAGTTCCTTTGATCATCAGAAATGGCATCGCGCACCTCCTTCGCTGGAAAGTATAAACCCGATTCTTGAAAAGTCAATCGCGAAAAAGAACGACCCGCTATCAAACGGGTCGTTCGCTCTCAACTGAATCGCGCGATTTCATCTGCAAACAATTTTGCCACGCGCTCTAATTCAAGGGGCCACGCATAAACGATTTTCACGCCGGGATGTTTTGTCTGCGCTTCCTCGACAATCTCGCGGATTTCGATTTCCGAATGTTCGCCGCCGCGCGTCAACATCGTCGTCGCCACGATGACTTGTGTCGCACCTTGTTCGATCGCTTGCTCGATGGCTTGCGGAATCGTCGGTAGACAGAATTCATTGTAGCCGGCAATCACCGGGCATCCGGTCAGCGCCGCGATTTTTTCTGCCAACGCATCGACGCCGTTTTTGTACGGATCGTTTGTTTGTGTGCGCTTCCAGTTTCGAACTTCCCGGTCAAGCGAATCGTGCATCGAACGCAGAATGCCAATGCGTTTGCCCATAAATTCCAGCGCCATCATCATCCCGATTTTGCGCGGCGGATAATCGGTGGGTGGCGCGCCGTGCGCGGCAATGACAATCCAGTTTTTCACGTGCGATTTTCCGCGATGCGCGTGCTCAACCGGTGCGTCCACCAACGAATACCCTGAACGACGATGAGCCAGTACCCAAAGTACGTAACCACTTCAAGCCAAGTTGGTTTCGCTGTGTAGCCGAACAGTGCCCGCAAAATCGAACCGAGATCCGACCGGTGATCCAAGAGCCAGCGCGTATCCCACGCCGTCGTATTGAGAATTGGTAGCCAGCCGATTTCTTGAAACTCATGGATGCCGTGCGCGGCGAGTCCCGCCGCAAAGACGATCAGCAAAACGCTCGTTACGTCGAAAAATAATTTCACATCCAATCGAATCGCATAAGCGTAAATCAAAATCCCGGCAACGACTGCCGCCGTGATGCCAATCATCGCGCCGAGCAACGTGGCTTGCGCGTCGGTAGCGAGGGCGTTGGCAGCAAGAAAAAGCGCAGTTTCCACTCCTTCGCGGAAGACGGCAAGAAATGTCAAGCCGAACAAGCCCCAGTTTTCGCCGCGCATGACTGCCGACTGCACGCTGTGTTCCAAGCGATTCTTGATCGTGCGGCCCTGATAGCGCATCCAAAATACCATCCACGTCAACACTGCGACGGCGAACAACATTGTGGTGCCTTCAAAAATTTGTTCGTACGGTTCTTGCAACTCTGCGCCAATTGCGCGCATCGCTAACGCAAGAATGATGCTTAAAATGGCGGCAACGCCAACGCCCGCCCACGCGTACGGCGCGCGGTTCCGTTGCCCAATTTGTCGCAAATATCCTAGCACGATGCCGACGATGAGCGCGGCTTCTAGCCCCTCGCGGAACGTGATGAGAAATGCGGAAAACATTCGTCGCTCCTCTCTGAGATGAGTTGATGTTCATTGCCTTTGGGAGTATAATTGTCCTGCAGGCAGATTGAACATGCAAGTGATTAAATATCATTTGTTAGTATAGTATAACAAAAAATCCACGTCAATTTATTTTTCATTAATTAATCATTGAACTTTTGGGAGGGTGATGTGGCAACTCCAACGGTTGAGGGCTATCTCGAAATTATTTATATGATGGCGGTCGAAGGACAGCCGGTCATCGGCGCGCGACTGGCGGAATCCTTGCACGTCTCGCGTCCAACCGTTACGATCACGCTCAAACGGATGGTGCGCGACGGTTTGATCAAATTGAACGCGCACAAAGAAATCGCCTTGACCGCCAAAGGTCAATCGATTGCCGAGTACTTGCAGCGGCGTCATCGCATCGTGGAACGCTGGCTCGTTGATGTACTCGGACTCGATTGGGCAAAATCAGACGCAGAAGCGCATCGCCTTGAACACGCCATGTCAGACGAAGTTGCCGAATTGCTCAATCAGCACCTCGGCAAGCCGGCGACGTGTCCACACGGCAATCCTATTCCCGGGAACGTGCGGAGCGTTGCGCTCGATTCCAAAACATTTCCGCTCAATCAAGCGCACGAGGGTGATCGCGTGAAGGTGATGCGCATTTCCGAGTACGCGGAAAATGTCTCCGATTTGCTCGATTATCTTGGCAAACGCGGCATTATGCCGGGCGCGTCCATCGCGATAACCGAAATTGCGCCGCTGGAAGGTCCATTGACTTTGGACATCGCAAACAAAATCGTCCCGATGAGCCGGCAAGTGGCTGGCTTTGTCTGGGTCAGGCGAGAATAAAAATGCCTCAACACACGCGCATTGTTTGCACGCTCGGACCGGCTTCCGATTCTGATGGCATTGTGCGTGCGATGATTCGCGCGGGGATGGATGTGGCGCGCTTGAATTTTTCGCACGGCGATCATGCGACACACGCCGCGCGCATTGAACGCGTCCGCCGCATCGCGCGCGAAGAGAACGCCGTCGTCGCCATCTTTGCCGATTTGCAAGGCCCCAAGATTCGTGTGGGTGAAATTGAAAATGGTGCGGTGCGATTATCGCCGGGCGCAACACTGACATTGACAAATCGATCTGTCGTCGGCAATGCAAATGTTGTCAGCATCGATTATCCCGATCTCGCGTCGTCGGTGCGCGTCGGCAGTCGCATTCTCATCGATGATGGCTTGATCGAATTGCAAGTCGTTTCGACGAATGCGAGTGATGTGATGACACGCGTGGTGAACGGCGGCGAACTCAAGCCGCGCAAAGGTGTCAACCTGCCGAATGTGCCGCTAAAAATTTCCGCGCTCTCGGACAAAGATCGCGCCGACGCGGTTTTTGCCGTCACGCAAGGGGTTGATTACATTGCGTTATCGTTTGTGCGGCGCGCGGACGATGTGATCGAATTGAAACGCTTGATCGAAGCGCGGGGCGGGTTGATTCCGGTGATTGCCAAGATCGAAAAACCGGAAGCGGTGGAAAACATCGATGCAATTTTACAAGTCAGTGATGCGGTGATGGTCGCGCGCGGCGATCTTGGTGTCGAGGTGAATCCAGAGTTGGTCCCGCTGTATCAAAAATCGATCATTCGCAAGGCAAACGCGGCAGGCAAACCGGTGATCACCGCAACCCAAATGCTTGAATCGATGATTGGTAATCCGCGTCCCACCCGCGCGGAAGCGAGCGACGTTGCCAACGCGATTCTCGATGGGACGGACGCGGTGATGTTGTCCGGCGAAACGGCGGTGGGCAAATATCCGGTGCAAGCCGTCGAAATGATGGCGCAGATCAGCGATGCAGTGGAATCGAGTGAGCAATTTCAAGCGCGCGTGTTTTTTGCCGGGCAAGTTACCAGTACGACGAACGCCATCGGTAACGCGACGTGTGAAATCGCCAAGCAGTTGAAAGCCAAGTTGATTATTACCGCCACGTCGAGTGGATTCACCGCGCGGATGATTTCGCGGCATCGTCCGCTCACGCCAATTTTTGCCGTTACGTCGAGCGAGCAGACGCAACGCCGGCTCGCGTTGGTGTGGGGCGTGCGTTCATCGATGATGACACGTTCAAAATCGATGGAGGAAATTGTTCGTGAAAGTTTGGCTGTGGTGGAACAGCGCGGTTTGGCGCAAGAGGGCGACGTGGTGGTGATCACCGCCGGTGTGCCGGCGGGAATTGCCGGGCGCACGAATATGATTCAGGTGCGAATGATCGGCGAAACATTTTAGGGAGCCAGCATGAACATGCGACGACGATTTCCTAATCCATTGGATTATTTTACCAACTTGCAAGCGCCGCCGCCGTGGCCCGCCAAAATCCGGGTGATTGCGCGGAATTACTGGCGGCGCGTGGTGCGGCGGCAATTGTGTTGCGGACACGAAGGCGAGCCAGGATGCTGAAAGAGCGCCGAGCCGCGTCTCGGCGAGACGCCGCGATGAAAGCGAGACCTCCCAAGTTCATCGAACTTGGGAGGTCTTTGTTTAGGTCGGAGCGGTAGTGGGCGGCGGGGCAACCGCTGGCGCGCCGCAGTACGGGCAAATGTTCCAGCGCAAACTGGTGATGCGATGACAATTTTCGCAACGGCGTTTGAGGCGCGTGTGACAATTGGGGCAAAAGAGAAAATCGGGGTGGACTTTTTGCTGACACGCCGGACACACCATTTTTTCTTCGATGTCTTGCAACAGCGCTTCCTCGGACAATTCCCGTTCGTACTGTTCTTCCAGCGTTTCGCGCGGGCGGAGCAAAAAATAGAGCAAGATTCCCGGAATATTAAAGAACACAACCATCAATACCGACAAGAGTTGCATAAACAAATCGCGCGAGCGCGCGCGAATGTCGCGCCACGTCCAGACGACAAGACCCAGCCATACGGCGAGCAGATAGACAATTAGAAACGCGCTGACCAGTTGCAACAACGTCAGCATGCCGCTTAGATCAAATGGCATTGCGAAATCTCCTTCTTCAACTTCGGAGGCATTATATCAGAATTTCGACAAAAGACAACAGAATCGATTCTCGTGATCGTTGCATAGTTGGTGAAATTCATCTGGTCAGGTAGAATCGGGTATCTCATCACGGAGTGTCCCGATGCATCTGAGTGTTCGTTTGCCCAAAGTCGAACCTTTGCACATTGAACCCCCCACCCGTT
>DAOTXS010000071.1:0-4289 GCA_034435055.1 Anaerolineae bacterium | reverse complement strand
TTTGTCTCTATCATAGCGGCGGCGCGAAACAAGCGCTGCCGGAGTTCGATGCCGCGATTGCGCGTGACGCCATCGTGCCTGAATTTTTCTTTTGGCGCGGGACCGCGCGACGCGCGCTGGGCGATGAGGTGAACGCACAGAATGATTTCAAACGTGCTGAAGAACTGGCAAATCCTTCGACATAGAAACGGAACACGCAATACGCAACACGTGATGCGTGTTCCGTATTCCGTTTACAATGGAGTGTTGATGAACCATCATTTTAAATGCACCCTTTGCGGCGATGAACTCGATCCGCGTACCACGCGCTACGTCTGTCCCAAGCACGGCGACGCGGGCATCCTCGATACGATGCTCAATTACAAAGCGATTGCCGCGCGTACCTTGCCACAAAAAATTTCCGAGTCACACGATTTTTCGATTTGGCGGTACGCGGACTTGCTGCCGATTAGCGACGCAGCGAAATTCGCGCCGCCGTTGCACGTCGGCTGGACGCCACTGTATCGCTCGACGACGCTTAGCGCGCAACTGGGTCTAAGTAATTTGTATTTCAAAGACGATGGGCGCAATCCAACGGCATCGTTCAAAGATCGCGCGAGCGCGTTCGTTGTCGCCAAAGCGCGCGAACTTGGCGTCGAAATCATCACGACGGCGAGTACGGGAAATGCCGGCGCCGCGCTTGCCGGTATGTCTGCCGCCGCAAAAATGCCGGCGGTGATTTTCGTTCCACAAACCGCGCCGCCAGCGAAAATCGCGCAACTGTTGATCTTCGGTTCGCGCGTGATTTTGGTCAAAGGCAATTACGATCAAGCAGTTGCGTTGTGTCTTGCCGCGTCCAAAGAATTCGGCTGGTACTGCCGCAACACGGCATACAATCCGTACACAGTCGAAGGAAAAAAGACGGCATCGTTTGAGATTTGTGAGCAACTGACGGAGGACGAAGGACGGAGGACGAAGGGTTGGTCTGCGCCGGATTCGATTTTCGTCTCGGTGGGCGATGGCAACATCATCAGCGGGTTGTGGAAGGGCTTGCGCGATCTCTCTGCGCTTGGTTGGATTGACAAGATGCCGCGCTTGATGGGCATTCAAGCCGAAGGTTCGGCGGCGTGCTACAATGCATGGAAAGCCGGCACGGAAAAGATTGTGCCTGTCAATGCCGTCACGGTTGCCGATTCGATCAGCGCGGACATTCCGCTCGATGGCGTGCGCGCGGTGCGCGCGGTGCGAGAAACCGGCGGCGCATATCTCACCGTGACCGATGATGAAATTCTTGCGGCGATTCCAGAACTCGCGCGCGGCGAAGCGATTTTTGTTGAGCCGGCAGCATCGGCGGCGTATGCCGGGTTGAAGAAGGCGGTCGCGCAAGGTCTTGTGAAATCGGATGAGCGCGTCGTTGTGATGTTGACGGGCAATGGTTTGAAAGATATTACGAGTGCAATGAAGGTGGCTGGTACCGGCACGGTCATCGAGCCGACGTTGGAGGCGGTGAGGAGGGTGATTAGGTGATTGGGTGATTGGAAGGAGGGAGAGAAGAAATTTTTTATTTGAGTTGTTTGACAAAACGATACATCGTGCGCATCTCTGCCTGGCACAAGCGGCGCGTGAATTTGCGCAAACTGATGGAGTCAGGTTTGCCATTTGCATCTGCCTCGTGTATGATTGTGGCATAGCGTAATTGGGTTGGCAAACGATTGGTAGAAATTACGGAGACAAACGATGTTTGGTCTTCAACCGCAAGACTTGCTTATCATTTTGATCGTCGCGTTGCTTTTGTTCGGTCCCAAACGCTTGCCTGAAATTGGGCGGGCGGTTGGCAAAGCGTTACGCGGGTTTCGTCAAGCAACCGACAAATTCAAAGAGCCAATCGAAGACATCCAACACACTATTCAAACAGCGGCGGACACAGCAAAAGAAGTGTTGACCGAACCACCCTTGCTTGTCTTTGTCAGTTCCGTGATGGACCCCAAGCGTGAAGACCTCAAACCCGAACGCGCCGCCGCCAAGAAAGCGATAGAAGCATTTCCGCCGCTGACGCGCGCGTGGCGATTTGAAGATAGCCCGGCTTCGCCCGAAACTGCGGGTTACGTCTATCTGAAGAAAGTTGAGCAGTGTGACATTTTCGTTTTGGTATTGGGCAAAGAGATTACTCGTCCCGTCATCCGCGAATACTGGCGCGCGCGCAAACACAAAAAGCCGCGGTTGGTATTTTTGAAAAAATGTGAGCGAACACCCGCCGCGCAAAAGTTCATTGACATTATTCGTGGCGAAGTGAAATACGCTGAATTCACCCAAGCCAATGACTTGGATCGTCAAATTTGGCAAGCGGTGGGCGCGTTGCTCATTGATGGTGTGCGACGCTATAAATTGTCTGCGAATGATGTTGCTGTCTTGACGGCATTCTTGACCCAGTTGCCCAAACTTGAATCGCTCATCCCGTCCGCTGAATTGCCCGCGTCAGCGCAACCCGAGCCAATCTCGCCCGAACCAGGAATCGAGGTGAGCGAACCCACCCCACCGCGCCCTGAACCGCCCTCTCTCTTTGCGCCGCATATCAAGTGCGGACGCGATGGCAAGCGGATGATTCTCATCCCTGCTGGCGAATTTTGGCGCGGCACGAGCGACACGGACATTCTGGAAATGAATCTGCGGTTTGGCTGGAATACTGAATGGTTTGAAGATGAAAAGCCGCAACGCAAAATTTACCTTGACGCGTACTACATTGACGAGACGCCGGTGACGAATGAAGAGTACCAAAGATTCGTCCTGGCAACCGGACATCCTGTCCCATTCTACGATGCCGATTGGGCAAAGCCGTACAACTGGGACAAACTGCTCAAGACATATCCACTGGGCAAGGGCAATCACCCAGTTGTGCTGGTTACTTGGGACGATGCGAACGCCTACGCGCGCTGGGCAGGCGCGCGCTTGCCCACCGAAGCCGAATGGGAAAAAGCCGCACGCGGTACCGACGGGCGGCGGTATCCGTGGGGAAACGAATTCGATTCCTCGCGATGTAATTCGTGGGAATCGAATATTCACACCACAACACCGGTTGGAAAATATTCACCGCGCGGTGATAGCCCGTACGGCGTCAAAGATATGGCAGGCAACGTCTGGGAATGGTGCGCGGATTGGTACGATTCCAACTATTACAAGAACTCACCAGCGCGGAATCCGACGGGACCCACTTCTGAGCAATACCGCCACGTTGTGCGTGGCGGGTCGTGGTACGGTCGATCAGACTATGTGCGCGGCGCGGTACGCAACTTCATCGATCCAGGTTATCGTGACAACGATCTGGGTTTTCGGTGTGCCGAGTAGTTTTCCCTTGTAGTTCAATTCTGGAATTCTGATTTCTGGTTTTCTGAATTTCTTGGGGGGTCTGGGGGGCGCAGTTTGCCCCCCAGCGAAAAATTTTTGTGCAGGCGCCGTCATGTCGCCCTCTACCAACACAAAGCCGCTCCGCCGGAGAAACCCGAAGGGTCTCAGAGACCCTTCGGGTTTGGAATGCGGGACAGGTTGAATTCGTTCACAGACGAGTCATCGAATAAATTCGATGACTACAAACACACAAACACACAAACACACAAACATACAAACATACAAACATACAAACAGATGACTACAAACAGGAGAAAAAATGTCCAACCTCATTCTCGGTCCCACCTTCGAAGAAATGCTTCACCCCAACACCATCGCGCCAGACATTCGCCGGCGCGCGCTGGAGATGAGGGTCAAAGACCCGCTCGACCCCATCAACCTGTTCAACATCACGTGGCGCGATGGTAACAACAACATCTACTATCACGTCATCCCCAAAGAGTTGACCGGCGTGGACGCGAACATTGTCGTCCTCTACGGCAAGGATTTTCCCAGCGGCTCGCACAAAGTCGGCGCGGCGTACTCGGTGCTGATCGAAAAGCAAATGTTCGGCGAAGTGGACCCCAGCGTCCACACGCTCGTGTGGCCCTCCACCGGCAATTACGGCATCGGCGGCGCGTGGGTCGGCTGTCGAATGGGATTCGATAGCATCGTCGTGTTGCCGGCGGAGATGAGCAAAGAGCGCTTTCAACAAATCGAATCGTACGGCGCGCGCATCATCAAGACGCCCGGCTCGGAATCGAATGTTAAAGAAATCTACGACGAGACGCATCGTTTGCGCCAAGACCCCAAGGTGCGCATCCTCAACCAATTCGAGGTGATGGGCAACTATCGTTTCCACTACTACGTTACCGGCAACACGATTGTCGAACTCGCCGCGCAACTGCACGCGCAAGGCATCGGCAACG
>DAOTXS010000070.1:0-2938 GCA_034435055.1 Anaerolineae bacterium | reverse complement strand
GCAAACTGAACAAGGGGACGAAGGTCAGCGTGCGCGGACGCGACATCGAGAATCGTTGGCTTGTGCTCATCCCACCGCCAAGTGGCTGGGTCAACCGCGATTACGTCACGCTGAATGGCGACACAAGCGTCTTGCCTGTGGTTGATGCGCCGCCGACACCTGTGCCGACTCCGACATTCGCGCCATCGCCAACCCTGCAACCAACAGCAACCCCACCAATGTACGTGGATTTCCGTGCCGATTCACCTTGGGTGATCGCAGGACAATGCACAACCTTGCGTTGGGATGTGGAAGGCGTACGCGGCGTGTACTTCAACGGACAAGGACAACCTGGGCACGGTTCAGTCGAAGTGTGTCCTGCACAAACGCAAACGTTCGTCTTGCATGTCATGTTGAATTCGGGCTATCTGGATCGCGCCATCACTATCGCGGTGTTTCCCGCACCCCCGAGTCGGTAGGCGGGAGGTAGGAGGCGGGAGGCAGGAGGCGGGAAGCACACTGCCTACTGCCAACTGCCTACCGCCTACTGAACCAAGGAGGCTTTGTGATTAAGATGTTTCCGATTGTTACGTTCGTTCTGGCTGATCCCTTTGGCGAACTGCGCGGTGTCGTTGCCGAACTGCTCACGCTCGTCATCCAAATCGTTGCGGTGTTGCTTGCACTGGCAATCGCGACAGGATTTCTGGAAGCGCAAGTCAGTTACGTTGTCGGCGCGCCCTCTATCTTGAGCGCGCTCTGGTTCAAAATCGGCGCGGTGATTGTGTGTCTCGTCATCGCACTCACCGCCGTTTCGATCAGCAATACGCTGGTCGGCATTCTATTCTGAAGGATGAAGTATGAAGGCAGAAGTATGAAAACCGATTCTTTATCCTTCATCCTTCATACTTTGGAGAAAGGAGATTCACATGTTCACATCAATCCAAACTCGTATCGAACGCTGGTTGGCTGATCCCACCGTACGCGCTCGCGCGATCGGCTGCTTGGGTGCAGGATTGCTCATCCTCATGAGCCAGGGTGTTGCGTTGGCGGGCGATCCGCAACCCAATGGCGGCATGAGCGAGGCGATCGCGAATCTCGCCAAGATGCTGATTGACGGCATCATTGCGCTTGCCGCGATCCTGCTTGCGGTTGGTATCGCCACGAATTTCATCACGGGGATGGTCGAGACGATGGTCGGCCGTCCGGGCGGGCTTTCGACGACCTGGATGCGAATTGCCGGAGTCGTGCTCTGTTTCGTCGGCGCGATTTTCACGATCACTATCGCGAATACCATCATTGACACGCTCAAGGCGTACAAGAGTACGGGGGGAATTTCGTTGCCGTAGAAATCGTTGGGTCGTTGCATCGTTGAATCGTTGAATCGTTGCATCGTTGCATCGTTGAATCGTTGCATCGTTGCATCGTTGAATCGTTGCATCGTTGAATCGTTGAATCGTTACATCGTTGAATCGTTGAATCGTTACATCGTTCAACGAACTAACGAACCAACAAACCAATAAATCAACGAACCAACCAACCAACGAATCAACGAACCAACAAACCAACGAATCAACGATCAAACGAACTAACGAACCAACGAAGAAACGAAGAATATGGATCCGATTACGCAGATCATCAATCAAATCATCCAGTTTCCCTTCGAGAATCTGGTCGAGGCGTTGCAGAACGCGGCCAAGTCAATTCTCACAGGTACGGTCACGCCGCTCGAATCGTTTTTCTCGGCGACGATTGCGCGTTGGTTGACTGCGAGTCCTGGCATCATCACGCCAGGCGGTGGCATCGCGCAGGGTGACGACGTGATGGGCCCCGCATGGCGATTGATGATCAAGGTTGCGGTGCTGCTCTGGCCGCTCACGCTTGCCCTCATCGCGGTAATTGCCGCGAAAGACGCGGTCGCCGCTGCGTCGTGGGGGATCGGTGATCTCAAGGAAGCGCTGGGAGGTTGGTTGATCGCGGTTGTCGCGAGCGCGACGAGTCTCTACTGGATGGATTTGGCGAATCGCTTCACCAACGCGACGACGATGGCAATCCTCAGCATGAGTTTCACGGGAGAGGCAGGGTTCCAGCCGAACGCGCTGACGACACTCGTGTTTGGCACGGCAGGACTCTTGCTCACGATGGTCTCGATGCCGGCGTCGCTCGTTATCGTGGTCTTTGTGATTCTGATGGGACTTGCAGTGCTTAGCGCGCTCGTCTTTCAGTTTCTCGCGCGCTTTGTGATTCTGTACATCTTGGTCGCGCTTGCGCCTGTGGTCATCATCCTGGGGGTCTTGCCTCCGCTGAGTTGGTTTCGCTACATGTGGCTCAAGGGGTTCATCCTGGTTCTCGCGATTGGTCCGATCAACGCGCTCTTGTTGAAACTCGTGATGATTCTCACCGTGCGCGGGCAATCGAACGATCCAATCACTGCGTTTGTAAATTTCATCGGTGCGATTGGCGTCCTCAGCATCCTGCTCACCGTTGACGGGGTGATCATCAAGGGTGTCTTCGGTGCGGCGGAAGAGGTGATGCAGAAAGCGGTGAGTACCGTTCAGGCATTGGGGACACTTGTCCTTGCGGCAGGCACGGCGCTCGCGGGGGGCGCAATTGCGGGTGGAGCGATTGGTGCCGCAGGCGCAACTACTGCTGGTGGGACAAGTGGTGCTGGCGGTGCGGGAGCGAATGCTGCGTCAGCTACGGGCGCAGCGAGAGCAGGCGTGGCGGGATCAGGCGGACCAGCCAGCGTTGCCCGAAGTGCGTTCAGTCCTGGTGCGGCGTTGCGCGGTGCGGGAGATGTTCTGTTTCGCCAACCAGGGATGTTAGGGAACGTGGGCGCGGCGATGCGCTCCCTCGGTGGGACGATGGAGCAACGCGACCGCAACGAGCAGTCTCAGGCGCGATGGGGCGCCAGTCAAACGGGACGCCACCCAGGTGCGGGAGGCAATGCGCCCAGCGGCGG
>DAOTXS010000069.1:0-53253 GCA_034435055.1 Anaerolineae bacterium | reverse complement strand
TTACCGGCTTCCATCACGTGACGGGCGGTGAGTACAAGGCCCGGGAACGCATTCAACGCACTATGGCTGACGCGCGTTTACTAGCAACTCCGACTTCATGCAGGCGGGTTGCAGCCTGCAATCTGAACTGAGGATGCTTTTGTGCGATTAGCTCCGCCTCACGGCTTGGCAACGCTCTGTAGCACCCATTGTAGCGTGTGTGTAGCCCAGGATATAAAGGCCATGCTGACTTGACGTCATCCCCGCCTTCCTCCGGAGTTAATCCGGCAGTATCGCTAGACACATGTAACTAGCGAAAGGGGTTGCGCTCGTTGCGGGACTTAACCCAACACCTCACGGCACGAGCTGACGACAGCCATGCAGCACCTGTGCATGCTCCCTTGCGGGTCGGGCCCCTTTCAGTTTCCTACCACATGCATGTCAAACCCTGGTAAGGTTCTTCGTGTTGCATCGAATTGAACCACACGCTCCGCTGCTTGTGCGGGCCCCCGTCTATTCCTTTGAGTTTTAAACTTGCGTTCGTAGTCCCCAGGCGGAGGGCTTAACGCGTTGGCTTCGGCACCGACAGGAAACCCTGCCGACACCCAGCCCTCATCGTTTAGGGCGTGGACTACCGGGGTATCTAATCCCGTTTGCTCCCCACGCTTTCGCGCACTCAGCGTCAGGAATGAGCCAGAGAGCCGCTTTCGCCACTGGTGTTCCTCCCGATCTCTACGCATTCCACCGCTACACCGGGAATTCCACTCTCCTCTCTCACCCTCAAGCCGGGCAGTATCCAACGACCTCCCCCAGTTGAGCCAGGGGCTTTCACGTCAGACTTACCCACCCGCCTACGCGCGCTTTACGCCCAGTAAATCCGGATAACGCTCGCCTCCTACGTTTTACCGCGGCTGCTGGCACGTAGTTAGCCGAGACTTATTCGGCAGGTACCGTCCTCACTCGTCCCTGCCAAAAGGGTTTTACGACCCGAAGGCCTTCCTCACCCACGCGGCGTCGCTGCGTCAGGCTTTCGCCCATTGCGCAATATTCCTCACTGCTGCCTCCCGTAGGAGTATGGACCGTGTCTCAGTTCCATTGTGGCTGATCTTCCTCTCAGAACAGCTACCCGTCATCGGCTTGGTGCGCCATTACCACACCAACTACCTGATGGGACGCGGGCCCCTCTCAAAGCGACTTGCGCCTTTACTCGATCCACTGAAGTACCGAGCGAATGCGGTATTAGCAAACCTTTCGGTCTGTTGTTCCCCACTCTGAGGTAGGTCACCCACGTGTTACTCACCCGTTTGCCACTAACGCTCAAGTTGCCCCAAGCGTCCGTTCGACTTGCATGTGTTAAGCACGCCGCCAGCGTTCATCCTGAGCCAGGATCAAACTCTCCGTTGTATTTTTCAACTTGTGAGTTAGAATCCAGATTCTTCGATTTACCTTTTTTAGGACACATCGATTGATGCATCCGAACGCTCTTTCCTATCACTCTTCAGTTGTTAAGGTCCCCGGCTCACCACCGACTTGGCGGCAAGCGAACGGGTGCACTTTTACCACACTTGCGCGCCCGTGTCAAATTTACTAGCGTGAGAACAAAAATCCGCCGACATCTATCGGCGGAGGCAATACGAGACTATTCAACGAACTTACGCTCATTGACTTGTTTTTGTCTCGATGCGCCTCCCACACAAAGATTTGTAACGCACACACTCTCGTGCGCGTGATAATATACACTTTTTCCGATAACTTGTCAAGTCTTTTATCTTAAAATTTAGGCGCAAAAACTAAACTTCGCGCCGACCTTCCAACGCGCGCGTTAGTGTAACCTCGTCGGCATACTCAAGATCGCCGCCGACCGGCAGACCACGCGCCAACCGCGTTATCTTGACACCCGTCGCCGGCTTGAGCAATCGCTCCAAATACATCGCCGTTGCTTCGCCTTCCAAATTCGGATTCGTTGCCAACACGATTTCCTTTATCGCCGAATCTTTTTGCACACGCGTCAGCAGTTCCCCCACGCGCAAATCTTCCGGACCGATGCCTTCCGCCGGCGAGATCGCGCCGTGCAACACGTGATACAAACCGCGATACTCGCGCGTTCGCTCGATTGCCAAAACATCGAGCGGCTCTTCGACAACGCAAACAATTGATCGATCACGTGATTCATCCCGACAAATCGCGCACGGATTTTGCTCGGCGATGTTCGCGCAAATCGTGCAGGTTACGATATTTTCTTTCAAATGCGTCAGCGCGTCGGCTAACGCTTGCGCGTTTTCCTTCGGCGCACGCAACAAGAAAAACGTTAGACGTTGCGCCGTCTTCGGACCGATGCCCGGCAAGCGATGAAATTCTTCGATCAAGCGCGTCACCGCGCGCGGCGTCGTATCCATCTTAGCCAAACAATCCCGGGATTTTCAAGCCGCCGGTCAATTCACCCATTCGACTCGACGCGAGCAATTGCGATTTTTCGATGGCTTCATTCACCGCCGCGAGGATCAAATCCTGCAACATTTCCACGTCGCCGGCGCTCATCACGTCCGGCGAAATGTTGATCGATTGAATTTTCTGTTGTCCCGTAATCGTCACCGTGACCGCGCCACCCCCCGCGCTGACTTGAACTGTTTCGTTCGCCAATGCTTCTTGCGTCTCCAGCATCTTTTGTTGCAAGGACTGAAGCATATTTTGCGGATTACTGGGATTCGTCCGCGGCGCCGGTTGCGCACTTTTGCGCGGGTCGCCTCGCTTGCTCATGACACTGCTCCTTGACTATGAATCTCGGTGATCTGCCCGCCTTGATTGATCGCCGCTTGAATCAACGGGTCTTGCTCCACCGCTTTGCGTTTTGCGCGTTCCGGTGAAAGGATGCATTTGACACGCATCTTGCGTTGAAAGACTTGCAGCAATGCCTTTTCGATAATGTCTTTGCCTTTGGCTTCTTTCTCAAACCGTTCCGCGTGCAATTGATGATGAAAACCCAAAACGATTTGATCGCCTTCCACCTTAACCGGCTCGGCATCGCGGAGTAACGCCTCCGCCATTTTATTGAATCGACGAACGTACGCAAGCACGCCATCCCAATTTCCACGCAACAGATCAATCGTCAAACTATTTGATTCCGAAACCGCCGGCGCGACATTTCCCGACGGCGGTGGATTCGCCGGCGCAACATTCTTTGCCGCCGGTTTTGTCGGCGCAGTCGATGGTTTGACGCCGGGCGAACTGCGCGGCGCGGGCGGCGGTGCGCTGGAAATCGTTCGATGAGGCGCTTGTTCTTCGAGCATCGCTTCGACGAGCGCGATTTCGAGCGGCAACGTTGGATGCGAACTCGCGCGCAATTCAAACGCGGCTTGATTGAACAAGCGAATCGCGTGCACAAGTTGATCGGCAGAAAACTTGCCGGCAAGTTCGAGCATTTCGGTTTGCGCTTCGGCGGTGAGGGTTAACGTTTCCCCGCTTCCGGCTTTCATCAACAACAGTCCGCGCAAATACTCGACGATTTCACGCGACAATTGTTTCGGGTCAGCACCGCCGTCAACCGCGTTTGAAATTATCGTCAAACCTTGCGCCACATCTTTTGCCGCAAGTCGTGCAACCAAATCGCCGACGATTTGCGTCGATGCCGCGCCAAGCAAACCTTGCACTTGTACGAGCGTGATGACATCGCTTCCGTACGCAGTCAACTGATCGAGCAAACTAATTGCGTCGCGCATCGCGCCGGTTGCTTGGCGCGCAATCAATTCGATTGCCGCCGGTTCGACCTTAAGATTTTCTTTCGCCGCGATGTCGCTCAAGCGCGCAATGATTTCCGACAACGTGAGCCGGCGAAAATCGAAACGTTGAACACGCGAAAGAACAGTGGCTGGAATTTTCTGCGGATCGGTCGTCGCCAAAACGAAAATGACATGCGGCGGCGGCTCTTCCAATGTTTTGAGCAGCGCGTTGAACGCCGCGTTCGACAACATATGCACTTCGTCGATAATGTAGACTTTGTATTTCGATTCGCCGGGACGGAAATCGACTTTGTCGCGCAAATTGCGAATATCATCGACGCTCGTGTTCGACGCCGCATCGATTTCGATCAGATCGAGCAAGCGGTCTTCGTTGATGGCTTGGCACACCGCACATTGATTGCACGGCTTGAGCGAATTTGCGGAGAGGCAGTTGACGGCTTTAGCCAACACGCGCGCGGTGGTCGTTTTGCCGGTGCCACGCGGGCCGGTGAACAAGTACGCATGCGCGATGCGTTCCAGCGCCAGCGCGTTCTTGAGCGTCGTGCGAATATGTTCCTGCCCTTCGATTTCATCGAACGTGCGCGGACGATATTTCAAATAGAGTGCTTGAGTCAATTCACCAATTCTCCAATCTACCAATGAGCCAATTGGTCAATCGGATATGTTCTTACTTTTTCGAGTTTACCATCAATCGATTCGCTTGACAATCGCCTAATTACCCAATCTCCCAATCATCCAACTTTTCATTGCGGCGGCGTCCAGTCCGCGCCCAGAATCACGCGAATGTCCGCATCACTATTTGCGTTCGGTGAGCGGCGGATATTCTCCGGCGTTACGCGGAATTGTTGCGCCAGCCAAGTCATCGTTGCGTTTTTATCGCCCTTGTAATCGATCAGAACAGTTTTGGCGTAATCGAATCGATCCGCGTTGCCGAACGCGGCAATCTGAAATCCTTGCCCTTGCAAAAATTTAGCGGTGCGTTCTGCCAGTTGCGGATTGGGCGAACCGTTCAACACGGTGATGCGCGCGGCTTCTTGACGCACGCGCACAGCGAGATCCGCCGTCGTACTGGTTTGGGGAATGATCTGATCGAACAACTGCCCGACCTTCGCGCGATCAAACCACAACACTTCGGCGCCGGTACTCGTTTTGAATTGCACCGTCATCGTTTGATCGATTGACCCGATCTTTATATTTTCCGTCTTGACCTTCGCCGCCGCTTGCGCCAGCGCGATCACTTCGGTTGGCTTCATATCGGTTTCGATCGTACCCCACATCGATTGCACCAGGGATGGCAACTTGGGTAAAATGTCCAAGCGCAACGCTTTATCGCGGATCGCCATCAAAACTTGAATTTGCCGGCGCGAGCGACCAAAATCGCCATCTTGATGTCGCGTGCGCGCGTACTTGAGCGCAAGGTCGCCATTCATATGAATGCGCCCGGCGGGAATCACCAATGGACTATATCCAAAATTTTCGTCCGGATAAGTTGGATCGTTGATTGCCTTCGGCACATCGATATCGATGCCGCCGAGCGTGTCCACCACTTTGCGAAAGCCGGCAAAATCGACCAGCACGTAATAATGAATCGTCCGTCCAAAATTGTATTCGACGGTTTTCTTCGCCAAGCCGGGACCACTCCCGGGATATTTATACAACTCGCCGTACCAATGCGCTTGATTGATGCGCGCCTCGCCGATGGTGGGTATCGGCACGTACAAATCGCGCGGCAACGTGATCAAACCGGCGGTACTCGTTTTGGGATCGAGGGTGGCAATCATCATCGTGTCCGTGCGGCACGGACATTTTTCCGACGGGCGGCGGTCGATCCCCAGCACCAGCACATTGACGCGTTCACCGGCGGAAATGTTGGGCAACGGTTCGCGCGTCGGTTGCGGCGCGGCAGAAATCGACGGCAGATCGCCGAGATCGGGTAAGCCAAAAGCGACGACGGCTTGACGCACGGTGTCGTAGATTTGGTATGCAAAAAAAATTCCACCGCACACAAAAAGGGCGAAGAAAATCAGTCCGACAAGTCGGAGGGGAGAAGCGCCTTTGCGCTTGCGGGGCTGTTGCGTCTGCAAGTTAAACTCCGAGTACCAATCTGCCCGGATTATAGCACAATCGATAGAGCCGCACAAGATTTGACTTTATGTTTCCGCCGAATTATACTTCAAACCGATGTCGCTCTTGGGTGAACGTTTACGCCACGCGCGCGAAGCACGCGGCTATTCCATATATCAAATCGAAATCGATACGCGCATTCGCGGCGCATTGATCGAATTGCTGGAACAAGGACAATACGATCAACTGCCGCCCGCGCCGTACCTGCGCGGGTTGATTCGCTCGCTCGCCAACTATCTCGGCGTCGATGCCGAAGAAATGATCGCGCTTTACGTCGCCGATCTAACGCCACCGCCACCACCTCCCCCAATACCACCGGCGACGATTGCACCGCCGCCTCCACCCACACCGCCACTCGCGCCAGCCCCGGTCGTCGCGGAGCCGGAACCGGCGGTTGTGGAAGAACCAAAGAAAAAAATCGCGCCGCCGCCGTTGATGCCCAAACCACTCGATGCGCCGGAAAAACTCGAGCCGCCCGAAACGCTGGAACCGATTTCAACTCAGTCGGGGCGGTTTTCACTTGCGCATTTCACACGCAAACCGCCGTCGCTCCCGGTTATCGCCGCGATTGTGGGCAGTGCACTCGTGATGTGCATCATCGCCGGCTTGTTTGTGTCGATCACCCTTGTTACTTTCATCGCGCAAATGCAACCCACCGCCACACCAACACGCGTGCCGGCGACGCGCACGCCAACTGCAATTCCCGGCGCATTGCCCACGCCGATTCCAACGCTTGCCGGCACCATCGCGCCCGCGAGTCCCAGCATCGCGTCGCCAACGGTCCGCGCAACACGCACCGATGCGGTATTGAATCTTGAAATCGATGTGGCAATCGACACCATTAAACTTCAAGTCGGCATCGACGGCGCGATGGTCTTCGATGGTTCGCTGTCCGCCGGCGCGTCGCAAGCGTGGAGCGCGCGCGACACACTGTACGTGCGCATCGAAAATCCGCGCAACGCGACGATTGCGGTAAACGGCAACACTCGGCTTTTTGGCGCACGCAATTTTGCGGAAACCAGAATCATCGAACGACAATTCACGGTCAATGATCGCGGTGTACTCGTGAGCGAAACGCCGGTTCCACCGCCGCCCGGCACGCCCGGCGCAACCGCAACCAGCACACCAACGCGCACGCCAACCACGACGCCAACATCGACGCCAACCTTGCGACCGACATCGACGCGCACGCCGACGAACACGCCAACCGCAACATCCACAACGACATCCACTCCAACGCCGTCGGAGACGCCGACCGCAACGCCAACCGAAGACGCGACACCAACTTTAACGTCAACTCCAACGGCAACGCCAACACCATAATGCAATATTTTCTTCTTACACTTGGGTGCGCCAAGAATGTCGCCGATTCCGACGGGATGGGCGCAATCCTCGAGCGCGCCGACATTCATAAAACTGAAAATGCAAACGATGCCGACGTGTTGATTGTCAACACCTGCGGCTTTCTCCAAGCGTCGCGCCAGGAATCGCTCGACGCATTGCGCGAGCTCGGCGAGCAAAAACGCGATGGGCAATTACTGATCGCCGCGGGGTGTTTGATTTCACGCTACGGCGAAACCGTGCAACAACAAGTACCGCAAATCGATGCAGTGATCGACGCCGGACACTGGCTCGTAATGCCGCGCTTGATCGACCATTTGAAAACGCGCGAACCCGGCAACGCTTGGTTACAAGAAGCGTACGCTGGTTTACCCATCGACCAAATTATCGCGCGTTCGATTGTTACACAACTTCCGCGCGCGATTCACGCACCAAGCGCGTACCTCAAAATCGCCGATGGCTGTGATCGACCGTGCACGTTTTGCATTATCCCGGCAATCAAAGGCGCGCATCGTTCCAAACCGGTCGATGCCGTGATCGCCGAAGCGCGCGAACTCGTTTCGCACGGCGTCAAAGAAGTCGTCCTCGTCGCGCAAGACACGACGGCATTCGGTTGGGACTGGGGACAACGCGACGCGCTCGCGCCGCTCATCGAAAAATTGTGTACCCAAGTCGATGGCTTGCAATGGTTGCGTTTGATGTACGCGTATCCCGGTCACGTGACGCCGCGCCTCATCGAAACGATGGCGCGTTTCCCCCAAGTTGTGCATTACCTCGATGTGCCGCTTCAACACGCGCACCCGGAAACTTTAAAGCGGATGAAACGCCCGAACATCGTCGTCGCGCGCAAGATGCTCGACGATTTGCGCGCGGCGATGCCGGACATTGCGATTCGCTCGACCTTCATCGTTGGTTTTCCCGGCGAGACGAACGAAGAATTCAACGCACTCTTGGAATTTT
The DNA here is from genome assembly GCA_034435055.1 of Anaerolineae bacterium. Classification (GTDB taxonomy): domain Bacteria; phylum Chloroflexota; class Anaerolineae; order UBA4142; family UBA4142; genus DAOTXS01. The sequence goes on along the minus strand of DAOTXS010000069.1, from coordinate 45,112 downwards.
TAGAGGAACAACAATTCGACCGCGTTGGCGTGTTTGAATTCTCGCGCGAGGATGGCACGCCCGCGGCGACGATGATTGAACAGGTTCCACCGAAAACGAAAAAACATCGCCGCGAGCGCGCGATGGCGTTGCAACAAAAAATATCGTTGGCGAAAAATAAAAAATGGAAAGGTCGCGTGGTCGATGTGCTCGTGGAAGGCGCAAACGACGGCATCAGCATCGCGCGTTCGTACCGCGACGCGCCGGAAGTGGACGGTATCATCATCGTTGATAAAGAGTTGCCGGTGGGAAATTTTGCGCGCGTGCAAATCACCGGCGCCATCGAGTATGATTTGTTGGCGAAGCCGGTTTAGATTTTCTGGAGAGCATCAAAAATGACTCGCAACAAATTGCTCTACCTCATAATGGTGATTGCGCTCGTCATCGGCGTCTCGCTGATCGTCATCGGGCTGATGCCGCGCGGCAGTGTGCCTACATCCGCCGGCGGAATGACGGCGAAAGCCGGCAATCTCAACGTGCAACTTGCAATGAATCCGGCACCCGCCGCGTTTTCCGTGACAACGTTCGATATCACGATTACAGATGAAAAAGGCGCGCCGGTGTCGGATGCCATTGTCAGTCTCGATCTGACAATGCCAGCGATGTGGATGCCGGCAAATCGACCGGTCGCACAATCACTCGGCGGCGGCAAGTACCGCGCGACCGGTCGCTTCACGATGCGCGGCGGTTGGCAAATTGCCGTCATCGTCGAGCGCGGCGGACAACGACAAACTGCACTCTTCCAGCTAGGGCTGTGATTTTTTCCTCTTCATAATTTCTCCACAACTCTTTGTTACAATACTCTCACCAAATTTTCAAGGAGAGTTTTGCGATGAAACGATTAGCTGTTGTTGGCGTCGTTGTGCTGATGGTGGCGAACCTTGCCGCGTTGGTGTTTGTTGGTTGGAATTTATATTCACTCCGCCAAACGCACGCGAGCGTCGCGCCGAATGAAATGTACGGTCGCGGGATGATGAATCAGTACGCACCGCGCGAACCGGGCGCGATGATGGGACGCGGGATGATGCGTGGTATGATGGGCAGCAATACTTCATCCGCGCCATCGACAAACGCGCCGAACGCCGGCGCAAGTTCGAGCGCGACGCCAAGCGTGCTATCGAAATCCGGCGATAGTTACACCGGCAAAGCCGGGAATTTGAATGTGGCTGTGACGATGAATCCGGCACCCGCTGCCTTTTCGACGACGAATTTCAATATCACCATCACGGACGAAAAAGGCGCCGCAGTCTCCGACGCCAAAGTCTCGCTTGATCTGACAATGCCCTCGATGTGGATGCCAGCAAATAAACCACAAGCGCAATTGCTGGGCGATGGCAAATATCAAGCTGTCGGTCGCTTCACGATGCGCGGCGGCTGGCGCATCGATGTCATCATCGAACGCGGCGGAGTAAAGCAGAACGCGTACTTTGATATTGGACTATAGTGTCATTTCGAACGAAGCAAGACATTTAACACTCGATATTCAACGCCTCGCCAACCATTTTGTCTGCGAATCACGCGAATCCTCGCTAATTTTTTATTCGCGCAATTCGTGAGATTCGCGGATGATTATGATTTTGGTGAGGGTCTAAAATAAGGAAGGCGGAGATGCTAATCGATAACCTGGTGATTGCATTTGTCACCGGCGTCATAAGCAGTTTCGGACATTGCATCGGAATGTGCGGCGGCATCGTCGCGATCTATTCCGCGCGCCGCCCGGCGTTAGCGACGGCGAAGGGCGCAAGCGCGAGCTGGCTCACGCGCGCGACATCGCTCTTGCCGGTGCATCTCGGTCGCATCACGACGTACACCATCCTCGGCGCGGCAATGGGACTCGTCGGCTCGCTCATCGAACAGGTGGGTGGATTCGTTGGCTGGCAAGGCGGACTGTCGATCATTGTCGGCATCGTGATGATTTTGATCGGGCTATCGTTGCTGGGAATTTTGCCGTCGGTCGAAATCATCGTCGCGTCGGCAACCGGCGGCGCATCGCCGATGAAACGGATGCGCGGCTTGCTCGGCACTTCGAGTGTGTGGGGCGGCGTCGGCATCGGTTTGTTGTGGGGCTTGCTTCCGTGCGGACTCGTCTTTGCGATGCTCGTCAACGCCGCAAGCACCCAAACGATTTACGGCGGCGCGCTGACGATGGTTGCGTTTGGTCTCGGCACAGTTCCGACGCTCCTGGGATTTGGTCTTGCCTCCAACGCGATTGCGCCGCAACTGCGCGGCAACTTGATGAAGGTTGCGGCAGTCATCGTTTTGCTTTTTGGCGCGCAAGCGATTATGCGCGGGCTGGCGATTATGCATTTAATTCCACCGCTCACGGTGGGACCGTTTGTGCTATGGGAGTAGAACCGGTGAAATGCAAACACTGCGGCTTGGAAACAAATCGCCCGGTGGTGAAAAATATCGGCGGGCGCGATTTGAATTTTTGCTGTCACGGCTGCGCGCAAGTTTATGAATTTCTGTTCACGGAAGGAATGTTGCCGCTCGTTCAAGAGGAAGAGAAAAAAGAGGACGACAAGAAATGAAAAACTTCCGAAGTTTTGTAAACTTCGGAAGTTTGCTTTTATCCCTATAGCAATCGCAACGCCTCGCTCAAATCCTTCACGCGCGCGTCCGCGTGCGATAAATCTTGATGCGCCGTGAATCGGTTCGGCACCGCAATCGCGCGCAACCCCGCCGATTTGGCAGCGATAATCCCGGTCGCGCTGTCCTCTAACGCTGTTGCATCCGCCGGCGCGACACCGATTTTTTCTGCTGCACGCAAATATACATCCGGCGCGGGCTTGGTTTTTGGCACCTCGTTCCCGGCGACGATTGCCTGAAACCGGTCGATGATGTTTATCCCGCGCAAAACAATTTCCACTTGATGGCGCGGCGACCCGGAGGCAACGCCTAACGGAATTTGACGCGCGCGCATCGCATCGAGTAAATGCATCACGCCCGGCATCACAACGAGATTTGCCGGCTCGGCGATGAGCGATTCATAAATCGTTTCGCGCTCGTCGATGATGGTTTGCGGCGCGCCGCGCAAACCAAAACGCGCTTTGAGATAATGCACATTTTTGATGACCGGAATACCCACGAAACATTTGCCGTACTCTTCGGTTCCAAATTGATAATCGACGTGATGTTCTCTGAGCAGCGCGTTTACCGCCCGTTGATGCAACGGTTCAGTATCAACGATCAACCCATCGAGATCAAGAATGACTGCCTTCAAGATAATTCTCCCAATACCGATCTTTGGATGCCCAAATCAATTGCAATAAATTGATCGTATAGTGCGCGATCAGCGGCGCAAAAAAATTTTGCGTAACGAGAAACAAAAGCGACAACAACAATCCCAACGCGGCGGCAACGACGATGCCGAACGAACCTTGCGGCGCGTGCATCACGCCAAAGATAATCGACCAGACGCTTGCGAGCAAAATCGGCGGAGCGAAAACAGACCAGCCGCCGAGCAAGAGCGAGCGGAATAACAATTCTTCCAACGTAACGGCAGACACAAGTGCGAGCGGAACCAACAACCATTCGCGTGGAGTACGCGGCAGAATGCTCTGCAAGACAATCGGCGAATAGATGTGCTTGCCGAAACGCGCAATCGCCCGGCGGGTAAGAAGCGGCATTGCCAGCGCGACTATCCCGCCGACCATCAATCCGACTAACGCATGTTGTTCAACCTTCGTTACACTCCAACCGAATTGTTCTGCCGGCAAGCTGCTGACGCGCGCGAACAAAATGCAAACGAGAATCAAAACGACCCGCATCAGATTTTCGGCGGGGAGTAACAGCAGGTTCATCGTCGGCGCGAGCTCACGCAGAATCAACGCGCTACGCCACGTCGCAAACGCGAGGAACGCAAGAAGCACGAGCGTGCCAAGAACGAAAAGTGTCATCTTGAGATTTATGATCTCCTTGTCTTTGCAAAGCGACTCGCAACGACAAGGAGACTCGAATCATTTTGGCGTGACGCCGACTTGATATTCCGTCGGTTCGGTCGTCGTGGGCGCGTGCGCAGTTACAACCAAAACGACACGACTGACCTCTTTCCCCAAACCGCTGACTGTGAAATTTCCGCGATTTTGCGAATCGAGTTGCATCCGCTCGATTTTTGTCTGCGAACCTTCTTGAATGATCTGCACGATGTACTTTTGCGGCAAGATATTATCGGTACGAATGAATCCCGCCGCCTGCCAACCACCTTCGCCGGCTTCCACATCGTCCCTATAATTAATTTCTGGAATCGTCACGTCGTCGATTGCCCAGCCCGGCGCGTTGTACGCGTCGTCGGTGATGTACTCAAAGCGAAGCAGAATCGCTTTGCCAGCATACGGCGACAGATCGACATGTTCTTGAATCCACCCATCCGATTTGCCGGTGAATGCCTCACCATAACTTGCGCCGTTTGGATTTTCAGTCGTCGTCGTTTTGCCTTTCAAAATATCCCAGGTCTTGCCACCGTCGGTCGATACTTCGACGTACGCATAATCATAACTTTGTTCGATGTCGTGCCACGTCCAGAATTGCAACGTCGCTTTGTTTGCCTTGCTCAAATCGAATTGCCGCGTCAACGTCATATTCGATAGATCGGCGCGGTTGGAATACCACATCCATTTGCCGCCGTACGCGTTCGCGGCAAGCAATGGCACAGTGGTCGTGCCGGTAAAGTAAATTGTAACCGCCGATTGATTCGTCGGTGAAAGCGTGAGATAACTTGCCGCGTACTGCCGCATCGCTTGGTTGCGCGTGTCGGGTAAATTATCGATGGCGGGTAAACGCGACACGCGAAAATTTTTCTCGTTCGCGTACGCGTACTTGCCGTTTTCGATCTTGGCATCGTTCAAGTAATTCGTCACCGCCCAATCGGCAAACAAATCGTCAAAGCGCAAACCGTTCGCCTGTTGATCAAGAACGGCTTGGACGCCGGGAATGCCCTCGCGCGGCGCGTGAATCACATCGCGAATAAATTCAGCGCCGTAGCGGTTCGCCACATAGTTGAAGAAAAGGTACGATGCCGCGTAATGCGCCGCCGCTGTGTGTGGCGAATCTGTCCAGGTGTTGAGTTGCGTGTTATAGTTGCGCGCAAAGACATCCATCACGCCCAACACTGGAAAACCATTCACCTTGATTGCGAGATCGCCCATCCCTTCATCGATCCAGCCGGTTTTCGCCGTGCCTTGATAATGATGAATCAAATGTTGGAACTCGTGCGCCAGCACGCCATAATATTCGTCTCTGCCCGGCGGTACATCTTCCGCGTCCATATACACCGCGTTCCGTTCGTTGCTGAACGGAACCAACGCGCGCGGATGCGTATCGACGCTGGAAAAATAACCAGCGGTGCCGCGTTCCAGCCGCGTGTTCATTATATGCACACGCAGATCACCATCCAACCCGCGCCCCATCGTGCCAAAGTATTTGATATTCGTTGGATAAATTTGTTGTTCCCAAAAATCTGCCGATTTTTGTAACGCCGCGCGGTCGAACTTTAAATCATCTTCCACCCAAAAATATCCGTTCGGCGTGATGATTTGCAACGTCGCCGTCATTGTTCGATAACGGCCGCTCGCCAAATCCTCGACGACGAAAATTGATTCCTTGTCCCCAACCTTGCGCGGGCGCGGCGCGGCGGGTGTCGGAATCGATTTCGCCAAATCCGGCTTCTTGCGTAAGCGCGGCACGATTTGATACAAATCACGCGGCGGAATAATCGTGCGTTGCAACGCCTCGTACGTTGCGGTCGAAACAGCGGGCAGAGGCGTTGCCGGCAACGGCGTCGCATTATTCGCGGAAGCAAGCGCGCGCGTTGATGTGGGCGACGACACAACGCCAATGAGTTGTCCCAGGTTTGGCGATTGCCAGACGAACGCCGCTGTGCCGGCGATGACAAGACAAATGCACAATGTCAAAATCGCGACGAGCGTTACCAAATATTTTCGATTCATTGATCATCCTTTGCGGAGCGGTTAAAACGGCGGCATTATAGCACAAGCCGCCAAGAAAAAACAGGCGCGCAAAACAGCACGCCTGTTTATTCCAGATAAAATCGATCACCTGCTTTGTTTTTATAAACTTGCGCCACTGCAAACCGGACTGTAACTCACCGCTTGTTTTTCTTCCCGTGTCGCGTTTTGAGCAAGCAACAGAAAACCCATCAGCGCAAGCAACGTGTAATACGGATAGTCCCAGCGCAATCCGCCGAGCGCGATCATCGACCAGCCGAGTGCGAAGCGGCGCGTTTCACTACGCAAAACCAAACTGGTGAACGTGTACAAAAATACGCCGAACGCAAGAACGTAAACGGGCGGCGAGAGATAGCCGGTGAATGCGAGCGTCCAAATCATTATCGTCGGCGGCAACCACGCGACTCCTAGCCACAGTCCGCTAAGAACAATCGCGCCGATTACCGCAACCATCGCCGCGCGCCAATCGAAATGGACATTCAACACAAACGGCGCGCCAACCGCCGCAAGTACCGCGAATAATTCCGCCAACGCAAGAACGGTGGGACGTGGGAAAAAATCGATCCGGAACAACGGCGCGCTGACGGCGTAGCCCAGCAAAAAATACGTTGCAATGAAGACTCCAAGCCAGATTCGATTTGCGGGACGCGATTGTTTTGCGAACCAAACATCGCACATCGCTAGCCAGGCGAAAATCACAAATGCAAAATAGACCGGCAAATTTTCGCCGGCGATGAACAGCGCAAGGGTCAACGCGGCAAGGATGATCAATAAAATTTTGGATGGGCGACGCATCAATTGCATTGCTTGTTCCACCAACGCCGCCAACATCAACAACAGGGCGAGATTCAACGCGACGACGCCGGCAAAAGTCATCGCATTTCCAATCGCCAATATCACATCGGTCTGCGGCAGGATCGCGCCCGCGCGAATCAACAAACGCAAGCACAGAAATTCGCACCAAGCCGCCAGCGCGGCAAGTTCGACAAAGCTCAAACCGCGCATTGAATCTCGCTCTCTTCTTCGGCTTCGAGCAGCAATTCGGAATCTGGCAGTTGCGGCAACTCCACTTGCAACTCGTGCGACTCGTGCGTCAGCACCGCCCGCACCAATTCGGTCAACGCCGGATAAAGCGACAAACGCGCGGTCGATTTGACGCGCGCGGCAAAGATGGCCGTCCAAAATCCTAAATGTTCCAGCAGAAATGTTCGGCGCGCGTCCCGGCAAATTTCGGCTTGCTCGGACAAAGCGTGTTCAAGCGCGTACGCTTCTTTCGCGCACAACAATGCCATAAACTCAAGTTGACTGCCGATGTGATCCGGCAATTGATGTGCGTCCGGCGCGATTTGAAAACCGAACGCACGATAAAAGCCGGCAACATCCGCCAACGAATGTCCGCGCCCAGCATCGATGTACGCCGATTCGTACGGCGGGCACGGCGATTGCCGCGCGAACAAAAACGTGTACTCCTCGACCGGCAGAATCGACGACGCGCGCGCCTCAGCGATGGCTTGACTCAAATGGCGAACGGCAGCATCAAATCCATTGCAATTTTCCAACCGCGCGCCGGACGACTTGAGCGACGCCGATAACAATTCCCAATCGTGGTTTTCATCGGGATAATCAAAACTGAGCGCCAAGGTTGCATACAAGCCGGTGCGCGCTTCGAGTTGCGAAATTGAGTTGATCACTTGAGCCATCCTTTGCCCACCAGGAAAAAAGTCAACCCGACAACCACGACGAGCAAACTACCCACCACGCCCGCGACAGTTGCGAACGCAAGAATCCCAGATTGTTTTTGTTTTTCGATCAACAACGGAACCCAGGTTGAAAGTTGTTTGCGTGCGCCCACTTGTTTGTCCGCACCGTCCCAAACTGCAAAAGCGACGTTCGTCGTTTGCCCGGGCAACAATTGTCCGTCATTACTCTCCGCGCTTTCCATCGTCCGCGAAAAAACGACGTGCCAGCTTCCGTCTTTCCAAACGCCGCGCCCCAGCACATTTTGATTTTGACCGGGTTGCGAGGTCAAACTTCCAAAACCGATCGCGTTCAAATCTTCGACCGGCGTCACGCGCGCCGGGTTAGACAAGGGATTTCCCGCCGACCAGCCGGCAAGATACGCTTTTGCCGGCGCGGCGTTGAAATCGGCGGGCAAACGATACGGCGGTTTGCCGGTCACTTGCGGATAATAATCGAGCCAGAAATTGGGATACGCATCGACCACGTCGCGAAAACCTTTATCGATGTCGTACTGCCAATCGGCTTTCCAATGCCAAAGATTCACCAACTGTCCGATGGCACCCATACAAAACGACGGTAACGTTGGCGCTACTGACGTTTGAATCGCCGCCGCATCGCGGAACTCGTCGAGGTGCGACGCGTACCAATTGGGCGTGGCATCTTGCCACGTCAATCGAAAAGCAATCGTCTTGCCATCATTCAACGATTGCACTTTGATCGAGGGAATGGTCGGCACAGACAAACGCGGCGTTGCAACCGCTTGCGCAATCAATGCCACATCGAATGCCGGCGCGCCGTCCCAATCGGCGGCGAGCGGATCGCCGATCGGCAAATTCTCCGCGCGATAAACGGAAACCAATTGTGCTTGTGCCTGCGCGAGAATAGTGCCGTTCGTTGTAAATATGATCGCGAGAGCGAATAATGCAAAGAGGACTGTTTTGTTCATTACGATTTTCCTTTCCCTGTTGATGGAAGGAAACACGAACTATTCATGAATTTCTGTCGTCTGTTGACTATCGATTGTTTAATCTGTTACGGCGTATTGTGTCGGAACGCGCCAACTTTCGTATCCAACGCCTCGCGAATATAGATCGGTTCTTTGAGTGGCACGCGCGCAATTTCGTTGCCCTTGGCATCGTACCCGAACGCCGAGCCGTCTTTTACTCGGAATCGTTCAATCCATTTGTCTGTCGCGCCCATCAACAATAAAACTCCCAGCAATTCGGGATCGTCCTTCGCGCGTTGGTACGCTTCGATTGCTTTGGGCACACCGGGTCCGAACATTTGCGTGAGATACGGCGACGAAACGTGAATCGGCGGGATGTAATAAATGTTGACGCTCAAACCGAATTGTGGATAAAGCGGCAATGCGACTTTGCGACCGTGCACCAAAAAGTCGACCGGGTTATCAAGTTCCGCTTTGTCCGGCGTGTGAATCCAGCCGTTGATGCGAATGCGCCCGATGCACGAAATCGTGCAGTACGTTTGCCGCCCCTGTTCGACGAGCGGATAACACGCGATACATTTTTCGGAGACGCGTGTCGCGGTGTTGTACATCGATTTTTTGTACGGACAGCCGCGCACGCACTCGCGGTAACCGCGACACCGTTCTTGATCGATCAGCACGATGCCGTCTTCTTGCCGCTTGTAAATCGCTTTGCGCGGGCAGGACGCGAGGCACGCGGGGTACGTGCAGTGATTGCAAATCCGTTGCAAATAGAACATCCAAACCGGGTGCGGCATCAAGAAATGCGCGCCGCCTTGAATCGTGCCGGTCACTTCGTCCTCGCCAAGATTGGGGTACGCCCAATCGTCGTCGTCCGGCAAAAATCCTTGCGCCACGCGATCCGCCAACGTCATTTCAAAAATCGTTTTGCCGGCGTAGACGTTGCCTTGCCACGCTTGCCCGCCCAACGTTTCCAGCAATCGCACATCCCAGCCGGTCGGATAAAATCCGTACGGCTTGGTCTCGACGTTGTTCCAAAACATATGCTCCTGCCCGCGCCCCGACGTCCACGCGTTCTTGCAGGCAATCGTACAAGTTTGGCAAGCAATACACTTGTTGATGTCGAACACGCCGGCGAATTGTTTTTGCGGCGGCGCGGCGTCGTACGGATATTCCATTTCACGTCCGATTTGCCAGTTGTATACTTTGGGCATATTTCCAATCTCCACCCTCTAAACTGTTGTGATAAATCCGCCACTTAGATATTTCTTCATTGCGTCACTTTCGTAGCCAGGACGCAACCCCAATGCAGCGGGGCGCCACAAACCTTTGCCGTCAATGCCGCCGGGTTCGGCTTTGGAAATCTTGACGAACGATTCTTTCGGCGCGCCGACGACGCCGTACACGTCGAGCGCAAAACCGGCGCCGATGGTTTGACCGTACGGGTCTTTGCGCACCATCGAATCGGTCATCAACGTGGGACGCAACCACGCGCGCACCGCGCTTTGATGACCGCCGTACCGAAACATCGCTTGATAGCCGGTGCGCGGATTTTTCGCCAAACCATCCGCGCGCGATTCGTGTCCTTCGACACTGCCGTGCGACGCTTGATACATATGAAACCACATTCGCAAAATGCCGCGCGGAATTCCGTTGTAATAACGCGCGCGCGTCATCATCCGCATCACTTTATAATCAGCGTCGGTTTGTTTAAAACCACGATACGGACGGTCGCTGGGATCGGCGTCGATCCAAATGTAATCGCCATCTTCGATGCCCAATTCCTTTGCATCCGCCGGATTGATGTCGCAGTACGATTCGCCCGTCCACGGTTTGCGTTTATCGCGGCGCAACATATCGCCGAATGGACCAAAGTACGCCGCGGTTACACTCAAATCAATCGGCGTGGTGTGAACACCGTGTCGATATTTTGGCGTGATGAACACAAAACGATAACCTTGCGCCGCGAGCGGATGCTTGGATTGTGCCACTTGCCGCGCCGACCGAACAACATTTCGCACTTGCCGCACTTCAGTCGAAAGATCGTTCACGTCCAAACCGTACTGGCTCGGCGGCGCAGGACGCATCAAGCGATTGGCATTGCTCCCGGCGACGATCACGTTTGGTTCGTGCGGCGTGCCATCGACCGGCTCACGATGCACCGGCAGATTTTCGCCGTACTCGATAAATTCATTTTCGTCGCGATAAAACTCGACGCGGCCAGTGCGGTTGTACCACGGTTTGCTTTCCTGCGTCTGTTCCCAGCCCACGACTTTGGGGTACGTCCGCAACATCACCAGCGACGGAATACCTTGCGCCGCTTGCTTTTCCAGTTCATCGAATTTATAACCGCGCAACGACGCTGACACATCGACGATGCGTTGCAAATAAACATCGACGCGTTTCTCATTGACGAAATGCCAGTAATCGGCAAAGCGTTTGTCGCCGGTGAGTTTGCTTAACGCGCCCGCCACGCCGGCAAACGTCTCGATGTCGCCGCGCGTGTCGAAGACGCGATTGAGTGGCGTGCGCGGAAAGATCGATAAGAATGGATTTGTCACCGAACCCGCCATATCCGGGTTCTTGAGCTCCGCCCACGAATCGACGCCGAAAACCACATCGGCGTACTCGCACGTCATCGTCCACCACCAATCGTTGACGACGATCATTTCCATTCGCGGCAACGTGTTGTGGATCACATCGTACGCCCACTTTGTATTGCCCAGAATCGAATTGCCGTTTGCCCACCACGCGGTTTTCGTCGGCGTGGGCACGTGCGTACTGCCGGTAAAAAGTTTATTGCCCAGACGCAGAGGACGATCACCGTAATTGTAATAATGTGCTGACTCGAATCCGGCATACGTTCTAGTTTTGGCAGATTGATTCGGGTCGAGCTGAATGTTGAACGGGTCTTCAAAGAGGTACTGCGAAACGCCATTGAAAATCGGGAGACGATAATTGCCGGCGTACGAACCGGGCGTGCCGCCCAAATGACCGATGTTCGCAGTCAACGCTGACAGCAAGAACAACGCGCGATCCTTGAGGTCAGCGTTGAACCAGTGATTGGGTCCCATTCCGTGTGCGATGAGCGTCGCGTTTGCGTTCGTTGCAATCTGCCGCGCCAAACTTTCGATGGCAGAAACCGGCGCCCACGTCAATTCGGAAACGTTTTGCGGCGTGAATTCGGCGAGGTAATCTTTGACCAATGCAAAGACCGGCCGCACTTCGACTTCTTTGCCGTCCACCGTTGTAACTTTGAATGTGCCTTCGAGTGCAGGATCGACGCCGAGTTTGTTGAAGAAATCGCCAACGTGATCGCGCGTGATGACAAACGGTCGATTCGTGCGACTGTTCCACACCACAAAATCGCCCCATTGTTTGCGCAACGCTTCGGGAATCAACTGCGTCGGTTGATTGTTGTAGAGCGGCGCGCTTTCGCCGGTCGCTAGAACTTTAGTGTAATTAGAAAGTTCGGCGGGCTTGTAATCTTTGACAACTTCGGATGCGCTGAGAAGTTTCAACGTGTCGGTGCGAACGAGCAACGGCAGATCGGTGAAACTCTTGACATACACTTTGTCGTATCGATTTTCGTTGATGATGACATTGCACAAACCAAGCGCAAACGCCGTGTCGGTGCCGGGACGAATGACGATCACTTCATCCGCTTTATTCGACGTGGATTGATATTCGGTTGCAATCGTGACGACTTTACTGCCGCGCAAACGCGCTTCGGTGAGCCAGTGACCATCCGGCATCTTGGTCGAAATCCAATTCATGCCCCACAACGTGATCAGTTTCGCATTTTCCGCCGTGAACAAATCAAAGTCGACGGTTTGCTGGCCGGTAACCATCGGATGTCCCGGCGGCAAATCGGTATGCCACGCATAACTGTCCCAGGCGCGACCACCTTGCGCGTTGTTCGCATCCACCTTGCGCACGTACGCATCGACCAATGCCATCATATTCGCCACGCGAAACAAACCAGCAACGCGCGTCGCGCCGAGGAACGGCATCCCGCCGCGAAACTTGAGCGTCCGCGTCCCGGCTTGTTTCATCGCGTCGATCATCGCCGGGTCATAGTTTTGCTGTTTGAGCAGACTCGCGCCGGTTGCGCCGCTGTACGTTTGCGCGATGTTTATTTGCGCGCGCGCGACGAGTTCAAACGCCTGATCCCAATCGACTTTGACAAATTCGTCTTTGCCGCGATTGAGATATTTGCTGTTTGGTAAACCATTCGCTTCGCGCGGGAAACCGGCTTGCGCCCAATCGAGCCAGCCCTTGCGAATGAACGCGCCTTTGATCCGCCGGTCGCCGTACACCCGGCGCACGAGACCGAGACCTTTGTTACAGCAGCGTGGCTCCCAGCGCGCCGATGGTTTATTGCCGTACATATCGCTTGCTTCGTGATAGCGATACGACGGCTCGATTCGGACAACTTGCCCGTGACGCACGAGCGCTTTGAGCAAACAGTTGTGAGTATCGTTGGGCGCGCAGAGAAAAGTGTAACTCGAATCGATCTGGTACAAATCGCGGTAGACTTTTTCCCAGCCGCGATTGGGATAATGGGCAAGCGGGTTGGTCACTTCGGGGATGGTTTGGAGGAACGCTAACTGCTGATCGAGGATCAGCGCGGCACTTGCTCCACCAGCGGCGGCGAGCATTTTCAAAAATTCACGACGTGAAACCCTATGCATTGGATTTCCCTCCGTGGACATTAAGCGGGCTCTTGATTCGTTAATGCCATTATAACAAATAAAAAGTCGCATGAAAGCGACTTTTGTCACAGAGGGCTATGTTCAACCACAGACGTAAAAAACCGCGACTTAGCGATTAAACCTCGTACCGATAATCGGCACGCGTCTGAGCGCGGCGCGCACGACCATCTTCGCCGCACGTCCGGCGTAAATACGTTCGTGGACTGTCTCACGCACGATCCATTCGTCCGTGCCATCGGCGCGAAAACCATGCTCGGTGCCGGCGGGAACATAGAGTGTCGTGCCGGGCACGCCGCGCATTTCGCGTCCATCGATCAAGATTGTGCCTTCGCCTTCGAGTACATCAAACACTTCGTCGATGTGATCGTGGCTGTGGTACGGCACGACGTTGCCGCGCGCAAAACACAACAGTCGTCCGTAGAACGCTTCACCGTCGAACAGGTTCAGATTGGTCAACTGTTCGTTGGAAAATTTTTTGAGCTCTTTATAATTTGCCGTAAAGAAACGCAAGTGCACTCCTCGGCTGTCATTGCGAGGAGCGAAGCGACGAAGCAATCCCATAGCAACTCGGAGATTACTTCGCGCCTTCGGCGCTCGCAATGACACATTGGAATTTATCTCAAATTCATCAGCACCAGCACACCGAACATGAGAATAATTATACCAGAAAATCGATTGACCCATCGCATCGCATTCAAATCGAACCGCGCGCGCAACAATCCGACGCCGCCGCTCAGCATCAACCACCACGCCGCCGAACCGATGAACACGCCCAGCACCAACATCGCCGACGTAGCGAAATCGCTGCTGCCGCGCACAAACCCGGCGAACATCGCCGCGAATGAAAGAATCGTCATCGGATTGGTGAGCGTCAGAAAAAATGTCGATGCGTATGCGCCGAGCACCCCCTGCCCTTGCGCTAACGCCGCATCTCGCGCGGGCGCGGCAAGCAATGTGCGAATGCCAAGATAACACAGAAACGCGCCGCCGAGCAACCCTAGCCAAATTTTTTGCTCCACCAAGACGCTGGAGATGATCGTCAAACCAAACGCGGCGATGCTTCCGTAAATTGCGTCCGCCGTTGCCGCGCCGAGACCGGAGACAAAACCGGACGCGCGACCATCGGCAAGTGTCCGGCGAATACACAAAACACCAATCGGTCCGACCGGCGCGGCAATCGAAAAACCGAGCACGAGTCCTTGAAGAAATAATTCCATAAATATTTATCCACGAATTACACGAATATTTTTTCGCGTGAATTCGCGTAATTCGCGGACAAGATTTTCTTATTGCGTTTGCCGCGCGCGCTCGAACTCCGCGCGGTCACTGAGTTGCTTTCGCAGAATCGCAATATCGCGCGGGACAAGATACGCGGTGAACGCGAGAAAGATCGCGCCCAAAATCCACGCCGAAACGCAAATCAAAAGAATCGCATCGTGCAATGACGACCGCACCGCAATGATGCCGGCAATCAACGGCGCGAGCGCCGCGCCGGAATTTTCGATGAAATACTGAATCGCCAACGCCGTACTGCGAACTTCTGGCAGCGTAATATCGTACACCGTCGCGACAACATTCGGCGAGGAGAACGGGATAAAGATCGCGGTGAATAAAAGCATCACCAGAAACATCGATTGATTTGCAATCGGCACACTCATCGTCAAGAAAAGGAGAATCGCGCCGGTCAAAACGCCGCCCATACACACCAGCACACGCCCGCGCGGCGTTCGCTTGAAAAAGAAATCGCCGAACGCGCCGCCGATGAAATAGCCGGCGGAGAGCGCCAAAATCGCCGGCGCCATCGTGAGCAGAACCGCGTCGGGCGTGTACTTGCGTTCGACTTCAAGATAGCGAAAAAACCAATAAACGATGACGTTCCACGGAAAGACCCCCACAAAACCTTGCGCGAATAAAAGCAACAAACTTTTTTTACGGAAGAGTCCAAACGCGATTTTGGAATCAAAGCGATAAATTCCCATCTGGGTCAAATCCGCCAACTCCGGTTCGCTTTTGCCGCGCGGCGCTTCACGCACCGCCAAAAAGATAATCGCCGCGATGACGATGCCCAAACTGCCGGTGATGTAAAAAATTCCGCGCCAACCCAGACTTGCGACAAACATCGTGCCGACGATCAAGCCAATCATGTAACCGAGCGGTTGCGCGATTTGCAACAGTCCGTAGATTCTGCTCCGCACCTGCGGCGCAAAATAATCGGCGATCAAACTGTACAAGCCGGGATAACTAGAATCATCGATGCCAGTCGATGCGCGGGTGGCAAGAAAAACCGGATATGTCGGTGCAATCGCGCTGAGCCACGTCGTCGATCCCCAGATAAACGACGCAAGCGCAAGCAGTTTTGCGCGCGCAAAACGATCGTACAAATAACCCCACAACGGATAGAGCAACGAACTGACGAGCAACGCGCCGGTAAAGACCGCCCCCATTTGTGCTTCGTCGATGCCGAACGTTTGCATAATCGGCGTGGTGAGCGGACCGATGAGCAGGCGGTCAGTTTGGTGCAACAACATAAAGGCAAAGAAAACGGCAAAGACGAGCCAACGATAGTTGTTCGATTTCATGTGATACTCCTACAAATTCAATCGCTTCCAACGTCGCGCTTGCGTTCCGCTTCATCGATTGGATTCTCGTACTGATGCCGGTCGCCCGACGCACCGCGCAACAGTTCGATGGCGTGCGGAATCGCCGGCAGAATCGTTTGCAAATTTTCGCACGCGGCTTTGGGACTGCCCGGCAAATTGACGATGAGCGTATGCCCGCGAATCCCGGCAACCATTCGCGAGAGCATCGCGTGCGGTGTCTGGTGTAACGACGCGGCAATCATCGCTTGCACCAAGCCGGGCGCTTCGCGTTCGATGACTTGCTTCGTCGCTTCCGGCGTCACGTCGCGCGGCGAAAAACCGGTGCCGCCGGTGGTGATGATGAAATCAAGATGCGCGTCGTCGCACCATTTCAAAAGCGCGCGCTTGATCTCCATGAAATCGTCGGGAACAATGTGCATCAAATCGACATCTTCGCCGAAATGTTTTTGGATTATCTCACGCAACGCGGGTCCCGATTGATCTTCGTAGACACCTTGCGACGCGCGATCGCTGATGGTTAGAATTCCAATGCGCATTTTTCTCCGTAGGGGCAACCCTGTGTGGTTGCCCGGGCGACCACACAGGGTCGCCCCTACAATCGTCCGTACTTTTTCATCAACGCAACTGTTTCTTCAATCGGCAAGCCGGGCGCAACGCGATCATCAATTCCAATCATCGTGTCCGACTTGAAAAGCGAGTTGAGCACCGCTTCTTCCGTCGCTTCGACCACCGACCAAAAGAGATGATTGATCAAATCGCCTTCTTCGACGACTTGTTCAAACGTGTACGTCAAACGATCGTTGAAATGTTGCTTGCGCCGCGTCGTCGAAAACGCAATCACAAAATCGCCGCTCGTGTTGCCGGTGTGCGAGCCGGTGCGCGCCAATCCATTTTGCGCGCGCATCGCCAGCCGCGTGAGAATGCGCGTCGAACACGGCGCGTCGGTTGCCAACACAACGATAATCGAACCGCTGTCGATGTCGCGTTTCATTTCCGGCGGCGTGTCGCTCGTGCGGCGCAGTGGTTTGTAATCGATTAGTTCCAGCCCGACTGGCACTCCGTCGATTCTCAATTGCGGTCGCCATCCAAAATTCGATTGCACCAGAATGCCGACGGTGTAACCACCCAGTTTGTCCGGCAATTTGCGCGACGCGGTACCGATGCCGCTTTTGAAATCGTAACACGTCATCCCGGTTCCGCCGCCAACCGCGCCTTCTTCGACTGCGCCATCTTTCGCGGAATCGATAGCACGGAAAACGTGTTCGCGCGTTACGTGCCGCCCAACGATGTCGTTGAGAAACATATCGCTCGTCTCGGCGACGACCGGACTGATGCCCCACGTGGTAACGCCCATGGCTGAGTTGCGCGCAACGTACCAATCGATCACCGCATCAGCGACGCGCGGCACGTTCCACGTGTTCGTCAGCATGATTGGTCCTTCGATAAATCCCATTTCGTGAATTTGCTCGGCGTTCGTTACTTCGCCGAAACCGTTGAGGCGCAAAACCGCGCCGGTCACTTTGTCCAAAAACAAATCGCCGCCGTGCGGGAGAATTGCCGTCACGCCAGTGCGAATCGGACCTTTGCCCGGCACGTGCTTGCCCTGCCCTTCGATCAACGTTACATGACCGACGCGCACGCCGGCAACATCGGTGATCGCGTTGTAACGTCCGGTCTCGAGCCGTCCGATTTTTATTCCCAGGTCGCGCGCGCGTGGGCGATTCAACACGTCTCCTTTTTGGCAAGGTCAAACGATTTGCCCATCAACGTTACGTCCATCGTTTCCCAATCGAGCGCGCGATAAAACTCGATCACATCCAGGTTTTCGCGCGTGACGAGCAAGTACGCTTTAAGACAACCCTTTGCCGCCAATCGCTTTTCGACTTCTGCCATCAACAATTTGCCGATGCCATTGCCGCGATACGCTTGATCGACCGCGAGATGATAGATGATCCCGCGCCGCCCGTCGTACCCGCCGATGACCGTGCCGATGATTTTGTCGCCGTCGACTGCAACGAGAAACAAATCCGGGTCGCGTTGCAATTTCTTGGCAATTTCCTCGCGCGTGTCGGAACGACTGATGCCAACGCCGGGTCCAGAATTTTGCCAAAGTGCAAAAACGGTGTCGTAATCTTCAATTCTGAATTCACGGATAGTTATCATTTCATTTCCAAGTATGAAGTATGAAGTAGGAAGTCGGAGGTATGAAAATTTCATCCTTTATACTTCCGCCTTCATACTTTATTGGATTACTAACGCCATATTATCGAAATATCCGGACACGCGGCGAAAATCTTGCCACGACACAAACCGCACCGTCGCATCGTACGGGTCGTGGTACGTCACGCCGCTATCGTTCACGCCGACGATGACGCTGACGTGTTCGTACGGCGTCAACTTGACCGATGTGCCATCGGACAATTTCACCACGACCGGGACTTGGTACGAATCCTGCCACGAATGCCACCAAATCACCGGGCGTCCCGCGCGCAAGTGGTCGATGACCGCGTTACGAAAATCGTCGTAACTGGAATTGTAGAGCAATTGCGATTTCACGCCGAGCGCGGTCAATCCTTTTTGCAAACCGTGCGCATAAACACCGTAATCGATCAAGCCGCCATAGTACGCCGAATTCGTTTGCCCGCGAATGCCGTTGAACGGATTTTCACTGCGCGGCATCACTGCAAGCAATTGATTTTCGGTGAACGCGCCGCGCGCCGCCATCGCCGCCGACGCCTCCTCGCACGTGAGCGTTTGCTTTTGCTGATACAACGGCACGTTCGTCAAGCGAATGTTCAACGTTGAGCCGGTTGCATTCGATTGCGGCGCTTGCGCGTTAGGAATGTTGAGCCGCTGACCCGGATAAATCAGCCACTCGTTCGGCAAATCATTGGCATACACGATGGCTTGCGTCGTCGTGCCGTAACGCAACGCGATGCGCAAAAGATTTTCGCCCGCCTGAACGATGTGAACGCCAGTGCGATAGTTCGTTAGTGCGTTAGTTGGTTGGTTAGTCGATGAGGGTATCTTGAGCGACCAACCGACGTAGATCAACCCATTCGGTGGCAAATTGTTGGCGGCAGAAATCGCTGCGACCGAAACACCAAAACGGGTTGCAATCGAAAACAATGTGTCGCCGGCGCGCACAGTGTAAAAGCCGGTGCTCGTCGTCGAGGGTGTCGAAACATTCGTCGCCGTTGGAATTTTCAAGCGCGTGCCGACGATGAGCCAGCCGTCCAAACGAATTCCATTTGCAGTTGCAATCGCTTGCGGCGTCACGCTGTACGTGCGTGCGATGCTGTATAACGTCTCGCCCCACGCGACGGTGTGAATCGCGGGAGATTGCGCGGCGGCGGGGGTGATGGTTGCCCAAGCGATTAAAATCACAGCAACGAAAATTAATTTGTAGGGGCGGGGCTTGTCCCCG
This sequence comes from Anaerolineae bacterium, assembly GCA_034435055.1. Classification (GTDB taxonomy): domain Bacteria; phylum Chloroflexota; class Anaerolineae; order UBA4142; family UBA4142; genus DAOTXS01. The sequence continues at coordinate 25,679 of DAOTXS010000069.1, read as the reverse complement.
CCCTTTAGTTCAAAATTAATTTTCACCCGGATTTTTCTCTCTCGCCTTCCGTGCCTCTTCCATCGCGCGATCCAATTGCTCGCGCCACGCTTGCGCGCGCGATTTGGGAACGAGTGGCGCGGGCGGCACCGGCGCAATCGCCGAGGTTGCCGGCGGTTCCTCGCGCGGCGCGGGCGGTTCTTCGGCCGCTGGCGTTTCAGTTGCTGCCGGCAATTCCGCACCCATCGATTCTGCAAGTTCCGCCGCCGCCTCCGTAATTTTCTCCGCCGACGCAACACCTTCAAACCACGACGTCGCGGGTTCCGGCTCCGGCTCAATCAGCGGTTGTTCCGCAACCGGCGCCGGCAATTCCGCCGGCGTCTCCTCTTCGATGATCAACGGATGCAGAGATTCCTCTTCGGGTTGCTCCACCACCTCACTCACAAGACCGGCAACTTCGTCGTACTCCGCCGCGATTTCAGATGGCGTTCCCACTTCAGCACGCACATCCGTCTCTGCAACTTCCGGCACCAACTCTTCCGCAATCGGTTCGCCGTCGATGAGTTGACGCCACGCGCCGTGAATGCCATCTTCGGTTACGCCGAAATAGACGAACAACGCTTCACCCTTACGTTGCGCCAAATCGTACCGCACCTTGCCGCCGCGCTTGTACGTTTTGACGATAGCGATGTCGCCCGTCCATTGCAAATTTTTAAAGTCGAGCGGATTTTTCTCGCGCTCCGAAATTGCATACTGCCACAATCGTCGCGCGCTGGCAAGCGTCACATTTTGCACCACGCGATTGTTGCGTAAATCGCGCACCGAATAATACCACACGCCTTTGCGCTGTTCCGCCGCAACAATTTCGACGCCGGTGCGCGGCGGCGCAATCGACGGCGCGACGGTTTCCACTTTTGTTTCCGGCGCGGCGACTGTTTCCGGCGCGGGCGCTTCGAGCAACATCGATGAGGGCACGGTCGCGGCGAGTTCAACCGCCAGTGCGTCGCGCACGAGTTGCACGATTTCGTCGCGCACGGCCAAGCCGGTTTCGTTTTCCGAACGCACGTAAATGTAACTGTCTTCAAGTGCGTACGGAACCTGACTTGTGCGCGGGACAATCACTTGCAAAACATTTTTGCCTTGACTCTTCAAAACATCGATCTGCACGTCGAGCGGCGGTGTGATCTGTTTATGAATCGCGTTTCGCAATTCCGTGATCGAATGTTCAGGGCGCTCCACACCGACGACCGGCTTGCGCGCATCCGCGCTGACGCCAATGTAGATTGTGCCGCCATTCGTGTTCGCCAGCGCGACGATGTCTTGCAAGATCGTGCGCGCGATGCCGCGTTTTTCCGTAAGCGATTCGTGGAACGATTGCACGAGGGTGTCGCCTTGCTCGCGCGCTTCGCGAAGCGGATCGAAGGGTTCTTGCGCCGCCGGGCGATACGGTCGCGTGCGCGAAAAATCATTGCCGACGAAAACGGCCTTGATCGCGTCGAACGATAATTCGTCGAGCAAGATTTCGGTTACACGCTCGCCGACCCCCATTTCGCTTTTGTGCTTGGGATCGAAATCGAGGCGATGCGCGTCACTGCCTTGAATGCAGTGCATTCGCCGCGGATATTCCGGCTTGTTGCCGTTGAAGAACACCGCGGTGCGCCGGCGTGAAGTCGATTCAAGATCGGTCACTTCGAGCGCGTGGAGATTTGCATCTTGCGTGTACGCGATGCGCGTCTGCCCACCGAAATCGAATCCCGGCATCGCAACGCCGTGCGAGGAATTGGCATGCGCGGCGATGGCGATGCCGCCGGCTTCGTTGATCGTGCGGTACGCAGTTAGCACGTCGCTGGTCGCGCCGACTTCGCCACTGCCTTGATCAAGTTTTTCCGAGGGCACGCGGAGCGAGAGCAAAAGATGTTCGAGCTCGCGGACAGTCGTCTCCGGTGGAAAGATGCCAAGAATGTGAAAACCAAGCGTCGCGGTGAATTCAAATCCCGGGAGCAGAATAACTTTTTCGCGCAGACGGCGATATTCGTCGAGCCGTTTTTTCTCGTCGTCGCGCAAACGCTTCAAGCGTTCGAGCATTTCGAGCGATTCGATTTCGGCAAGCAAGCCGGCATATCCTGCCACCGAGTTGTGATCGGTGAAGGCAATGACGTCGAGATTCTTTTCTTCGGCTTTGTGTAAAAAGTCGAGATAGGTAACGTTGGGTTGCTTGAAATCCGCCGATGCCGGCGTGTGGATGTGAACATCCATCCGATACCATTGACGTTGGTTCGGTTTTTTGCGTTGAGGCATAGTGTCCTTCCTTGAAAATAGCGAAGAGCAAATGGCGTATGGCAAATAGCCCAAACCATTTTGCAATTCGCCGTGGAAGGATCATTCGGGGAATGAAATCTGCGGAACAATCGCGCGGGGTTGTTCCATAGTCGTCAGCCGGAGTAATGAATCCACAGATTACATAGATTCCGCAGAAAAAATCATCTGTGTAATTTGCAAAGTCTGTGGATTAATTTGAACTCGGTTGGTAATTTCGGACAACGGCTAATAATTCAAACCACGCGCATCACACGCGGGAACACTCGACAAATGTTTGCCGTGCGGCACAATAACCAAATGGGCGAGTGAAGATGCGTGCGAAATAATTCAGCGCGCAGAAATTTCAACGACTGCGAATGACCCTTGCCTGAATGTGAATCACATCACCGCGCGCGTCGAATAAACTCTAACCAATCGCGCGTCGCGGAGAGGGTGATTCTCGGTTGATACGATTATTCGATTGTTAATTTCTCCTACAACATCAATTCTTTTTCGCCGTGCGCGGCGTCTTCTTTGTCGTTTCGTCCGTCACTTCCGCGCCGTGACCGTTGCCGCCGGTCGTTGCCGGTTTGCCCAGCGCCGCCTCGAAAACATCCGACACTTTTTCGGCGAAGACGAACGTCAGTTGTTTGCGGACTTCGTCCGGCAATTCGTCCAAATCTTTTTCATTGCGTTTGGGCAGAATCACTGTCTTGAGTCCGGCACGATGCGCCGCCAAAACTTTTTCCTTGATTCCGCCCACCGGCAGAACGCGCCCGCGCAATGTGATTTCGCCGGTCATCGCGACATCGTTGCGCACCAAGCGATTCGTCATCAACGATGCTAACGCCGTCGCCATCGTTACACCCGCGCTTGGTCCGTCTTTGGGCGTCGCGCCTTCCGGAATGTGCAGATGAATATCGCTCTTCTCAAACGCTTTCTCGTCGATGTTCAAATCTTTGGCTTTCGAGCGGACGTACGAGAGCGCGGCTTGCGCCGATTCCTTCATCACGTCGCCGAGTTGCCCAGTAACGATGAATCCTTTGCCGCCGGGCATGCGCGTCGCTTCGACGAACAGAATGTCGCCGCCGACCGGCGTCCACGCCATTCCGGTCGCGACGCCGGGAACCGTCGTGCGTTCCGCGACTTCGCCGTAGAAACGCGGCTTGCCCAAAAGTTCACTCACCTTCGCTTGTGTAATAACGACCGGCGTCTCTTTACCTTCGGCGATGTGCGTTGCCACTTTGCGACACACGCTTCCGATTTCGCGTTCGAGATTGCGCACGCCGGCTTCGCGCGTGTAATCACGCGTGATCTGGCGAATCGCATCATCTTCAAACGTGATTTCTTCCGGCTTTAAACCATTCTCTTTGACTTGGCGCGGAATAAGATAACCTTTGGCGATGTTCAGTTTCTCGTCTTCGGTGTAGCCGGACAATTGCAAAATTTCCATCCGGTCGCGCAAAGCCGGTTGAATCGTGTCGAGTTGATTGGCTGTGCAAATGAAAATCACTTGGGACAAATCGAAATCGACATCGAGATAGTGATCGCGGAACGTTTTGTTTTGCGCCGGGTCGAGTACTTCCAAAAGCGCGGACGACGGATCGCCGCGAAAATCGGTGCCGATCTTGTCCACTTCGTCGAGCATAATGACCGGGTTGCGCGATTCCGCGCGCTTGATCGATTGGATGAGGCGTCCCGGCAACGCGCCAATGTACGTGCGGCGATGTCCGCGAATCTCGGCTTCGTCGCGCATTCCGCCAAGCGACATCCGAATGAACTTGCGTCCGAGCGCGCGCGCAATCGATTGACCGAGCGACGTTTTGCCCACGCCGGGCGGGCCCACAAAACAGAGAATCGAGCCTTTGTACGTTTTGGCTTCCTCATCGCCGCCGCGTTCCAAACGCAACTTGCGCACCGAAAGATATTCGAGCAAACGTTCCTTGACTTCTTTCAAGTCATAGTGATCTTCGTCCAAAATCTGACGCGCGCGCGGAATATCGAGATTATCGGCTGTGGCTTTGTTCCACGGTAGATCAACCAGCCAATCGAGATACGTTTTGATGACCGAGTATTCAGCGGCGGCGGGCGGCATCGATTTCATGCGATTGAGTTCGCGCTTGGCTTCTTTCTCCGCTTCCGCCGGCATTTGCGCGTCCGCGATTTTCTTTTCATAGTCGCGCACCTCGGCGGCTTGCTCATCCTCTTCGCCGAGTTCCTTTTTGATCTGCCGCATCTGCTCGCGCAAAATGTACTCGCGTTGATTTTTTTCCATCTCGCCTTGCGCTTGCGATTGGATCTTCTTGCCCAGTTCCAACACTTCCAGTTCTTTGCTGATGATACCGTTCAGTTTAGTGAGTTTGTCGGCAACTTGATCGAGCGCAAGCAATTCGTATGCCTCTTTCAAATCGAGCCGCAAACCGGTGGCGACCAAATACACAAGCTGACGCGGGTCTTCGATATTCAGCGCTGCCATCACAAATTCTTCCGGAAAGCCGGAGGAAACTGCCGCCAGCCGGCGCAACAATTCGATGGTGTTCCGCATCAGCGCTTCGACCGGCAGAGTTTTTTCATTTACATCTGGAATCGCTTCCACCCGCGCGCGCAAGTACGGCTCGCTCGCCACGTACTCGTGGATGCGAATGCGCTCTAAACCTTGCACGATCAAGCGCACCGTGTTGTCCGGCATCCGGAGCAAACGATGAATCACCGCCACGGTGGCAATCGGCGCGATGTTTTCCGGCACGATCGTTTCGGCTTGCGCATCTTGCACCAACGCGACGCCGATCAACCGCGTCGGCGAAGTGGCAACCTCATCCACAAGCCGGATATCGCGATCTTGCGTAATGCTGAGGGGAATGATGGTCAATGGATAGACCACTATCCCCCGCAACGGTAAAATCGGCAATTCTTTTGGAATGTTCGGATTATTTTCTTGTTCTTTTTTCTCTTCGTCAGGTTTGCCAATTAAAATATGCATAGCCAAAACTCCAAATTACTCACTCACCTTACGCAAACCGAATTGTTTTACCGCCAAGCACACGGAGACCGCTGAGATTTTTCAGGATTTTTCTCTGCGAACTTTGCGTTCTCAGCGGTGAAATTGCGTAACGTCAGTTACTCAAGGGCAACTCAACTCTCTTTCGTTGCAACGCGCACCGGGACGCGATGCTCTGACTTGGATTTCGGTAGCGTTACGCAAAGGAAACCCTGCTCGTACCGCGCGTCGATTTGATTAGCATCAAACGTGTCCGCCAAAAACACCTCGATCTGAAATTCGCCGTACGGAATCTCTAAACGATGGAAACTCAATTTTTCTTCCGTGTCCTGCCGCACGCCGCGAATGATGAGAGTGCGTTTGACGAACGAAATCGTGAAATCGTCCGGCGCCATCCCGGCGACCTCGATCTTGACGATGATACCGGCATCGGTTTCGTACACATCGGTGGGCGGACGCCACAAGCGCGGACGTGCGCGACGTTCGTCCGGGAAATATTGATGAATCATCCGATCGATTTGCCGTTCAAATTCGTCCACCGCATCTGGATCATTTATTCGACGAACCATTCGTCCTCCTGCCTCAAAACAATACGCTCTTCAGCCCAATCGGGTTTTAGGGGTCCGCGCCGACCTAAAAGTAATTGTAGCACAGATAGTTAAATCGCTCAAGTTGATTTTTTGCGAATACCATAAATTCATCCACAAATCTGCGCTAATTCTCGCCAATTTTTTCGCGCAAATTCGCGTGAATTCGCGGATGATATTTTGCCGCGCACTATTTGCGTATCGTGTTCCATCCGAGTAAAATGGCATTACCTTTTTTCAACGGAGTCGATGATGACACGAGCTTTGATTGTGCACGGCGGCGCGGGCGATATTCAAGATCAAGATGTCGCACCGCACCGCGAAGGCGCGCGCCGCGCGGCGCAAGTGGGCTGGGAAATTTTGCGTCAAGGCGGAACCGCGCTTGACGCGGTGGAAGCGGCAATCGTCGTGATGGAAGACGACCCGGCATTCGACGCCGGCATCGGTGCGTTTCTGAATTGCAATGGCGTCGTCGAACTCGACGCGAGTATGATGGACGGTCGTACGCTTGATGCCGGCGCGGTTGCCGGCGTTCAACGCGTTCAAAATCCAATTCGGCTGGCGCGGCGCGTGATGGAAAGCGAACACACCTTTTTGATCGCGCGCGGCGCGGAAAAGTTTGCGGAAGAACACGACATTCCGCTCGTCGACAACGCGCAACTACAAACGCCGGCACAAATCGAAATTTGGAAAGAGTGTCTGGTCAATCCACCCCGACGCGACACCTCGCAACAGGTACCGATTCAAGGATTCGGTACCGTCGGTTGCGTGGCGGTCGATGACGCCGGCAATATCGCGGCGGGCACATCGACCGGCGGAACAAAATTCAAACGCGCCGGGCGCGTCGGCGATTCACCGCTCATCGGTTGCGGAACGTACGCGGATAACTTGTTCGGCGGCGCATCAGCGACCGGTTGGGGCGAAGGAATTACACGTGTTGTTCTCGCCAAATTCGCCGTCGATGCTTTGGCACATCAGCAACATCCAAGCAACGCCGCCCGCCAAGCAATCGAAATTTTGGCGCGGCGCGTAAATGGTACAGGCGGCATTATTATCGCCGATCGATTCGGACGCATCGGATTTGCATTCAACACCAAACGGATGGCTCGGGCTTTTATCACGGACGAGACGCCAGATCTAGTGGCTGATTGCTAGTAGTTGTCATAAATCGATTGGCGGATTAGTAAAAGCCAATCGATTTTTGTGAAAAAGTCGAAAAAACTCTTGACTTTACCTAATTGGCGTCGTATAATGGCGTCAGTGAGACGGGGTTGTCCTGTCTCAATTTTATTGTTTGCTCCGGGCAATGACGTTGACAGAAATGGCTAAAAAGACAAGCGCGAAGAAAACTAAATCACTCAAGTCGAAGAAAGGTCTCGAGTCGCAAGCCGCCAAGACTTTGCGCGCCGCTCTGGCACGCAAGGTCGATCCGGTGTTGGCACTGGGTCAGCCGGAAGAAGAACCAACCCCCGCCGATGAGTTGATTAAAAAGGGTAAGGATCAAGGTTACCTGACTCAGGACGATATCCTCCAAGTTTTTCCGGAAGCCGAATCGAATCTTGAACAGCTGGAAGAGTTGTACATCGTTTTGTTCGACGAAGGCATTTCGGTGGTAGAAGCGGAAAAGCCGACGACGACCGAAGAAGCGGAAGAAGCCGAAGCGCATAAAGCGGCGCAAGAGGATATCGATCTCAGCGCGATTGGCATCGACGATACGGTTTCGCTGTATCTCAAGGAGATTTCGCGGATTCCGTTGTTGACCGCCGCGCAAGAGGTGGAGTACGCGCGCGGGATGGAAATCGGCAAGCGGTCGCGTTATCGCCTGAACAAGAATCACGTCTCGCAAGCCGAGCGCAATCGGTTGGAAAATAAAATTCGCGAGGGTGAACTGTATCGCCAAAAACTGATCAAGGCGAACTTTCGGCTCGTCGTGTCGATTGCGAAAAAATACATCGGGCGCGGCGTTTCATTTCTCGATTTGATTCAAGAAGGCAACATTGGCTTGATCCGCGCGGTGGAAAAATTCGATCATCATCGCGGGTTCAAGTTCAGCACGTACGCCACGTGGTGGATTCGCCAAGCGATCACGCGCGCCATCGCTGATCAGGGTCGCACGATTCGCGTGCCGGTGCATATGTGCGAACGCATCAACAAACTGACGCGCGTCTCGCGCCAACTGGTGCAGGAACTGGGACGCGAACCGACGAGCGACGAAATCGCGAAAGAGTTGGGAACGACGTCGCGCAAAGTTGAGCGCATCATCAAGATTTCGCAACGCCCGTTGTCGCTGGAAATGCCGGTGGGTGAAGAACAGGATTCGCACTTGGGCGATTTCATTCCGGATGAAATGACGCTGGGTCCCACCGACGCGGCATCGCATCAACTGTTGCGCGAGCAGATGGAAGATATTCTCACGTCGCTCTCGCCGCGCGAGGGGCGCGTGTTGCAATTGCGATTTGGGTTGAAGGATGGCAAAGCGCACACGCTGGAGGAAGTGGGCAAAAAATTCGGCGTGACGCGCGAACGCATTCGCCAGATCGAAGCGAAAGCGTTACGCAAACTGCGACACCCGTCGCGGTCGCGCAAACTACGTGACTATCTTGAGTAAACTAAACCTCCGAGGTTTCAGAAACCTCGGAGGTTTGTCTTCAAGTCAACGATGTTACGCCGCTAGCCGATCCACCTCATTCAGAAAACTTACCTCAGGTGGTCCGGATACGCCTGCCCGTTTGATCGCCTCGCGGTATTCCTGAGACTGGAAAAGTTGACGGGCTTTTTCCAAGTTCTCGTATTCGGCAACCAGCACCACCTCATTGGGCTTATCAACGCTACGGAAAACCCGTACTCCTTTGGAGCCATACGACTTACGGAGTGTAGTGGATTCATCAAACACGGACTTCCAGGTTGCAAAATCCTCAACAGTAATTCGAACAAAAGCGTATGTCATAACAGTAAACTCCTTTTGTAGGTATTTGTGTTCAAGTGGACGCAAGTATCGTCCAAAAGGATTGCACTGTCAAGACCCCCTACACATTGGTTCCATACATCGAGACCGGTGATGTGAATTCCGGCTTTTGGCGGTTGTTATCCAGAATTTTTTCTGTATAATGGGTTGTGCAAACTACCCAACAACATCCCCTAAGAAAGTGTTTTGAAAATCTACCCGGCAACAAAAGCACGAAGACTGCCTGCGCAGTCTATTTTAGCTGACGAAGGTTGGCTTTGCGCTGTCGTTGCTGCGGTTTCTAACCGCTCGTGCTAATTTCAAAACACTCTCTAACAGGGTAAATATCACAAGCCACTATCGAGTATGCCCGACATCTTTTACGATATCGAAACGAAAGAGTTAATCGATCAGAACGCGCCCGATCCAGACGCGGCGATTCGCGCTTTGCATATGTCAGTGGGCGTCGCGTGGTGCGAGTGCCACGACACGCAGACATTTCACAACACCGCCGAACTCGCCGCGCATTTGCTTGCGCACACCCGCATCATTGGGTTCAACATCATTCACTTTGACAACGCGGTGCTTGCGTGGTCGCCGGATCGCCGACACGACATCGACAACGTCCGCCTACCCGACGCGCCCGAAGACCTCAAAACACTCCTCGACGCCAAGAGTTTTGATCTCCTCGCCGATCTTGAAACGCGGCTGGGTCATCGCGTTTCACTTCGCGCGCTGGCGGACGGCACGCTCGGCAAACAAAAAATGGCAAGCGGACCGCAAGCCGTCGTGTGGAACCATATCGCGGCGACATTACGCGACAAGTTGCCGTTCGCGCTCGCGGACGTCGGCGATCAAGAAGGCGCGGCGCGCGTGAACGAACTCGGCGCGTGGTTTCAAGAACGCTTGGAGCAGTACTGCCTTCAAGATGTCTTGCTCGTCAAAAAGATTTTCGAGTACGGCATTGCGAACAAGCGCGTCGCGTTCATCGATTTTGAAAGCGAACGGCGGGTCGTCAAGGTGCAGTGGCGCTAAATTTTCGATTTGCGATTTGCGATTTTTGATTTACAATGACCATGAGTTGGTGATTGCAAAATCAGCAATCGAAAATTGAAAATCGAAAATTTGGAGCACCAATGTCTTTCTCTGAAAAATCCTTGCAAACTTTCCTAGATCAAGTTGCATCTGCCGAACCCGCGCCGGGCGGTGGCAGTGTTGCCGCGCTCAGCGGCGCGCTCGGTGCATCGCTTGTTGCGATGGTGTGCCGGTTGACGATTGGCAAAAAGGGCTATGAAATGGTTAGCGCGGAAATGGAATCGATTCTGCCGCGCGCCGAACAATTGCAACGCGATTTGCGCGACTTGATGCAAGCCGACACTGACGCGTACGCGCGCGTGATGGACGCGTACCAATTACCCAAACAAACCGACGCCGAAAAATCGACGCGGACGCGCGCGATTCAAGACGCGCTCAAGCACGCATCCGATATTCCGTTGCGCGTTGCAGAGTTATGCGTCCAAGTACTTGAACTCGCGCGACCGGTTGCGGAAAAGGGCAACAAGAATGCCGCGAGTGATGGTGGCGTTGGCGCGTTGATGGCGGAAGCCGGCTTGCGCGGCGCGGCGCTCAACGTGTCGATCAATCTCGGCGCGATCACTGATGAACTGTTTGTGCGCCGGCATCGTGAGCGCGTGCAAAAACTTTTAGTCGAAGCCGAACAACGCAAACGCGAAATTCTGCAAATCGTCGAAGGCAGAATGTGAGCCAATCGGTTATGGAGAAAACGTGATGCCGTCCGATCTCGAAATCGCTCAGCAAGCCGAAATCAAACCGATTGCGGAAATCGCGGCGGCGATGGGGCTGGCTGAAGAAGATGTCGATTTATACCGCAAGTTCAAAGCCAAAATTTCGCACAACGTCCTCAGCAAATTTGCCGATCAAGCCAACGGCAAGTACGTCGTTGTTACATCGATGACACCCACACCGCTGGGCGAAGGCAAAACGACGACGACCGTGGGTTTGGGGATGGCGCTCAATCGCTTGGGACATCGGGCGGCGATTTGCTTGCGGCAATCGTCGCTGGGTCCCGTCTTCGGCGTGAAAGGCGGCGCGGCGGGAAGTGGTCGCGCGCAAATCTTGCCGATGGAAGATATTAATTTGCACCTCACCGGCGACACGCACGCGGTTTCGCTCGCGCACAATTTGCTCGCGTCGTTCATCGACAATAGTTTGTACAACGATAATCCACTCAACCTCGATCCGTATTCGATTACGTGGTCGCGCGTCGTTGATTTGAATGATCGCGCCTTGCGCCAAATCATCATCGGGCTTGGCGGGCGCGAAGGCGGCGTGCCGCGCACTTCATCATTCGACATCGCCGTATCGAGTGAAGTGATGGCGATTCTCGCGCTCAGCACCTCGTTCCGCGATTTGCGCGCGCGGCTGGGACGAATCGTGGTGGGAATGTCGCGCAACGGCAAGCCGGTTACCGCCGATGATTTGCAATGCGCCGGCGCGATGACCGTGTTGGTGCGTGAAGCATTCAAACCGAATTTACTCCAGACGATTGAACACACGCCCGCGTTCATTCACACCGGCGCGTTTGGCAGTATCGCGCACGGCAACAACTCGATTCTCGCCGACCAAATTGCGTTGAAGCTCAACGAGTACGTGGTAACCGAAGCCGGGTTTGGTTCCGACTTGGGCATGGAAAAATTTTTTGACATCAAATGTCGATACTCCGGTCTCACACCCAATGCTGTGGTGATTGTCGCGTCAGTGCGCGCGCTCAAAGTTCACGGCGGCATTGGACGGATCGTCGCCGGTAAACCGCTCCCGCCGGAATTGTTGCAGGAAAATCTTGCAGCCGTCGAAAAAGGTTGCGCGAATCTTGTCAAGCACATCGAAAACGCGCAATGGTTCGGCGTGCCGGTCGTCGTCGCAGTCAATCGTTTCGATTCTGACACCGACCGCGAAATTGCAATCGTCGAGCGTGTCGCGCGCGATGCTGGGACGGAAGGCGCGTTCGTGTCGTACGCGCATCAACGCGGCGGCGCGGGCGCAATCTCACTCGCCGAGGCGGTTACGCACGCCTGCGCCCAAGAATCGAAATTCAAATTTTTGTACGCAACCGATCTGCCGATTAAAGACAAGATCGAACGGATCGCAGAAAAAATTTACGGTGCGGACGGCGTCGAGTATTATCCGGAAGCGGAACAGAAAATCAAACTGTACACCGAACTCGGTTTCGATAAATTGCCGATTTGTATGGCGAAGACCCACCTCTCACTTTCGCATGATGAAAAGATAAAAGGTAGACCGCGCAAGTTCAAAATTCCGGTGCGCGATATTCGCGCGTTCGTCGGCGCAGGATTTCTCACGCCGATTTGTGGTGACATTCGCACGATGCCGGCGTTGCCGCGCGTGCCAGCCGCCACCAAGATCGATGTGGACGAGCAAGGCAGGATTGTTGGTTTAGTCTAACGCTTGGTCATGGCGAGGAGCGCGAAGCGTTTGCAACGAAGCAATCTCCAAGTAATTTGGGGATTGCTTCGCCACAAAACACGTGGCTCGCGATGACGCAAAGACGAGGTGACAATGCTTTTTGACTTGCTTCATTTTGGCGATGGTCCCCAAGCCATCAACTATTTTATCCTTTGCTTCTTCGCTATCCTCGGCGCGATTCAGTTTGTCGCGATTCGATACGACCGCCGCGATTTGAAATGGCACGATGGACAAGCCGGCATCGCAACAAGCACAGCACTCATCGTCGGTGGATTTGTCTGGTTCTTTATCACGGACAAGGAAATTTTCATTCCCGGGCTCGCGGGCGGCGAACTCTTTACAATTTTCGTCGCCGCATTTGCGATCGCCGTGCCAATCACTCGCGCGCTGGCTTTTGTGTTTGCGCAAGGCAATCTGATTGCCACGCGGCTTGGGTTTGCTCCTCGCAATAGCAAAGAGAAAGAGCCGATGATATGAATCCCGACCTCTGGCTCTTTCATCTGCTCAACGATTTCGTCGGCACCTTTCCGCCGCTCGATTGGTTCGTGCGCCTCATCGTCAACGATTACACCATTCCGACGATCATTGCACTTGTCGTAGCGGGAATGTGGTTTGCCGGGTCAACTGACGAAGAGCGCGTCCGTTATCAACGCGCGGTCATTCTCATTGCGCTGGGAATTTTATTTTCGCAGGCGCTCATCAAAGATTTCTCGTACGTCTATTTCCGACCGCGTCCATTTGCAATCGAATCCGTCAACTTACTTTTCTATCGTCCATCGGTCTCGTCGTTTCCCAGTATTCCAATTGCCGTCGTGTTCACATTTGCAATGGGCGCGCGGTACGCGAACAAAAACATTGCCAAGATTTTGTTCGCACTTGGAATGGTGTACGCGTTCGCCCGGGTTTACGCCGGCGTGCATTACCCCAGCGACGTGATCGCCGGCGCGGCAATTGGAGCGGGAATGGTGTGGCTCGTCGCGCGCTTGCATTTCGTTTTTGAACCGCTCGCCGATTTGGCGATTCGCATCGCGCGGCGCATCGGATTTGCGTGAGGTGAAAAATGTCAACGCCACGAATCATTGTTCCGCCCCCAGGTCCAAAAGCCCAAACGATTCTTGCGCGGGATGAACAAGTTTTGTCGCCGTCGTACGCGCGTGATTATCCATTCGTGATGGATCACGGCAACGGCGCGGAAGTGTGGGACGTCGATGGTAATCGGTACATCGATTTTGCTGCCGGCATCGCCGTGAATTCGACCGGGCATTGCCACCCGGAAATCGTCAAAGCGATTCAAGCACAAGCCGAAAAGTTCATCCACATCTCGTCCGATTACTATCACGAATTGATGGTGCGCATCGCAGAACGCATCAACGAAATCGCGCCGATGAAAGAAGATGTCGTCGTATTTCTTGCCAACTCCGGCACGGAATCGGTCGAAGCCGCGTTGAAACTTGCGCGTTATGCGACCGGGCGACGACAGTTCATCGGATTCCTGGGTGGCTTTCACGGACGGTCGATGGGCTCGCTCTCGTTCACCGCGAGCAAAGCGCGACAACAGGAACGATTTTTCCCAACGATGCCCGGCGTGTGGCATGTGCCCTTCCCCGATCCGTACCGTCCGATTTTTCCAACGCCATCGAATGGCGATGAAGGTGACGCCGTCGTCGATTACATCGAAAAAATTTTGTTTGCGACCGCGTTGCCGCCGGACGAAGTCGCCGCGATTCTCGTCGAGCCGATTCAAGGCGAGGGCGGGTACATCGTGCCGCCGCCCAACTTTTTTCCGCGTCTGCGAAAAATGTGTGACGATCACGGCATTCTGCTCATCGTCGATGAAGTGCAATCCGGCGTGGGACGCACCGGCAAATGGTGGGGGATTGAACATTGGGGCATCGAGCCGGATATTGTGTGCATCGCCAAAGGGATTGCCAGCGGCATTCCGATGGGCGCGATGGCGGCGCGCAAATCGATTGGTGCAAAATGGAAGCCGGGTGCACACGGCAACACCTACGGCGGCAATCCAATTGCGTGTGTGTCCGCGCTCAAGACGCTCGAGCTGATTGAAAATGGAATGATGCAGAACGCGGCAAAGATGGGCGCGTACATCCTCGACGCACTGGAGGAAATGCAAGCCCGCCACCCGAACATCGGGCACGTGCGCGGGCGCGGCTTGATGCTCGGCGTCGAGTTTGTGCGCGATCGCATGACCAAAGAACCGCACCCGGAATTGCGCCATCGCATCGTCAATCGCTGTTTCGAACGCGGCTTGTTGACACTGGGTTGCGGACGAAGCGCGATTCGCTTTATGCCAGCGTTGATGATCGGCAAGGATTTGGTGGACGAGGGATTGGAGATTTTTGAAAGCGTGGTGACCGAAAGCGAACGGAAATAAATTCCACCGCAAAGACGCAAAAATCTGAAATGATTTTTATCTATGAGTCCTTTTTTTGTCTTTGCGGTTTATTTGAAAATGGACAGTATTCACATCCTCTCCGTCCGCGTTGACAACGTTACCTACGATGATGCCATTGCGCGCGTCAAAGATTTCCTGCGCGAACCCGGCTTGCATCAAATTGCCACGGTGAACCCGGAATTTGTCGTCATTGCGCAATCGAAGCCGGAATTTAAGCGCGTGCTGAATTCAACAGCGCTGAATGTGCCGGACGGCGTGGGTTTGCTGTGGGCGGCGCGGCGCGCTGGCACGCCATTCCGCGAACGCATCGCCGGGCAAGATTTGATGGATCGCATTTGCGCGTTGGCGGCGGAACGGGGCATCAAAGTTTTTTTGCTCGGCGCGCGCGAGGGGATTGCGGAAAATGCGGCAACCAAACTCACGGAAAAATATCCGAGCTTGGAGATTGCGGGGTGTTACGCTGGCTCGCCCACGCCGGATGAAGATGAGCCGATCACACAACGCATAAATGAATCTGGGGCAAGAATTCTTTTCGTGGCGTACGGTCCACCGAAACAGGAATTGTGGATCGCGCGCAACGCGGAACGTTTAAAGAATGTCGCTGTCGCGATGGGTGTTGGCGGGACATTCGACACGCTCGCCGGGATTGTGCCGCGCGCGCCCAAGTGGATGCGCGATGCCGGCTTTGAGTGGACGTACCGCTTGTTGCGCGAGCCACGCCGCTTCAAACGACAATTGGCGATTCCGTATTTTATGTGGCTGGTTGCGACACAAAAATATAGGACGCAGACAAACGCGGACAAGCGCAGATAAAAACCAAAACCCGGTCAGGTTTTTTGAAACCTGACCGAGTTTTTCATTAAGAGTCCTCTTTCACGATCATATACCCTTCACCGCGCGTCGTGATCAACCGCTGGGGCTTGCTGGGATTGTCTTCTACTTTTTCGCGCACCCAGCGAATGTGTACATCGAGCGTACGGGTATCGCCCATATAATCAGTTTGCCACACTTCACGCATCAACGCTTTGCGCGTGACCAACTGCCCGGCATGTTCGATTAAATATCGCAAGAGCACAAATTCTTTTGGCGTGAGCGCGAAGGTTTTACTGCCGCGCGTGAGTTTATGTTTTTCCAAATCGAGCGTAAGTTTCCCAACACTCAACGTGCGCGGCGGTCGCGCGTCGATGGCGGATTTGATACGCGCAACTAGTTTTTTGCCGGCAACCGGCTTGTGCACCACGCCGGCAAGTGGAATTGAACTATCGATCTTGGCGTTCGGCTGAGCGATCAAAATCAGCGGCGCCGAGGAAGCGTTCTTAAGTTTGCGGCACAACCCTTTGCAGTTGAGTCGCAACGCGGTCGAATCGACCACCATCGCATCAAGGTCATTCGCTTTTGCCGCGGCGATTGCCTGACGACCGCTATGCACGGCGATGATATTATATTCACGCTTGCCCAAAAAATTGGCGTAGGTTGTTGTGGATGCCTTATCGTTTGCGACGATCAGAACCGTCACCGCCATCACCCTTACTCCCCAAGAAATACCGTCGAGTCGTTTGCATTATACACAAATGCCTTTAGATTGCAAACGCTTTAGATTTTAAATTTAAGATTTCTGGTTTTCACTTTGCGCTCGAATCGGTGTGTCGAAATTGGCAATTGATTTGTTTGATGTTATAATCGGCGCGCGAATGAAAACGATCATTGTTCTCCCAACGTACAACGAAGCCGAAAACATCGAACCGATGGTTACGCAACTCCTCGCGCTTGCATTTTCTCCCAGCATTCTTATCATCGACGACAATTCTCAAGATGGCACCGGCCGGATTGCCGATCGACTGCGCGAGCAAAATCCGAATCGTGTTTTTGTGCGGCATCGCTCTGGCAAGCTTGGCTTGGGCACCGCGTACGTCGCCGGCTTTCAATGGGCGTTGAATAACGACGCAGACTGCATCATCCAAATGGACGCTGATTTTTCTCACTCGCCGGATTATCTACCTGATTTTGTCGCCCAGCTTGATCGGTATGATGTTGTCGTCGGTTCGCGCTACGTGCCGGGCGGCAAACTCGATCCGCGCTGGAGCGGCTGGCGTTATTTGCTCAGCAAATGGGCAAACAGCGTTTGGGTTCGTCTGATTCTTGGCACGCAAGTGCAGGACGCGACGGCGGGGTTCAAGTGTTGGCATCGTCGCGCGTTGGAAAAAATTGGCTTGGACAATGTGCAATCGAATGGGTACGTATTCCAAGTCGAGATGGCGTATCTGAGCGAGAAGCAAGGTCTGCGAATTCTAGAGTGGCCCATTTACTTTGAAGATCGACGCATCGGTAAATCGAAAATGACCGTGCCGGTAAAAATCGAAGCCGCGTGGCGTGTCTTTCAGATTCGCTTGCGTTACGGCGGTTTGAAGCATTCGGCGCGAGTTGAGTATCAACGTGTTCAAGCGTGATGGATTGATCGGCTTGTTCTTCCTCGCGCTCAGCGCGATTTTTTTTGCGCCGGTTGTCTTGGGCGGCGCGTCACTTGTCCCTTTTGACAATCTGTATCGTTTTCCACCGTGGAGCGCATTCGCCGCGCAATTTGGCGTTGCCGCACCGCACAATGAACTTGTCAGCGACCTCGTTCTCGAAAATTTCCAGTGGAAACATTTTATTGTTGAATCACTGAGACAAAAAGAAATTCCGCTATGGAATCCGTACCTCTTTGGCGGCGTTCCCTTTCTCGCCGCCGGGCAAAGCTCCGCACTTTATCCATTCAACCTTCTGTTTTATCTCCTGCCGATTGAGCGCGCCTTCGGTTATTTTGTTGCGCTCCAACTTGCTATCGCCGCAATTTCAATGTTTGCGTTTATGCGCGTGATACAGGTTAATCGGTTTGGCGCGATCATCAGCGCAATCACGTACGCGTTCAGCTCGTTCTTCGTCGTCAGCACCGCATTTCCGATGATCATTAGCGCGGCGGCGTGGTTGCCGGCAGTTCTCGCTTGCGTCGAACTTGTCATCACGTCGAATAAATCCGCGCGTCAGATTTTCTTTGTGCTGCTTGGCGCGATCCTGCTGGGCATCCAATTTCTCGCCGGCCACATTGAGATTTCGATGTATGTTTTGATCGTCACCGCGTTTTATTCCGCGTGGCGCATTTTTCCCCTCGCCTTTCGAAGGGAGAGGGTTGAGGCAAGGGTCGGTCTCCGGATTTTGGTCATTCTTGCGGGAATGATTCTCATTGGCATTGCACTCGGCGCGGTACAAATCGTGCCGCTGTACGAACTTGTGCAAAATAATTTTCGGAGTGGCTCGGTCGCTTTTCAAGATGTGATTGGCTGGGCGTATCCGCTTCGCCAAATCATCACGTTTTTGATTCCCGATTTTTTCGGCAACCCAACTCATCATTCGTACTTTGACGTTTTTGATTTCACCACGCGCGCCGCACCCAGCGGCACGATTTTCTGGGGGATCAAGAACTATGTCGAAGCCGGGTCGTACGTTGGCATCCTGCCGCTCTGGCTTGCGTTGATGGCAGTGGTTTCAGGTTTCCGGTTTCAAGTTTCAAGTTCGAAACTCCAACATCCTGAAATACGTAACCTAAAACTTGAAACGTGGCTTTTCGCCACACTCGCGGTTATCTCACTACTCTTTATCTTCGGCACGCCGCTGTACGCAATTTTGTTCTTTGGCGTTCCCGGGTTCAATCAACTGCACACGCCCTTTCGCTGGGTGTTTCCGTACACGTTGAGTGTTGCCGTACTTGCCGGCATTGGCGTGCAAATTCTGAGCCAACGATCAACCGCGAATCGCCGGGTGCCGCGATTTACGATTCATGTTTTACCTCTTGTCGGCGGCATCTTGATTTTCGGCATTCTCGCCGCTTCTTGGTTTTTCCGCGATCAAACCCTCACGCTTGCCAATCGCGTTTTGCATTCATCCCACCTTGCGCAACTCGCGTTCGACAGTGGGCAAATGTTTTATGCGTACGAATTTCGCAACGTCGCACTCTTTGCGCTTTTTCTGATCGGCGCCGGAACTGTTCTTTACGTCTCACGATTTGCGTTTTCTATTCACACTCGATTTGGCGATGTGCCGCTTTGGCAACTCCTCGCGATTGCCGTTCTCACGCTCGACCTCTTGATCATTGGTTTTAGCTTTTATCCGCGCGCCGATCCGCGCTTGCTCGATTTTACACCGCCCGCGATCAAATTTCTTCAGCAAGATCAATCACTTTATCGCATCACAAGTTACGACAGCCCTGACGAAAAAATGTTCAACCCGAACGTCGGAATGTATTATGGCATCGCCGACATCCGCGGATACGATTCGATCATTCCCAAACAGTACGCTGATTTGATGAACGCTTTAACCCCCCAAGATCAACTCTTGTTCAATCGCATCGCGCCATTCTACAGTCCCGACCCACTCGATTCGCCGATCATCGATTTGCTCAACGTCAAGTACGTGCTGACCAAGCGTCCGTTGCCCAATGCCGGTTATACACTCGTTTACGACGATGAAATCAAAATCTATCGCAACGAGCAAGTCCTGCCGCGCGCGTTTATGGTTCCGCAAGCACGCGTAATTTCGGAGCGCGCTACATTGCTCGACACGATGAAAACATTCGATCCAACGCGCGAGGTGTTGCTGGAACAGAATCCAAACATCGCCAACGCATCAACGTGCGACTACAAACCGGTGGCGATTGAGAAATACTCGGGCAATCAAGTCATCGTCAAAAGCAATCAGGGGTGCGCGGGCTGGCTCGTTCTCGCCGATTCGTACTTTCCCGGCTGGCTCGCGTTCATCGATGAACAAGAAACACCCATTTACAAAGCGAATTACAATTTCCGCGCCGTGTTCGTGCCATCGGGCGAGCACGTGATTCGATTCAAGTACAGCCCGGTCTCTTTCCGCGTCGGCGCAATCGGTTCGTTCCTTGGAGCAATGGTGTTGCTTCTGGGATTTGCTTACCTCGCCTGGCGAAGATTCTATCGACCGGAACAAGAATCGGCGGTGATGGTCGTCGCCAAAAATTCCTTGTTGCCGATGGCGACCTCGCTTCTGATGAAACTTATCGATCTGGCATTCGCGCTATTGTCCTTGCGCGTGCTGGGTCCCACCGGCACCGGCCAGTACGGCTGGGCAATCACGGTTTGGTTACTCGCCAACACCGTCACCGATTTCGGTTTGGGGATTCTGGTCACACGCGAAGTTTCGCGCGACCGCGCGCAGGCAAATCGCTTTCTCACCAACACTGCAATTCTGCGCGTGTTGTTGTGGGCGGCATCACTTGTGCCGGTGGCGTTGCTTGCCGGCATCTATTACATTTTTTTCGATCTCACCGTTAATACTGCCACGGCACTCGCGTTATTGATCATCGGCATGTTACCCAGTTCGCTTGCGGCATCACTGGCATTTCTGTTCAACGCGTACGAGAAATTCGAATATCGCATCGCCGTCGATTTCACAACGCGCTTGTTGGCGGTCGCGCTCGGCGTGGTTGCACTCGTCGCCGGATTTGGGTTCGTCGGCTTGGCTACCGTCGCCATCGTCACGAATATTTTTACGCTTGCGGCTTTTTGGTATCTTGTGCGCGCCATCTTGTTCAAGCCGCAGTTCGAACCCGACCGCCAATTGGTGCGCTGGATGTTTTTTGAATCGTTCCCGCTGATGCTGAACAATTTACTCTCATCGCTCTTTTTCCGCATCGACATTTTGATTTTGAAACCGTTCAAAGGCGACGCGGTGGTGGGATATTATCAAACCGCGTACAAATTTATCGATGCACTGAATTTCATCCCGTCGAATTTCACGTTGGCGATTTTTCCAGTTCTGTCGCGGATGGCGGCGAACGCCAAAGATGCGATGCTCCGCGCGTACGTCTTGTCGTTGAAAATTTTACTCTGGATCGCTTTGCCAATTACCGTCGGTACGATATTTATCGCGCGGGAGTTGATCCTGTTCTTTGGCGGCGAAGCATATTTGCCGGAATCAGCCATCGCGCTTCAAGTGTTGATCTGGTTCCTGCCGTTCAGTTTCATCAATAGCGTAACGCACTATGTTTTGATCGCACTTGGACAACAACGCTTCTTGACCCGAGCGTTCATTATCGGTGTAACATTCAACGTGATCGCCAACTTGATGGCGATTCCGCCGCTGTCGTACGTCGGCGCGGCAGGAGTAACGATTTTTTCCGAAATGGTTTTGCTGATTCCGTTTTATTACGCCGTTCGCAAAAATCTCGCGTCCGTGCCGTTCATTTCGATTGCGTGGCGGCCGATGCTTGCATCGGCTTTGATGGGGGTGGCGTTGTGGTGGTTGGTTGAGCGAGTGGGCTTGTTGATGGCGGTGCCAACCGTCGGCGTTTTGTATTTCGCAATTCTCATCGGACTCGGCGCGCTGGGGGAAGACGAGCGCGCACTGTTGCGGCGGGTGCTGCCGCAGAGATTGAAACGATAAACCCGTTTTCTGTGGAGAAAACGGGTTTATGATTTTCTAGCGACACTCCTCCACAAATCGTTGTAACTCTTCATCGATGCGAACGCGCGGCACTTGGAGTTGCGCGTTCGGCACTTTTAAGTTGAACGTGTCGATCATTTTGTTCAACGCTTCCGCGCGCTGACGATACGCACGCATCGTTTGTTCACGCGCTTGCGCTAGACGCTCGCGTTCGGCAATCGCTTTGTCCGGCGCGAGCAATTTGGTTTTCGCAAGTCGTTCGCGTTGCCATTGCGTTTGCCGTTCGAGCAACTGTGCGAGCGCGGACATCTCGTCACGAATCTGTTTGCCGATTTCGATCCATTCCGGCGCGATGTTGTTATCTTTCAGAATCTTGAACGCCAGCCGCCAATCTTCCGGCGCAAACGGATTCTCGTCGAGGTCGAGCGGCTTGCCCGCGCCGGGCAAATGGTCGAACTCGCCGCGCTCCATCGCCTCGCGAATCTGTTTATCGATTGCGCTTTCCCAATCTTCGAGTGAACGGGGTGGTTGAGTCATGAGGGCAGATTACACATATTAACAGAAACCCGCTTTCCAAACGAAAACGGGTTTCAAATTCTAACCTTCATCTTGATCTCGACGCAACCGTTGCAAACGCGCCCGGCGGCGTCCCTTGCGCTCTTCCATTCGACGTTGCTCGCCTTTCGGAATGAACCAGCGGCGTCGGCGTAAATCTTTCATGACCCCGCCTTCCATAACTTCTTTGTTAAACCGGCGCAACAACCCATCGAAGGACTCGCCATCGCGCAACTTGACCGTCACAACTAATCACCCCTTTATTATAATTTCTCGATCCCCCAATAATCGCTCGTTTTGAGCGCGGGCTATATTACCATCGCACCCCAGAAATGTCAAACGCCAACAGCAATCGCCGCGCCAGTGTCGCCGGCGATTCGTACCGGAATCCTTGCAAATTATTGCCGTCGCCGTTGCCTTGCACTAGAAACGTCCGTCCGTTATTGATGAAGGTATTGCTTGTTACTTGATTATGCGTCGAGTCTTGCAGATGGACCGCGATGGCATTCGATTGTAACGTGTTACCGCAAAGACAATTACTGTGCGAACGATAATCACCGGGCGGCAACCACGCAAACGAGGGATTACCGGCGTACGCTTCCGAGAAAAAGTACAGTCCTTCATTACTGTTGATGATTTGATTGCCGGACACGGTGTTCCCGCGACTGTTTGCCGAGATGATGCCGTGATTCCGCATATTCACGATGGTATTGCCGCGGATTTCGGTGTCGTGCGCGTAACCAAGCCAGATGCCATCCAAACCATCGCGCATATTGTTGTTGTTCACCCGATTGCCCGCACAAAATCCCAGTTCGACTGCGTTATAGTACACGCCGGTGATCGTGTTACCGACAATCGCATTATTCGCGCCGCACGGCAACGCGTGCGCCTTGATGAAAATTCCATTCCCATTGCGCCCGGTTACTTGGTTGTTCGCAATCGTGTTCCCGTTCGAACCGTCTTGTATGACAATGCCGCCGGCGTCGCACCCCCACCCGACCGTCCCCGCGCCCCACGTGCATTTACGCACATTATCGACCGTCGTGTTATTCGAGATGTTGCTGTTCTGTGTTCGCAACACGTTGATACCCCACGCTGAATTTTCGGATGCGGAGTTGCCCTGCACACTAATTCCGCTCGACGAGCGAATGTCGATGCCGATAGCTTGCCGCAAGGTGATGTTGTACAACACCTGCGAATTTGTCGTGTTGTTCAAGCGAATGCCCGCGCCTTCGGTCATCCCAAGAAATTTGCCAAAGCGCGACGATGGATCGACATCGTCAAAATTGTTGTTGCTCTCGTTATCGCGGATGACAAGTTTGTCACCCGCCTCCACCCAAATCCCGTTGAAGAAATTCGACACGCGACAGTTTCGCACTTCGACGTACGCCGGCGTTTGCGAGTTCAACAAACCATACTTGCGAATCGCAATACCGTTGCCGGCAAAATTCGTGCCGCGAATCGAATGTTTGAAACAATCGAACATGACGTTGCTCGATTTGATGCGAATACATTCGCCGCTCGCTGTCAAGTCTGTGCCTAAGCGATAAAACCCGGGCGAATCAATTTCTTCGCATTTGTTGATGACTTGCCAAGGAAGCGGCGTGGGACCTTCGGTCGGGCGCGGCGTGAAAGTCCGGGTTGGAGGCGGCGGTACGCTCGGCGTCGGCGAAAGAGTGGGCGTGGGGGAAAGTGTGGGGGTTGCGGTCGCGGTCGGCAGGGATGTGTTCGTGCGGGTTGCGGTGGGCGTCGCCGTGCGCGTGTTCGTCGGCGTTGCGGTGGGTGGCGTTGCCGTCAACATCGCGATAAAAATTTCGGTCGATTCGGCGGCGACGGTGGCTTGCGCGACTGTATCACGCGCGCGTTCGTACTGATCGATCAACAATCCCATCACACCCATCGCGGCAAAACCCAGAATCGCCGTTTCGACGACAACGAGAATCTTAAAGCCCTGACTTTTCATAGCACAAGAATTTTAGCATAGCCACCGCGAGGTGTCAAACCGTCTTATGCAACCTCTCAGCGCAGGTTCAACGCAAACAATAGGGCAATGTCTCGATTGGGATACAAGCGATCATTGAAACCACAAAAAGTAAAACCGTGTCTTTGATAAAAACAAATCGCCGGATAATTCTTGGTCGAAACGTCCAAAAAGGCAAGGTTCAATTTCTTTTGCCGCGCCCAATCCAGCGCCGTCCGCATCAGCTGAGAACCAACGCCCTGGCGCCGATACGCGGGCGCGACTGCGAAATTGTGAATGTTCACCGATTGATTCCATTCCTCAACGGTTACACCGATAAATCCGCAAATCATTTCCCCCGTGTCGTACACCCAAAGATTTTCGCCGCGCTGATAATCGAACACAAGGTCATCGTGCGAAACAGCGCCGCGCACTTTCATTGGACGCGGGAGGCGCGTGAGGCGCAGATGGATCGAGATATTCTTGGAATCCGTGCGCTCTTCCATCTGCCAAACATATTCGGTCTCGTACGTGTCATCCAGCGCAAGGCAAGCGTTCAGATCAGCGAGAGTTGCAAGCCGAATTTCCATCGTTCCCTACTCATTGTAGAAAAAATTGAAACAGGTACACGACAACTGTTCGTGTACCTGTTTGCATTCCGTCGAATCAAACGATTAACGCAATGCTTGTTCCGTCTCTTTATCGAAGACGTGAATGTGATCGAGGTTGAGCACAACGTCCACCGATTTGCCGGGACGTCCTTGACTGCGCGGATCGACGCGCGCGATGAACGAAGATTTGCCACTGAGCAGGTACAGATAAATTTCCGAACCCATCGGCTCCATCACTTCCACTTGCGCGGTGATCGGCGCGGTGTTCATTTGACCCGGAACGTAATCGCGGTCGTGCACATCTTCGGGGCGGACGCCCAGCACAACATTCTTGCCCATATAATTCGCCACTTTGTCGCGGCTATCGTTGGGCACGGGAATTTGAAAACTGCCGGTGTCCAGTTTGGGGTCCTCGCGCGACCCGGTGACTTTGGCATCGAAAAAATTCATCGCGGGGCTACCGATAAAACCGGCGACAAACATATTGGTCGGATGATCGTACAGATTTTGCGGCGTGTCGAGTTGCTGGAGAATGCCATTCTTCATCACCGCGATGCGCGTGCCCATCGTCATTGCTTCCGTTTGATCGTGTGTAACATAGATGAACGTGGTTTGAAGTCGCTGATGCAGTTTGGAAATTTCGGCGCGGGTTTGCACGCGCAATTTCGCATCGAGGTTGGAGAGCGGTTCGTCCATCAAGAACACTTTGGGTTCGCGCACGATGGCGCGACCCAACGCCACGCGTTGGCGCTGACCGCCGGACAATTGTTTGGGTTTGCGTTGCAACAACTCACCGATGCCGAGAATATCGGCGGCTTCTTTCACGCGCTTGTCGATTTCTTGCTTGGGAGTTTTACGCAGGCGCAGACCGAATGCCATATTATCGTACACGCTCATATGTGGATACAGCGCGTACGATTGGAACACCATCGCAATGTCACGGTCTTTGGGTGCGACATCGTTGACAACGCGGTCGCCAATCTTGATGTCACCCGACGTGATCTCTTCAAGTCCAGCCAGACATCGCAAGGCAGTGGTCTTGCCGCAACCGGAAGGACCGACCAGAACGAGGAATTCCTTGTCTTTGATGTCAAGACTCAGATCATTAACCGCCGTGACATCGCCAAACCGCTTGAAGACGTGATTAAAAGTGACGCTCGCCATGCTAACTCTCCTTTGAGATATGACAAAGTCTATTGTTCCAAGGGCGATTATATTTTATCGCCGTTCGTTTGTCAATTTATTGACTCGTCGTGATCGTTGCATAGTTGGTGAAATTCATCTGGTCTCTGCAGGTAGAATCGGGTATCTCATCACGGAGTGTCCCGATGCATCTGAGTGTTCGTTTGCCCAAAGTCGAACCTTTGCACATTGAACCCCCCACCC
>DAOTXS010000068.1:0-8822 GCA_034435055.1 Anaerolineae bacterium | reverse complement strand
GACACATTGCGCTCAATCTCTTAAAGCAAGAACAGACAGCCAAGATTGGCATCAAAGCGAAAAGACTCAAAGCCGCCTGGGATCAAGATTACTTGCTCAAAGTTCTTTCGAGTTGAAATGCGATTGCCCTAATCCGGTCTATACTTTCTCGCTACCCCCAGAATCGCCGATCAATCCCGACCTTGCCTATGCCCTTGCGATGACCGGTGCGGATATTGCCCAAAGTGAACTGGGTTATACCGGCAAAGGGATCAAAGTGGCAGTGATGGACACCGGCATTGACTACGATCATCCCGATCTGGGTGGTGATGGTGTTCAGCGCAGCAACAGCAATGTCTTTCCTACCGCGCGCGTGATCAAGGGCTGGGATTTTGTGGGCGATGCGTACAATGCGGATCCCAGTTCTGCGGCGTACAATCCTACGCCAGCACCGGACGCGTATCCCGATGATTGCAATGGTCACGGCACGCACGTGTCCGGCATCATCGGCGCGAAGGGTGCGGTGAAGGGCGTTGCGCCGGAAGTCCTCTTTGGCGCGTATCGCGTCTTTGGGTGCAGTGGTTCCACAACTGCCGACATTATGATGGCGGCAATGGAACGCGCACTGGCGGATGGGATGCAAGTGCTCAATATGAGTATCGGCTCGGCGTACCAATGGCCCCAATATCCCACCGCGCAAGCGAGCGATCGTTTGGTGAACAAGGGAATGGTCGTCGTCGCTTCGATTGGCAACAATGGCGCGAATGGTCTCTACTCGGCGGGTGCGCCGGGTGTGGGCAAAAAAGTCATCGGCGTTGCCTCGTTCGATAACACACACGTTAGTCTGGCGGCGTTCACCATTTCGCCGGACGACTATAAAATCGGTTATGGCAATGCGGCTGCTGCACCACCCGCGCCACTCTCCGGCAGTTACCCGATTACAAAGGTCAACACGGTGGGAATAGTTCCACCAGGAGTTTTGCCGACGAACGACGGTTGTAATCCACTTCCAGCCGGCAGTCTCACCGGGCACGTTGCGCTGATTCGCCGCGGTACCTGCCCGTTCTATCAAAAAGCGTACAACGCGCAACAAGCGGGTGCGGTAGCGGTTGTGTTATATAACAACCTCCCCGGCCGATTCAGCCCCACGGTCGCCGGAACGCCTCCGATCACAATTCCAGTCGTGGCGATCTCGGATACCGAAGGCGTGCTGATTCACAATCGCTTGGTTGCCGGCCCCGTAACGCTGACGTGGACGAATCAAGCGTTCACTTCGGTGAATCCGACCGGCGGACAAATCTCATCGTTCAGTTCGTTCGGTCTCGCGCCTGATCTTTCGTTCAAACCGGACATTGGTGCGCCGGGTGGTTTGATCCGCTCGACGTATCCAATCGAAGGCGGCAGTTACGCGACGATCAGCGGTACCTCGATGTCGTCGCCACACGTCGCGGGTGCCGTCGCGTTGTTGTTGCAAGCCAAGCCCAAGACGCCATCCCAAATCGTCGGAACAATCTTGCAGAATAGCGCGGAGCCCAAGCCGCGGGTTGGTACGCCGGCGGGCTTGGACAATGCGCATCGGCAAGGTGCCGGGATGCTGCGGATTGATCGCGCGATTTTGGCAACGACCAAGATCGAGCCAGGTGAGTTGGCTTTGGGTGAAAGCCAAGCCGGTCCGAAAACATACACGCTCAGCATCGAAAACAATGGCAACACGGCGGTAACCTACAACCTCTCGCACGAAGGTGCGTTAGCGACCGGTCCCAACACATTCTCCGTCAGTTACTATGCCGAGTATGCGACGGTGGTCTTTAGCGCGCCGAGCGTAACGGTACCTGCCGGCGGCAAGGCATCGGTGAATGTAACGATCACGGCGCCAGCCGGTTTGGCAGATCGAAGTTTGTACGGTGGTTACCTTGTGTTCACGCCGCAAAGTGGCGGGCAAGTGTATCGTGTCCCGTACGCTGGCTTCAAGGGTGACTATCAATCTATCCCGGTGCTGACCGGCGGCTTCCCCTATCTGGGACGCTTGACAACGTGTAATCCACCCGCGATCCTGCGTGGAAGCGAATGCTTTGGCGGTGGCACTTTTGGTGTCCACACGACGCCGGGCGCAGTCTTTACACTTGTTCCCGGGATTGGACAAACGCCGTTTATCCTCGTGCATCTTGATCATCAAGTCCGTAAACTGCGCGTTGAAGTGTTTGAAGCCAACACGAACAAGGCGTGGCATCGTGCGTTTGATATGGAGTACGTAGGACGCAACAGCAGTGCAACATCGTTCTTTGCGTTGGCGTGGGATGGCACGACCAAAGGCGGCAACAAGACGTATGTGGTGCCGGATGGACAATACTATTTCAAACTCTCGATCCAAAAGGCACTGGGTGATGACAACAATCCTGCTGACTGGGAGACGTGGACATCGCCAATGTTTGTGATTGATCGTCCGTAGGTTTTCCGTGAGGTCGGAGGGGAAAACTCTCTGACCTCACATCTGGTATTATCGCGTTCTGGTCATCTGGCAAATCAAGTGGCGCAGGGAGGTGATTAACAAGCCGTTTCGTTTTTAATGACGATATATTCGGAAAAATAAATTTAGGAGGAGACAATGCGTACGAAATTTTTGATTGTGGCAGCCGTTGCTGTCTTAATGTTGGTGATGGTCGCACCCGCCGCCGCTGTTCAATATGGTCAACCAGATGGTAATGGACACCCCTACGTGGGGCTGGTTAGTTTTCACGATGCGGCTGGCGTTCCGCTTTGGCGATGTACGGGTACGCTCGTTTCGTCAACCGTCTTTTTGACAGCGGCACACTGCACCGAAGCCCCAGCGGCTAAAGCGGTTATCTGGTTCTCGCCGGGTCCCATCGCTATTGGCAACTGGGGTGGATCAGGAACGTCTTGCGTGGGCAAAACCGGCTATCCTTGCACCGGCGATGCGAGTGGTACGCCCATTCCGCACCCCGGCTGGACTGGCGGTTTGACGATTCCGAATACGCACGATGTCGGCGTGGTTGTCTTGAGTGCGCCGTATGTGATGAGTCAGTACGGCAAGATCGCACCGCTGGGTTATTTGGATACGCTTGCTACCAAGCGTGGGTTGCAGAACACGGAATTTACTGTGGTGGGTTATGGCTTGCAATCGGTCAAGCCGCGCCAATCTGCAATCCGCGAACGAATGGTTGGCACGGTTAGTCTGGTCAACTTGCGCAGTGCATTGACCGATGGCTACAACATCCACTACTCCAGCAACCCCGGCGAAGGGCACGGTGGTTCAGGCGGCACCTGCTTTGGCGATTCGGGCGGTCCTGTGTTCCACACCGGTGACCAAGGCAAAGTGATCGTCGCGGTCAATTCGTTCGTGCTCAACTCCAACTGCAAAGGCGCGGGGTTTGGCTATCGCACGGATACGAGCGATTCGTTGAATTTTCTCGCCGGTTTTGGGGTAACACCGTAAGCGTGTTTACAACAATCCATTGCCCCAGTCAACGTGGCTGGGGCAATGGATTACTCATCCTAGCACTCTGAACAACACTCAATTCCTTGGAGGAAGAAATGCGTACAAAACTTTTGGTACTCATCACAGTGGTGGCTTTGATGCTGATCTTGGTTACACCTATCGCGGCGATCACGGATGGTGAACTCGACAACGGTCGTCATCCGTACGTGGGATTGATGGTTGCCCAAGATGCAAATGGCAATCCACTCTGGCGGTGTAGCGGCACGTTGCTTTCGTCAAGGATCTTCCTGACCGCTGGTCATTGCACGGAAGCGCCCGCCGCACACGCCGAGATTTGGTTTGCTGACGGTCCCATTCCGGTTGACCCAAACTATACGTCTAAAGCGGCTGGCGGGACTGGGTGCGACAACCCACTGGTAACAGGATATCCTTGCAAGGGCGATGTTGGCGGAACAACCTACACGCATCCTCAATACAATCCCAACGCCTTTTACCTTTACGACTTGGGCGTGGTCGTGTTGAGCGCACCGAAGGTAATGTCCCAATATGGTGCTTTGCCCCAACTGGA
The DNA here is from genome assembly GCA_034435055.1 of Anaerolineae bacterium. Taxonomy (GTDB): domain Bacteria; phylum Chloroflexota; class Anaerolineae; order UBA4142; family UBA4142; genus DAOTXS01. Next base: position 4,818 of record DAOTXS010000068.1, on the reverse strand, counting down.
TCAATTGGATCGCTTGAAAACTCAACGCGGGCAACAGGACGTTACTTTTACTGCTGTCGGATACGGTCTCCAAGCGAGTTTCCCGGACGCGGCTTCGTGGAAGAATGTTGCCATTCGTCAACGGATGGTCGCATACCCAAAGTTGATCCAAATCAATGTGCCCGGGTTTGTGGGTGATTTCTCGTTGTTGCTTTCGAATAATCACGCCACCGGCGGTACGTGTTTTGGTGATTCCGGCGGACCCAATTTCATTGGCAATTCCAATGTCATTGGTGGCGTAACGTCTTTCGGCAAGAATGGAAATTGCGCCGGCACTGGCGGGGTGTATCGCGTGGACCGAGCTGATGATTTGAATTGGCTCTATGGTACGTTTGGCGCTCACCTGCCTTAACAAGTCGCTGAAAACATTCCACCCCGAGTTTGCTCGCTCGGGGTGGTTTGTTTTTAGTATGCATTTTGCTGTTCTGTTTCGATTGAACGCGTCGCGGTTTATGACTTGGTTTGGCAAAGGAACGGTGGACGATTGCCGCCACTGTGATACTCATAGATTCGTTCGCCCGCGCGAAGGCGAATCAGATATCCGTCGATTAGGACTTGCAGATACATCATTCCCGGTTGAGGACATCCTAAACTGCTATCGGGCCAAGTAATCTCCCGTACTTCAACTAGAGTGATCTGATCGATGCTGATTGCTAATTGCTTGGCAAGGTCTTGTTTGGCTTGAAGCACGATTTGTTCGGCTTCCGAACTTGATGGGGTAGGCGTCGGGGTATTCATATTACTTACACCTCCTTGAGGCGGTGTTGGTGACATCGTCGGTACAAGTGTTTGCGACGAAGGTGCTGTTGGCGCTATTGTCCGCGCCGGCATAATCGTTTCAATTGGGGTTGGTTGACTTGTCGGTGCGGCTGTGATTGGCATGTCACTTTTGGGTGTTGGGGTAGGCGACATTGAAGCACAGCCAACACTCAAGATGACCGTTACACTCATTATGATCAAACTAGGTTTGTATTTCATCATATCTCAACTCCTCCTTTGCCCGAGTACGTCTCTTTGATTCAATGTCGTATGTGTCTACAGTATACACCAATAATCGAATTTGGTGCTTACGAATCAGGAAACGGAAATCGAGATGATCTGCGTTGCCCCCTTACCGCAATCACGATGGTTGTTTGGGTTGCGGTTTTCGTGTCGATGGAGCCTGTATTTTTCCGGCCTGTTCTATGCCTCTTAAAGAGTGGAATTATCCTAACGCGTTGAATTTTCACCACGGGTGCGACGAAACCCAGTCTTGCTCAATGTGGACGCTTGGGCTGGGCGGAGCAAATAGCGTAACCGACCGTGACTGCGTTTTTGCGCGGCACGGTTTTTTGTTTCCCAAAGCATTTCAACGAAAGGAGGTGATGCCAGAGCAAGTACAATCAACGCGGTTTGAATGTATGAAAAATCAGATTGGACGGAGGAGGAAATGAAAAAGACCACCATTCTGCTCGGTGCTTTGCTTGTCCTGATCACGCCCGTGATGGTGTACGCCGGCGGTGGGTTTGACCAATTCGGTTACAATTATCAGGCACGCATCTTTGTGGGCGCGGCAGATGGAATCGATCGTGTCTTGGATGGAAAGGTCTGGGGAGATTCCACGTACGCGAACGACCATCTTGTGATGAAATGGTCGAAAGACTGGGACGCCGCCCGATTTCACGGTGCCCCTTGGACGTGCGATGCCTGGACAGACAATGAATGGAATGGCCAAGTTCCTGGCGGTTCCGGCGAAGTCTGGCATTACAAGATTGTGTGGGTAGGTCCCGACCTTCAAAACAGTCCTTGTTGGAGACCCGGTGGTTATCCAATCTGGGGACAGTTTGAGGTCATCTCAAGTCACGGAACGATCCCAGGATTCGGGCATCTCTGGGATGCTCACGCGATTCCCTCTGGGTACGGTGGATATCCTTAAACCGTACTTTTGCGCGCCGAGTGCTCGAACCATTTTACTCTTTGATCCGGCAACCCAATAAAAAACTCGCCTCGGTTGTGGAAACCGAGGCGAGTTCATTATCACGCCGCTTTTTTCATCCGCTTTTCTTCGCGCAGAAAAATGATCTGCTCTTTTTCAACATCCACGACGACCGTGTCGCCTTCCGCAAATTTGCCTTCCAGCACTTGTAACGCCAGCGGATCAAGAATCAGTCGTTGAATCGCGCGCTTGAGCGGACGCGCGCCGTACGTTGGATCGTATCCTTCGCGCACTAGGAATTCCTTTGCCGCTTCGCTCAGTTCGATCTCGATGTGCCGATCCGCCATCCGTTTCAAGACTGCTGCCAATTGAATATCCACGATGCGCTTCAAATGCTCACGGTCGAGTGGATGGAACAGTACGATCTCGTCAATCCGATTCAAGAACTCGGGGCGGAAGCGCGCACGCAACGCACCCAGCACCAACTCGCGCGCGTTCGCACTATCGCCATTTTGCAAGTACTCGGTGCCAACGTTCGAGGTCATGATGATGACCGTGTTCTTGAAATCGACCGTGCGTCCTTGCCCATCGGTCAAGCGTCCATCGTCCAGAATTTGCAAAAGCGTGTTGAACACGTCCGTGTGCGCCTTTTCGATTTCGTCGAAGAGCACGACGGCATACGCGCGCCGACGCACCGCTTCGGTGAGTTGTCCGCCTTCCTCGTAACCGACGTAACCCGGCGGCGCGCCGATGAGCCGCGCGACCGTGTGCTTTTCCTGATATTCGCTCATATCAATGCGAATCATCGCCGCTTCATCATCAAAGAGGAATTCGGCGAGCGCGCGCGCCAATTCCGTTTTGCCAACGCCGGTCGGACCCAGGAAGATGAATGAACCAATCGGTCGTTTGGGGTCTTGCAAACCGGCGCGCGCGCGGCGTACCGCGTTTGCCACCGCGCGAATCGCATCATCTTGGCCGACGACGCGTTTGTGCAAATTACTTTCCATCCGCAACAACTTTTGCACTTCGCCTTCCATCAACCGCGAAACTGGGATGCCGGTCCATTTCGCCACGACCTCCGCAATGTCCTCTTCATCCACTTCCTCTTTCAACATCTTGCCGGACTTTTGAATCTCTGCCAGCCGGGCTTCAACCTCTTTCATCTGACGATCAATCGCCGCCAGTTTGCTGTACCGCAATTCGGCGGCGCGGTTGTAATCGTACTGCCGTTCCGCTTTTTCCAATTCGATTTGCGCCGCGTCTTTTTCTTCTTTCAACTTGCGCATCGCATCGACGGCTTCTTTTTCCTGTTTCCATTTGCCGGTCAACGCGTTCGATTGTTCTTTGAGATTCGCCAATTCTTTGTCGAGCGATTTCAGGCGTTCGCGCGAAGCATCGTCTTTTTCTTTTTGCAATGCCACGCGCTCGATTTCCAGTTGCTTGATGCGCCGCGTGATTTCGTCCAGTTCTGCCGGCATCGAATCGATTTCCATTCGCAAACGCGACGCGGCTTCATCGACCAAATCGATTGCCTTGTCCGGCAAAAAGCGATCTGCGATGTAGCGTTTCGACAAAACGGCGGCGGCGACGAGTGCGGCATCTTTGATGCGAACGCCGTGATGCACTTCGTACCGTTCTTTGAGTCCGCGCAAAATCGAAATGGTATCTTCGACGCTCGGCTCGCCGACCAACACCGGTTGAAAGCGGCGTTCGAGCGCCGCATCTTTTTCGATGTGCTTGCGATATTCGTCGAGCGTCGTCGCGCCGACGGTGTGCAATTCACCACGCGCGAGCATCGGCTTTAACATATTGCTCGCGTCCATCGCGCCTTCCGCCGCGCCCGCGCCAACGACGGTGTGAATTTCATCGATGAACAAAACGATCTGTCCTTCGGCGGAGGTAATTTCTTTCAACACCGCTTTCAAACGCTCTTCAAACTCGCCGCGATATTTCGCGCCAGCGACGAGTGCGCCCATATCGAGCTGAACGACCCGTTTGTTTTTGAGCGGCTCGGGCACATCGCCGCGCACGATGCGTTGCGCGAGTCCTTCTGCAATCGCGGTTTTGCCCACGCCGGGTTCGCCAATCAAGACCGGATTATTTTTCGTGCGACGCGACAAGATTTGCATCACGCGCCGGATTTCCTCATCGCGTCCGATCACCGGATCGAGTTTGCCGCGCCGCGCGAGGTCGGTCAAATCGCGGCCGTACTTTTGCAACGCTTGGTACGTGGTCTCTGGATTCGGCGAGGTAACGCGTTGATTGCCACGAATCTGCGTGAGTGCTTTGAGCACGGCATCGCGCGTGACGCCGGCGTTTTGCAAAATGCGCCCGGTCGCGCCGTTCGCGTGTTCAATCAGCGCCAGCAAAAGATGCTCGGTCGAGACGTACTCGTCTTTCAAGTTGTTCGCTTGCTGAAGTGAATTTTCCAACACCCGTCCCAGCCGTTGCGAAATCGCTAGTTGCGTTGTCGCACCAGACACTTTGGGCAATCGATTCAACTCGTCGTTAAATTGCCGCGTGAGCATTTCCAGATTTGCGCCGACAATTTGCGGCACCACGCCGTCGGCTTGCGCGAGCAACGCCATCGTCAAATGTTCCGGCTCAATTTGGCTGTGTTGATTATTTTGCGCGAGTTCTTGCGCGGCGAAAACCGCTTCTTGCGCTTTTTCGGTTAGTTTATTCATATTGAATGCCATAGGTTTAATCCTCCTGCATATCTCTAGAACTAATTTCAAAATTCGGGTGATGCACCAAAGAATGATCGCCAGCAAACAAAAAGCTTTGTAATGTTCAATGAATCGGTCATAGCGCACGACGAGCCGACGACAATTGTCCAGCCAAGCGAAACAACGTTCCACTTT
>DAOTXS010000067.1:0-2396 GCA_034435055.1 Anaerolineae bacterium | reverse complement strand
CGCGTCGGTCATGCTCGTGCGATTGCTCACTGGGTCGTAGCCGAATTGCGTCGCGTTGCCATGGGCGTCGGTCACACGTGTCACGCGGTTCAGCGCGTCATACTGATAGTTTGTCGCATTGTTGTTCGCGTCTATCACGCGTGTACGATTGCCCACCGCGTCGTATTCGTAACGCGTCGTCCCTGTCGTCGTGCCGGTGATCGGAATCGTTACCGCCGTCACGCGATTGAGCGCGTCATACGTGGACGTGGTTGTGTTGCCGCGTGCGTCGATCGTGCCCGTGCGATTGCCCACTGCATCGTACTGATATTGCGTCGCGTAATTCAGCGCATCGGTCACGCGTGTCAGCCGATTGAGTGCGTCGTACTGATAATTCGTCGCATTGCCGTTCGCGTCAATCACGCGCGTGCGATTGCCATTCGCGTCATACTGATACTGCGTCGTCTGGTTCAGCGCGTCGGTTACCGCCGTCTGGCGATTAAACGCGTCGTAGGTGTATAGTGTGCGTTGATTCAGCGCATCTGCCGTCGCGGTGCGATTGCCGTTCGCATCATACTCATAACGTGTCGTTGCGCCGAGCGGTGCGTCCACGCGGGTCAGTCGGTGGTTCGCATCGTAGGCGAAGGTGGTCGTGCGATTGAGCGCGTCGGTGACCGACGTGCGATTGCCAACCGCGTCGTAGCCGTACTGGGTGACGTTATTCAAGGCGTCGGTCGTTGAGACAAGATAACCCGCCGGGTTGTATGCGTAGAGGGCGGTGTTGTTGTTCGCATCGGTCGCGCGTGTGCGCTGACCATACGCGTCATAGCCGTATGTTGTAACGTTGTTCAGCGCATCGGTGATGCGGATAAGATTGCCCGCCGCGTCATAGTCGTACTGCGTCGTGCGTCCCAACGGGTCAGTGACGCTGAGGAGGTCGTTCGTCGCATTGTAGGTGTACGTCGTCGTCTGATTCAATGCATCCGTTTGCGTCAAGCGGTTGCCGCGCGCATCATACGTCGCACGGGTCGTCCGACCCAGCGCGTCGGTCGTCTGCGTGATGTTATAGTTCGCGTCGTAGGTGAAGGTGGTCAGCCCGCTCAGTGCATCGCGAACCTGTGTGACCTGTCCCGTTGCATTGAGGGTGTACACCGTCGCGTTGTTGTTTGCGTCGGTGAACGTTGTTGTGCCTGTGCCGTACGCCAAACTTGCCAGGCGCACACCCGCCGTGGTGATCGTCTGCGCGCGCTGCGCCGTATCGTACGCGATGGTCATCTGGGTGTTGCGCGCATCGGTGAGCGTCGTCAGGCGATTGTTGGTATAGCCAAAGCGCGTCACGAAATTCAGCGGGTCAGTGATGCTTGTCAGCGCGCCGCTCGTGTAGCCGAACTGGAACGCGCGTCCGGCGTGATCGGTGACCGAAGCAAGATTACCGCCGCTGTACACGAACGTCAATGTTTGTCCACCTGCGGCTTGCGCTTGCGTCAACACGTTGTTCGTGTACGTTAAATTGATCGCGTTGCCGTTGCGGTCACGTACTTGGGTCAAGCGTCCGCTTGCATCGAAGAGATGCGCGCTTTGGTCAGGGTGGATGAGCGTGAACGTTTGATCAGCGTTACGTACTAGGCGATCATAGTTTCCCGCTGGCGCCGTGTACGTGCCGTCGGCATTGCGGATGAAGGTGTGTTCCGTGCCATCCCCATCGCGTCCAACAACCGAAGTCGTTTCATTGATTGTAAGCGTGACGTTAAGGTTATGCGTCCACGTGTTCGTTTGGCTATTGTAGGTGTAGACGAATGCCAACGGCAAACCACGACTTGGAACCGAGAATGCGCTGTACTGTGCGATGACATTACCGTTCCATAAATTCGAACGCAAAGTTGCGCGATCTGAAAGAGTGAAGGATTGATATAGCCAATAGCGTTCGAGCCCAAGTCCTGTTACGGCAGTGGGTGTGTTTGTTGGCGTCGCGGTCGGTGTGTTCGTGCGGGTTGGCGTGGAGGTTGGTGTGCTGGCAAACGGATACCCCATAACCCAGTTTGGATCAGCACTATCAACACCTGACGAGTTGCCCAGCGTGCCATGATTCGCTAACGCTGAGGAATCGCTGGCGAGCTGTCCGGTGCCTTCGTTCAAATGCCATAACCCGCGTGTGTTCGCATCGGACGTGAACGGCGCAATCGGCGGCGTAAAGTTGGCGGTGTAACGAATGATATTCGAAATGCGAACTTCATCCAGCACCCCAGCAAAAAAGTAACCAAAGCTATCGCTCAGACCGCCCAAGCGCAGAAACGGTCCTTGCGTCAGTGTGCCAACACTCGTCGGAGTCGACGCGATACCATTGACAAACGTGCGCGCACTCCCACTCGCATACGTTGCCGCCACGTGATACCATTGCCCGGCTTGAAGTACGGTGG
>DAOTXS010000066.1:0-3013 GCA_034435055.1 Anaerolineae bacterium | reverse complement strand
CTGATGCTCCGCCAGGTATCGTTTGCGACGATTAGCGCGGTCGGCATCATGTTCGTGATGATCTCGGGTGCGATTGATTTGTCTATCGGCTCACAGATTGTGTTCACGAATATCATCCTGGCGATTCTGATGTCGCGTTTCAATGTTGATCCGCTCCTGGCAATTCCTTTTTGTCTGGTTATGGGAACACTGCTGGGCATCACAAACGGATTGCTGGGAATCAAACTCAACATTCATCCGCTCATCATCACACTGGGTACAGCCACAATTTACAAAGGATTGGGGTACATCGCGGCGGATGGAAAAAACATTACGGGTATCCCCGACAGTTTTGCAGTATACGGTCAAGGATACATTGGTCCCGTGCCGATTCCGGTCATTATCATGATTGTGGTTGCGCTGATTGGCTCGATCATTCTGACTCGGACGTTTTTCGGGCGCTATGTGTTTGCGTTGGGCGGCAACGAAGAAGCCGCGCGTTTGGCGGGCGTGAATATCAATGCAATGAAAATCGCTGTCTTTGCGATTTGTGGATTCACATCAGGTATCACATCGGTTTTACTTCTGTCGCGCGTGATGTCGGGTCAAGTCTCGACGGGTCAGGGCATTGAGTTCGATTGTTTGACGGCGGCGCTATTGGGCGGCGTGAGTTTCAAAGGTGGTGAAGGAACCATTTTCGGTTTGATCGTCGGCGTATTGATTATCGGCGTTCTCAACAATGCGATGCAACTGGTGGGACTGCCTGACTTTTATCAGAATGTGGTCAAGGGCGTGGTGTTGCTCGTAGCCGTTGGCTTTGATACCTATCAGAAATCGGCGAAAGCCAAAGTGAAGGCAGAGAACGCAGATTGACGAGGAGTGAAATGGCGAACAATCAGAAAAATCCGCAATATGGCTTGCCGGAAGGATTGCCCCCAGGTCCACCACCGCCCGCAAACACCGCTCACATCAAACGAAAATTTCTCGATGTTCCGTACGCCAATGTATCGCCCGCGCAAAAGTTGGACATTTATTTGCCGGAGCAAGGCGACGGTCCCTTTCCCGTCATCGTTGCTATTCACGGCGGCGCGTTCATGATGTGCGACAAGGGCGATATGCAAGTGATGCCGATGCTGGAAGGATTGAAACGCGGCTATGCAGTCGTTTCAATCAATTATCGCATGAGCGGCGAAGCAAAATTTCCTGCGCTTGTGCACGATGTCAAAGCGGCGGTGCGCTGGATTCGCGCGAATGCAAAGCAGTATCATTTCGATCCAAATAGAATTGCGGCGTGGGGCGGCTCGGCGGGTGCTTATCTGGCGACGATGCTGGGAGTGTCTGCTGGCGTGCAAGAATTAGAAGACCTGAGTTTGGGCAATGCGAATCAGCCGAGCAATGTGCAAGCCGTGGTTGCATGGTTCGGTCCAACCGATTTTCTCAAGATGGATGAGCAATTGACCGAGTGCGGGATGCCGTCTCCACCTGGAATGGAACACAACGCCCCCGATTCGCCGGAATCTCTGTTACTGGGAGAGCAGATTACACAAGTTCCCGAATTGGTCAAGAGAGCCAATCCAGAAACATACGTCTCGAACAATGCGCCGCCGTTCTTCATTCAGCACGGCACCAAGGATGCGCTTGTTCCCGTTCAGCAATCCATCAACTTGGCAAAAAGGTTAGAGCAAGCCATTGGCGCAGCGAATGTCACACTCGAATTGCTGGAAGGCGCAGGTCACGCCGATCCGCGTTTCGAGTCGCCGGAAAACATCAAAAAAGTTTTGGATTGGCTCGATTGAGTTTTGAGGACAAAAGATTAACCACAGAGAGCACAGGGAACGCAGAGTTGAAAAATTTTTTCTCCGTGCACTTTGCTGGAACAGAGCATTACCAAAAACGATTTGGCTGCTGATAAATTGGCTATCCGCTAGATCATCGAAAACTGGGTCTTGTGGCGCGACGCCGGCGATTGGGAGCGCTTTGCGACCGTCTGGCATTCCGATGGGTGGATGACAGCAACTCGAGTCCAGGTCCTCGCGTCGGAATTTATTCAAGCGAGTCGTGGACGGTTTGATTGGAGCGCAAACATCAGCCACATTCTCAGTGAATGGCGGTGAAATTATGGCGATCGCGCTATCCTCGTGCGGCAGATGCGCCCACTTTATTTCCCCTAATAACCAATGGTGCTAGTTTGACAAAGGACCTGGAACTTGCTTATGTTAATGGTGACCAAACCTTCGACAAGGAGCAAGGCCCATGTCTACCGAAGATTTTATCACGGAATTGTTTTGGCGCATAGATGATGCGATGCGTGGCGTCCGAAAACATAGCCAAGCGAGCCTCTATCCCAGTGAGATCGTCACACTCGGTTTCTTGTTCGCCATCAAAGGCATCGGTAATCGTGCATTCTATCGCTGGATCAAACGGGACTACTTGGACATGTTTCCGAACCTGCCCGATCGCACGCGCCTGTTCCGGCAGTTTGCGGTGCATCAGGATTGGACGAACCGCTTTCTCGCCGATCCCACGATTCTCGGCGTGGCCGATAGTTACGGCATCGAGTTGATTCACCCCATGCGAGAAGGGCGGAGTGACAAGCAAATCGGCAAGAAAGGCAAATCGAATCATCGCTGGATTGTCGGCGGCAAACTTGGTTTCGTGTTGAACAAATTCGGTTTGATTGTGGGCTGGGATTGTGAGACCGCCAATGTGCATGATACCACCTTTCGCGAATTGATTGCCCAGTTCGAAGACGAGATGATCGTTCTGACCGATACCGGCTTCCATGCAAGGGAAGGCGATCCGGCCAATCTGAAAATCTGTCCGCGTGGAACTTGGAATGTCCGGATGGTCGTCGAGACCGTACTCTCCATGCTGACAAGTGTGTGCCATTTCAAGAAAGTTGGACACCGTGTTTGGAAATATTTCAAAGCGCGCTTGGCGTTCACGATGGCAGCATTCAACGTGTTGGTCCAGTGGCATGGGTTCAAGCCTGATGCCAATGGCTTTGTCCATTTGTCGATCGCCGAGTTCGGTC
>DAOTXS010000065.1:0-123792 GCA_034435055.1 Anaerolineae bacterium | reverse complement strand
ACCGCGTTCACCACCGCTATCGCGCACGCGGACACGTTGCTCGCGCGCACGCCAGAATTGTACGATGCGCTGGATGCCAGGGGGATAGCGTTGTGTGGGTTGGTGCTGTGTGATGCTCAGGAGGCGGTGGACGGGAGGCAGGAGGCAGGAGGCGCGATGCAGGAGGCGGGAGGCGGGTGGCAGGAGGCGGGTGGCAGGAGGCAGGAAGCAGGAGGCGGTCAACGGTCATCGGTCACCGGTCACCCGTCCTCGGTCAGCGAACGGTTGCAAGAAGCGGTAGCAGTGTTCCGCAAGGCACGTGCCATCAATCGAGACGCGGGAATCGTCGCGCGCGTGGTGCGGAAATTGGACGCGCTCGCGCGCACACATCCTGATGGCGCGACGTTGCTCGCGGAGGCGCGGCGGGTGGGTAGTGGGTAGTGCGTCCTCCGTCCTTCGTCCTACTGACACGCTTCGCCGCGCAAAAATGCGACGATACCATCCGCAATCGCCAGCGCCATCGCATCGCGCCGTGTTTTCAGAATCGCCTTGTCCGATCCCAGGAATCCCAGTTCGATGATCGCGCCGGGCGATTCCGGATGAATCTCCATCAACCCGTGATAATGCGTCATATCGCGCGTGATACTTCCTTCGTGCCACGGGAGCTGTGTTGTTGCGCCATACACCGAACTCACGCAACGTACCAATCGATCATCCTCTTGCGGAATCGCGCTGTTGCCGGCGCGCGCTACTTTGTACCCGCTCGCAAAATCAACGCACGAATCGACGTGGATGGCGAGAAAGGCGTTGGGCGCGTAGTTGCGTTTCACCGCATCCAGCCGCCGGTCGAATTCTGCAAGAATCTCAACGCGATAGCCGCGCGTTTCCAAAATCGTTTTGGCGCGCGCCGCAACATCCGTTGTGATATCGACTTCACGCGAACCGTCGGGACAAACGGCGCCTGTATCGATTCCACCGGAATGTCCGGCAAGCAACGCGATGAGCGGCGGCAACGGTGTCGGTGTGGCGCGCGGCGTCGCGGTGGGAATTGGAATGAACGACGGCGCGAATGTTTGAATCGGCGCGGGCGCAATCGCGACCACTTGCGCCGGACGCCACCAACCGATTACACCAGTAATCATCGCAACGATGAATGTCAGCGCGCTCGCACCAAGCGACCAGCGCGCCAAACGCTCCAACCATTCGCGGCGAACCATCGACGACGCCGACGAATTTGAATTTTCGGTTTGCCGTGTCCGGCGCCGCCGCCGCGTTTCGATGCCGCCATTCGCGCCGTCCATCATCGGTCGTTGGTCATCATTCGTCATCGCAACACCCGCGCATCGCCCACGCGCTTGGTTACGTGAGTTGCATCCAGATATTCCAAAAGCCCGACCGCGTATTTGCGGCTCGTGTTGAACTGATCGCGCACTTGCGCCGCCGTAACCTGCCCTTGCGCTTGAATCGTCGCCACGACCCAATTTTTCATCGCGTTGAACGCGTGGGACGAAAGTAAAACTGATTCGTTCAGCCGCACCAATTTGTCTTGGGTAACCAACGCGCTCACCGCTTCCGCGCCGATTGCCGCTTCTGCCTCTTGCATCGATGGCGGCGCGTACGGTGATTGCTCGAACTGCGTGATCAGCGCATCGATTTTCTTTTGCATTTCCGGCGTAAACTTGACGGCAAAATCCGGGCGGTGCACGAGGTCTTGCGCGGCATCCAAAATTTTTTCCGCTTGCGCGCGTTCGATCACGCGCTCAAACACGCGCGGTCCAAGTCCCAGCCGGCTTTTCAACTCTTCGCGCGGCAAGCCGGCGCGGAGCGGATATTGCTGATGAAATTCATCGAGCGCGCGTGCGATCTTGTCGGCGACGATATTCCAAGTTGCCGTGGCAATATAAGCGTTCCCGAACGCAAGCACATTGCTCGATTGCGCAAGCACTTGATTCACCACTTCGATCCTCAAGCCGGTGCCGCCGGCGATGTCTTTGGGCTCTGCCGGATTCATTCCGCGCGCCACAAGAAATTGCCAAACGATTTCGTCGGGTGTGCCGCGCGCGAGCGTCTCCAACCGTTGAATCACCTCCGGTTTGAAACGCCGATGCCGCGTTGTTGCATTGGGATCGACAATGACGCCGCCGCCAATCGTGATGCTCGGCGACGGAAAGCGAATAATAAAGCGATCGTGCTTGGCAACGGCGACCGGTTGCGCAAGTTGTAATTGCACCCAGCCGGTGTCGCCCGGTTTCAATTTTTCGTGATGAAGCAGACGCACGCGCGCCGGCATTTCCGCCGCGCCGGTAAAAAAATCGACTTGAGCATTATGCTCCAAAACTTTGGGCGCGGACGATAAATAATTCACGCGCGCGTCGAGCAACGTCGATGTGGCAATTGTGCCGGGCAACGCGACAACTTGCCCGCGCGCCAAATCTTCGACGGCGAGACCGGACAAGTTGATGGCGACGCGACTACCGGGAATCGCGCGCTCCACTTTTTCCTTGTGCGTTTGCAAACCGCGAATGCGCCCGCGTTTGCCCCCCGGCACAATCTCGATTTCATCGCCAATTTTGAAACTGCCGTCGCTCAACGTGCCGGTTACAACCGTGCCAAACCCAGCCATCGAAAAGACGCGGTCGATGGGCAAGCGTGGTTTGCCCACATCGTTGCGCGGGGCGACAACTTGGAGGAGCCGGTCTAATTCGGCGAGGAGGTCTTGTATGCCGGCGCGCGATTTCGAAGAGACCGGAATTATTTTTGCGTCGGCGAGAATTGTGCCGGCAAGTTCTTGGCGAATGTCGGCGGAAACGAGATCGATCCAATCAGCATCGACTAAATCGCTTTTAGTCAGAGCAACCACGCCGCCTTTGATTTGAAGCAGATCGAGAATCGCCAGATGTTCGCGCGTCTGCGGCATCACGCCTTCATCGGCGGCAATCACGAGCATCGCCGCGTCAATGCCGCCAACGCCGGCAAGCATATTCTTGATGAAACCTTCGTGTCCCGGCACATCGACGATGCTAACCGATTGACCGCTCGGCAACGTGAGCCACGCAAACCCAAGGTCAATCGTCATCTCGCGTTCTTTTTCTTCTTTCAATCGATCCGGGTCGATACCGGTCAATGCTTTGACCAGCGTCGATTTGCCGTGATCGACGTGCCCGGCGGTGCCGATGACTCGCACGCGTTACGCTCCTGATGAAGTGGGCTTTTTGGTTTTGAGGACCGCCGCTTTCTCGCCTTCGACGCGCGCAAAAAGCTCCGCCAAAATCTTGTCGGTTTGGGTATTGCGGGAGCGCTCGATTTCGCTCAGCGTCTTGACGACATCGGTTACCAACATCATTCGTTCGCGCCGTTCCTTGTCCAACCGTTCGAGCACGTCTGCCAACTGCGCCACCACTTCGGGACGCCAATCTTCCATCTTGCCCACGCGATCGGAAACGACGGTGAGGCGTTTGTTCCACTCGTCGCGCAGGAATTGCCATTCGCCCAACTGTTGTTGCCAGCGTTTCTCTACATCGCCCACAATTTGATCACGCTCTTTGCGCCGCGTTTCTTCGACCAAGCGTTGCCATTGCGTCAAGCGCGCTTCCAGTTGTTTCATCCGCTCTTCGACTTCGACCAAATTGGCGTAGGTTTTGCGCGCTTCTTTGTGTTGTTCTTGAATCGCGCGCATCTGCCCGATCCACTCGTCGATTTCGCGGCGGCTGGCTTTCATCTGTTCCGCCCATTCCGCCATATGCCGGGCGCGCGCCTGCTCTGCCCGCCGCGACGCTTCGACGGCATCGGCGCGTTCTTTATTCAAGCGCTCGCTCAATTGGCGTTGCTCGGTCGCCAATTGCCCAAAGCGCGGCACCCACTCTTCCAGCAATTGCAATCGATGGTTCAATTCTTCAGCGCGCTTGAGACCGTCTTCCACTTCTGATTGTAAAGTGCCGAGCATCAGATCGGCACGTGTGATCACCTCATGATCGCCCGCCGTCGAGCGTTGCCACTGTTGCAAGCCCTCGATCTGTAATTGCAAGGCACTCTGCGTTTGCTCGATGCGCTCACGTTCCAGCTCGCGAATCTTGAATTGGTCGGCGTCTGCTTGCAACCGCCGCTTGTCCGATTGCTCGATCATTTTTTGGACTTCGACCTTCACCTGCCCGATGGTCTGTTCCATTTGCGAATAGCGCAAGGATGCGCTCTGCACCCGCGTGAGCCGCTCTTCCAAATCTTGCAGACTCTTGTTCAGTCCCGCAATCTGCGCGTATTGTTGCGTTAATTGGCTCGCCAGCTCCGAGATTTGCGCTTTGTCTTTACGATGCTCTTCGTCCAACCACTGAAGCAACTGAATTGCCTGATCGAGGTCCATAATTCCTCCTAAGTTCACTGCGGCGGATTATAACAGATAAAAAATAAAACGTAAAACGTAATGCGCTAGATTACGTTTTACGTTTTAGGGTGTTTGCTTTTACTTGAGCCAGCCCTTTGATCGCTCCACCGCTTTCTTCCAACCCGCATAGCCGGTTTGACGTTTTGCCGCATCCCACTGCGGCTCAAACACCCGGTCGATGCCCCAGTTCTGCCGGAGTTCATCGAGCGATTTCCAAAAGCCAACCGCCAGCCCCGCCGCGTACGCCGCGCCCAGCGCAGTCGTTTCGTTGACGATGGGACGCACGACCTTCACACCCAAAATATCGGCTTGGAGTTGCATCAGGAAATTGTTCTTCACCGCGCCGCCATCGACCTTGAGCGTTTTGAGCGGCACGCCAGAATCTTTTTCCATCGCCTCGATCACCTCGCGCGTTTGATAGCAAATCGCTTCCAGCGTTGCGCGGACAATGTGTTCGCGTTTGGTGTAGCGCGTCATTCCGACAATCGAGCCGCGCGCGTACATATCCCAATGCGGCGCAAACAAGCCGTTGAACGCCGGCACGAAATAGACCCCGCCGGTGTCGTCAACCGATTGGGCGATTTCTTCCGTCTCCGCCGCATGGTTGATGATTTTCAAATTGTCGCGCAACCACTGCACCGCCGCACCGGCAATCGCAATCGATCCTTCCAGCGCGTAGCACGTTGACCCGTTCGAGGCGACAGTGGTGAGCAACCCGGATTTCGACGGCACGATTTCTTTGCCGGTATTTAGCAACAAGAAACAACCGGTGCCATACGTGTTTTTCGCTTCGCCCGGCTCAAAACCAACCTGCCCGAACAACGCCGCTTGCTGATCGCCCAAATCGCCGCAAATCGAAACGCGCCCGCCGCACGGACCCGCCGGGTCGGTAAAACCGTACAAGTTCGGATCGGACGAAGGACGCAACTGTGGCAACATCGCGCGCGGAATGTTGAATAGTTTCAACAACTCATCGTCCCAATCGAGCGTTTGCAAGTTGAGCAACATCGTGCGCGAAGCGTTCGTGTAATCGGTGATGTGGACGCCGCCGGTCTTGCCGCCCGTCAGATTCCAAATCACCCACGTGTCGATGTTGCCAAAAAGCGCCTCGCCATTTTCCGCGCGCGCGCGCAAACCGGGAACATTATCGAGTAGCCACTGAATCTTCGGACCCGAAAAGTAGGTAGCAATCGGCAAGCCGGTTTTCGCGCGAATCATTTGCTCCGCGCCAGCGGCGATCAATTTTTCGCAAATCGATTGTGTGCGCGTGTCCTGCCACACAATCGCGTGATAGTACGGCTCGCCGGTTTTCGGATTCCACACGACGGTCGTCTCGCGCTGGTTCGTGATGCCAATCGCGGCGAGATCATTTGCGCGCACGCTACCCTTTGCCATTGCGCCGCCAATCGTCGTGCGCGTGCGATCCCAAATTTCGCCGGCGTCGTGTTCGACCCAGCCGGGTTGGGGATAAATTTGATGATGCTCTTCGTAATGCGACGCGATCACTTTGCCGGCGTGATCGAAAATCATAAAGCGCGTGCCGGTGGTGCCTTGATCGATTGCGGCAACATAGTTTGGCATTTTTCAATTTCCTCCAAAATATTCGACCACAGTCAGATGTTTGATTTGTGTACGATCACAATCCCTGCCATTACCAACATCCCGCCGAAGATTTGCACGACGCCGAGCGGTTGACCGAGTAGCGGTACGGCGATCAACGCGGTGAGCACCGGTTGCGCAAGCAACGACGCCGACACAATCGATGCAGGCAGATGACCGAGCGCGAAATTCAACGAGAGAAATCCGCCGATCTGAACGACGAGTGCCATTATCGCAAAAATTGCGTAACTCGCAAGTGGATAACCGGTGAGCGGCGCGTTCACCCCAAGACTCAGCACAAGCAAAAAAATTGCGCTGACCATCGTAGAAAGCCACCACGCGACGAGCGCGCTCAAGCTCGCCCGCGCGCGTTCCATCGATAGCAAATATGCGGCGTAAACAAAACTCGACGCGATGCCGAACAAATCGCCGATGCCGAGCGCGGGATGCGCGATCAAATCTTGTCCCAGGATGATGCCAACACCGATCAGCGCACAAACAAGTCCAAGCCAGAACGCCGCGCGTAATTTTCGTTTGAACAACCACAACGCGGCAAGTGGCACCCACACAACCGACAAGTTGCCGAGCAACGTAACATTCGCAGCGGTTGTGGTGAGCGCGCCCACATTCCACGCAGCAAGATTGAGCGAAAAGAAAAAGCCGGCGACGACGGCGATGGACAAGTGGCGCGCCTCAAATGACGAGTGGCGAAGCGCGCGCGCGACCGGCATCGACATCGCCAAGCCGGCAATCACCATCCGCCAAAAGCCCATCACCGTTGCCGGCGCGTTTGCCCACCGCACCAAAATCGCGGACATACTCACCGCGAGAATGCCGAACGCGAGCGCGAAAGAAGGAAGCAGAGACGCACGAGAGCGAGGGGACATCAACCTCTCTGCTTACTCTCCCGCGCAATCGCCACGCCCGCACTTGCGCCGATGCGCGTCGCCCCGGCTTCCAACAGCGCTTCCACTTGCGCCAGCGTTTTGATTCCGCCCGATGCTTTGACACCCATTTTGTCGCCGACGGTTTGCCGCATCAATTGAACATCGTGCACCGTCGCGCCGCCCGTACTAAACCCGGTCGATGTCTTGACAAAATCCGCGCCGACCTCTTTTGCGATTTCACACGCGCGCACCTTTTCGTCGTCGGTCAAGAGCGCACATTCGATAATCACTTTGACGATAGCCCGCTTGAGATGTGCCGTCTCGACGACCGCGCAAATATCCTCGCGCACCCAATCATCGTTGTGCGCTTTGAGCGCGCCGATGTTGATAACCATATCGATTTCGGTTGCGCCGTTGGCAATCGCTTCGCGCGTCTCAAACACTTTGGTCGCCGTCGTGTGCGCGCCCAGCGGAAAACCAACGACCGTGCAAACCACCACCTCGCTCCCGCGCAACGCTTGCGCGCATTGTTTGACAAACGTCGGATTTACACACACCGCCGCGAAATGATACGCAATGGCTTCCTCACACAACTTGGCAATGTCATCGCCCGTTGCTTCCGGTTTCAACAACGTGTGATCGATAAATTTGGCAATGTCCATTTTCGCATCCTTGATGAAAGACAAAGGACGAAAGCCGAAGCAATCATCCTTCGTCAATCGCCCTTCATCTGAAGAATTTGCGCTCCTCGCCGAACGCGTCTCGCTTATTTCCCCGAGGCGTACGAGTAATCGGGCACAAGTCCGATCAATTGCGGGGGCCAGTACGATACCCACGCTTTGCCGATAATCTTGCCAGCCGCCACCGTCCCCCATGAATGTGAATCGCTAGAGAAATTTCGATTATCGCCCAGCACGAAATATTCATCGGGCGGGATGATCATTGCCGGCATCGAGTACGTCGCCGGGTTGAGCGGGTACGTTTCGTTCAGCTCCGCGCCATTGATGACCACTTTGCCGTTGACGATTTCGACTTTATCGCCGGGCAAGCCAATCACCCGCTTGATGAAATCGCGCGAGGAATTGTTCGGCGGAACAAAGACGATCACATCGCCGCGTTCTGGCTTGCCAATCATGTAAACGAGTTTGTTGACAAACAAAAACTGACCGTCGTGAAAGTTGGGTTCCATACTATACCCTTCGATGCGGAAATTCTGTACCGCAAATCGAATGAGCAAAAAGATCACGAGCGTCAGAATCAGCGTTTCGATCAATTCGCGCAGCGCGGAACCCAGCCCGCGCCAGAACGATGGCTTGCTCATCGTTTCCGGCGGCGGCAATTGCTCCGGCGGGATCAACGGCGGCAAATTTGTTTCGTTAGAGAGAGTCAAGAAAAATTCCCTTTCGTGCTGTCTATCGCTATTATAATCCAAGTGCGAGGAACGCGCAAAAGTGGTTTTGTCATTGCGAGCAAAGCGAAGCAAGCTTTCAATTTGCCCATGCATTGACATTTCCCCCATCTTCTCAACGCAACGTAATCGCAGTATAATAACGCTCGCCTCTAGAAAGCGGGGAACTATGAGTATGACACTCTCAGCGCAAGCGGTGACGACTCGCCGCGAGCATCGCGCGATTTTGCCGCTCGACCTCAGTCCGATTGAAGAGGTCAAGGTCAATCGCTCTGCCATCGAACGCCGCGCGGCGACACTCGTCACGCGCCGCACCGTCAAACGCGAATGGCAAGCCGCGTGGCAACTGCAAGCCATTCGCGTCATCGATCTCACAACACTCTCCGGCGATGACACACCCGGCACCGTCCGTCGATTGTGTGCCAAAGCCCGGCAACCACTCCGCCACGATTTACTTCACGCGCTCGGCATCACGCAACCCATCACCGTCGGCGCGGTGTGCGTGTATCACGCGATGGTTCCCATCGCCGTCGATGCGCTTGCCGGCTCCGACATCCCGGTCGCGGCAGTATCGACCGGTTTCCCCGCCGGACAAAATCCCTTCCCGCAAAAAATTCAAGAAATCGAAGCATCGGTGCAAGCCGGCGCGCGCGAAATCGATATTGTGATTTCGCGGCAACACGTCCTCACGCAAAATTGGCGCGCGTTGTACGACGAAGTGCGCGCGTTTCGCGAAGCGTGCGGACCCGCGCAGATGAAAACGATTCTTGCCACCGGCGAACTTGGCACGTTGAAAAATGTGATGCGCGCGAGTTTTGTGTGTCTGCAAGCCGGCGCGGATTTTATCAAGACATCGACCGGGAAAGAACCGGTGAACGCAACCTTGCCGGTCAGTCTTGTGATGGTGCGCGCGATTCGCACATTTTACGAGGCGACCGGTCAAAAAATCGGATTCAAGCCGGCGGGCGGAATTCGTTCCGCCAAGCAAGCGGTCGATTGGCTCATCCTGATGAAAGAAGAACTCGGCGATGAATGGATGCAACCGCACTTGTTTCGCATCGGCGCATCCGCGTTGCTGAACGACATCGAACGCCAATTGGAACATTTTGCGTACGGGCGTTACGCCTCGATGCAATATCAGGCGCTTGGTTAATTGACGAAAGACAAACGACGAATGACGAACGCCTTCGTCCTCCGTCCTTCGTCACGAGGTTTAATATGCAAGTTGCAGATATTCTCAAGACCCTAACTTACGGCGTTGCGCCGGAAGCAGCGAAACCGGCAAACGATTGGCTCGCCGCGCACAACGCGCGTTTTGGTTTGTTCATCGATAATGAATGGCGCGAGCCAGCCACGCGCGAATGGTTCGATTCGGTCAACCCGGCAACCGCGAAAAAGATTGCCGATATTGCGCAAGCGAGCCAGCAAGATGTCGATGATGCAGTGAAAGCGGCGCGCCAAGCATTTCGTTCGTGGAGTCGATTGCCGGGGCACACGCGCGCGCGATATTTGTACGCGATTGCGCGCCAGATTCAAAAACACTCGCGTCTCTTCGCTGTTCTCGAAACCATCGACAATGGAAAACCGATTCGTGAAACGCGCGACATCGATATTCCGCTCGTCGCGCGCCATTTCTATTATCACGCCGGCTGGGCGCAATTGATGTTATCGGAACTGCGCGATTACGAACCGGTCGGTGTCGTCGGTCAAATCATCCCGTGGAATTTTCCGATGCTGATGCTCGCGTGGAAAATCGCGCCGGCATTGGCGATGGGCAACACGGTCGTTTTGAAACCGGCAGAATTTACTTCGCTCACCGCATTGCTCTTCGCCGAAATTTGCGCGAACATCGGCTTGCCGAAAGGCGTCGTCAACATTATCACCGGCGACGGCAAAGTTGGCGCGATGCTTGTCGAGCATCCCGGCGTTGACAAAATCGCGTTCACCGGCTCGACGGAAGTTGGGCGCATCATTCGCCGCGCGACGGCTGGCACCGGCAAAAAGATTTCGCTCGAACTTGGCGGCAAATCGCCGTTCATCGTTTTCGACGATGCGGATTTGGATTCAGCCGTTGAAGGCGTCGTCGATGCAATTTGGTTCAATCAAGGTCAAGTCTGTTGCGCCGGTTCGCGTTTGCTCGTGCAAGAAGGCGTCGCCGAAAAAATGTACGCCAAGTTAAAAGTGCGAATGGAAAAATTACGCGTCGGCGATCCGCTCGACAAAGCGGTGGACATTGGCGCGATCATTGCGCCGGTGCAGTTGCAAAAAATTCAGCGACTCGTCCAGCAAGGCGCGAACGAAGGCGCGACAATGTGGCAACCATCGTGGGCGTGTCCGACCGAAGGATACTTTTATCCACCGACGCTTTTCACCGACGTTGCGCCGGCATCGACGATTGCGCAAGTCGAAATCTTTGGTCCCGTCCTCGCGGCGATGACATTCCGCACGCCGGATGAAGCGGTGAAACTGGCGAACAACACGCGCTTTGGTCTCGCCGCCTCGATTTGGAGCGAAGACATCAACCTCGCGCTCGACATTGCGACGCAAATCAAAGCCGGGACGATTTGGATCAACAGCACGAATTTGTTCGATGCCGCGTCCGGGTTTGGCGGCTATCGTGAATCCGGTTTCGGACGCGAAGGCGGAAAAGAGGGATTGTGGGAATACGTGAAACGAAAGACCGCTGACCGACGACCGACAACCGGCGACCGGAAAAAGCGGTCAGCCGTCAGTCATCAGTGGTCGAATGGTTTTCAATCGATTGATCGAACGGCAAAACTTTTTATCGCCGGGAAACAAGCGCGCCCGGACAGCGGATACAGTATCGAGGTGCGTGATCCAAATGGAAATTTGATCGGCGAGGTGGGCGCGGGGAATCGCAAAGACATTCGCAACGCGGTTGAAGCGGCGCGCGGCGCGGCGGAGAGTTGGGCAAAAACAACCGGGCACAATCGCGCGCAAATTCTGTACTATCTTGGCGAAAATCTTGCCGCGCGCGCGGAAGAATTTACGCGGCGCATTCAACAACAAACCGGCGCAAAGGCAGAATCGGCGATGCAAGAAGTCGATGCGGCAATCGAAGCGTTGTTCACCGCCGCGGCGTGGGCGGATAAATACGACGGCGCGATTCACAACACGCCGATTCGAAACGTTACCCTCGCGCTCCCCGAACCCATCGGCGTGATGGCAATCGTTTTGCCGGACGATCATCCTTTGCTTGCACTGTGCCAACTCGCCGCGACTGCGCTCGCAATGGGAAATGTAACTGTTGTCGTGCCGTCGCCGGTCGCGCCGTTGAGCGCAACCGATTTCTATCAAGTGATCGAAACGTCGGATGTGCCGGCGGGAACCTTCAACATTGTTACCGGCAAACGCGATGAATTGGCGAAGACGCTCGCCGAGCATGATGACATCGATGCGATGTGGTACGCCGGTTCAGTCGAAGGCAGAAAGATGGTCGAGAGCGCATCGGCGGGGAATATGAAACAAACGTGGACGATGCCGGTCACGGGCGAATTGCCGGTGATAGATGAAATCTTGCGACACGCGACGCAGGTGAAAAATATCTGGGTACCGTACGGGGCATAAAAAACCGGGAACAAGTTACGCAATGCGTTTGATATTCTTTGGATTCAACACCGAGATCAGATTCGTTCCTCTGCCAAACATCGATGTCGCATCCTTGTCCAACTCGACCCAGTAAAAACTGCGATGCTCGGAATAGGGTTCGATTTTGACGACGGTTCCCAAGAACCAACCTTCCCCGTTCCAATATTGGGAAGCGAGCAAGACTTGTACTCGGTCGCCGACTTTGATTTCTTCCATCATTTCATTTACTCGCCGCGCTTGCCGCAAGTTGATCGAGATAATCTTTGTCTTCAACGCGCAGTAAGTACGGATTGAACATCTGCCCAACACAAAACAGAACAAGAATTCCGCCTAACACCGCAACAACCGCGCCCGGGTTGAACATCCCACCGACAATGCCGGCAATCGCGGTACTGAGGGGCCAAGTGAATTGCGCAATCAAACGACGGACGGCAAACACGCGCCCTTGCAACTCGCGCGGCGTTTGCGTTTGCCAAATCGCCTGCGAATGTGCGTTCATAATCGGCACCATCACAGCAGCCGCAAACGCCATTGCTACGGATAGAAAGATGAACGACGAAATTCCAAAGAGCATGATCGCAACGCCGGACAGAATCATCGAAACAACGACGCCGTAGACCCGACGTTGTTTCAAACCACCCCACGCGCTGATGAACACACCGCCGGCGACGCCACCCAAACTTGCCATCGTCGCGATCAACGCTAACGCTGTTTCAAACGTAAACCCGCGCGCCGACCAATCGGCGGCGAGATTGAATTTAACAATTAGCGGTTGAAACACGCCCATCGGCGATCCAACAAAATTCGCAACCGTGAAGGTGCCGAGCAACCACAACATCGGACGACGATGCCAGATGAAGAGCGCGCCTTCCTTCACGTCCGCCCACATACTTTTCCGTGTTCCATCGACGAGGTGTAAATCGGTGCGCTTGGGCGACGGAATAAACAAAAAGAGTAATGCCGCCGCCGCAAAGAAAAAGGTAATCGCATCAACGGTGATCGCAAGCGGCGCACCATCTTTCCACGTCGCCAGCATTTCGCCAATGTGTCCGCCGATACTTCCTTGCCGCGCCAGTGTGGGAAGCGAAATGATCGATGCGGCAATCGCGGGCGCGAGAATGCCGGAGAGTGACCAAATCGTTTGCATCATTCCGTTCGCCCGCGGTAATTGTTTTTCCGACACCAGCATCGCGTACGATGTGTCGAATGCTGCGTTGTGAAACGCACCAACAATCGACGTGATGACCGCGAAGACAATCAGCAACCAAATGTTCAACACTTGCGCAAGCATCATCGTTGCGACGATGAGCGCCAATCCGCCGTTGAGTAAATCCATTGCCATCATCGTGCGCTTGCGGTCGTGGCGATCCGCCCATGCGCCAGCAATCGGCGCGCCGAAAACGACTGGGATTGCGTGCGCGAGACCGATAGCAGACAACGCCAAAGCGAGTTCCGGCTTTTGTTCGGGATGCGGATAAAGTGTTTGCGTGAGCCAAATCGTAATCGCAAAAAACGTGAGCGCGGAGCCAAACACCGACACCGATTGCGTGAGCCATACAATTACAAAGGTGCGCCAGCCGTTCGCGGGTGGTTGATAAGTTGTCATCGATTTCCTTTCAGCGATATTGTATTCAGGAATCAAACGATGGCAAGACCGGGTTTGTTATTGCGAGACATCAGTCCTCGGGAGATTGCTTCGCCGCTTTGCGGCTCGCAAGGACAGCGTACCGGACTTTGACATTCCAATGCACATCGTCTATAATCGCACCGACAGACAATTGAATGACGGGGGAGAGTTTCGAGCGAACATCGCTCGAACACCGAAGGGGCAAGTCCATCGATCCACAATCGATGGGCGAATCTCTCAGGTCAAAGAACCCCAAACGATTGGAACTCTGGAAAGTTGGACGCGCTCGCGTGCCAACGCCGATGGG
This sequence comes from Anaerolineae bacterium, assembly GCA_034435055.1. Classification (GTDB taxonomy): domain Bacteria; phylum Chloroflexota; class Anaerolineae; order UBA4142; family UBA4142; genus DAOTXS01. The sequence continues at coordinate 109,998 of DAOTXS010000065.1, read as the reverse complement.
GCAAGTCGCACAGCGCTGTGGCGGACGAATCTCTCAGGCAAGCAAACAGAGGACGTGCGACGAAATGTCGTGCGTCCTCTTTCATTTTGCGTCGAGGAGATCAAGATGCCAACGATGGTTCCCAGTTTTCTACTCAAGAAATTGTACGTCAAAGGCAGTTTCCAAAACACGCCGAACGGTTTTCAACTCTCGCTTCGCAACACACTTGCGCCCGGCACGATTCTTTCGCTCAGTCCGCTGCAAATCGATGGACGCGACGTGCCGCTTACCAACATCGAAATCCTCAGCGGCGATAACGCCCCGGTGCGCGCGAGCGACATTTCGCTAGCGCAACCGAAAGCGTTTCCTCTCAATGTGCTGATCACGTTTCGCGTGATCGATCAACCACTCACGCCGGGACTTCATCGCGTCACGGTAATCGTCAACACCAAAGAAGCCGGCGAATTGAAAATCGATGCGGAGGATTCAATCGAATAACGCATCGTCATTGCGAACCCCGTAGGGGCGAAGCAATCCCCAAGTTGCACAGAGATTGCTTCGTCGCTTCGCTCCTCGCAATGACACAAGGAGAAGCGAATGACAGAACTTAAACGAACTCCACTCTACGATACCCACGTTGCGCTCGGCGCGCGGATGGTCGAGTTTGGCGGGTGGGAAATGCCGGTGCAATATTCCGGCATCCTTGATGAACACAACGCTGTGCGTAACGCGGCGGGTCTATTCGACATCGATCACATGGGGCAAGTCGATGTGACCGGCAAAGATGCACTCGCGTTTTTGCAATACTTGCTCACCGCCGATCTAGCGACGATGAAATTGTTCGACGCCAAGTACGCGGTGATGTGTTACGCGGATGGCACGTGCGTCGACGACACGTTTGTGTACAAACTTCCCGGTGCGAAAAAAGGCGAAGTGAAATATATGGTCGTCGTCAACGCGTCGAACCGCGAAAAAGATTTGGCATGGATGCGTGCGCACATCGCCGGCTTTCGCGTCCAGATCGAAGATGTGTCCGACAAGTATTATATGCTCGCGTTTCAGGGACCCAAAGCCGAAGCGGTTTTGCAGAAAATCGAATCGTTTGATTTGAGCAAGATCAAGTACCATACCGCGCGCGAATTCAAAATCGGCAAAGAAAAAGGATTGCTCGCGCGCACCGGCTACACCGGCGAGGATGGTTTTGAATTGTTCGTGCCGTTCAAGCATGGCAAGCACGTATGGGATGCAATTCTCGAACATGGCAAAGACGCCGACGTGAAACCGATTGGCTTGGGCGCGCGCGACTCGCTCCGCTTTGAAGCAAAGATGGCACTCTACGGACACGAAATCGATGCGCACACGACGCCGATTGAAGCCGGGCTGGCGTGGGCATGCGATCTGAACAAAATGTTCATCGGGCGCGATTGCTTGCTCAAACGCAAATTAGAAGGCGCAAGCAAAAAGTTGGTGGGGTTTGAGATGATCGATCCCGGCATCGCGCGCAACGGTTACGAAATTCAAAAAGACGGACGCACCATCGGCATTGTTACAACCGGGATGCCCTCGCCGACGTTGAAAAAGAATATCGGCTTGGGATTCGTAATGCCGGAAGCCGCCGCGATTGGCACAGAGTTTGAAATTGTCGTGCGCGGAAAATTGCTCAAGGCAAAAGTAATCAAAACACCGTTTTACGCAAATCGAGCAAAGAACAAATAATTTTTTCGATTCAAGAGATGCCCAATCGCAAATCGAAAATCGGCAAGCGAAAGTCAAAAACAAGGAGATAACCTATGTCAGACAAACCAGTTACGTACAAAGATGATCGCAAGTACGCTGAATCGCACGAGTGGGCAAAACTCGAAGGCGATGTCGTTGTCGTCGGCGTGTCCGATTACGCGCAAAATCAACTCGGCGATGTCGTCTTCGTCGAATTGCCGGCGGTCGGCAAAGAAGTCGAAGCCGGCAAAGCGTTCGGCGTCGTGGAATCGGTGAAGGCGGCAAGCGATTTGTTCGCGCCGGTCAGCGGCAAAGTCGTCGCGATCAACGATGCGCTGAATTCCGATCCGGCGGTGGTCAATCGAGACGCATTCGGCGCGGGGTGGATGATCAAAATCAAATCCAGCAATCCCGGCGATTTGGGAAAGTTACTCGACGCCGCGACGTATCAGAAAAAGATCGAAACAGGAGAAATTCACTAGTCAGCTAGTCAATTAGTCGATCAGTAGTTACTAGTTGACTAGTTGCCACGAGGCAACTATGGCTCATCGATTCATTCCCAACACCGACGCCGACCGCGCGGCGATGCTCAAAAGTATCGGCGTGTCGTCGGTGAAAGATTTGTTCGTCGATATTCCGGCGGATTCGCTTTATCCCAAAATCAATTTGCCCAAAGCGATGCCGGAACTCGATTTGATGCGCGAACTCAACGCGATGGCGGCAAAGAATGCGAACGTGAACGAGCACGCGTCGTTTCTTGGCGCGGGCGCGTACCATCATTTCATCCCGGCAACGGTGCCGCATCTCGTTTTTCGTTCCGAATTCTACACCGCGTATACACCATACCAAGCCGAAATTAGTCAAGGCACACTGCAAACAATTTTCGAATATCAATCGATGATCTGCGCGTTGACCGGCATGGACGCGGCGAATGCATCGCATTACGACGGCGCGACCGCAGCAGCCGAAGGCGCGATCCTGGCGATTAATCAATTGCCGGGTCGCAACAAAGTTCTCGTCTGTCCGACGCTTCACCCGGAATATCGCGCGACGATTCGCACGTACCTTGCCGGGCAAGGCATCGAAATCGTCGGTGATGAAGATACAAGCAAAACGTTTGAGCAAATGATCGAAAAACATCTGGATGACAAGACCGCGTGCGTCATCGTGGCGAATCCGGATTTCCTGGGTCAGGTGCGCGACCTAAAACCGTACGCCGATCGTGTCCACGCCGCCGGCGCGCTTTTCATCGTCGCCGCGTATCCGATTGCGCTCGGAATGTACCAAGCCCCCGGCGCGTACGGTGCGGATGTCGTCGTCGGCGAAGGACAATCGCTGGGCAATCCAATTGCGTTTGGCGGACCGTACCTGGGAATCTTTGCGACGAAGAATCAATTCTTGCGCCGGATGGCGGGGCGGTTGGTGGGACAAACGACGGACACAAAAGGGCGGCGCGGATTCACGCTCACACTTCAAGCGCGTGAGCAACACATCCGCCGCGAAAAAGCCACCTCGAATATCTGCACGAACCAAGCGTTGTGCGCGCTCGCCGCATCGGTGTACTTGGCGACGCTGGGCAAAACCGGCTTGCGCCAAGTTGCAGAACTGTGCTATCACAAAGCGCATTACGCCGCGCGCAAGATCAACAACATCGTTGGCTATCGCGTGGATTTGAAAAAGGAATTCTTCAACGAATTCGTCGTTGAATGTCCGCGCCCGGTCAAAGAGATCAACGCCGCGCTACGTGAACAAGGCATCATCGGCGGGTATGATTTATCGAAGGATTATCCGCATCTGGGGAACGCGATGTTGGTCGCGGTAACCGAGATGAATACCAAAGAGCAGATTGATGCGTTGGTCAAAGCACTTGGGGTAATCAAACCACGGAGACGCAAATGAACGGACCACGAATCGCGCAACACGTATTGCGTATTCCGTTTATGGGAGATGACCTATGACAATCGTTGCCAATAAACCCGAACCCTTAATTTACGAACTCGGCGCACCCGAACGCACCGGCGCGCAATTGCCGGAATGCGATGTGCCACTCACCCAATTACCGAATCACCTAATGCGTAGCGATCTCAAATTACCGGAGGTTGCTGAGGTCGATGTCGTCCGGCATTTCACACGACTGTCGCAGAAAAATTACTGCGTCGATCTCGGCATCTATCCACTCGGCTCGTGCACGATGAAGTACAACCCCAAGATCAACGAAGAAGCCGTCAAGATTCCCGGCTTTACGTCGGTACATCCGTACGTCAGCGTCGATGATGCGCAAGGCGCGTTGCAAATGATGTACGAACTGCAAACGATGCTCGGCGAAATCTGCGGCTTGCCCGGCGTAATCCTCCAGCCCGCCGCCGGCGCGCAAGGCGAACTCGTTGGCATTCTGATCATTCGCGCGTATCATCTGGCACGTGGCGATACAAAACGCAATAAAGTCCTCGTGCCGGATTCTGCCCATGGCACCAATCCTGCGACCGGTTCGATGAGCGGATACAAAATCGTGCAAATCAAATCGGATGCGCGCGGGAATGTTGATCTGGACGACTTGCGCAAACACGCAGATAACGAAACCGTCGGCTTGATGATCACGAATCCAAACACACTCGGCTTGTTCGAAGAACACATCCAAGAAGTGTGCCAAATCATCCACGATGCCGGCGGCTTGGTCTACGGCGACGGCGCGAACCTCAACGCGATTGTCGGCGTCGCGCGCCCGGGCGACCTGGGAATCGATGTGCTTCACAGCAACTTGCACAAGACCTTCAGCGTGCCACACGGCGGCGGCGGACCCGGCGCGGGCGCGGTGATGGTGCGTCCCGACCTAGCACAATTCTTGCCAGCACCCATCGTCGTGAAAAATGGCAAGCGTTATGAATTTGCCACGCCCAAGAAATCGATTGGGCGTGTGAAATCGTTCTACGGCAATTTCCTCGCGCTTGTCCGCGCGTACGTCTACATTCGATCTTTCGGCAGAGAACATCTCGCCGAAATCGCGGAGAACGCGGTCATCAACGCCAACTATTTACTGGCGCGATTGAAAAATGTGTACCAAGCGCCGTTCGGCAATCGCGTGTGCAAACACGAGTTTGTGCTGACGGGCACACCGTTCGTCGAAAAGTATGGCGTACATACGCTTGACATCGCCAAACGTATTCAGGATTATGGATTCTATCCACCGACGATTTACTTTCCGCTCACCGTGCCGGAATGCATCATGATCGAGCCGACCGAAACGCAATCGAAAGAATCGCTCGACGAATTTGCGGACGCGTTGCTCGCGATTGCAAAAGAAGCCGAAGTGAATCCACAGTTGGTCAAGGAGGCGCCGCACACCGCGCCGGTCACGCGACTGGATGATGTCAAAGCCGCGCGCGAGCCGGTGTTGTGTTACAAAGGTTAAAAGTTTGACGCTGGAAATTAGAGAGCCGCGATGAGAAATCATCGTGGCTCTTTGTTTAGGACGCGGACGCGCGCGGATGAACGCGGAAAAATTCTTACTTGGGAATCAAGTCATCGATACTTTTCTGTCGCAATCGAATGCTTTAGGAAATGTTTTTACCCTTTCTTGTCCGCGCGCGTCCGCGTCTAATTCACTCTTCCGGAAACACTACATCTTCCTTCCCGGCAAGTTTGTCCTGAATTTTTTGCACGACAATGTCGAGGTGCTTTGGCTTGTTCACGAAATCAAGATTTTGACTGGGGATGGTCAAAACCGGGCACAGGTCAAAAGTCCGCATCCAATCTTCGTAAAAGGAACCGAGAAGCGACAGATAATCAGCGCCGATTTTATTTTCGATGTTTCTGCCGCGCGCGTTGATCCGTTCCATCAGCACATTGACCGGCGCGCGCAAATAGAGCAACAAGTCCGGCTTGGGCAAACCGGCGATTACCAGATCGAACACCGCGCGATAAGCGGCGTAATCACGTTCGTTCAAATTACCTAGATGCCGCAACGCGCGCGCAAAGATAAATGCATCCTCGTAAATACTGCGGTCGGCAATCGCCGATACCGGCGCGTTTGCCAGCGCGAGATGTTGTTGCGCGCGATGTCCCAGAAAAAAGACTTGGAGGTGAAATGACCACGCGCGCATATCGGCATAAAACTCGGCGAGGTACGGATTATCAGCAACCGATTCAAACGCGGTGCGCCACCCCAACCGCGCGCCGATGCGTTCCGTCAATGAAGTCTTGCCGCTACCAATGTTGCCGGCGACGAGCACAAAATGTTTTGCCATCGGAATCCTTTCTGTGTTGCAAGCGAGTCCATTATGATTATACTTTGATTGGGGAGGACCTTGCAAATGGATACGACACACCTCGAGCAAAAATTGCGGCGCGTCTTTTTCTACCTCAACAAATTTTTCATGGTGCCGATGTTTCGGCTTGGCTTGGGTCCGTGGATCGGTTCGCCGTTCGGCGGATACATCATGGTCTTGAAGGTCATCGGACGGAAAACCGGCAAGATGCGATACACGCCAGTGAACTACGCCATCGAAAATGGAAATGTGTACTGCCTTGCCGGGTTTGGTACGATTTCCGATTGGTACCGCAACTTGCTCGTCCATCCCAACATCGAAGCGATGATGCCCGGCGGCGCGATTGCCGGCGTCGCAGAACAAGTTACCGATGCCGGCGAACGCCTGCGAATGTTGCGCCGCGTTTTGATCAACGCTGGGTTCGCCGGCTTTTTTTACGGCTACGATCCGCGCATCGTTTCGGATGAACGATTGCTTGAATCTACGCGCGATGTGCCGGTGATTCGCATTCGACCGTATGGAATCGGTAGTGGCGCAAGCGACCCAGGCGGCTGGGCATGGCTGACGACAGTCATCGGCACTTTAATTTTCGCTGGCTGGCTGTTCGGCAGAAAAAGGCGATAAACTCTCGATTGCACACGTTTGCACGAATTCGCCTTTTGTGATATGCTGACTTTAGAATGGAGCAACGATGAAATTAGGTTACAATGGCGCAACCACGATGACCAGCCCCTTTGAAACCGATGTGCAGATTGCGAGTCAAGCCGGCTTCGATGTCCTGGAAATCACCGCAACCAAACTCGACAAGTATTTGCAAACACATTCACTCACAGACGCGCGACGATTGATCGACGCATCGAATTTGGAAACACACGCGATCAACTCTATCGAACAAATCAATGTGACGGGACAACGCCAAAAGGTCATCGCTCGCACAAAAGAAATTAGTGTGTGGTGTCAACAACTCGCCTGTCCATGGATCATCGTCGTGCCGGGCGCCGCGCCCGCCGCCGCAACGTGGTCGCAAATCCGCAACGACACCATCGACGCTTTGCGCGCGATGCACGATGTCGCCGCGCCGCTTGGTGTCAAACTCGCCTTCGAGTTTCTAGGATTTCCGTGGTGCGCGGTTCGCACCGTCGCACAAGCATGGGAAATTGTTACCACAATCGATTTGCCCGGCGTCGGTATGGTCATCGATACGTGCCACTTTTTTGCCGGCGGTTCGACGCGGGAATCGATCAGACAGATCGACGCAAAGAAACTCGCCGTCTTTCACATCAACGATGTCGAGTCGATGCCGAAAGAAAAGATCGAGGATGCAAATCGCTTGTTCCCCGGCGACGGTGTGATTCCATTGAAAGAAATTATCGACGCGGTGCGTGCGACCGGCTTTGACGGCGTCGCCTCCGTCGAAATTTTTCGCCCCGAGTACTGGCAACGCGACCCAGCAAGCGTGGCGAAAGAAGCGCTTGATAAATCGAAAAGAGTTTTAGGTATGTAGAAATTTTCGATTTTCAATTTGCAATTTCCGATTAATGAAATTGCAAATTGAAAATCGGCAATCGAAAAATACTAGGAGGTAATATGTCATCTATCACTCCTGCCCCCAAAGGGCTGATTCCTACAGACCAACCCGACTTGTGGTTTGAAGACAATGCCGTTGGTCGGATGAAAAAAGAAATCTGGGATATGAACGACGACCAATTGAAAGCAGTCCTCGCCGAGTACGGTTTCCCGGCGCCCGGCGTCGAATGGGGCAAACCCGGCGCGTACATTCAAACGACGCCGCGTTGGAAGGTCGTCGAGAATCGGCGCAAGAACGATGTGGTCTTTATCCCGGTCGGCTGCACGGAATTGCACGGCGATCATTTGCCGAGCGCGGACGACACTTTGTTTGTGTCGATGATTTGCGAAGGCGTCCGCCGCTACACGGAAAAGCATCGTGACGGGCATGTGAACCTGGCTTTGCCACCGCTCAATTACGGCGCACATCCGTACCATCATCTCGGCATGCCCGGCACCGTCGTCGTGCGCGAGACCGTCGTGCGCGAATTGATGATCGATGTGATGCTGGGTTTGTGGAACGATGGCTTCCGCAAACAGGTCATCATCAACAATCATGGACAATTGTGGGTGCTCGAATCGGCAATTCAAGAATTTCAAAAACGCTTTCAACTTCCCGGCATTTTCCAAGTGCTCGATTGGCATCGCGGCGTACGCGAAATGTTCCGCACGAAAGAACGCGGTGGTGGCTGGGACACCAACTTTGTCCACGCCGACGAATCGGAAACCTCGCTGTCGTTGTATCTCTTCCCCGATATGGTCGATATGAAATACGCGGTCGATACCGAGGCGCGTGGCTATTTGCCCGAAGGTCATTTCGATAAATCGGTCGATCCGTTTGGACGACCGCATCGGTGGTCGGAAGGTGAAGGACATTTTCCGATTGAAATTGCCGGCACGCCGGAAGGTGTCGTGGGTAAAGCGCGGAGCGGCGATGCGCGCAAAGCGTTGCGGCCACTTGCCGCGATTCTGCGCTATCTCACGATGGTAAACGATGATATTCTCAAAGCATTTCCGGCTGGCAAACTTCCACCGATTGAAGAGGTCACGCTCCGCACGAAAGAAGAAATGGAAGCGTACGTCAAAGAACCAATGAGTCCGGGTTGGCGACCGGTGTACGCGTTGCCGAGAATTGGTCAAGACACTTTGGTTGGATAATTTTTGCAGGGGCGATTCATAAATCGCCCCTACCCTTTGCCTATGAATATCTCATTCGTCATCTCAACGCAACCGACCCAATTTCAAGCGATTGCATTCGATCCCAATTTTGAAGCGAACGTCGCGCGCCTTGCCGAGCTGAGATTCGATGGCGTCGAGCTTGGCGTGCGTGAGCCGGACAAACTCGATGTTGCAAATGTCAAGCGCGTCGTCGAAAAGTACAAGCTAGTTGTCCCGGCAATCGGCACCGGGCAAGTGTTTGTAGAAGAACGACTTTCGTTCACGGATCCAAATGTATCAGTGCGCGAACGAGCAATCGAACGGGTCAAGTCACATATCGCGTTGGCAGGCAAATTGGGCGCGCTTGTCATCATCGGACTAGTCCGCGGCAAGGTGCAACCCGGCGTTACGCGCGAACAAGTGCGCCCGTGGCTCGTCGAGGCGATGCGAATTGTTGCGCACGCCGCAAAACAAAATGGCGTGCGCCTCGCCATCGAACCGCTCAATCGTTATGAGACCGATTTAATCAACACGGCTCCCGAAGCGCTGGGACTCATCGAGGAAATTAGCGCAGACAATGTCGGCGTGCTGTTCGACACCTTTCACGCGAATATCGAAGAAGCGCGTATCGAAACCGGGATGCGTTTGTGCGGCGCGCGCTTGTTCCACGTCCACGTCGCCGATTCTAATCGGTGGTATCCCGGCGCGGGGCACATCGATTTTGGGCGCATCATTGCAACCTTGCGCGAGATGAAGTACGCGGGCTGGGTCAGCGCAGAAATTTTACCCAAGCCCAGCGTCCTCATCGCCGCCGAGCAAACAATACGGACGATGAAATCACTACTGGGAAGATAACATCATTCAATCAAAATCCTCTCTGGATATTTGCAATGAAACCACTGGTCATCGCTCATCGCGGTGCAAGCGCGTACGCGCCGGAAAACACGCTTGCCGCATTCAACCTCGCATTCGAAATGGGTGCAGATGGCATCGAGCTCGATGTCGAAATGACCCGGGATCGAATTCCGATGATTCTGCATCAGAGTGATCCGCAACAACCCACGCACGGGATTCGCTCGCTTGCCCAGATGACATTCAAGCAAGTGAAAGAAATCGATATCGGCGCGCAGTTCGACAGCAAATTTCGCGGCGAGAAGATTCCGACGCTTGCCGAGGCGCTGGACGCAATTGGCGCGCGCGGCAGAATCATCATCGAAATAAAACGCTTTGCCAACGAAAACAAAAATGACGGGCGCGAGCAAATCATCGCCGGGGTGATTCGTCAAGCAAAAACCACGAACAACATCATCGTATCATCATTTCATCCGCTGTCGTTGTATTGGTTTGCGCAGGCGTCTCCGCAAATTCCGCGCGCGTTCATCTACCACAAAAAAATCATGCCTGGGTTGTTGCATGGTTTTTGGTTTCGCTGGCTCACCCGTCCTACTGAACTTCACATCGACGAAACAATGGCAACGCAAAAATATGTGAGATGGGCGCAAAGTAAAAACTATAAGGTCGTCGTGTATCATCCCGACGATCCCGAACCCATGCGTCGATATTTAGCAATGGGCGTGGATGGCATAATGAGTAACAAACCGGACGTGCTCCGACGGACAGTCGATCAATATTATTCGCAGAGCAAAGGACAATGAAAACACTCGTACTTGGACATCGCGGTGCAAGCGCATATGCGCCGGAAAACACGCTAGCCGCTTTCAACCTCGCATTCGAAATGGGCGTGGACGGCATCGAATTGGATGTGACGTTGACAAAAGACGGTATCCCAGTTGTGATTCACGATGACATAGTTGACCGGACAACAAATGGCACGGGCGCGGTCAAAGCATTGACACTCGCACAAATCAAGCAACTTGATGCAAGTTACACGTTTGAAAAATATCGTGGCGAAAAAATTCCGACACTTGAAGAAGTATTAAATGGGGTCGGCAAGCGCGGCATGGTGAACATCGAATTGAAAAGCACACAGCCATTGACGATTGGCTTGGAAAGAGCCGTGAGCGCGGTCATCGCCAAAACCGGCACCGCGCAACACGTTCTCATCTCTTCGTTTGACAGAATGGTTGTGCATCGAATGCAATCGCTCAATCCCGATCTGCCGCACGGATTGTTGTACGATAAAGCGCTCCCGGCAAACTTTGGCACCCTACCACAAATCAAACTTGCGGCGCTGCATCCTAAATACACATCAATCACGCCGGCGTTCGTCGCGTGGGCAAAACAGCGCGGCTATCAAATCAATACGTGGACAGTCAACGATCCTGGCGAAGCCAAACGCCTGCGCGATCTCGGCGTCGATGTCGTCATCACGAACAAGCCGGATGTGTTGCGGCAAGTGATTGGGTAATCAAATGACAGTCGAAAAAGATTTTGACCTCTTGTTGGTGGGGCACTTTGCCAAAGACCGCAATATTGTCGATGGTGTGGGCAAAACAGAATCTGGCGGCGGCGTCTATTTCGGCGCGATGGTTGCGTGTCGAATGGGATTACGCGTTGCGATTGCTACACGTTTACATCGCGATGATTTTTCCCTCCTCGATGAAATGAAGCGAGTCGGAATAAAAGTTTTTGCAACTCCCGCGCCAGAAACATCCGGTATCGAGAACTCGTATCAATCGACCGACATGGAACGGCGCATTTGCAAGCCGCTTGGATTTGCCGGGCCATTTCAAATCGCCGATCTGCCGGAGATTAACGCGCGCATCAACGTCATCGCGCCGATTATTGCGGGCGAGATCGATTTGCCTTTGCTCAAATGGCTTGCCGCGCGCGCGCCGGTTGCGCTGGATATTCAAGGTTTCGTACGGGTGCGGGACGGCAATCAACTGGTATTTCGCCAATGGAATCAAATGGCGGACGGATTGAAGCACGTGACGTACTTGAAAGTCGATCGCGCGGAAGCAGAATTGCTCACCGGCGAAACCGATTTGAAGATTGCCGCAAAGAAATTGCGCAACTATGGACCAAAAGAAATTGTGCTCACGCAATCCATCGGCGTTACCGTTTTTGCAGATGGAGAAATTCACAACGCACCTTTCACGCCGCGTTCGCTCGCCGGGCGAACTGGTCGTGGCGACACGTGCTTTTCAGCGTACTTGGGTAAACGGTTGAGCGCGTTACCGGCAGAAGCGTGCCGGTTTGCCGCGGCGGTTACCACGCTCAAGCAGGAAAAACCGGGACCGTGGAACGGCACAATGGAAGAAATCATCTCGACGATGAGCTATCACGCTCAGTTGCATACAAGCAATGTTTGATATTTGCTACATCGGTCACTACACCAAAGACACGATTGTCTATCCGCACGCAACACTCACACACGACGGCGGCGCATTCTTCTTTGGCTTGAATGTCATTGCACGAATGGGTTTGCGCGGCGCAGTCATCACAAACCTCGCGCGCCAAGATTGGTACGTGGTCGATGAATTGAAAAAACTAGGCGTCGTCGTGTTTGCGCACGAATCAAAATATTCGACGTGTTTGCGCTTGATTTATCCCACATCCAATTTGGACGAGCGCACGATTGAGTTGACGAGCCAAGCTGATCCATTCACCATCGATCAGATTCAAAATATCGACGCGCGTGCCTTCATCATCGGCGCATCAGTGCGCGGTGAAGTGCCAACCCAAGTGGTTCAAGCATTAGCGGCGAAACAAAAAATCCTCGCGCTTGATGTGCAGGGATTTTTGCGCGTCACCCAAAATGGTGTGCTGACATCCGATGGCTGGCAAGATCGTGCGTCGATTTTGAGATCCGTTACGATTTTGAAAACCGATGCGGTTGAAGCCCAGCTCATCACGGGCGAAGAGGATCGACGCACCGCCGCGCGCAAACTTGCAACGTACGGACCGCGCGAAATTTTATTGACGCACAACGGTGGCGTCCTCGTTTATTGCGCTGACGAATTTTTTGAAGCACCCTTCGTACCGAAAGAATTGCGCGGACGGAGCGGGCGCGGCGACACGTGTACCGCCGCGTACGTCGCGCGCCGGCTCACCGCCCCGCCAAGCGATGCAGTTTTCTGGACGGCGGCGGTAACGAGTTTGAAATTAGAAGAAGAAGGACCGTTTAGGCGCAACCTTGCGGAAGCAAATGGGTTGTATGAAAAATTGAAACTTGCAGGTTTGCACGATCGAAAGTTTTGACAATTCTTCTAACTTTTGTTATAGTGCAATTGCAAACGTGTGCATTGGGGGAAAATCGACTATGAAAGTCTCGATCAAAGACGTGGCTAAAGCCGCGGGCGTCTCGCACTCGACCGTTTCGCGCGCGCTCGCCGACAATCCGTTGATCACCGCAAAAACTCGCACGCGCATCCAACGCCTTGCCCAAAAGATGGGATATGCTCCCAATGCCATTGCGCGTGGATTGGTGATGCAACGCACTCATGCAATCGGCGTAATCGTTACATCGATTGCCGATCCGTTTGTGTCAGAGGTGGTACGCGGCATCGAAGAGATTGCCGGCAATCATCATTATCGAGTATTCCTCGGCACCTCCCACAACGATCCAACCCGCGAAATGAATCTAGTGAAAGCCATGCGCGAGTGGCGCGTCGATGGCGTCATTGTTGCGGCGTCCCGGGTCGGTTCGCTGTACAAGCCGATGCTCAAAGAAATTGGTGTGCCCATCGTGCTCATCAACAATCAACACGAGGGTGCGTATTGGCATTCCGTTGCAGTCGATGATGTGCGCGGTGCGCAATTGGCAACCGCGCATCTCATCGAGCTAGGTCATCGCGTAATTGGACACATCCTAGGTCCGAAAGAACATGCGTCCAGCGCGAATCGGCTGGAAGGTTATCGCCGTGCGTTAGCGCAAGCCAAAATCAAATTCGATGCGTCGCTGCTCGTACACGGCAACGGTCGCGCAGACGGGGGCGCTCAAGTTGCTGAACTCATCGCGCATTCTCCAAAACCCACTGCAATTTTTTGCTACAACGATATGACGGCAATTGGTGCGTTAGCCACTTTGAAACAACGTGGCATTCGCGTGCCAAGCGACCTTTCGATTGTTGGATTCGACGATATTCCGTTTGCCGCGTACGTCGATCCGCCACTTACAACGATTCACCAACCGAAAGACGAAATGGGGCGCATGGCGATGACGATGCTCTTGAATCTTTTGGCTGGACAAAAAATTGATAATGTGATTACGCAAGGGAAATTGGTTGTGCGCGACTCATCCACACGATACACGCGATAATCAGTAAGGAAACACAGGAGGATGTTATGAATAAGATGAACGCGCTCGTATTTCGAGATGTTGGCAAAATCGAATTGGCCCAAGTGCCAGTTCCACAAGTCAAAGACCCGGATGATGTCTTGCTCAAGGTTAAAGCCGCCGGCATTTGCGGCACCGATGTCAAAATTCTGGAAGGCAAGCATCATTTCAAACCGAACACGGTGCTGGGTCACGAATTTTGCGGTGAGGTCGTTGACATTGGTACGCACGTCCGCCACGTCAAGCTCGGTGACCGCGTGGCAATCGACAACAACATTCGTTGCGGCTTTTGCTCGTTCTGCCGAATGGGTTTGAGTAGTCAGTGCGTCGAAATCAAGACGAGCGCACTCGGCGTGATGCGCGACGGCGGGTATGCCGAGTATTGCCTAGTGCCGGAGAAACAATGTTTTGTCTTGCCGCCTGAAATCGACGATGTGCTGGGGACGCAAGTTGAAACACTTGCAACCGTTGTCAACGGAATGAACACGTTGCAAATGTTGCCGTACGATTATGTGGTGGTGTTGGGTTTTGGTCCCATCGGTTATTTGTTCGCGCAGTTCGCTAAGAACATCGCCGCCAAAGTTGCGGTTACTGAAATCGATCCGTTCCGCATCGGCATTGCAAAGGAATGCGGGCTTACTGTTTGGAATCCCAACGAGGTCGATGTCGTGCAAAAGATTACTGAATTTACGTACGGGCGCAAAGCCGATATTGTCGTGGAAGCAACCGGCAACGCGCTCGAGACTGCACTCAAATGTGTAACGCCCGGCGGAAAAGTTTTGCCGTTTGGAATGGACTCGAGCATCAAGACAACCGTGGTGCCAAATGAAATCACGCGGTGGGCAACGAAAATCCTGGGACTATATCTCGGACAGAATACGATGGTTCCCTCGATTCGCATCTTCCAAGAGAATCGGTTGAACATGAAACCGTACTTTACCAAAGTGATTCCGCTCAGCGAAGGTCTTGGCGCGTTCGAGTGTCTGGGTCTCGATATGAAAACATTGCAACATAAACCCAAAACTGCGATGAAGATCGTGATGAAGGTTTAATCCCATGAACAGTCGAATCAACATTGCGGTCATCGGCACCGGGCGAATGGGGAGTGTCCACGCACGCAATATCGCGCGGCAAATTCCAGAAGCCAATTTGGTCGCCGTGTGCGATATTCGTTTAGAAGTCGCGCAAGCTGTTGCCGATGAATTGGGGATCAAGCGCGTCGTCCGGGATTTTCACGATTTGCTCGATGACAAGAACATCGAAGCAATTCTCATCGCCACCAACACTGACACGCACGCGTTCATTATGAAAGATGTCGCCCGAGCCGGGAAACATATCTTTTGCGAAAAACCGCTCACACTCGAACTAGAAAGCATCGATGACGCACTGGCGGCGGTGGACCAAGCCGGCGTGAAACTGCAAGTCGGCTTTAATCGACGCTTCGATAAAAGTTTTCAGCGTGTCCACGACATCGTCGCGTCCGGCGAAATCGGACGGCCGTGCATTTTACGCATTGCCAGCCGCGACCCCGAACCGCCGCCAGTCGAATATGCGCGCACGTCGGGCGGAATGTTTCTGGATATGACGATTCACGATTTCGATATGGCGCGGTACCAAGTCGGCGAAATCGATGAAGTGTACGCAATTGGGAACGTGTTAGTCGCGCCCGATTATGCGACCATCGGCGATTTGGACACTAACATCGTTACACTCAAATTTGCAAACGGCGCAATGGGCGTCATTGATAACAGTCGCCAAGCGGTGTACGGTTACGATCAACGCCTCGAAGTGTTTTGCTCGAACGGCGTGGCGATGGCAGATAACGAAGTGGAAAACGTGGCGGTCAAAGGGATGAAGGACGGTTATCATTCGGCACGCCTACCGTATTTTTTTATGAATCGCTACGCGTCGTGCTATGTGGAAGAAGTCCGTCAGTTTATCGAATGTGTGCGCGATGACAAACCAACGCCAACGACTGGCAAAGATGGACGCGCGGCAGTTGTCCTAGGATACGCCGCGTGGAAATCGTACCGGGAAAATCGACCGGTCAAGGTGAGTGAAATCAAATAACCGGGTTGAAGGAGTAATGATGGCAAACAAAATGCCGGGCGTAACGCTCGTTGCCGATTGGGCGCCCAAACCGGATTTCAAACTGGGCGCAAAAGATATTGAGGGTCGCCAAACATATCTAGGCAGTTTGGTGTGGCGCAATCCGCGTTTGGAAATTCGGGAATACGATGTGCCCACACCGGGACCTGAAGAGGTTTTGCTGCAAGTCAAAGCGTGCGGCATCTGCGGCTCGGACGTGCATATGGCGCAAGCGGACAAGGACGGATACATTTTTTATCCGGGCCTCACCGGTTTTCCCAGTATTCTGGGACACGAATTTTCCGGCGTCGTCGTTGAAGCCGGGAAGAAAGCCTTTGACAAACGCACGAATAAACCGTTCAAAGGCGGCGAACGTGTTACCTCAGAAGAAATGTTGTGGTGTGGTCAATGCCGTCCGTGTGCCGATGGACTACCCAATCACTGTGAACGGCTCGACGAGGTTGGGTTTAATGTGAACGGCGCGTACACCAAGTATCTGGTTTTGCCGGCGCGCACGATTTGGAGTTTAGAGCCACTCGCGCAACGCTACAAAGGCGATGATATTTTCCTTGCCGGGAGTTTAGTCGAACCAACGTGCGTGGCGTACAACGCCGTGATCGAACGCGGCGGCGGAATTCGTCCCGGCGATCGCGTGGTCATTCTGGGGGGTGGACCGATCGGCTTGGCAGCGTGCGCGATTCTCAAACGCGCCGGCGCATCGAAAGTCATCATTTCCGAGCCCCAAGTCGAGCGTACGGAAATCGCCAAACGTTTGGGCGCGACGCACGTTATCAACCCACTCAAAGAAAATTTTGCAGATCGCGTCTTGGAAATCACTGAAGGGATGGGCGCGGATTTGTTCATGGAAGCAACCGGTTTGCCGACGCAAGTCTATCCCGGTATCGAGCGCGTGATCTGGGAAGGGCGCACGTTGAACAGTCGCGTAGTGGTGACGGCGCGCGCGGAAGCAAAAATGCCGGTGACCGGCGAAGTGTTGCAAGTTCGGCGGGCGAGCATCATCGGCGCGCAAGGACATTCGGGACACGGCAATTTCCCGCGCGTCATCGAATGCATTGCGGATGGGATGGATATGACGCAGATGATCACCAAAAAGATTTCGCTGGAGCAAGTGCCGGCAAATATCATCCAGTTGCAAACCGACCGCAACGAAGCCAAGATTACGTACGTGGCGAACTGAAATCAAGTTAGCACGTGGCAGGTTTCAGGTTTCATCTTTTGTGGCAAAATGACTTGGAAGGTGAACCTTTGAAACTAGAGGATCGCGACGATACCTAACCGCCGGAGAAACAAATGACGCTGGATAAATTCACCAAACAAGCAAAAGACGCTGCGAATAAAGCGATGGATGCGTCACGGCAAGCCGCGCTCAAAGCGAAAGAGACCGCCGAGCAATTGAAAGATGTCGGCAAAGAGAAGGGCCGCGAGGCGTTGGATCGCGCGCTGGCGGAATTTGCCGGACTCAAACCGATCCTCGCCGACTGCGGCTTCATCGTAGGCGATATTGTTTTTTCAATGCCGATTCCAGAAATTCTGGTCACGCTCGAACACGTCGAAGGCGGCAAGCAAACGCTGGAACAAGTTCTAGCGGAAAAACATGATGCGCTGACCGATTTTCAAAAAATCGCACTGAACTTGCTTGCCCGGGCAAATGAAATGGTCGAAGTAACCAACCGCTATGGGTACACGTTTCGCAAATACGACCTCGATCTGACCGTGCCTCCCAAAGTGTCGATTCACCTCGTCTCACTCAAATCAAAAGGTTAGCCCACAATTTTTTGCAGAAACAAATTAGGGCAATATCAGTGCCCGCCCGTTTTGCGGTTGCGTTGTGTTTTCAGTTCGATTATAATTGCGCCGAGTAACGCATGAAGTCCGAGATCACAGCCGCCGCGGCGCTTGCCGGTTTGCCCTATTTTCGCACACTGAGCGAGGAGGAATTGACACGGTTGTCACGTTCATTGGTGGAGCGTTCACTCGCCAAGGACGAGGTTGTGTTTCTTGAGGGCGAACCTTGCGCCGGGCTGTACCTCGTACGCGAGGGGTGTGTCAAAATCTATAAACTGTCTTCCGAAGGACGCGAGCAAATTCTGAGCTACGTGCGGCAAGGCGGATCGTTCAATGAAGTGGCTGTGTTTGACGGAGGGGCAAATCCGGCAAATGCGGCAGTAATCGAACCGACAAAACTATGGATTATGCCACAGCAAACGATGCTCGAAGCAATGCAGAAACATCCCGAAGTTGCGTTGGCAGTTGTGCGCAACCTGGGAAGTCGGTTGCGCCATTTGGTCAATCTGGTTGAGGATTTGTCATTGCGCCAAGTTAGCGCGCGGTTGGCGCGCTTGCTTTTGGAGACGGCAACCAGCGACGAGCCGCAACCGCTGACTCAACAAGAAATGGCGGCACGCCTGGGAACGGTGCGCGAAATGATTGGCCGTTCTCTGCGGCAGCTAGAAGCGCGCGGGTTGATTCACGTCGAACATGGTAAAATCATCATCCTGGATCGCGCCGGTCTTGAAAAAATGCTTTGAAAGGATGAAACAAATGCTCCCGCAAAAATGTCTAACCTCGTGTGCGGTGCCGTATCTTTGTCTGATTGCGTGTCCGCTGAACCGTCGGCTGGAACAGCTCACTTGCTCAATCGACCGCGCGGATGACGCGCTCCCGGCAAGTGATGAATCTTTATCAATCGAAATTGTCGGCGAAGAGAAACCGCGACCTCCCCAGCCAAGCGATTAAGTCAACCAATCCAAAACGCCCAAGCACTCAACTGGCTTGGGCGTTTTTACTTCCACGCGATGAGCGTAAGCCGAACACAAGCGTTGAAACGGTGGTGAATAAAAAAAGCAGAATTGCAATTACGTTGAGCATTGCACCCCACTGCCGAAGCGGCATTGTCAGCGCAAAATCACCCACCACGCGCAACACAAGCGACAGGTGCAGTAGAATCAAATGCGCGTAAAACACCGAGTGGTAATTTAACGAACGCCCAAGGATCGAAGGAAAAATAATCGGCGCGTGCCCAAAGATCATCGACATGACAAATCCGAGAAAAAGTGTGTGGAGAATCGCGTCGTAGAAAAATCCGCCGCTCACACCGCCATAAATCATTCGCAGAATGCCGCTAACCCCCAGCCATCCGTACCCCCAAAGCAAACAAAACGCGATAAAGCGCGTTAGTCCTTGCTGTCGCACCGTACGTCGCGCAATGTCGTAGCGCGCCAGCCAAACAGCAATCGCCAACATCCCTAGTCCGATGATCTTGGCACCGATGTCGCTGTCGGCGCGTGCCAATCCTTCGGTGGCATCGATTGCCAAGCCGAGTAGAAATATCCCAATTGCGATGGCGTAAATCGTCGTCGTGCGTTGTGGCAATCGTTGAATGCGGCTCAGTTCCAAGCGTTCACCAACAATCGTCAAAATCAAAAACCCTGCCCACCAATGTGTTACGTGAGAGATCAAACTATCGCCGAGCCAGAGCAAATTGCCCAACACCCACACGACGACACCAAGCGCCATCGTCCCGGTAAACAACGCAAACTGGCGATTGAGAATTACACCAAAGACAACCAAAAGCACGATACTGCCCAACGTCGCCACAAGGATACCAAAATGATCTTCAACATTGATGACGAGGGCGATGATGCCGAGCGCATTTAAAACCGGCGCGGCGTATGCCCAACGTTTTTGCAAAGCAACCGCGCGCTCCAAACTAATGAGTGTCCCCAGAAAACCTGTGATCATCAACGGACCGTGCACCGCCGGCAAAATTTGAATAACCGGCGGAAATGCCCAGCCGACGCGGAGCAAGCCGCCCCACAATGCCGCGAGCAACGCCAGAATCGCCAGCGCAAGGAGCGGGAGACGCGGATTAACTTGGCGGAACACAGAACTTGATTTACGCTCCGCCTCTTTTGCAAACTCGACGCGCATCGGTTCGTTATCATCTTCCCATTCGCTCGAATGTGCGGGGGGTAATGGGTTAGCCACAGGATCATTATCGAGTGAAAGACGTAATATTTCAGCGACAAATGTCACACGACTGAAAGAGACTTTAGTCACAGACCTCGATTGAAATTGGCTGTATGGTAAAGACAAACCTAATTCTCTGGGAGGGAAATTGCGATGAAGCAGATTTTAATTTTGATTGTCGCGGCAGTGGCAATCTTTGCCGTCGCGTGTGGCGGCGGTGCCGGTGGCGCAACGCCGGCGGCAACCGGTTTATCCAGCGACGCCGCCGCCGTGGCAAAAGAACGCGGTCTCACCGCCGATGATATTTACGCGGCGGTGAAAACGTACTTTCCTACCGGCAAAACGGATCCGTACATCATGTTCTCGTCGGGTGGGCAATCGGGCCAAGTGTTGGTGATTGGCGTACCATCGATGCGCATTCTCAAGATGATTGCCGTTTTCACGCCGGAATCGTGGCAAGGTTATGGTTTTGGCGGCGCAAGTGACCAAGTTCTTGCCGGCGGCAAGGTCTACGGCAAAGATGTGTTGTGGGGCGACACACATCATCCCGGTCTTTCGGAAACGAAAGGCGAGTACGATGGTCAGTTCCTCTTCATCAACGATAAAGCGAACGCGCGCGTCGCGGTGATCGATCTGCGCGATTTTTCCACAAAACAAATTGTCAAGAATCCCAACACGACGAGTGATCACGGCGGCGCGTTCGTCACCCCCAACACGGAGTACGTTGTCGAAGGTCCGCAGTACGCGCTTCCGCTTGGTTCGGAATACGCCGTCCTCGATCAGTACAAAGACAAGTATCGCGGCTTGGTCACGTTCTGGAAATTTGATCGCCCCAAAGGACGCATCGATCCCGCGCAATCGTTCCAGATCGAATTGCCGCCGTACTGGCAGGATTTGTGCGATGCCGGCAAAGGCGTGAGCGAGGGCTGGCTCTTTTGCAATTCGTTCAACACCGAACTGGCGACGGGCGGTATCGAATTGGGGAATCCGCCGTTTGAAGCCGGCACTACCAAGAACGACACCGATTACTTGCACATCATCGATTGGAAAAAAGCCGAGCAGGTCGTGAAAGCCGGCAAAGTCGACAAGATCAATGGAATGAATATGATTCGTCTCAAAACCGCGGCGGACGAAGGCATTCTGTACTTTGCCCCCGAACCCAAAAGTCCACACGGTTCCGATGTGACGCCGGGCGGTGAATTTATCGTCGTCGGCGGCAAACTTGATCCGCACGTAACGGTTTACTCGTTCGAAAAAATCCAGAACGCGATCAAAGCCGGCGGTCTGAATAAAGATCAGTACGGCGTGCCGGTCATTCCGCTTGACAAAGCGATGGAAGCGCAAGTTGAACTGGGTCTGGGACCTTTGCACACGGTCTTTGACGACAAAGGTTACGCGTACACCTCGATGTTCCTCGATTCGGCGGTGGCGCGCTGGACATTGGGCGGTCCGTACGCCAGCAAGCATCCGGAACCCGGCTGGAAACTGGTGCAGAAATTGCCGGTGCATTACAACATCGGTCACATCGCCGCGGCGGAAGGCGACACTGCTTCTCCCGATGGTCAATTCGTCGTCGCGCTGAACAAGTGGAGCATTGATCGTTTTGCGAATGTGGGTCCGCTTTTACCACAGAATTTCCAGCTGGTGGATATTTCCAAAACCGGTGATCAGATGAAGGTATTGTACGATATGCCGATTGGAATGGCGGAACCGCATTACGCGCAAATCATCAAAGCCGACAAGTTGAAACCGTACGAAGTCTATCCGGAAATCGGCTGGGATCCGGACACAATGGCGGTCGATCCCAAAGCCATCACCAAACCGGATCAAGCCAAAGTTGTGCGCAATGGCAAGAACGTCGAAATCTGGATGGCGGTGATTCGGTCGCACTTTACGCCCGAGCGTGTGCAAGTCAAGAAAGGCGATCACGTCATCTGGCACTTGACCTCATTGGAACGCACGCGCGACGCGACGCATGGATTTGCACTGTCCGGCTACAATATCAATCTCTCGATTGAGCCGGGCAAAACCGAAACCATCGAATTCGACGCGACGCAATCCGGCGTGTTCACGTACTATTGCACCGAATTCTGTTCCGCATTGCATCTTGAGATGATGGGATATTTCCTGGTAGAACCCTAGTCCAACAAGTAGGCAGAAGCAGAAGGCAGTTGGCAGAGAAATCTGCTTTCTGCTTTCTGCCGACAGCTTACTTTTGGGAGAACCGATGAAAAATTTTCTGAACCTTGATCCGGATGTCCAAGTTCTCTTGCCCGACGGAAGCACGCGGCAGTTGACCGATTATCTGTTGCCCAGCGCACTTTTGATGCTCGCCGCACTCGTCCTGATGATTTCGATGATGCTCCCGTACTGGAGTATGAAAATGACCGCGCCGCAATATCCGAAAGGGCTAAGGGTCAACGTGTACGTCAATCATATCGAAGGGGACATCCGCGAGATCGATAGTTTGAATCACTACCTCGGTATGCCGCCGCTCGATGAAGGCGGTCGACTCGAACGATCGTTTTCCGTGATTGCAATCGCCGCGCTGGGACTATTGTTGATGGGCGGCGTGTTTGTGCATAATCAGTGGGCGGCGTTATTTGTTTTGCCGGTGATCGGCTATCCTGTTGTTTTCCTCGCCGACTTGTGGTACATTCTCTACACGTACGGTCACAGCATCGATCCCAAATCCGCGCTCGGCGGCGCGATTCAACCGTTCACGCCGCCAATCTTCGGCGAGGGGAAAATTGGGCAGTTTGGTACGTTTGCGAGTGCGGAAATCGGATTGATCCTTGCCGTCGTCGCAGTGTTGATCGCCTTGCTCGGATTGTGGTTTCATCGCCAAGCGTACAAACCCATCATCGATGCACGCCAGCGCGTCCGCGCCGGCAAAGTGTCGTAAAGATTGCGAGTCCACAAAATAGGAAAAGATTCTAATGAACATCGTTTTATGGTTTTTGCAATTTCTTCTTGCCATTTATTTTATCTTCACCGGCATCCAACATTTTCTCCTGCCCCCAGGATTGCCACCGCTAATGGCGTGGATGTATGACCTGCCGGCGTTTCTGCACTATTCTAGTGGCACCGCTGAAATTCTTGCCGGCTTGGGACTCGTCTTGCCCGGCTTGACCCGAATTCAAACTCGTCTGACGCCCCTTGCGGCATTGGGGTTGGTTCTCGTAATGATCGGTGCCGTAGTCTGGCATCTACTGCGCAATGAGTTCCCCAATATCGTAATGAACTTGATTCTCGCTGGCATTGCGGGATTCGTGGCGTATGGCAGATGGCGGCTCAGCCCACTCAAGGAAAAGGGGAATTCCTAGTTGCGTCCGATTTTCCTTTCCGTGTGTTTCTGCGTGCTTCTGTGGCTAGTTCTCCCCAACCCTGCGCACGCCGAGCCGCCTGATTCACACAATCGCCTCGTCGTATCGCCGCAAGGACCGTATACCACGATTCAAGCCGCGCTCGCCGCCGCGCACGATGGCGATTTGATTCAAGTGCGCGCCGGCTTTTATCGCGGTCCGATTGTCGTCGATAAATCGGTGATGCTCGAAGGCGAAAATTTTCCGGTTATCGATAATGGCAATGAAGGCACAGTGGTAACACTCAACGCGCCCGATATTGTCTTTCGCGGCTTTGAGTTACGCGGCAGCGGAGCCGAGTACGACCGCGATCATTCGGGGATCACGGTTTCCGCGCCGCGTGTCGTCGTCGAGAACAATCGCATCCACGAAGCACTGTTTGGAATCTTTGTGGCAAAGGCAAGCGATGTCGTCATTCGCAACAACGACATTACGAGCAAAGCCGAGTTGGAAATCAGTCTCAAAGGCGATGCGATTCGTCTGTGGTATTCACCGCGCGTTACTGTCGAAGGCAATCACGTCCACCAATCGCGCGACATTGTCGTGTGGTACTCGAACGACATTATCATCCGGAATAATTTTGTCGAGCAGGGGCGGTATGGCGCGCATCTGATGTATTGCGACAACGTGATCATCGAAGGCAATCGGCTGCGCGATAACTCGGTTGGCATTTACACGATGTACTCGATCAACGCGCTGATTCGCAACAACGATATTCGCGGTCAGCGCGGTCCCAGCGGTTACGCGCTTGGATTCAAAGATGCGGACAATGTCGATGTTACGCACAACACGCTGATCGATAATCGCGGCGGTATATTTCTGGACGGTGCGCCGTTCACGCCGCAAGGATATGCGCGCTTTCACCAAAATATCATCGCATTCAACGATGTCGCAATCATTATGATGCCTGCCGTGCGTGGTGCGACGATAGAAAATAATTCGTTCTGGGAAAACGTGGAGCAAGTGGCGATTGCCGGCGGCGGTCGGTTGGGCAAGAGCGATTGGCGCGGAAATTTTTGGAGCGATTACAACGGATTCGACGCGGACGGTGACGGCATTGGCAATGTGCCGTACCGCGCCGAACGTTATTTCGAGGGAATGCTCGACCGCGAACCGTTACTGCGAATGTTGCTTTACAGCCCCGCCGCGCAAGCGATCGAATTTGCCGGCACCGCGTTCCCAATCGTGCGTCCCGAACCCAAGTTCATCGACGCGTTACCGCGCGTTGAACCGCTGGCGATTCCGGAATTTGCCACGCCAGCGCGCGCCGGCGCGGGCGGAATGTTCATTGCGTCGATTACAATTTTATTGATTGGCGCGTGTGCCGGCGCGTTGGGCTTTTCCAAACGCTGACATCTCACTGCGAGCGACAAATCCTCGCAATGACAGGATGAATAGGATCGAATGGCAATCAACAAAATTTCTGTGCGCGTCAATAATTTCACCAAACAGTACGGCAAAGTCGTTGCGCTGGAAGGCGTTTCGTTCTCCGCGCAACCCGGGCAAGCCATCGCGTTGTGGGGGCCAAACGGCGCGGGCAAAACCACGTTGCTCAAAGCAATGCTGGGACTAATCGATTTCCAGGGTATGATTGAAATCGAAGGAAGCGATGTAAAACGTGCCGGTAAAAATGCGCGGCAGCAAATTGGCTACGTCCCACAAGAAGCCATCTTTTACGATTTGTCGGTGCGGGCGACGTTGGAATTTTACGCGCGTTTGAAACGCGTTGGGCGCGGTCAAGCCGTGCCCTTACACGCGCGTGTGACATCACTCATCAATCGCGTCGGGCTTGCCGATCACGCGAACAAGCCGGTGCCGGCGTTATCCGGCGGGCTCAAGCAACGACTTGCACTTGCCATCGCGCTCCTCGCCGATCCGCCGATTTTGTTGCTCGACGAACCAACCGCGAACCTGGATGCCAAAGCGCGCTCCGATTATTTGAGTCTGCTCGCGGGATTGCACCACGAAGGCAAGACGATCATCTTTGCGTCGCATCGCATTGAAGAAGTGGAAACGCTCGCGGATGATGTGTTGATATTGGAACGCGGCAAACTGACAGAAACAATTTCGCCGGAAGAATTGCGCGCGCGTCTGTCATCGGACATCGAAATGGTTTTGTGGGTCAACGAGGCGCAATGCGCGCACGCGAAAAATTGTTTGACCGAAAAAGGACTCGACGCGCATTTGAACGGACGCGGCACGGTCGTCGTACGAATTCAATCGCAACAAAAGATGCGCGCGCTCAACATGCTGAACGAATGCGGCGTGGCGGTGCAGAATTTTGAAATTGAGAGCGTAATTGAAAATGGAACTCGACTTACTTTGGACCATCGCTCAGCGCGAATTGCGCGAGGCGTTGAAAAATAAATGGCTCTGGTTTTACGCGGCGGCATTTGCCGGGCTTGCGCTCGCACTTTCGCAAGCCGGACTCGCCTCTGCCGGTTACGCCGGGTTAGGCGGATTCGGGCGCACCGCCGCAAGCTTGGTCAACGCGCTCTTGTTGTTCGTGCCGTTGATGGGGTTATCGGTTGGCGCGGGCGCGCTTGCCGGCGACCGTGAACGCGGCACGCTGTTGTACTTGCTCGCGCAACCGGTCAATCGCGCCGAAATCTTTTTTGGCAAAGTTGTCGGCGCAGGACTTGCGCTCGTTGCCGCGCTTGGTCTGGGATTTGGACTCGCGGGTCTTGGTCTTGCTTCGGCAAGCGATGGCAATGCAATGGCATATTTATCGCTCGCGGGCTACACGCTCTTGCTCGCCATTGCATCGCTCGGATTGGGATTTGTCATCAGTTCGCTCACGCGCAAAGGTGCGACGGCGGCGGGTGCGGCGTTAATCGTCTGGCTCGGGCTCGTTTTCTTCGGCGACCTGGGACTTGTTGGCGCGACGCTTTCGTTTCGTCCGACGCCAAGCACGCTTTTTGCGATGCTGATTTTGAATCCGCTTCAAGTTTTCAAACTTGCCGCGATTTATTCCCTGCGCGCGACGCTTGACACGTTAGGCGCGGTGGGTCAATATGCGTACTATGAATTTGGCAACGCTTTGCCGTTCCTGCTGACCGGTCTGCTCGCCGCGTGGGCAATCGTTGGATTCGGGATCGCGTTTGCAATTTTCAATCGGAGGACAGACCAATGAAATCCCAAACCCCAAATCTCAAATCTCGAATCACGCTCTTTGTTTTACTTTTTACTTTTGCCGTTTTACTTGGGGCTTGTGCTCAACCAAGCAGTGAGCCGCAGCCGCCCAACATCGCGTACGGACGCGATATGTGCGACGCGTGCGGGATGATCATCAGTGAAGCGCGCTTTGCCGCGGCAACCGTATTGGTGGATGGCAAAACTCTCAAGTTCGACGATGCCGGCGAGATGTTTACGTATCACGCCAAAAATCCCCAACTGCAAGTACGCGCGTGGTTCGTGCACGATTACAACACTCAAAACTGGATTCCCGGCGCGACGGCGTTTTATGTTGTCGCCAAAGACATCAAATCGCCAATGGGCACCGGCGTCGCCGCCTTCGCCGACAAGAGCGCGGCAGAAACTTTTGCCGCCAAATACAACGTCAAGGTTTTGAGTTTTGACGAGGTGCGGATGATGAAGCCGTCCATGTGAATTGAGTGCAAAGCATTTTGAATGACGCAGAAAAAATCCAATCTTGGAGAGGAAAAGAATGAAGACGCGATTGCTTGTTTTGTTTTCCATGCTGGCAATTGTTGCGCTGGCATTGGTAGCATGTGGGGGCGGCGCGGCATCCGCGCCCGCAACGCCCCAATCCAAAGGCAACGCGGCAAAAGGCAAAACGGTGTTCGCCGGCACTTGCTCGGCGTGTCACGGGCCGGAAGGCAAAGGCATTCCCAGTTTGGGCAAAGATTTTACCTCTAGCACGTTTGTCAAAGGAATGACCGACGATCAATTTCTGGCTTTCCTAAAAGTCGGTCGGCCTGCCAGCGATCCACTCAACACGACCAAAGTCGATATGCCACCCAAAGGCGGCAACCCGGCGCTCACCGATCAAGATTTGTACGACGTGATTGCGTTCATCCGCACGCTGGTGAAATAGGCACGCATTGTCGCAAACGATGCGGTTACTCGCGGTGAGAAAAAAGATGCCCACACTCTTTCGAATGTGGGCATCTTTCGCGCTAACTCAATTGCTCCGTCAAATAATTCTGCAGTCCCATCAGTTTGATCTGCTCCAATTGCGCTTCCAGCCAATCGAGATGGCGTTCCTCATCGCCCAAAATCGCTTCCAGCATTTCGCGCGTGCCATTATCGCCCTGATCGGCGGCGAGGCGAACGCTGTCGTTGTACAGATTGACCGCGCCTTCTTCGGCAACGCGATCATTCTCCAGCTGGGCATCCACCTGCGCGCCGATGTTCATCTTGTTCAGTTTGCTGACAATCGGCGTGCCTTCTAAAAACAAAATTCGCGCGATCAACTTTTCGGCGTGCTTCATTTCCTCAATCGCACGCTTTTCGATCAATTGGTGCAGTTTCTCGAATCCCCAATTCGCACACATTTCGGAATGAACGATGTACTGATTGATTGCCGTCAATTCTTCCGCCAGCAAATCATTCAATCGCTCCAGAACTTGGTGGTTACCCTTCATCGAATTTGCTCCTTTGAAAAAGATCTCGAACCTGATTCTGTCTAGTCATTCATAGTGTATCACTTTTGTTTTATAAAATCAAGATTTTTGCGCGAAGGTGGGAATGTGGTATAATGCCACAAGAAGGATAAAGGGTGAAGGATGAACGATGAATAAAATCATTTTCATCCTTCATTCTTCCGCCTTCATCCTTGAATTTTCGTGGAGGCATAGTCGCCTATGAATGAGTACAAGGCGGACAAAATCCGCAACGTCGTTTTGGTAGGTCACTCAAGTTCCGGCAAAACCTCTTTGGCGGAAGCGCTCCTTTTCAACACCGGCGCAGTTACTCGCCTCGGTAAAGTGGACGACCACACCAGCGTCTCCGATTTCGACCCCGAAGAACAACGCCGCAAGATTTCGATCAACACCTCGCTCATCCCCTGCGAATGGAATGGTTACAAGATCAATGTTCTCGACACACCTGGCTATATCGATTTTGCCGGCGAAGTCAAAGCCGCGTTGCGCGTCGCCGAAGTGGCGATTGTCGTAGTCGATGCGGTGAGCGGCGTCGAAGTGGGCACGGAATTGGTCTGGCAATATTGCGATGAATTGAAACTGCCGCGCATTATTTTGCTCAACAAATTGGATCGAGAAAATTCCGATTTCGACAAAGTGCTGGCGCAATTGCGCGAACGCTTTGGCAAGAGCGTCGTCTCGTTGCAAATTCCGATTGGCAAGGAAGCCAATTTCAAAGGCGAAGTGAATGTCGCCTCACAAAAAGCATTCCTGGGACACGATGACAAAGATTCACCGGTGCCGGCAGATTTGACCGCGCGCCTCGCCGACGAACGCGCGAAACTAATGGAAGTCGCCGCTGAAGCAGACGACAAATTGATCGAAAAATTTTTAGGCGGCGAAGAATTGACGCACGAAGAAATGCGCGCCGGCTTGAAAGCCGGCTTGCGCGCTGGCTCACTCGTCCCGGTTTTGTGCGGCTCCGCCACCGCGAACATTGGGATTCCGTACGTCCTCAAATTTCTCGTCGATTACGCGCCATCGCCCGTCGATGCGCCCCAAGTTGTCGCCAAGAATCCCGTGACGAACCAAGACGAAAAACTGACTGCCTCGGAAAATGGACCCCTCGCCGCGTTCATCTTCAAAACGATGGCAGACCCGTTCGTCGGCAAACTCACTTACTTTCGCGTTTTCTCCGGCTTGATGGAATCCAACTCGACGGCGCACAATTCGCGCTCCGGCGCAGACGAACGCATCGGTCAATTGTACATTTTGCGCGGCAAAGAACAGCTGCCGATCAAAAAAGTAAGCGCGGGCGACATCGGCGCAATTGCCAAACTTGCGGACGCGCAAACCAACGACACGTTTTGCGACAAAGGGCATCAACTCATTCTACCCAAGATCGCGTATCCCAACCCTGTGTATTCCGTTGCGCTGACTCCCAAAACCAAAACCGATCTCGACAAAATGGGAACCGCACTTCAACGCCTCGCCGAAGAAGACCCAACCTTGCGTGTCTATCGCGAACCGGACACGAACGAAACGATCATGTCCGGGATGGGGGATTCGCACGTCGATGTCGCAGTCAAACGGTTGAAGCAAAAGTTCGGCGTAGAGTTGTTGACCGGCGTACCCAAAATTCCGTACAAAGAAACGATTACCAAAACAGCCAAAGTGCAAGGTCGCCACAAGAAACAGACCGGTGGGCGCGGACAATTTGGCGATACGTGGATTCGGTTTGAGCCATTGCCGCGCGGGACGGGCTTTGAATTCGCCGAGGAAATTTTTGGCGGTTCGGTGCCCAACTCGTTTATTCCGGCAGTCGAAAAAGGAATGCGCGAAATTTTGCAAAAAGGTGTGCTGGCTGGTTTTCCAACCACGGATTTTCGCGCGGTGTTGTACGACGGCTCGTACCACCCGGTCGATTCGTCGGAAATCGCGTTCAAGCTTGCGGCACACAAAGCGTTCAAAGCCGGCATCCCCCAAGCCGGTCCAGTCTTGATCGAACCGATCATGAATTTGACGATCACGATCCCGGAACAATTCATGGGCGATGTGATGGGGGATATGAACACCAAACGCGGGCGCGTGCTGGGGATGGATCAAAAGGGAACGTGGAGCGTGGTCAACGCGCAAGCGCCGCTCGCCGAAATCCAGCGTTATGCCACCGACTTGCGGTCAATGACGCAGGGGCGCGGTTACTTTACGATGGAGTTTAGCCATTACGACACGGTGCCGTCGCACGTCGCGCAACAGATCATCGAGAAAGCCAAGAAGGAACGCGCTGGCGAAGAGGAAGAGGAAGACGAAGAATAATCGGATCACAAACCTTCGAGGGTGTAGAAACCTCGAAGGTTTTTTCTTGCCCACCCATTGACAGGATACTGGGATTCAAATAGAATTGCGCGCATTAGATTGGAGGAATGATGATTCGGCTGGTCTTCTCAACAAATATTCGCGCATTACTTGTCGCCTTGCACATAATCTTGATTTCCGCCTGCGCCAGTCCAACGATTGCGCCCGCAACACTAACGCCGCAACCCAGCCCAACTCAAATTATTCCGATATCGACGCCGCTTCCCAGCCCGACGCGCGTCGCCGCCACATCGACGCCGGCACCATCGCCAACGATTGCCGCCACCGTGTACTTTGAACGGGGAAAAACTGCGGCGGAGCAACGCAACTACGATCAAGCGATTGCCGATTTCACCCAAGCCATCGCGCTCGATCCTAAATTTGCGCTCGCCTATTTTCAACGCGGCAACGCGCACGCCAGAAAAGGCAATTCGGATCAGTCGATTGCAGATTACACCAAAACCATCGAACTCGATCCCACGTACGCGGACGCATTTTACAATCGCGGAAATGGCTATCTGCGTATCGGTCAACTCGAGCTAGCCATCGCCGATTATACCAAAGCCATCCAACTCAATCCGCGAGACATCTCGGCATACAACAATCGTGGAAACGGCTATTTGCGAATGGGGCAGTACGATCTGGCGATTGTCGATTACACCAAAGCCATCGAACTGGATCCCAAGCATATTAACGCTTATTTCAATCGTGGAATTGCGCAAGGCAATAAAGGAAACTGGGATCAATCGATCGCTGATTTTACTAGCGCAATCGGAATCAATCCGCAATACACCGATGCTTACTTTAATCGCGGGGTGGCGTTTGAGGGAAAGGGCAATGTGGATCAAGCCATCGCCGATTACACCAAGGCAATTCAACTTGACTCTAAATATGCGAGCGCTTTTTTAAATCGCGGCGCATTGTATAAAGAACGCGGTCTAAAACCGCAAGCCATCAGCGACTTGGAGACGTACTTGAAACTTGCCCCAGACGGGACTAGTCGTGCCGAAGCGGAGAAATGGTTGCGCGAGTTGAAAGGACAATAAACCAAACCGATGAACCGTGCGCGAGATAAAATCAACCAAAGGAGAAAATGATGACCGCGAAGAAACCATTTTGGCAATCGGCTTCTGGAATTGTAATTGGGTGTCTCTCACTTGCCGCGCTGGCGTTGCTCTGTGTGTGCGGCGCGTTTGTGGTCTTGGTTGCCACCGGCGGACTAGATCAATTTACCGGCACAACCCCGGGGTCGATCATCACCGATGCTGTGATGGCAAAAAATGTGCAAGGCGCCAATTTCTCTCCCGTCGATATCACCTATGCCTTTCCCGCCAATCACTCAACTTTTCACGCTGTTGTGACTATAAAAGACGCACCGCCCAATACCAATGTAGGAGCAATCTGGTTGACTGGCGCCGGGCAACGTATGGGCGAGTTTGAAATCAAGACAGAGGGCTCGCGCAATCTCGATTTCACTTTTAAACCGGACGGCGGTAAATTACCGCCGGGCAATTACAAAGTTGAGATTCGTTTGAACGGCACGCCCGCGCGCTCGATGAATTTTACTGTCCAAGAACAAACGACACAATCATCCTCATCGTCGGCGGCATTGCCGCCACCACTACCCACTGCGACCCGCCCGCTGGTTTTTTCCACCAGCGCGTCGTCAAGCATTGCAGCGACCGCTCAACCGAAATCCTCTGGGTACATCAATAGCGTAACGATGGCGCAAGCCACTCAGGGCGCAAATAAAGACCCGCAGAATCCAACCACTGTCTTTAGTCCCAGTTCAACTTTTCACGCCGTCGTGCGCACGCAAAGCGCACCAACGAATACCAAATTCAAATCGGTTTGGTACGCGGTTGATGTTGGCACCGCCGCCGCGCCCAACACCAAGATCGATGAAACCGAAGTCACCACCGACGGCACGCGCAACATTGACTTTGTGCTTTCGCCAACAACTTCATGGCCCACTGGCACATATCGCGTCGAAATTTTTGTGAATGGCGCACTCGACACGACGAGAACCTTCACGGTCTCGGCAGGCGCCGCTAGCACTTCGAGCGCCGCGCCCTCATCGTCCGCGCCGCCGGTTTTAACCGAATGCGGCGTGATTCCAGCCGGTCAAGGGGGATTGTTGGTCGTGAATTATTACGGACAACAAATGAACTATACGATTGCCGGCACGCTCTACAAAATCGATGGCAACGGACGCAAAGTCATCTTCCTCGCGCCGGGCAAGCAAAATTATTCCGCCAACATTCCCGGCGTGGGCGATGCGAATGGCACATTGGATATTATCGCCGGACAATGCTTCACGCAAAGTTGGGCAAACCGTTAAATGAAAAATTGAGCCAGAGCGAACAACTCGCTCGATACGGTCAAGAATTTTAACAATTAATAATCTCGCTCGCATATTACGGATGAGCGAATTTGAGAATTGTCTTGGTGATGTTGCCTAGACGAATCTCGCTTCTCAAGGAGGGAGGCAAAAATGGCTCGACGCTTATTAGATGCTCGCGCGCTCATTGTGGCATTTGCACTCATCGCGTTACCGGCGCTCGCGTGCGATTTTTCGTTTTCGGTTGGAAATGTGTCTGCAACGCCAACTCGCGCCGCCACCGCTATCATCGAGCTCCCAACGGCAACGGTGCGCGTTCAAGTAGTCACCGCCACCCCGCTGGCAAAAAGTTCATCCTCATCCATCATATCCAAGTCATCTGGCACTGGAATAATTTCTGACGTGGTGTTAGCGCGTGAAGTAACTCCATTGACCAATTCTCCGCTTAGCATCTCAGATACATTCCCGCCCGATGGAGAAATCCATGTAAATCTCTCATTAGCAAACGCGCCTGCCGGAACCAACATTCGTGCTGTTTGGTCGGTCATCAACGCTACCGGCATCCCGTCGAATTCGGAAATCACAAGTTATCGCGCCACCGTTCAAGGGTCGCGGTATCTGGACATTGTCTTTTACGGTACCAGCCGATTGCCTGTTGGCACGTACAAAATCGACGTGTTCCTGAACGAACAGCTTGACCGTACCTTGACATTTTCGGTTAAGGAAAACATCGCCGCCTTCCGGACGCCCACGCCGCAAACTATCGGCAAATGTCCGCCGCCGTCCGCACCAGTATATAAACCTCCGCTTATCGCTAGAGCGCTGACAATGGCGGAAAGCGTCAAATCCGATACGGTGGAACCAGTCAATCCAACGCGCCAGTTCAAACCGACCTCTGTCTTTCATGCAATCATCGATCTCGATAATGCGCCGGCAAATTCTAAAATCAAAGCCGTGTGGTATGCATTGGACACTGGCGGATTAGAGCCATGCAACACTCGGCTGGGCGAAAATGAAATCACCATTACCAGTAGCAAGCGCGTGTGGTTCAACTTTCGTCCACCCGATAAATGGGTGGCAGGTATTTACAAAGTGGAAATCTACGTGAACGATAATTTGAACAATGGTGTGGATTTTCGAGTGCAATAAAAAGCAACCGGCAGGCGTAGCGCCTGCCGGTTTTTCATCTAATCCCCAGCATCTTGAGCGGAATCTGCAAGAACCAACGCAGAAAACGCGAACCGCCTTTTGCCGCAAGCGCACGATCAAATGTCGCCAGCGCTTCAAGCCAGCGACCGCCGGATAATTGCAGTTGACTCAACGCGCGGTACGTGTCGTACTCAAATGTTTTTTCGCCGAGTTGATGAAACAGTTCGCCCGCGCGCAGATAATTCTGTTCCGCGCCGGCGCGGTCGCCAGCGCGTTCCTGCAACGACGCAAGATTGCCAACGGCTTTGGCTTGCCCCAGCACATCGCCCAACTGCTCAAACGCCGCCAACGTTTCGGCAAAAATTTTTCGCGCATCGTCGTGACGCCCCAGCAAATGGTACACCACCCCAAGATCATTCGCCGCGCGCGCCGCTAAAAGCGCGTTGCCTTCCGCCAAAAACGCGGCGCGCGCCTGCTCATACATCGTCATCGCTTCTTTCGTGCTGGCTTCGTCGTACAATTTCTTCGCTTGCGCGTACAAGTTATCCCCGCTCATCCACCACCTCGCATTTATCGAACGACGAGCAAGATTTCGCCCAACTCTTTCAAACGATCGGTCGGCATATCGGCAAATTTCATTGCCATCCGCAAGTACGGCAGATTGCCGGTGTCCAACACAAACGCGCGTACATCACGCGGAAGTTTAGCCAGCGTCTCCAAATCGATCACATCGGTATCTGTTCCACCCGCTTTGCGTTCGACAAAATAATGAAGGTTGACCCGCAAGAACTGTGCCAGCGTGTCCAAGTCGACAATCGGAATATCGGTTACGCCGCGTTCGTAACGACTCAACGTGGACGGCGTGCGCCCGATGACTCGCGCACAATCCTCTTTCGATTTACCCTCGGCGAGGCGCGCTTGTTTGAGTTTTGCGCCAATCAGCGAGCGGCGAGCACGCATTTCTTCGGGACGCACTGGCGCGGGCGGCGTTTCAACTACATCCGATTCAACATCGAAGAAAAACGAAAGCGGCGTTTGCAAAAAGAGGGCGAGGACCTCAAGCTCCGGCAGAGAAATGTCGCGATTGCCTCGTTCGTACGCGCGAATTCGCGCCGGCGTCACGTTGAGCCGATGCGCGACCTCGTTCACGGTGTGGTGTGTTTTTTCGCGCGCCGCGCGCATCAACACGCCGATGATTTTCCGTTGAAGGACAACTGGTTCCGTTCCCATTTCATCCTCCTGCAATTGCCGTCCAATGAAATTATAACACACTCCGAGTGAATTCCGAAATAGACATTCTGCGCATTATCCATTATACTCGCGAGCAAACTTTGTGCTTAATCGGAAAAATTTGATGCCGCCACAATTGCGCCAACGCCTCATTCTTTCACTCAGTTTCGCGCTCGTCGTGTTTCTCGCGCTTGCGTTTTATGCGGACGCGCCGCGCCTGCTCGATGCGCTTGCCAAATTCGATTGGCGCTTTCTCCCGCTCGCCTTTGCGACGACGCTGGCAAATTTTTTACTCCGTTTTGTCCGCTGGCATTATTATCTCGACGTCATCGGCGTGAACCAAGTTACACGCCGCGATTCGCTGTTGATCTTCCTTGCCGGGTTTGCGCTGACGATGACGCCCGGTAAGTTGGGCGAAGTATTGAAATCGTTTCTGCTCAAGGAACGTTATCAAACATCGGTCAGTTATTCCGCATCGATTATCGGCGCGGAACGCCTGACCGATTTGCTAGGTATGGGTTTACTTGCCGCGTTTGGTTTGGCGTTTTACCCGCTTGGCATCGGCGCGCTCGCGGCAATGTTGATTGCGCTGGTGGCGTTTGTCATCATCGTGCAACAACACGCGCTTGTGGAGCGAATGATCGCTGGGCTGGGACATTTGCCGGTTATCGGTCGGTTTGCAAATCTCGCACGCAATCTGTACGAAAGCGCGTATTTGATGTTGCGTCTGAAACCGCTCGTGATCGCAATTACATTATCGATTGCCGCGTGGTTCGGTGAATGTGTGGCGTTCTTCTTTATTCTGCTGGGCGTCGGCGTGCCGGCAAGCGCGGAATTGTTACTGCAAGCGACATTTATCTACGCCGCCGCAACGATCTTTGGCGCGGCATCGATGTTGCCGAGCGGCTTGGGCGCAACAGAAGGCAGTATGGCGTTGTTGACGGAACAAATCGTCAGAACAACACGCGAGGCATCTGTTGCGGCAACCCTCATCATTCGTCTGTGCACGCTGTGGTTCGCGGTTCTGCTCGGCGTCATCGCGTTGGCGATGTTTGGCGTGCCGCGTCAAATCGATCTATCCGTTGTGCGGAAGGATGAACAACCATGATGGCATTCGTCGCTTTGCTCGCATCGATTGTTGCAACGATTGTGCCGACGTTGGCGTACACAACTGTGCTATGGTGGTTCGATCGGTACGAGAAGGAGCCGGTGCCGCTATTGACGGTCGCATTTTTCTGGGGTGCGATTCCAGCAATTATCGTCGCCATCATCCTTGAGTTGATCGCCGGCGTACCGTTGTCGGTACTCGGCGCGGCATCGGCTGAAGTGATCGGTTCAAGCGCGGTTGCGCCGTTCGTCGAAGAAATTGCCAAAGGCACGATTCTCTTTGCGCTGTATCTCATTTTCTACCGCGAGTTCGACAGTCCCATCGATGGAATTATTTACGGCGCGCTGGTAGGTCACGGTTTTGCGATGACGGAAAATCTGCTTTATTTTATCGGCGCGTGGGCGAGCGGCGGTTGGGCATCGTGGAGTGTGGTGGTTTTTCTGCGCGCGGTGGTCTTTGGCTTGAATCACGCGTTCTTTACAAGTTTGACCGGCTTGGGTTTGTATCTGGCGCGCATGAGTAGTTCCTTTGCTTTGCGCGCGTTGTTCGCGGTGCTGGGGTTGAGCGCGGCGATGTTATTTCACGCGATTCACAATCTGGGCATCGCGTTGGCGCAAGCAACGTGCTTGATTTCATTTCTCATCGGCGCGTTGAGCGATTGGGGCGGCGCGCTGATCGTGTTCGTTGTGATGATCTTTAGCTGGGTCAATGAAAAGAAATGGATCACGCAGGAATTGCGTGAAGAAGTAACCGCGGGGTTGATCACAGAAAAGGAATACACCATCGTCCGTTCGTCGCTGCAACGCTGGGCAATACAATTGACCGCGTTGACGAATGGCAATTGGCGCGGCGCGCGGCAAGCGGCGCGATTTTCGCACACGCTAACGGAGCTGGCGTTTCGCAAATATCAGATGCGCGTGCGCGGAAACGATTATGCTAAAGAAATCAATTTGCTCCGGCAAGAGGTGGCGGCGATCAAGGCGAGTGTGTAGGGGGCGGCGTTTTGCCGATCTCTGTGTTCATCAAACCGGCTTGATACACTCTGCCGAATTATTGCGCGGCGAATTGACGAGCGGCGAGACCGCGTACGCTTGCATCTCGTCCGACGGGTACGGTTGTAAGAGCGCAACCAACGGCAACGCATCTTGATTCGCCGGGTCGAGCCACGCGCGCTGATCCTCTTTCGATAATATCACCGGCATCCGCTCGTGAATCGATTGCATCAATTCATTCGCCGCCGTCGTGATGATTGCGCACGACGTGATCGTTTCGCCCGCCGGTGATTGCCACGTCTCGTACAGTCCGGCAAAACCCAAGAGTTCACCCGATTTGAGCCGGATAAACATCGGCGTCTTACGTGTCCCCTCTT
Source organism: Anaerolineae bacterium (assembly GCA_034435055.1). Classification (GTDB taxonomy): domain Bacteria; phylum Chloroflexota; class Anaerolineae; order UBA4142; family UBA4142; genus DAOTXS01. The sequence goes on along the minus strand of DAOTXS010000065.1, from coordinate 72,473 downwards.
TGCGCCATTCGTAGAATCCATCGGCGATGACGAGACAACGACGTTTGATGAGCGCGCGCTTGAAACTGGGTTTATCGGCGACGGTTTCCGCGCGCGCGTTGATCATCTTGGCACCGAGCTTGTCATCCTTTGCCCACGACGGAATCAAGCCCCACCGCATCAACTCCAACGATTTTTCATCGGCGCGTTGCACGATGGTGGCAACCTGATGCGTCGGCGCGATATTGTAACTCGGTTCGATTTTGGCTTTGATGTCCGCCAGATCGAACGCGAGTTGAATATGTTTCAAATCGGAAAAGAGAACAAAGCGTCCGCACATATTACTCCCTCCAGAAAAAATCCCGGTTCGTCAATCAAACAACACCATCTGCTCGCCGCGCAATTTTTCTTGCACCTTTTGCGCAATGAGGTCAAGGTGTTGCGGGTTGGCGACAAAATCCAAGCGGTCGGCGGGGACGATGAGGATGGGACACAGCGCGAAATCTGAAATCCACTCGTCGTACAGTAAATTGAGTTGCTCCAAATAATCCGGCGCGATACTCTTTTCGTAATCGCGTCCGCGTTGTGCAATGCGTTGCAACAGGGTCGGCACCGAAGCGTTGAGATAGACGACGAGGTCAGGCGGCGGAAGCAATTCGGTCAGCACTTCATACAACTCGCGGTATGTCTGCCAATCGCGCTCCGCAATATATCCCTGCCGATACAAGTTTTTGGCAAAGATTTCCGCGTCTTCGTACACGCTGCGGTCTTGCACGACCGTGCGCGGAAAATTCATCAAGCGGCGCAAATCGCGCAAGCGGCGCGCCAGAAAAAAGACTTGGGATTGAAACGACCACGCGCGCATATCCGTATAGAAATCGGCGAGGTAGGGATTATCGACGACGCCTTCGAAAAACGGTTCCCAGTCGAGCCGCGCGCACATCCTTTCGACGAGCGTCGATTTGCCCACGCCGATATTGCCGGCAATCGCAATGAATTTTTTCACGCGCCGCCTCCGTTTTCGAAGAGCGGATGCTGATGCACGCCCAGCGCCAATTTTGTGCGAATGCGCTCGAGGATCATCTGCAGGTCGGATGGCTTGCGAACAAAATCGATGGTGTTGGAATCGATGGTCAACACGGGCGCAAGCGTGTAATGCGTAAAGAACTCATCGTACGCTCGACCCAGTTGCGCAATATAATCGCGTTCCATCGCGCGCTCGTATGAACGATCCCGCAACGCGATGCGTTCCATCAGCACGTCCGTGTCCGCGCGCAGATAGACAACAAGATCGGGGGTGGGAATTTTGGTGGCAATGATGCGGTGCACACTTTCGTACATCGCCAACTCATCGCCTTCGATGTTGAGCGTTGCAAAGATTTGATTCTTGTCGAACGTGTAATCGCTGAGCAGATTGCCGCGCGCGAGCGCCGCGGGAATGAATTCGTGTTGTTGATGATAACGGCTGAGGAGAAAAAAGATTTGCGTTTGAAAACCGTACCGCTTGCGGTCTTGATAAAAGCGAGCGAGAAAGGGATTCTCTTCAAATACTTCGAGGAGGATTTCGGCATCGAACGCCGGCTGCGCCATCCGCGTCAAGGTTGTCTTGCCCACGCCGATGACGCCTTCGATGGCGATGTAATAATGTTTCGGCAAGGTGCCTCCAAAGAAAATGAGCCAATGAGCCAATCGTCTTGGTTTATTGGTTCATTGTTACTTGAACTTTGAGCACTCCCGGTTCAATGGCGCGTTCGAATGCTTCGATACTGCGCGCGAGCGGATATTCTGCGCTGATCATCGATTCGACATCGATCAACTTTTTTTCGAGCAAACGCAACGCTGGCGCGAACGGTCCGCACCGCGAACCGACAATCGAAATTTCGTCGATGACAATTGGCGCGAACGTGGTGTCTTGCCCGCCGTGAAAAGTCGATTTCAAAACGAGGGTGCCACGCGGTCGCGTCAACTTGCGCGCCAACTCAAAGCCGCTGGCGTGTCCCGTGCAATCGACGACAATATCGAATCGACCGCGAATTTCATCGGGCTTGGTCGTCGTGGCGATGCCGCGTTGGTCAAGGATTGCAAGTTTACTTTCGTGCCGACCGAGCGCGAGCAACTCGCAACCGGTCAGGTGCAAAACTTGCGCGCACAGCAATCCCAGTTTGCCATCGCCGATCACACACACGCGATCGGTGGGGCGAATGTGAATGCGGTCGGTGATTTCGCACGCGGCGGCAAGCGGTTCGACGAAGACGGCTTGCGCGTCGCTCACAGCATCCGGGACGCGATACAAGTTGCGCGCGGGAAGCGTGAGGAATTCTGCGAGCGCGCCGTCGCGATTGACGATGCCGAGCGTCGTGCGATTGGGACAATGGGTTGGGTCGCCGCGCAAACAGGTTGGACATTCGCCGCAGGACGCATTGATTTCACCAACGACGCGCGCGCCGCGCATTGCCCCCGTTTCGACGATGCCGACGAATTCGTGTCCCAGCACGCCGCGATAGTTCATATATCCTTTGGTGATTTCGAGATCGGTGTTGCAAATGCCGGCGCGCAAAACGCGCACCAAAGATTCGTCGTTTGCGCGCGGCGTTGGATAATCGCGGACGAGTTTGAGTTGTCCGTCAAAGACGAGTGCGTTCATGCATCTTCCGACGACTCATCGAGATTGATGAGTCCAAGCGCGCGTGCTTCTTCGTACGTGAGGATGTGATTGGGGTCGTTCAAAACGTCGCGCGAGATGGTTGGGGGTGGCGGCGGTTCTGCCGGCGATGGTTTGGGCTTGTCTCTGCCCGGCAGTTTTTTGCGCGGGCGCGGCGGCTCTTGCACCGGCGCAGGCTTGGGCGGTGTCGCGGTTTTGGGCGCAAGCAAATCGCCATCGAGCATATTCATCGCTTCGTCCAAAGCATCGCTCACCGCACTTGTGATTGCGCGGCTAGCGGTGGTGCCCGGCTCGACCATCGACTTTTTGATGAGCGCGCGCAGGTCAGTTACGGCGCGGCGCAAGGTCAGCCACACCATCCCAATCCGGCTTGTGCCGCTGGCTCGACGCTCCAACATCAAGGTCAGAAATATTTGATCGTTCAGGCGCGTGGTGTACATTTCATAGTTTTGACCTTCGTGATAATGCAGGTCAAACGCGGTTTCGTCGCGCAACAGATGCACGACCGCGTTCGACGCGGACATTGCGTTGCCAACCAGCGCGAGAAAGGAATTGCGGTCAAAGCCGCGCAAGCGACCACATTCGGCAAGTAGCTGTCCCGAATCGTCGAGCATCAGCGCGCCGGACGCGCCCAAATCAACCCGCAGATTTTCCATTCGCTCTTGGATTTTTTCCAAACCCTCGTCAGAAAAAGCGACCAACATTTGGTCTGGCATAAAGACTCCTGCGGCGCGCGTCATCCACAAGCACGCACGCTCAAATTGCATGGCATATTACCACGCACCCGAGTCGATTGTCAAAATCCGCCGCATAAACAAACCCGCCGAACGTGCGGCGGGTTTTGGTGTGGCTCCTCGGCTAGGACTCGAACCTAGAACATCACGGTTAACAGCCGCGCGCTCTGCCAATTGAGCTACCGAGGAATATGCTGTTGGTCGTATTATATTCAAGAATCGGCGCGGGTCAAATTTAAACGTTGGGACGTGTTATCGTCGTGAACTACTGCAGCAACATGAAAAAGTTGCATACAAAGCCGATGTGGAAACACCGACAAATACGGCGATAAATCATTTGCCCACTACGCACTTTCATGTTGATGCACTACTACTGCTGCTACCAACTATATGGTGCTAGTTTGCAGGTGGATGGTTGTGAGATTCAAGTAGCGCGTCTAGTTACTGCCGCCTTTTGATTTCGAGTCATCTGAGTCGTCTGAATCATCCGAGTCATCCGACCCCTTACTCGAACTTGCACTTGAACTTGAGCCAGAACTTTCGCGCGAACTTGAGCTTGCACTGGAACTCGCACTTGATTTAGAACTCGAGCTAGAACTCACACTCGAACTCGCACTGGAACTGGATTTAGAACTCGAACTTGCGCTGGTGCTGGAACTGGAACGCGCGCTGGAACTCGAACTTGCGCTTGAGCTAGAACTCGCGCTGGAACTTGTACTCGACGCCGAACTCACGCTGGAACCAGAACCACCGTCCGCTTTTCCGCCGGGGTTGGGTGTCGGACGAGCAGTTTGTAGGACATCAATTTGACGTGCCTCAATCGCATTGCCGCGCCGGATACCTTGCACATGCACCAACGCACCAATTTCCAATTGTCCTTTGATTTCGACCTGCGCACCAAGATTGACCGGCACACCATTGACAATAACCAACTCGTCGCTCACAAACAAAACAAATCCGTCCAACTCGACGGCGATTGATTCCGGCGTATTCATGGCTTCGACAGGAATCGGCGTCGGCGCAACAATCACCGGGCGATCCGGCAAATTATTCGTATCGTCGGGTCCCCCGGTTGCTGCATTGATTGCCGCTAGCAACGCCAACAAAAATTCCAATAACGCGTTCATGCATTCTCCCCCAACTATCGACTATACCATTGGTGTTCGAGCAACGGGTTAAGCTCAACTTAACGTGATTTTAAAGCCATGTTAAATGGGCACAGCAAATGTGAACATAGTTCCCACACCCGGTTTACTCTCGACCCAAATCCGTCCCCCATGCGCATCAATAATACTTTTAACGATGGCTAACCCCAAGCCAACCCCTTCCGATTGTTCGTCTACCGCGCTGCGCGTCCTAGATTTATCCACGCGATAAAATCGCTCAAAGATGTGCGGCAGATCCACCGCGTCGATGCCGGCGCCAGTATCCGCAATTACCCCGGTAAGCCAATCACCGGCGGGCAGATATTTCGATGAGCGTGAAATTGTAACCCGCCGCACCTCGATAGTTATTCGACCACCGGCGGGCGTGAACTTGATCGCATTAACAATCAGATTAAGCCACACTTGGCGCATTTGATCAGGATCAGCATTCACACGCGGCAAATTGCTTGGCACCTCGATACGCAACTCAATGTTCTTTTGGGCGGCGCGGCTCGCAAGTTCATGGGCCAAAGTTTGTGCTAGTGTGTCCAGCGCGACCGGCTCCCGATGAGGTGTCATCACGCCGGTCTCGATGCGCGAGAGATCGAGTAATTGCCCCACCAAACGCGAAAGCCGATCTGTCTCAGCAACAATATCATCGAGAAATTGAGGCGCGACGGTGGGATCATCCTTGGCACCTTCGCTCAACGCCTCCGCACGCAAACGAATGGTCGTCAACGGGGTGCGCAGTTCGTGCGCGGCGTTCGCAACGAACGCGCGTTGATCCTCCATCACCCGCTCGATGCGTTCTGCCATAAAATTGAATCCGTGCGCCAATTGCTCCAACTCTTGCGGCCCAGCAATTTGAATTCGTTGTTTCAAATCGCCATTCGCCAGCGCAGTCGCAGCACGGTTGATCTGCGCCAATGGATTGGTCAGCGCACGCGCAAACCCAAGACTGACGATGATGGTAATGAATCCGGCAAGCATCGTTGCACCAACGATCCTCAGCCAAAACTGACGCCGGGTTTCTTCAACCAGTCGCATCGGCAATTCCAAGCGCACATAACCCGCAATCACACCATTATATCGCACCGGCGCAACTGTGAACAGCGCGTCACCAAGATCGTCGACATCATAGCGCACCGCGTTTGCCACGCGCCCGGTCATGGCCGCCGCCATTTCCGGTTCTTTTGAATCATCATGATCGATGTCATTCGGATGCTCGGTGTCTACCAGTACTTTACCACTCACATCCAGCAATGCCACCGATTGACTGACTTCACGTGCAAGCGTTTCGGCGTTGTGCTGTAAAACAGATGCACCGATTTTCTGGGATTGATAGTTTGCCAGCCAATCGCCGGCAATACTTGCCGCCAAAATGGCACGCCCCTCCTGATCGCGTTGAGTTTCCGCAAAGCGACTGGCATCCAAAGACGAACCGATCCGCCAAGCGAGCAAACCCAAACTACTCGCGATAAGAAACAGATACGTCAGCATCAAACCGGTACGCAAACTCTTGAACGGAAAAGCAAATTTCACTCCCCCACCTCGTCCGGCGTCGCAAAGCGATAACCTACACCCCGCACCGTTTGAATGTACCGCGGCTTGCTTGGATCATTTTCGATTTTTTCTCTTAACCAGCGAATGTGCACATCCAGCGTGCGGGTGTCTCCAACCCAATCTGTTTGCCACACTTTGTCAATCAAGTCGTTCCGCGCGATGACCTTGCCGGCGTACACCATCAAGGCATATAGTAAATCGTACTCTTTGCGGGTTAGTTCCAGCGGCTGACCGCAATTCACTACACGATGACTGGCTGGATCAATTTCTACTTGCCCAATCTTGATCGGATGTGCCGCTGGCTCGACGTACTCCGTGGCGCGTCTTAGCGCCGCGCGCACACGCGCCAACAACTCACGCAGACTAAACGGCTTGATCAGATAATCATCCGCACCTAGCTCCAGCCCCAACACTTTATCTGCTTCTTCGGCACGTGCAGTCAGCATAATGATCGGCACGCGGCTGAATTGACGAACCTGCCGCAAGACCGCCCAGCCATCCCGCTTGGGCATTTGGACATCGAGCAAGATCAAATCCGGATTCTCTTCGCGTGCCTTTGTAATTGCCTGTTCACCATCGTACGCAACGATGACCACATAGTTTTCTTTCTGCAATCCATACTTGACCGAATCGACAATCAGTCGCTCGTCATCAACCACTAGGATTTTTTGAACCATTGATTCTCCCCGCCACTAATGAGCATCACAGTCCGATTATACTGCAAGTAGAGAAAACAATCCAGAGCAATTCCTCAATACTCTCAGCGGTACCACATCACATGAAAAATGAATTGCCTCGACGCGTGAGTCGAGACAATTCATTTAAGGTGGAAGAGAAGAATTTATTTCTTGCCGGATTTACCACCATCCTTGTGGTCGTCATCGTCGTCATCGTCGTCATCATCATCGTCATCACCGTGATCATCGCCCCGGCTTGAACTACTACCGCTGGAGCTGGCGCTACTACCGCTGGATGAGCTCGAACCTTTGTGATCGTCATCATCCTTGTCATTACTCTTGCTGGAGCTACTGCCACTGGAAGCGCTCGAACTGCTGGCGGCACGCCCTTCGATTTCGCGGATCACGAATTGCCCATTCACAATCGTGCCTTCAACTTTGACGACGAGGCCGGCTTGCAATTTGATTTTAATTTCGGCTTTCGGATCAAGAACGTAGGATTTACCATCGATCACAAGTGTATTTCCGTTTACGCTCTGAAGGGTGCCTTGAACTTCAAACTCAGACTTGGTCGATGCGGCGGACGAACTTGCCGAAGATTTCGATGAAGACGAGGATGCTGCTGACGATGATGCGCTCGACGCGGCGGAAGATTGCGACGAGGACGCGCTTGATGCGGCGGACGATTGCGACGACGATGCGCTCGACGCGGCAGACGACTGCGAGGACGCGCTAGACGATTGCGACGACGATGCGCTCGACGCGGCAGACGACTGCGAGGATGCGCTAGACGATTGCGCCGATGATGTGGTGGATGAAGCGAACGACGACGCGCTTGATGATGCCGCCGAAGCGACCGGCGCAACAACAGGCCGATCAGGCGCGGCGGCTGGCTGAGTTTGCCCAAATGCGGCGAATAACGCAGTCAACAGCGCAAGTAAGGCTTCAATAGCTGTGTTCATTTTTCTTTTCTCCTTCTAAATGATTGTGGCAACAAAATAGCATCCTTCCGCCCGTGCGTGGTAAAGCCCAATTTAATTCTTGCTTAAATCCATGTAAAGCGAGAACTAGAGTGTTAGGCGGAATTTACGCATCGAACTTTAAATCCTGCTTAAAACACAAACGAGGAGCTGCGCGTCTCTCGTTCGGTGCGCAAAAACAAAGACGCCGATAAAAGTACCGACGTCTTTTTAGTGAACTATTACTTCAAGTCACGGTGACCGCGTCGCAATTTTTACCCCAAATAATCCTTCAACTTGCGACTGCGCAACGGATGCCGCAGTTTGCGCAACGCCTTCGCCTCGATCTGCCGAATGCGCTCACGCGTAACGCCAAACTCCTGCCCCACTTCTTCCAGCGTCCGTGTCATTCCGTCCGTCAAACCAAAGCGCAGTTCCAACACTTTGCGCTCGCGCTCGTTCAAACCATCGAGCACGTCTTGCATTTGCTCTTTCAACAATTGGCGCGATGCTTGATCCGCCGGTCCCGGCATCGATTCATCTTCGATGAAATCGCCGAGCGACGAATTTTCCTCCTGCCCAATCGGCGTTTCCAGCGACATTGGTTCTTGCGAGATTTTCATAATGCGCCGAACTTTCAACGCGGCGCGTTTCAAACGCCGATCCAAACTGGGTTCCAGCGGCTCGCCGCGCGCCTGCGCTTCCAAAATCGCGCGCCGATCTTCTGGCGGCAAGATTTCCATCTCCAACGCGATTTCCTCCGACGTTGGTTCGCGGCCAAATTCCTGGGTCAGCCGGCGCGAAATGCGAATCAATCGATTGATCGTCTCGACCATATGCACCGGGATGCGAATCGTGCGCGCTTGATCAGCAATCGCGCGCGTGATCGCTTGGCGAATCCACCACGTCGCGTACGTCGAGAACTTGAATCCTTTCGAGTAATCGAAACGCTCGACCGCGCGCAGCAAACCAATGTTGCCTTCCTGAATCAAATCGAGAAACGACATTCCGCGCCCGATGTAACGTTTGGCGACGCTGACGACGAGTCGCAGATTTGCCTCGGCAAGTTTCAAGCGCGCGGTTACCGCCGCATCGACCGCCGCTTTCCATTTCGATTTCAGTTTAGCGTTGGCGGTCGGCTTGCTCAAATTTTGTTGCGCCAGTTCGCCCTTGCGCACCATCTCCGACAATTTGGATTCTTCCGGACCGTTCAACAACGGCACGCGTCCGATTTCGCGCAAGTACATCCGCACCGGATCACTGCCCACTTCGGTGGGAATTTCCAAATCCAATATCGGTTCGTCGCTCTCGATCACCGGCTCGTCGGCTTTATCGCGCGGGATCGCCAGATGATTGTTGACGATCTTGATCTTCATCTCCGCCAACAATCGACGCAAATCCAGAATTTGTTCCGGGTCTTCTTCGATCTCCGGAAAAACCTCGCGGATTTGTTCGAGCGTGAGTCTTTTGCGCGCGCCGGCTTTGCGCACGAGCGCATCGAGCGCGGCGTCTTGATCCGGCAAATCTGCCGCGCGCGCCCACGCGGCATCGTCGTGCACGCCGGCAAGCGCGAGCACTTTGGAATGTTTGCGTTCGACTTTTTTTAGCATGCGCTTTTTAGTTTTGGATTTTGCGTTTGTGGATCTCGTCATTTTTTATAGACGACTCTGAGCCATTCGAGAACTCAATGCCTTTTGACTATCCATCAAGCGTTTGAGCAAAAAACTGACGCGTGTTTGCAAACGTAAAATATCTTCCTGCGCGCGTTCATCATCCTTGTCGCGCAGTAATACTTCGATCTGCTCCAATTCCGTCTTGTCGTGTTGCAAGCGCAACCGATGCGCCGCGCCTTCGATCTCGCGTCCAAGTCCCAGTTCATCCAAGTCCGGCGCGTCTCGTTCGATCAAGCGGTCGTACAACGCGGCAAGCGTTTCGTCAAGCGTCGCGCGAAACGCTTCGCGGTCGAACCATTCTGCCGGCTTCCAAAATTCGCGCAGGGCAACAAACAACGCGCGGCTATCGGCTTCACTAAAATCTTCGGCTTCCAGAAAGCCAATTCTCGCTAAATGTTCTGGCGTGTGGAGCGCAAGCGCCAACACATATTCTTCCAGTTTCGAGGCGGCAGGCGGCGGAGCTGAAGGCAAGTTTTTCCCCTGACGCATTGAAATACGCGGCAGCTGACGCTGTGCAACAATTTGCTCTTCGAGTGCTTTTTCAGGCATTCCAACTAGTCGCGCCAGTTTCTGTTGGTAATGCGAGCGTTCGGATGCTTCACTCAATTCTTCAATGATTGGCACCAGCCGCTTGAGAGCAATCGGCTTGTCGGTTGATTTATTCTTCAAGTCCAAATCTTGAGTTAAGGCATCAAAGAAAAAATCAACTAAAGGCACAGCGTTTTCAACAAGTTCCCGCCAACGAGATGGCGCATCATAGATCAACTCGTCTGGATCTTTGCCGGGCGGCATTGGAATTGCAAGCAACTCGGCGTCAATTCGTCTCGCCATCAAGATCGTCCCAATTCCCATTGGAACAGGAGCATTCTTGTGGTCTGCCGCCGCGCGCGCAACTTCCAAACCGCGCTTGGTCGCTTCTTCGCCGGCGGCATCCGGGTCGAGCGCGAGCGCGTACCGATTGGTCAGGCGTTTCAAAAGACCTAGTTGTTTTTCGGTGAGCGCGGTGCCCAGCGACGCGACAACATTTTTGAATCCGCCTTGATGCGCGCCGATTACATCCATATACCCTTCGACGATGATGGCGAGATTCTGCTGGCGAATCGCGTCTTTTGCCAGATCGAGTCCGTAGAGTGTACCGCTCTTATCAAAGAGAGGCGTCTGCGGCGAGTTTAAATACTTGGGTTCTTCGCCGGTCAATGTCCGTGCGCCAAACCCAATCACTTCGCTATTCCGATTGCGAATCGGAAACATCAAGCGTCCGCGAAACCGGTCGTAATGACCGCCGCCTTCGCGTTGAACACTCAGCCCCGCCGCTTCGATGTCGCGCACAGAAAAACCCTTGCCCACAAGAAACGTTTCCATCGCGTGCCAATCGTCCAGCGCGAATCCCAGTTCAAACAGCTCGACCGTGTCCGGCTTGAGATGGCGTTTGACAATGTACTCACGCGCGGCTTGCGCGGCGGGATGATTTTTGAGCAAGTAATGGTAATGTGCGGCGGCGGTCGCAAGCAATTCGCGCAAGCGTTTGCGTTCCGCATCTTCCCCAGGTCCTTCGCGGATCAGTTCGACGCCGGCGCGCTGCGCCAATCGCCGCAACGCCTCGCCAAAATCGATGTTCTCGCGCTTCATCAAGAACGAGAACACGTCGCCGCCGGTTGCGCACGAACCAAAACAATGCCACGTGCCTTGATCGGGAAAGACGATGAACGAGGGAGTTTTTTCGTTGTGAAATGGACAGAGCGCCTTGAAATTGCGCCCTGCCTTTTTTAATGTCACGTATTGTCCGATGACATCAACAATGTCGATTTTCGATTTGACGTCATCCACAACTGACATATCGATTCCCAAACTGCCGTTCGAATTTTGCGGCATACCGCCGCATATTTTATGCGGCGGTATATTGCAACAAGTTGGTTAGATTGTCAAGATAGGGAAAAGTAAATTTGATATTTATCAAAGACATTTTGGTCTGGGGGTGTTATTCTGTCTGGTAGAAAATGGGCAGACGACGAAGGGGTTTCTGCTCACTGAGGGTGAAGAACGCCTTTCAGATGCCGGCGGCATTTGAAAGGCGTCGATATTTATCCGAATGAATTGGAGGCAAAGATGCAAGACAATTTTCGATTGGGCGCCGCGCTCGCCGTCATTGGCGCGATGGTTGGATTGAGCGCGCTCTATGTTTTTCCGCAAATCTACAATCCGCTGATCAACATGATGGTGAATCTCAATCGCGTTCACGAATCCTGGTCGGTGCGGCTCGTGTTTCCGGTGCTTGGGTACCTGTCGATTACGAGCGGCGTGTTGTGGCTCGTCGCGCTGTACGGTTTTCTCTGCCGCGAAAAATGGGCGTGGATGCTGGGGCTTGTCGCCTGTACGTTTAGTTTGCTCGCTGGCTTTTTTCCGATGGTGCCGGCGATGGACGCCAAAGTATTTCCGCTCACGGTTGTCATTTTCGTTCCAAGTCTATTTCTGTGGCTTGGTTTGTTCATTGTTCGCAAAATAGATTCACGCATCGCAATCCTGGCATTCGTTGCGGGCTTGGCGTACGTGTTGTCCTTTATGAACGGCGTCGCGCCGATTGCCAAATATGTTGCTTCGCTGGGACAGGATTTCGTCAACGGATTGTACGTGATGACCCAACAAATCAACTGGTGGGGAAGCGCGGCGTGGGCAGTCTTTATCTTTGCGTTGCTGAGCCGGCGGGAATGGTCACGTATCCTGGGTATCGGCGCGGGGCTGATGGCAGTTGTGGGCGGCACCCCACTTGCAGTCGCCAGCACATTGGAAGTACGCCGATTTTCGTTGTTCACGTTATCGCCACTGTTGAGCATTACACTTGTCGTCATTTTACTTTTGCCGGCAACCCGCCGATTGTTACACCATTGGTACAAGTCGTGAACATTCGCTCCGTTCTTTCGGTTTTTCGCATTGTGGGCGGCGTCGCACTCGCAACACTTGCCGGTATCTGGTTCGGCGCGCCGCTCACCGCGGCAATCGACGCGCAAATGCCGGTGCGCTTGCTCATCGATTTGCGCTGGCTGGGTTGGCTCATTATCGTTAGCGCAATCGGATTAGTCGCGAGCGCGCAAGTCTCGTTCGTGCATTTTGGCAGCGGCACCGGCACACCCGGCGATCCGCCCCACACACTCGTTGCGAACGGACCGTACCGCTGGGTTCGCAATCCACTTTACATCGGGGGAAATTCATTGTTATGCGGAACCGCGCTTGTTCTTGGTTCCGCCGGCTTGCTCGCGTTCGCGTTTGTGATTGCAATCGGCTTTCATCTGTTTGTCGTTTTCGTTGAAGAACCCCAACTTGAAAAACGCTACGGCGATGCGTACCGCGAGTACCAAGCACGCGTGCCGCGTTGGCTACCTCGATTTCTAAAATCAATTTGACTTTTGGCAAAGACCAATCAGCCCATCTTGCGGTATCGTGTGATTGCCAAGCGGACTAATTTTTCCGAGCGGAGGAGTGGAGATGAACCAACGCGTGCGCGCGTACTGGACCCTCATCAAGAGTTTGCAAACCGGGTTGTTGCTCATCACCGGCGTCGCGGCGTACCTGAGCGCGCGTTGTCCAGTAACAACCTGGGAAACCGTATTCGCGCTCATCGCAAGTTTATTTCTGGCGATCAGCGGAAGCACCGTCCTCAATATGGTGTACGACCGCGACATTGATGGAATGATGAAGCGAACGTGCCATCGTCCTCTGCCCGCCGGAAAAATTTCGGCGGTCGAAGCATTACTGCTCGGACTGTTACTTGCTGGCGTTGGCGTGAGTTGGGCATACGCGATGAGTCCACTTTACGGCGCGGTTGTCTTTGCCGGCTTGTTCTTCGACGTGATCGTTTACACCGTTTGGCTCAAGCGCCGCACGCCGTACTCGATCATTATCGGCGGATTGTCCGGCGGAATGCCGGCACTTGCCGGGCGCGCGCTTGGAATTGGCGGAATCGATGGGGTTGGAATTCTACTTGCGCTGGCGGTCTTGTTCTGGATTCCGACGCACATTATGACCTTCAACATTCGCCACGCCGACGATTATCGGCGCGCGGGCGTGCCGACATTTCCAGCGTGGTACGGCGTGGCGACCACGCGAATGTTGATTGCCGTGTCCTCCATCGCGGCAGCGGTGACGATGATTGGCGCGGCAATCGGAATTGAAATGGAGTGGGGGTTGCTGCGATTCTTGTTCGTACTTGGTTTGGGTCTGCTAATTCTGGCGGGGATTCTCATCGCGCGACCATCTGAACGATTGAACCTGGGACTGTTCAAGTACGCATCCGTGTATATGCTCGGCGCGATGTTGCTCATCGCGTTCAGCACGATGTAACCGGCGATTAATCCATTTTCACAACTCGTTCCAAACCTTCGCGGTCATGCAAGGTGATGCGCGTGCGCGTGATGCCAAGCAATCCTTCATCGGCAAATTGATGCAGGACGCGGCAGACGACTTCGGGTGTGGACGCAACCATCGTCGCCAGTTCGTCGAGACTCCAATCGCGTTCGACGATTTTGGAATCTTGGCGCGACTCTTGCAATAACAATTTTGCAACGCGACCCGCGACCGGGTGAAACGCTAGTCCATAGATAATTTCGCGCGCGCGGCGCATTGTGCGAACCAGCGTGCGATTGATTTCCCACATTGCTTCGGGATTGCGGTACAAAATCGGCAGGATGACGTCACGATGCCAGACATAGACAACGGAATTTTTTATCGCCGCAAGTGACGCCGGCATCGGTTCGTCATCGAAAAGGGAATGTGCCCAAAAAACCGAGCCGGGTTCCAGAACAAAGAGCGTGTGTTCCTGTCCGCCGGCGGAAAGCATCGTCCAGCGCATTCGTCCCGACGCAACGAACAAGGCATTTTGCCACACGTAACCTTGATGACACAAAAACTCGCCACGCGGAATCTCGCGCCGAATGGCAAGTTTTGCCAGTTCGATTCGGACGGGCTCGGGTAATTTTCCCAAGACTTCGGCTTTCTCAAGTTGGCGGATCAACTCATCCATGCAATTCCCTGTTCTTGACAAATGTCAAAGAGTGTCGGCGGTTCACATTGTAGAATGCTATCGAAATTTTATCCGGGAGGTTGAATAAAAGCAAATTTTACGCTGGCGGGTAAAACCCGTCTTTCGACACAAATCAATGATGATTTTGCAAGGAGCAAATGCAATGTCCCCAAACACATCGAAACAAGTACGCCTTTTTGTCGTTGTGCTGGTGGTGATCGCCGGCATCCTCATGACTACGGCAGTCCCTCTGATCGTCGATTACACGCTCAACCCCATTGTCAAGAATCAACTCGCGCGCATCGAAAATTTTGAAAAGCAAGGCACGCCTGAAGCCAAGACGAACGCGGCAGTCATTCGCGTCGTGCCGTGGTCGATTGGTTTGTTGTTCCCGTTATGGGCAGTGCTTTCGTTCATCGGCGGCTTTGCGTTGTTCGCGGTGGCTTTGCCGTTGTACAAAGGACAAGTGTGGGCGCGTGGCGCGGCGTTACTCGCGCTGGCGATGCCATCGGCGGGTGGCGCGTTTATGCTGATTCCCTGGCTCAACTTTATGGGCACCGGCGCCGGGTTTCCGCCCGCGCTCCTCATCATGGCGATTGGTTTGATTCCGTACTTTGCGATTCTTCTCGCCGAGAAATCGGATTGGATGAGCAAGGTTGCAAACGGGTTGGTGTTCTTGATGCTTGGCGTGGCGGCGGCAGAAAATTTTGCGAACGGGCACGCGGCATTCCGCATCTACATCGGTCATCCGCAACGACCGCTTTTTGCGCCGGGCATTAACGTGCTGTGGTTGTCGTTCCTCACGTTGTGGATTACGTGCTTGATGCTACTCGTCGCAATCTATCAACTCGGCGGGCGCAAAGCCGGCGGCTTGTACGTGGGCATCATCGCTGGGCTGGCGACGGCGGGCGCAAGTTTAGCAACACATTTCATTCGCTCGACTACGCTCGATTATCTGTACGGCACACTCTTTGGTCTGGCGATTGTCATCTTGTTGCTTATCCCGCAAGTCCGCGACCGCGTTCTGGGTGAAGCGTCCACACAAACCGCGCAACCAAAAGCAACCCTCGCACCAAAAGCCGTGTGAAAAATTACCGCCCCGATCTCCAACTCGACGAGACCGGGGCGGTGTCATTTTTCTTGCGACGATAAGTTAGCGACGCGCCAATAATTTGACTGCGCCGCCGATGATAAAGTACGCCAGCCCCAAACCGACCATCGCAAATTTAGGAATCGCGCACCACAACGCCAGCACCGCGTTCAATTCTTGTCCCGCGCCAAGCAAGATTTGAATCAAGTTGTAATTTTCGATGCCGTCGAGCAGACCGGCAGCGAACATCGCCCACGCCAGAACGATGCCGACTGCCGGAAGAAATCCGGCGCGCGCGACGATAACACACCCCAAACCGATGGCGATGACGTACGTGAGGATGAATACAAAATCGAATCCCAGATTCAGGCCGGCATACACTTGACCCAACGCGCCCCACGATTGCACCATCGCTTGCGCGTTTGCGAGCGTACCCGCAAACTCGAACGAGACGATGCCGGACGGCGCAACGCTCGTCCGCAACGGCGCGCCGGTGATTTGCTCGATTGCCATTGCCAAGAGCGCGGCAGGAACCATCACGATGAACACGCGCGTCTGCATTTTTTCCGCGAGCCATTCAAATGGATGACGGAGTTTCATCTTTGAACCTCCCCGATTATTTCCAAAAATCAACGCTCCCTGCCCAGCACGCTTTCGGATCGTCGGGTCCCAAACCGTTGGTGACAATCGGGCCGCCGATATCGGATTTGCGCACCATTGACGGAGTTACAAGCCACACTCCCCAATTGCCGGGGCGGGCTTGACCGGGATCGCCCAGAATATGCGTGTACGTGCCGTCCCACTCGGATTTGACTACGGCATAAATGGTTGAGCCATCGGGTGGACCCAAAGCCACAATGGCACCTTCGTATCTTTGGCTTGGATCATTCTTGTTGAGATAGACGGTGCCTTTGATAAAGGTCATCCCGGAGTGCGAACACGTCGGCGGGTTGACGTGGAACTCCATATTCGAAACGGTTGGTTGTTGAACAATCGGCTTGGGTGGCGCGGTCGGCGGCTTGGCGGTTGCCGGGCGCGCCGTCGGCGGTCGTAACGTCGGCGTAAAAGTTGCGGTGGCGCGCAACGTTGGCGAAGGTGTCGGCGTATCGGTGTTGATCGGAAGCGGCGTGAGAGTCGGACGCGGCGTGCGCGTGCGTGTCGCCGTCGCCAAGGCGATGAATTGATCGGTGGTTTGGCAAGCCAGCGCGCCTACCGCAAGAACAGCGGCAAGCACGAAGAAAATTTTCAATCCCTTCAAGTGCATTCGAACTGTCTCTCCTTGTGTATTATCGATAACGTCGCATACAAAAATTATAACACGCAGACAGAGTTCGCGCAATTTTTGATGGATCAAAAACAAAAGGGGCGAGGTAACCTCACCCCTACAAATCATTATCCTTCGTACGCCCGCCGCAAACCGGCAATCTCGATCTTTTTCATTTGCAACATCGCTTGCATCACGCGTTGCGCTTTTGCCGGGTCAGGGTCGGACAACATCTCATCTAACACCGTCGGCACAATTTGCCACGACAAACCGTACTTGTCTTTGAGCCAACCGCACATACTCTCTTCACCGCCATCGGCAGTGAGCGTGTTCCAAAAGTGATCCACTTCTACTTGCGTCTCGCAATTCACGACGAACGAAACAGCTTCGGTGAATTTGAATTCGGGACCGCCGTTCAATGCCATGAATTCCTGTCCATCAAGCAGAAAGGTCACAGTCAGCACCGATCCCGCTGGTTTGCCGGCGACTTTTGCGCTGTCTTCGTCATAACGCGCGACGTTCAAGATTTTCGAGTTCTTGAACAGCGAGATGTATAAATTGACCGCTTCTTCCGCTTGATGATCGAACCACAAGCACGGCACGATTTTAGGCATTTAGTTTTCCCTCCTGCTTGCTATTATATCTGAACCAATCGAATGTTTTGTTAAACAATGATATGAAAAAGTCGGATAGTCATTCACGCGACTATCCGACCACTTGACTAACTGACTATTCGACTATTTGTCCTTCACAACTTTAGCGAGCGCCGCTTGCGCCGCCGCCAGTCGTGCCACCGGCACACGGAACGGCGAGCAACTCACATAGTGCAGACCGATCTCATGGCAGAATTCGATGGACGACGGATCGCCGCCGTGTTCACCGCAGATACCAATCTTCAGTCCCGGTTTAGTCTTGCGTCCCTGCTCGACTGCCCAACGCATCAACATCCCCACACCTTCACGGTCAAGTTCCTGGAATGGGTTCGCCGGCAAAATCTTGTCTTCCACGTATTTCAACAAGAATGCCTTCTCTGCGTCGTCGCGGCTAACCCCCATCGCAGTTTGCGTGAGGTCGTTCGTGCCGAAGGAGAAGAACTGCGCGTACTCGGCAATTTGCGCCGCCGTAATTGCGCCGCGCGGAATTTCGATCATCGTGCCGAATTTGTACTCGACCTCGACCCCTTGTTCTTCCATCACCTTTTTCGCAACCGGCTCAAGCACCTCGCGTTGATGCTTCAACTCGTTCACGTGACCCACGAGCGGAATCATGATTTCCGGATGCACATCGACGCCGCGTTTCTTGAGGATGCACGCCGCCTCCAAAATCGCACGCGTTTGCATCTGCGTGATCTGTGGCATTGTGATGCCCAAGCGACAACCGCGCAACCCAAGCATCGGGTTCGCCTCTTTCATTCCGGCGACGGTCTTCAACATCTCTTCGGTTTCTTTCAATTTTGCCGGGTCGTTCCCGCGAATCCGCAACTCGGTTACCTTGACCAACAACTCTTCGTACGATGGCAAGAATTCGTGGAGCGGCGGATCGATCAAGCGAATCACGACCGGCAATCCTTCCATCGCTTCCAAGATGCCGATGAAATCTTCGCGTTGAATCGGCAACAGTTGATCGAGATATTTTTGGCGCTCGGCATCGCTCTTCGCCAAAATCATTTTTTGGACGATAGGCAAGCGATCGGTTTCAAAAAACATATGCTCGGTACGGCACAAGCCGATGCCTTGCGCGCCGAACTTGCGCGCCATTCGCGCGTCGCGCGGATAATCGCCATTTGCCCACACTTGCAAACCAACCGCCGGCGAATTTGCGATTCCCTTGCGCGATTGCTTCAAGCGAATCTCATCCGCCCAACCCAGGAGCGTTTGCAAATCTGTATCTTTATCGAAATCCGGCAGAACGGTTTTGATTTCGCCGGCAAACACTTCACCAGTGCCACCGTCGATAGAAATCGAATCGCCTTCCTTGACGGTCTTGCCGCCGACGGTGAATAATTTCTTTTCTTCATCGACGCGAATCGTTTCGCACCCGGCGACGCACGGGAGGCCCGCGCCGCGCGCGACGACTGCCGCGTGTGAAGTCGCGCCGCCGTGTTGCGTCAAGATACCTTTCGAGGCGTACATCCCGTGCACATCTTCCGGCGACGTCTCGTAACGAACGAGAATGACTGCTTTGCCTTCTTTGCCGAGTTTTTCGGCGGTGTCCGGATCGAAAATCGCTAACCCGGTTGCCGCGCCCGGCGAGGCGTTCAAACCTTTGGCGAGCAAGTTGCCGGCTTGGGCGGCGTCTTCTTTCGCTTTGAAATCGAACTGCGGCATCAACAATTGAACGATGTGATTCGGCTCGACGCGTTGAATCGCTTCTTCTTTGGTGATCAGTTTTTCGTTCACCATTTGCACGGCGATGCGAACTGCCGCGCGCGCGGTGCGCTTGCCGGTGCGCGTTTGCAACATCCACAACTTGCCGCGCTCGACCGTGAATTCCAAATCTTGCATCTCGCGGTAATGCTTTTCCATTTGCCGCGCGAGTTTGCGGAATTCATTATAAACCCTGGGATTCTTGTCTTTCAGTTCCGCAATCTTCATCGGCGTACGAATCCCGGCAACCACATCCTCGCCTTGCGCGTTGACGAGATATTCGCCGAACAATTCATTTTCGCCGGTGCCGGGATCGCGCGTGAACGCGACGCCAGTGCCGGAATCATCACCTTGATTGCCGAACACCATCGTACAGACGTTGACCGCCGTGCCGAGATTGTCCGGAATCTTGTTGATGCGGCGATAATCGACCGCACGTTTGCCCATCCACGAACCGAACACCGCTTGAATCGCCAGTTCGAGTTGTTTGTACGGGTCTTCCGGAAATTCCTCGCCGATTTCTTTTTTGTATAATTCTTTGTATTGCTTAACGACCTCTTGCAGCGCTTTTGTGTCGAGGTCGGTGTCTTGCTTGGCGTGGTATTTTTCCTTCACACCGTCAAAGATCGCGTCCCACTTTTTCGCCTCAACGCCCATCACAATGCGCCCAAACATTTGGATAAAGCGGCGGTACGCGTCGTATGCAAAACGTTCATTGCCAGTCAACGCGGCGATCCCTTTCAACGTCTCGGCATTCAAGCCGAGATTGAGCACCGTGTCCATCATGCCCGGCATCGAGAATTTGGCGCCCGAACGAACGGAGACAAGCAAAGGATTTTTGGGATCACCAAACTTTTTGCCCGTCTGCGCTTCGACCTTTTTCATCGATGCGAGAACTTGTTCCCACATTTTAGGCGGGAACTTTTTACCGAGCGCTGTGTAGGTATTGCACGCTTCGGTGGTAATAGTAAAGCCGGGGGGAACGGGCAATTTCGCGTTCGTCATTTCGGCAAGACCGGCGCCTTTGCCACCAAGCAAATCGCGCATGTCTTTATTGCCTTCTGAAAACAAATACACCCATTTCTGCGGGGGTGTCTTTTTGGTTGCCGCTTTCTTCACGGCGACTTTTTTGACAGCCATGTCGAATCCTCCTATGTGATTAAAAAATATATCCAGCGCATTTGGGCAAGCATCGTTGGTTGCGGCGCAGTTTTCTTACTTTATCTTTTCCAGAGAAAGCACATCTTGATATGTCAGAAATTCCTGACGACCGCACCACGCGCCATAATAGATTCGAGTTTTGATTCCATATCTCGCACACATTTCGAGAATCTCATCTTCGCTATGCCCCACAGCACTTTCCAATCGATTAGGGTTGTCAGCCTTGCAGCCCGGTTCAACAGAATAAATGAGTGGTACGGTCGACTTGCCTTCGCCAATTAATCGTTCCGATTTTGAATTAAGCAAAAAGAACGAGATCATTCCTCGTCCACCTAGCGCGAGTATCCGCTGAATCTCTGACATATAATGACGGACGTCAGTCATAAACATATGGGTAAACACAGAGGCTGCAATCACAAAATCAAATTCGCCATCTCTAAATGGGAAAATGTAATCGACCGCCTTAATTGTACCCGCAGGGTTGTACCGTTGACTCCAAACATCCACGTAATGAAAATGGAAATTAGGATAGCGCGGCTGGATCTTTTGTTGGCACCAATCGACATGAGACTTGAAAGCATCTATTCCAATGTAACTGCCGAGTTGAGGATCAAGATAAGTTAAGAGTGGCAGTGTTTTTCTACCGATCCCGCATCCGACATCAAGAACACGATCTGTGCGCTGAAGATGGCAGAGACGCACAAAGATATCAAAGTATTCCTCTCCATTTTGCTTGAAACTTACATAATCAACTGGTCCATCATCCATCAATCGAAGCGGCGGAACAAGGTCTACCTGCGCCCCAAATATTCTAGTTTTTTGGGGTCGCGCCAGCACATCTACAGCAGACAAGTAGCCTTTATGCAGGAATCGCTTGATGCGTTTTAGGAGAATGATAAACCAAGAAGCATTGTTCATTACAGCAACCATGTGCCTAATCGACTAACTAACATACTCTTGACTTGGTCAAGTGAAACCCGAATCTGCTCCATCGAATCACGATCACGGATGGTTACTCTGCCATCGTACTTTTCATCGCCGGGAATTGCGGATTGATGATCGACCGTCACGCAGAACGGCGTGCCGATTTCGTCTTGCCGGCGATACAGACGACCGATGCTCGCACTGTCGTCGTACATCGCCATCATATGCGGTTTCAAATCCGCCACAAGTTTCTGCGCGATCGCGACGATTTCCGGACGATTGCGCGCCAGCGGCAGAACTGCGACCTTGATCGGCGCAAGTGTCTTGGGTAACTGAAGTACGACCCGCTTTTCGTTCCGCACCTGCTCTTCTTTGTAATTCTCGAACAACGCGACGAGCACCGCGCGATCCACGCCCATGGACGGCTCGACGACGTAGGGGATGTAACTCTCCTTGGTTTCGTCGTCAAAGTACGCCAAACTCTTGCCGCTCAATTTTTGATGCGCGCCTAAATCCCAGTCCGTCCGACTGGCAATCCCTTCGATTTCGTTCCACCCCATCGGAAAACGATACTCGATGTCGTAATTGCCTTTGGAATAGTGCGGCGGCTTTTCGGTTTTGACGTCATCAGGATCGGGACCGATGATATACGTACGATCTTTGCGAATCACTTTGATGCGAATATTATTGTCGCTGATGTGGAAAGTTTTCTTCCACCACGCCAGTCGCCAATCGCGCCATTGGTCGTGCCACTCGTCTTCCGTACCCGGCTTGATGAAGAATTCCATTTCCATCTGCTCAAACTCGCGGTCGCGGAAAATAAAATTGCCAGTGATAATCTCGTTGCGAAACGCTTTGCCGATTTGCGCGATGCCGAATGGAATTTTCTTGCGCATCGATTCGCGCACATTTTCAAAATTGACAAAGATGCCCTGCGCCGTTTCGGGACGCAAGTACGCAACCGCCGCATCGTCTTCCACCGGACCGACGTGCGTTTTGAACATCACATTGAATTGACGCGGCTCGGTCATTGTGTTCTTGTTGCCGCAATTCGGACACGCGTCGCCGGGAATTTGATCTTCGCGGAAACGCTTGTGGCAATTTTTGCACTCGACGAGCGGATCGGTAAAGGTTTCGACGTGACCGCTGGCGACCCAGGCATTCGGATTCATAATGATCGCCGCATCGATGCCGACGATGTCGTCGCGATCTTGCACCATCGCTTTCCACCACGCGCGCTTGATATTATTTTTCAACTCGACGCCGAGCGGACCGTAATCCCAAAAACCGCCGATGCCGCCGTAAATTTCCGACCCTTGAAAGACAAAGCCGCGCCGCTTGCACAACGAGACGATGGTTTCCATGTCTGGCATAATGCCTACCCTTTTGTCGATTTCAACTCTCGCAAAAACTCGATGCTTTTCAAGTTTCGTTCCAAATGATGCCCAATGTATCGTTGAAGCAAAATTTCCACTTCGCTTAGTACATCCGCATTCAAATTCAAAACTCGCACTGTTTCCCATTCACGCGTCTGCAAATAGCGCAACACCTTGAGCGCGTTCAACGAAATCACTTGCGCGTCGCGCGCGTGTCCGGCAATCTTCTCGCGCTGGGTTGCCACGCAATCCGGATCAAGGACGCCGCCGGCTTCCGCGCTGAAATAATTTTCGATTGGCTCGATGATTTTGCCGCAATTGACACAACTGAACAACTGCGGTCGATAACCGACGTACTGCAACAAGCGCAACTCGAAAAATCGCGCAAGCAAATCCGGCTTCGTCGCTTGATCGCCCAGCCAGCCAAGCGCGCGCAAGAGCAAATCGAACACCGGGTGATTCTCGGTTTCCTCTTCGGAAAACTTATCGACGAGTTCAAGCAAATAGTACGCGTACGACACGCGATCAAGATTGTCGCGCAGCGCGATGAACGCATCGATTGTGTCGGCTTGTGTTACCACATCGATTTGCTGACCCTTTGCCAACATCAAATCGACGTGCGTGAACAACTCGACGTGTCCGCTTTTCCGGCTCGACGGTTTGCGCGCGCCTTTTGCATTCGCGCGAATTTTACCACGCTCCGGCGTGAACAGCGTCAACAAGCGATCCGCTTCGCCGTGATCGGTGCGGCGCAACACAATGGCTTGGACGCGATAGAGTCGTTCGCGCATGCCGCGCATTATACCACGAGAGACCCGTTTTCCAAAAAGAAAACGGGTCTCCTCATATCACCGCAAATGTTCGCGCTTGAAACGATCCGGCAAAATCTGTTGCATCGAAAATTTCTTGCGCCGATTCCCGCGCGCCTGCGCCAAAACGACGATTGCCTTGTCGCCGGCAAATTCCGAAAACACTTGACGGCACGCGCCGCACGGCGATCCCAGATTCGACGTGACAACGACCACCGCGTTCAATTCGCGTTCGCCTTCCGACACCGCCTTGAAAATCGCGACGCGTTCCGCGCACAAGCCGCTCGGATACGCCGCGTTTTCAACGTTACAACCCGAATAAATTTTTCCCGATTTCGCCAGCACCGCCGCGCCCACCTTGTATTTTGAATACGGCGCGTACGCATTTTTGCGCGCGCGTTTCGCTTCCGCAACAAGTTTGCCCAGATCAATCTTCATTGATTATCTCCATTCGCAAGTTTGCGAATTACGCGCGCGGGCTGTCCAACCGCGAGCGAATCCGGCGGCACATCTTTGGTCACCACCGATCCCGCGCCGGTGCGCGCGCGGTCGCCGATCTTCACCGGCGCGACGAGCATCGTGTCGCTGCCGATAAACACATCGTCGCCGATGACGGTTTGGTTTTTCCGCTTGCCGTCGAAATTGCACGTGATCGTTCCCGCGCCAATGTTCACCCGCTTGCCCATTTGTGTATCGCCGATGTAACTAAAATGCCCAATGTGTGATTCTTCGCCGATGTACGAATTTTTCACTTCGCCATAATTGCCGATTCTGACACCGCGCGCGAGATGCGCGCCCGGACGCAAACGCGCAAACGGTCCGATTTGCACGCGCTCTTCGACGATGGCTTGCGTAATGTCCGACGAAACGATTTCGCACCCGTCGCCGATTTGCGAATCGCGGATGATCGTGTTCGGACCAACGCGACAATCCGCTCCGATTTTCGTCTTGCCGCGCAAATGCGTATTCGGTTCGATAACCGTATCCGCACCGATTTCGACGCCCGCGTCGATGTACGTCGTCGCCGGGTCGATGAGTGTTACGCCGGCTAACATCAACGATTGATTGATTCGCTCGCGCATAATTTTTTCGGCTTGCGCCAGTTGGACGCGCGTGTTTACGCCGAGCATTTCACTCACATCGCGCGAGACGATGGCTTCAATTGTGCAATTTTCTTTCACCGCCAGCGCAATCAAGTCGGTGAGATAATACTCGTGCTTTTTTCCTGCCGGCTGCAATTGGGATAAATGATTCCACAACCAATCGGCATCAAAACAGTACACGCCACAGTTCAGTTCTTTGATCGATAATTGTTCCGGCGTCGCCACATCCTCTTCCACAATCGCAACGACGCGTCGATGTTCGTCGCGTACGATGCGCCCAAACGACATCGGGTCATCGGAAATCAGCGTGAGCATCGTAATCGTCGCGCGCGACGCGGCGTGTAAATCGACAAGTTTTTTCAACGTCTCGGATTTCAGCAACGGCATATCGCCGTACGTGACGAGCACCGCATCCGATTTTCCGCGCAACGCGTCGCGCGCTTGCAAGACCGCGTGCCCGGTACCACGTTGTTCCACCTGCTCGACGAATTGGAGATTAGTGATTAGTGATTGGTGATTGGTCAATGACGTTCGCAATTGGTCGCCGCCGTGACCAACGACCAACGCGATTTGTTCCACCCCGACCGCGCGCACGGCATCGAGCGCCCATTGTGCCATTGGTTTGCCGGCGACCGGATGCAACACTTTGGGCAATTTAGATTTCATCCGCGTGCCTTGCCCCGCGGCAAGCACGATGGCGGCGAGTTTCATCGGCGTTTACCTCACAACCTTCAGCGTTGACAACTTGGCATCATTCACAAAAATCGAACCTTGACCCGGCGCGGCGTTCGGGGGCATTTGCAAATCAAAGAACGTACACAACCCGCGACTTTCAATCGGCAGTGTAATCGTTTTTTCCACCAAAGTAAAATCGCGTCCAGCCGCATCGCGCAATTTGACGATAGCGTTCCCCGTTTGTTTTCCATCGCCAACGCCGCGCCAAAAGAGCGCGAGTGAAAATTCATCACCGATTTTCACATCGCCCGGCGTCAACGTGTAACCCAGCAAGCGTGCTTGTGGCGCAACCTGTACATCGATTTGTTGTGCCGGCTCCAGATGATCGTACAAATTTCCCGGCGCGGCGTCGGCGCGCGTCGCACCCAAATCGATCAGACCCAACACCGCCGACGTTTGCGGATTGTACGCTTCCACCGTGATCCGATAGTCCCCGGCGGGCGCGCACGCGTTCAAACCGGGATAAAACTTTTCGACAATGACATCGCCGGGCGACCACGCCGTCGTCGCATAACTATTGTTCCCCGCCCATTTGTCTTCCTGTCCCCACACCCGATCTTTCGCATCCCACACCTTCAATGAAAAAGTGTACTCCTCCGTCATCGACGCAAGCGCGTGAATGAACAAGGTTACTTCGAGATTGCGTTTCGCCGCGTCCGCCGCATTCACCGAGTACCCCAGCAATTCGATCGCATCGCCAAGTTTTTCGCGGGCGATTTTTTGTGGCTGAAGAAATTCGCCGCCGCGCGCGAGAGTCGAGATTGGCGATTCGAGATGCGGTAAGTTTTGCGCGGGGACGCGATAAACGATCAGGATCGATTCGCCGGTCGAGCCGCTGACGATTTCCCGCGTGGCGAGCGCACCTAATCGCTGACCCAGCGTCGTCGCTTTTCTCTCCTGTTCCATCGGAAATGCGTATAATGCATCTTTGCCCAACGCGCGCGGCAGGACAATCGTATCCCGACTTTCAAATGATTTCAACGGGGTCGTGCGCGTCAACAACGCGAGCGTGCCTTGTTGATACCACAACGGCGCAAGATAAATCTGATTGGCGTGCGCATTGCGATTGATCCAGCCGGCAACATCGAACATCCGCACGTCGAACGCATAGTACAGCGCCGGTGAATTTGCAAAGTCGAAGAAATAAGTTTTGAACGAAAGCGTCGCGCTCGCCAGCAAAATCGCGCCGACCGCCAACGGCATCGCGTGATGCCGGAAGCGATGCCACACAATCGCGATACCCCACGCCGGAATCATCATCAGCGTCGATGTGGCGGGCAACGTGCGCGTGAAATTCGGCGGTGCATCGGACAGAATCGACGGCGCGATCAAAACGATACTACTCACCACAAGAAACGCGGCGCGGCGTCGATCATCGATCGATGACCGAGACGAGACAAGCGCGCGGATCATAACCAAACAACCGATCACAAAAAACACGCCGATGATTGGATCGAACACCGGATTGTCCGGCACGTTGCGAAACGCTTCCTTGTCGCCAAGCGCGACGAACATCCCCAACACGGCGATCAGATTTTCGTACATCGTTCCGAACAAATCGCCTCGATTCACGCGCGGATCCCAGATCGAAAGATTCGAACCGTGTTCCACGAAATCGCGCGGGTTCATGATAAAGTAAACACCCAGCGGAATAAAAACGATGAACGCAACGATGCCGGTGATGAATAAACCGCGCACGTAATATCGCCAACGCGCGCGGTCGGTCAAAATCGCAACGATGGTCAACGAAATCAGAATCACCGGAAGCAATCGTCCGGCGGTGTACGTGTAGACCGCTAACGCGACGCAAATGCCAGCGAAAATCCACTCGCGTTTCCCGTCATCTTTGGCGGAGGCGAGCGAAAGCGCGCGCCAGAAAAACCAAAGCGTGAGCATCGCGAGCGGCACGCAAAGGATCACGCGCAAACCCAGTCGGCTGTAATAAATGTGCCAAACGGAAATCGCCATCAGAAAAGCGGTCAACGCGCCCATTAACGACGAACGAAAAACCGCGCGCGCAAAACCGTACGCCAAGCCGACCGTCACCGTGCCGATGATCGCTGACGTGAGGCGCAACGCAAGTGCGTGCGCGCCAAAGATCGCGGTGCCAACCATCGAGAGATAAAAGTACAGCGATTCGCGTCCAAAGTTGGCGGGAAAGAAAATCGCAAACTGCCCTTCCAACAATCGCAAGATATCGAACAGATTGAACGCTTCGTCAAAGTGTAAACCCGGCGGCACTTGATCGATGCGATAAAAACGAAACACGCCCGCGACGAGCAAAATCGCCACGAATATGGTTCGTTCGATATTTTTGCGATGCAATCTCCGAGAAACCCAGTTTATCATTTCTACTTTGCAATCATCACATCAGCCAATTTGAATTCGTTCACCCAAATTGACGAATTGCCGACAGGTAGATTCGGCGGGGCTTGGAAATCAAAGTGCGAACACAAACCACGCCCCTCGACCGGAATCTGCACGATGGTTTCAATCAGCGAGGTGCTTTGCAAGTGCACGTTGATTTTTTCCGCGCTCCCATTTCCAACGCCGCGCCAAAATAACGCAAGTGAAAAATGTCCGCCCGGCTCGAGCACGTCTGACGACAGCGAGTAACCGATCAACCACAACTGCGGACTGAGCGATTGAGCGAGCGTGCGCGCCGGTTCCAAATCTTCCAAACGATTGCTCGGCGAGGCGTCGGCGCGCCAACTGCCGAGTGACGCCGGCTCGCCCAACGCCTGCAACGTCTTTGGATCATACACTTCCACTGTGATCCAATAATCCCCGGCGGGCGCGCACGCGTTCAAGCCGGGATAAAACTTTTCGACGATCACATCGCCCGGCGTCCACGCCGTCGTCGCATAACTGTTGTTCCCCGCCCATTTGTCTTCCTGGCCCCACACCCGATCTTTCGCGTCCCGCACCTTCAACGAAAAAGTGTACTCCTCGGTCATCGGCGCATGCGCATGAATGAACAAGGTTACTTCGAGATTGCGTTTCGCCGCGTCCGCCGCATTCACCGAGTACCCCAGCAATTCGATCGCATCGCCAAATTTTTCGCGAGCGATTTTTTGTGGCTGAAGAAATTCACCGCCGCGCGCGAGAGTCGAGATTGGCGATTGGGGATTCGGTAAGTTTTGCGCGGGAACGCGATAAAGCAGAATAAGTTTACCGCCGTTTGTTCCGAAAAGGTCTTGACGTTCCCCAAGCAAACCGAGCCGCGTTGCCATCGTTTGAACGCGTCTTTCTTGTTCCCAGGGAAAAACAAAAATGGCATCTTTGCCGGCGACATTGCTCGGCAAGACAATCGTGTCGCGGCTGTCAAACGATTTCAACGATGCGAGCCGCGTGAGAAGTGAAATCGTGCCGTTCTCTTGCAGGAGCGGCGCAAGAAAAATTTGATGCGTTGACGCGTGGCGATTGATCCAATCGGCGATTTCAACTTTGTCTGTGTCAAAGGTATAGTACGTCGCCGGGTCTTCGGCAAAGGCAATGAAATAATCTCGATAACTTGATACCGCGCTGAACAAAAGAACAAGGACTAGCGCGCTGGTTCCAATTTTCCGCAACCACGGCGAACGTAACCTTTCCCAAAGAGTTGACGCGCCCCACGCCGCCAAAACCATCACCGCCGGCATCGCCGGCAAAGTGCGGACAAAGTTCGGCGCATCATCGGTGATGAGTGAAATCGATAGAATCGCGCCGAGCCACACCCCGATGAAAACCGCGCGCCGTCGATTGAAGGCATCGCCGCGCGGCAAGAAGAGTGCCGCGAGCCAAACGATCACGCCGGCGACAAACAGTGCGCCAAGCAACGGATCGAAGACCGGGCGACCCGGCAATGTGTTGCGCAAAACGCCGCCATCGCCCGCAATGAAAAACATTCCCGCGATGCGGAGAGTATTGTGGGCGAGCGCCGCGCCAACATCGGCGGGAACATCGCCGTGCGGCACGAAAATCGAAACCTCAACCGAATGCGACGCAAATTGGTCGGGGTGCTGAAGATAGTAGATGCCGAGCGGCGCGAAAATAATCAGCGCGACAACGCCGGTCGTGATCAAACCGCGCAAGTACGCCAGCGCGTTTTTGCGGTCGATCAACGTCACGTAGCCGGTCAAAACGATCAACGCAATCGGCAAAACGCGCGAGCCGGGATAAGTGTACAGCGCGAGCGCAACGAAAACGCCGGTCAACCCAAAATCGCGTCGGTGCAACGTCGATATTGCGCGCCAAAAGAATTGGAATATCAAAAGGACGAGCAAGACCAGAAGCGAAACGCGCTCGCCGTACCGATTGAAGAAAACGTGCCACAGGGAAGTCGATGCCAAAAACGCAGACAACAACCCGAGGCGCGATGAATGGAAAAATGTTTTGGCGAACCAGTACATCGCCGGAATCGTCAAGATGCCGATGATTGCGCCGGTCAGCCGCAAGCCAAATGCTTGATCGCCAAAGATGGCAACGGCGGGTATCGCAAGATAAGGATAGAGCGGCTCGGTGCCACCGGGCACGGCAAAGAAAATATGGAATTCACCTTGCAAGAGGCGAATGACGTCAAAAACATAATACGCCTGATCGAATTGAAAACCCGGGGGAAGTGAATCGAGGCGAAACAAACGGAAGAACGCGGCGAGAAGTATGATTGCCGCAAGAAGCAAGTTTGAACGAATCAGGTTGCGAAACATTTTCCGAATGAGCCAATTGACCAACGAGCCAATGAACCAACCCGCATGCCTTTTGGCACATTGGTTTATTGGCTCATTGGCTCATTGATTGACTGGGGCGCAAGGATTCGAACCTCGGTCCACAGATCCAAAGTCTGGTGTGCTACCACTGCACCACGCCCCATCGACAGCGTGCATTTTAGCACAGGATTTCAGAACGCGCAAATGTTAGAAATCATCTGGAATATTTTATCCGCAGATTTTGCCGATTACACAGATTTAATTTTCTGCGAAAGCGGCGTAATCTGCGGAGCGATTTTTTGCAAAATGATTGCCGAATGCTTTGCGCTTATCACCAAAGAGAATATAATGGCAGTATGCGCGTCGTCATGTTAAGCAAAGCGTGTATCGTTGGAGCATATCAAACCAAACTAGAGGAAATTGCCAAGCACCCGGACATTCAACTCACCGTCGTTGTCCCGCCGTTCTGGCGCGACGAACGTGGCGTGATTCCGTTGGAGCACGCCCACCCCAACGGCTATGCGCTCCTCGTCGCGCCGATGCGTTTCAATGGGCAATTCCATTTTCATTATTATCCAACTTTTTCATCGATTCTCCAACGCATTCGCCCGGACATTGTGCATATCGACGAAGAGCCGTACAACCTCGCCACGTTTTGGGCGATGCGTGCGGCGCGGCGCGTGAATGCGAAAACACTTTTCTTCACGTGGCAAAACATTTTGCGTCGATACCCGCCGCCGTTTTCGTGGATGGAAGCACACGTCTTGCGCCGCGCCGATTATGCGATTGCCGGCAACGCCGATGCAATCGATGTTTTGTGCGCCAAAAATTATCGCGGCAAAGCGAGTGTCATTCCGCAATTCGGCGTCGACGCGGAAAACTTTGCGCCAGCGGCAAAAATTATTCCGCCGATCTTTCACATCGGTTATGCCGGGCGTTTGGTCTCGGAAAAAGGCATCGACGTTTTGCTCGATGCCGTTGCGAAACTAAACGGCGAATGGAACTTGACATTGCTGGGAAGCGGACCGCACAAAACCAATTTGCAAACACGCGCGCATCAACTTGGCATCGCGTCGCGTGTTCATTTCAATGCGCCGATTCCATCAACGCAAATGCCAACATTTTTTCATTCGCTCGATGTGTTTGTTTTGCCATCGCGTTCGCGCGCGAATTGGAAGGAGCAATTTGGGCGCGTGCTGATCGAAGCAATGGCATGCGAAATTCCAGTCATCGGTTCGACGTGCGGCGAAATTCCTAACGTCATCGGCGATGCCGGTTTGATTTTTCCAGAGGGTGAGGTTGTTGCATTGTCCAACCATTTGGCGCAGTTGCAAAACGATTCTGCCCGACGCATCGAATTAGGCAAACGCGGGCGCGCGCGTGTGCTGGCACAATTCACGCACGCACACATCGCGGAGGAAACGGTGCGTGTGTATCGCGCGATGCTTGGTCTGTAAATCGACTAGTGGTATAATAGCAACGTGAGCAACGACGCACACCGTATCGGACTCAACGCGCACCTCCTCAACTTGGCAGGGAATTATCGGAGCGCGGGGATCAACTGGTACATTTATCACCTCTTGCAAAATCTAATTCCTTCGTCCGACCTGATGTACACCGCCTTTCTGAGCGAACCGCGCGCGCGCGAATCATTCAAGCATCTGACGATTGCGCCATCGCGCTTGCCCACGCACAACCCCGTGGCACGAATTTTTTGGGAACAAATCATTCAGCCGATTGCTTTGCGGTACGAAAAAATCGATGTACTCCACGCGCTTGCCTTTGCGGGTCCTTTGGCGATTTCGATTCCGTGGCTTGCGACGATTTACGATTTGAGTTTCGCGCGTTTTCCGCAATCGTTCAATCGACTGAATCGAATGTATTTGATGTGGGCGGTGAAAAATGCCGTCCGTCGCGCAAAGCGACTGATTGCGATTTCGGAAAGCACCAAGCGCGATTTGGTGAAACTGTTTGGCGCGCGCCCAGACCACGTGAAGGTGATTTACTGCGGCGTCGATTCATCCTTTGCGCCGACCCA
The DNA here is from genome assembly GCA_034435055.1 of Anaerolineae bacterium. Taxonomy (GTDB): domain Bacteria; phylum Chloroflexota; class Anaerolineae; order UBA4142; family UBA4142; genus DAOTXS01. The sequence goes on along the minus strand of DAOTXS010000065.1, from coordinate 40,513 downwards.
AAATCAGAGCGATGCGGCGGCGCGCGCCAAAATGCCGGCGAAGATGATCTTGCACGTTGGAACAATCGAGCCGCGCAAAAATATCGCGCACCTGATTCGCGCGTTCGCGCAAGCCAAGCGCGCCGCACACTTGCCGCACAAACTCGTGCTGATCGGCGCGCGCGGGTGGAAGTATACCGAGGTTGATCAAACGATCGCGCAGGAAAATTGCGCAAGCGACGTGATCTTTCCCGGCTATGTTCCACCAGCCGAATTGCCGGCGTGGTATCGCGCCGCCGAAGTATTTGTCTATCCATCGCTGTATGAAGGTTTCGGGTTGCCGCCGCTTGAAGCGATGGCGTGCGGCACGCCGGTCATTTCATCGAACGCAGCGTCATTGCCAGAAGTTGTGGGCGAGGCGGCAATTCAGGTTGCGCCGGACGATCAAGCCGCGCTCGCGGAGGCGATGATTCGCGTGCTGAATGATCCATCGTTGCGCGAGCAAATGTCTGCGCGCGGCATCGCCCAAGCCAAAAATTTTTCGTGGGCACGAGCCGGACAGGAAACAATGGCATTGTATCGAACCATTCTCGCAGAACAGCGACGCGGAGCGAAAAATGTTTCAGCGTAATCGCAAGTGGTTACTCGTGCGTGTGCTTATCGACGCCGCGCTGATCAATCTTGCCGTCGCTCTGGCGTACTATTTGCGCTACGAACTGGGATTGATTCCGCCGGGGAGCGAGGGCGCATTCGATCATCCGTACACCGCGTACTTGCCGCTCTCGGTTGCAATGACCATTCTCACCATTGCGATTCTGCGAATGGAAGGATTCTATTCACTTACGCGCGGTCAAACATTTCCAGAAGAATTTTACAAGATCATCAACGCCACGACGACCACGACATTGATCACCATGGCATTTACCTTCTTTCTGCGCCCAACCGTTTACGCGCGGTCGGTCTATGTTTATGCCGCGTTGCTGATGATTTTTCTGCTGACCGCCGCACGCATTTTGCAACGCGAAATCACAGCGCACTTGCGCAAACGCGGCATCGGCGCCGATCACGTACTGATCGTCGGCGCGGGGGAAGTGGGACGCGCGTTGATGCGGAACATCGTCGCACGCGCCGATCTCGCCTACCACGTCGAAGGATTTGTCGATGATGATCCCGAACGCGGCACCACTGACATTGGTCGCTTTAAAGCGTTGGGCAGTACCGATAATTTACCACGCTTGCTCCGCGAACTCCCCGTCGATGAAGTGATCATCGCCCTGCCGTGGCTCGCGCGTGAAAAAATCATCCGCATTTTGAATCTGTGCCAACTCGCCGGCATCACCGCCAAAATCGTCCCAGATATGTTTCAACTCTCACTCAGTCATATCGCCATCGACGACGTTGGCGGCATCCCGTTGATCAGCGTGCGCGAAACGCGAATGAGTCTGCTCGACGCCATCGTCAAACGGTTCATCGATTTGGCCGGCACATTTGCGTTGGGCATCGTCTTTGCGCCGGTGATGATCATCGCCGCCATCCTGATTCGTTTCGATTCGCCAGGCCCGATCATTTTTTCGCAACCGCGTTTGGGCAAAAACGGTCGCAAATTCATCGCGCACAAATTTCGCTCGATGTACGCAGGCGCGGACGAGGAGCAAGAAAAACTGAACGGCTTGAACGAAGCCATCGGACCGTTGTTCAAAATTCGGAACGACCCGCGCCGCACGCGGATTGGGCGCTGGCTGAGAAAAACAAGTCTCGATGAATTACCGCAATTGTGGAATGTCATCAAAGGTGAAATGAGTTTGGTGGGACCGCGTCCCGCCACGCCCGAAGAAGTGGAACAGTATCAGGAATGGCACAAGCGTCGGCTGGACGTTGCGCCCGGCATCACCGGGTTGTCCCAAGTAAGCGGCCGCAGTGATCTGACGTTCGACGAACAAGCAATGCTCGACATTTATTACATCGAGAATTGGTCGGCGTGGCTGGACATTTGGATTTTGTTGCGCACAATCCCGGCGGTGATGTTTGCACGAGGAGCGTACTGAGATTTAAGATTTATGATTTTAGATTTTCGATTTAAACCCAACAATCGATGATCTAAAATTGGAGTTGATATGCGAGCGGTCGATATCATCGCAAAGAAGCGCGACGGGTACGAACTCTCACACGACGAAATAGAATTTTTCGTGCAAGGTTTGACCAGCGGCGAGATTCCGGATTATCAAGCCGCCGCGTGGGCAATGGCAGTTTACTTGCGCGGAATGAACGAAACTGAAACCACTGCGCTGACAATGGCAATGGCACATTCCGGCACGGTGATGGACCTCTCGTCCGTCGCGCCGCAAGTGCTCGATAAACATTCCAGCGGCGGCGTCGGCGATAAGACGACGCTCGTCGTCGCGCCGCTTGTGGCATCGCTGGGATTACCGGTTGGCAAAATGTCCGGGCGCGGCTTGGGTTTTTCCGGCGGCACGCTCGATAAACTCGAATCGATTCCCGGCTATCGATGCGATTTGAGTACCGAAGAATTCATCGCGCAGTTGAAAACACACGGCATCGTCGTCAACGGCCAGACGCACGACCTCGCGCCAGCGGACGGCAAGTTGTACGCGTTGCGCGACGTAACCGCGACGGTGGGTTGTTTGCCGCTCATCGCCAGTTCGATCATGAGCAAAAAGATCGCCGCCGGCGCACACATCATCGCGCTCGATGTCAAAGTGGGGCGCGGCGCGTTTATGAAGACCGAAGCCGACGCGCTCGCGCTCGCCGAGTTGATGGTCAAAATCGGACGCGGGTGTGATCGCAAGGTCGGTGCGATCATCAGCGATATGAATCAACCGCTCGGCAACGCGGTGGGCAACGCGCTTGAAGTGATCGAGGCGATTGAAACGTTGCGCGGCAAAGGTCCCGAAGATTTCACCGAGCATTGTCTTGCCGTCGGCGAACTGTTGTTGTTGCTCGCCAACGCGGCGACTGACGAACTTGATGCGCGCCAAAAACTCCAAGCAGCAATCGACGATGGACGCGCGTTGAAAAAATTCGGCGATTGGATTGCCGGGCAAGGCGGCGCGCGCCGCGTCATCGATGATTATTCGCTTCTCCCGCGTGCCGAAGTGATCCGCGAGGTCGTCGCGCCGCGCAACGGCGTTATCGCCGGCATCGACGCGGAAGAGGTCGGCTTGATCGTCGTCGATCTGGGGGGTGGTCGCGCGAAAAAAGGTGCGCCTATCGATCATTGCGTTGGGGTTGTGTTCCACCACAAAGTCGGCGCGCGCATCAAACGCGGTGAACCACTCGCCACAATTCACGCCAGCGATCATCGGAGTTGTGATGCGGCAGAAGATCGTTTGCGCGCGGCGTACGAATTTAGCGACAGTGAACCGACATTGCCGTTGTTGATTCACAAAGTGATTCGGTAAACAAAGGGGCGCGATGACCGCGCTCCTACCTTATTTCTGCTTGCCCTGTTCCGCTTCGATCACTTTTTTGAATTCCTCGAAGGGTAACGCACCGGGAACCACTTGGCGATTGATCAAGAACGTCGGCGTGCTTTGAATACCCAACGATCCCAGGAACTCGCCCTGTGATTGAATCTCCGCGGCAAACTTGCCGGAATCAAGGCAGGTGTTGAACTTTGTCACATCTAATTTCAATTCGATAGCAAAGCCCTTCAATTTATCTTTAGCAAACGCGCCTAGATTTTCTCCACCGTGCCGCGCGAACAGCAAATCGTGATACTCCCAAAACTTGTTTTGCTCGCCGGCACACTCGCTCGCTTCCGCCGCCCAGCCGGATTCCTCGCCAAGAAACGCAAAATGCTGATAGCCAAATCGCACGATGCCGGTCTTGACAAAAGCTTCTTCGATCTGACGCTCCACGCCAGTCGCAAATCGCGCGCAGAACGGACATTGAAAATCGCTGAATTCAAGCATCGTGATCGGCGCATTCGCGTTGCCTTTGAAATGCTTGGTCTGCGAAATTAGCAAATCGATCACATCGGGTTTGCCGGACGCGGTTTGACCGGGATTCAAAAGTGGACGACCAAAATAACCAATCGCAACGCCCACCACCAACAACACCGGCGCGATGATCCACCACGGATTAAACTTGCGCCGACGTTTTGCGCGAATCGCCGCGACCTCCGTCTCAATCGACGCTGGCGCGGCGTTCGTTTCGTTTGTTTCCATTTTGCGCTCCTTGTTGAGATGGAGCGATTATAACCGACGATGTGCGGATTGGCAAAAAACGTAGGGGCGACCCTCGTGGTCGCCCCCGACATGTGGGCACGCACGAGGCGTGCCCCTACGATTTTTGTCGCAACATCGACCAGCCGATCAAACCAAACAACATCGCGAAACTCAAAACGCTTCCGCCGCAAACCGGCAACGCAACATTCCCGCCCGTCGATTGCGATGACGACGAACCCGGCACATTCGCGCGCGAAGACGACAAAGTCGTTCCCGGCAACGCGCGCGCTACCGGCGTCGGCGAACCCGGGATCGCCGTTGGAATGATGCTCGCCGAAGTTGCGCCGGTGCCGCCGTCGGTAATTTCGTACGCAACGCCGTTGAGCAGAAAGATCACGCGCGAACCCAGCGCAACGTACTTGCCGGCAAGCGGATGATTGGCGACGAGCGCAAAGTACGCGTCGCTGCCAAATTCGATTTGCGTCGTCTTCATTTTTGCCGGATCAAATTGCGTATCGATCCACACACCACTGCGCGAAATAAACGTCTTGTCGCCAACATATTGCAACGCGAGCGCGTCGCGGTACGCATCCGACGGCGCGGATTGCCCGGGCGCGACGGGCGCGGGCGCTTTGGTCGGCGCGGGCGCGGCGGCGGCGGAACTCCGCATCTGACTTTCGAACTGGCTGCGATCAACTGCCGCGGCGCCAGATTGCGGCAGCGGCGGCGCGGCAGTCGCCTGCGCTTGCTTCGCCGCGTTCTCGCGCCCGGTTTGCGTCAGCACATCCGACCGTTCATCGACGAGGAACGAGGTGTACGGCGTTACGATGCCGTACCGAATTGCAAGCGCAACGATTTCGTTGATGATCTCGCGATTCTCGCCGCGCAGACGAATCTCATTCATCAAGTAACCAATCTTGCGTTGCGCCCACAAACGCGGAATCGAATCATCGCCGCCAGAATTTCGGAACGATACATCGGAATAGCGAAACGTTTGCGGCACACCGTTGATCGTTCCTTTCAACGTGATTGTCGCCGCGCCGCCGGTGCGATAACGCCCGGTAACAACCAGTTGCGTCCCGGCAAACAAATCCGGCAGAGGATACGGATACACATCGTTCACCGCAATGCCGCCCCAATCAATCGAAATGTCGGACAGAACTGGCGTGGAAACTTTGGCGTAAAACGCGGACACAATCTCATCGATTTTTTCGGTGGGGCGGACGTAGCCGCTCGCGCCACGAATTTTTTCGGCGAGCGTGTCGAGCAGAATCGTGTTCACATCATCGCCGACGCCAAAGGCAAAGAGGCGCACGTTTTTCGGCGCGGCGTTCGTAACATTCGCAATTATTTTTTGCGTATTCGTTTCGCCGGTTGTCGGCAAACCATCGGTCAAAAAGATGACGATGGTCGGGCGTTCGACGCCTGCCCTGAGCGAAGTCGAAGGGTCCACGCTATTCATCGCTTCGAGCAATGCGCGATTGATGTCGGTCGATCCTTCCGCCACGATGCGCGAGACAAAGTTGCGTCCGTCGTCGCGCATCGATGCCGGGCGCAACGCCGTGGCGTACGCGCGAGTCCCGGTGCTGAACGTGATGATGTTGAAGCGATCGTTCGGATTCAAGCGGTCGAGCACATAGTACAGCGCGTTCTTCGCCTGCGCGATTTTCGATCCTTGCATCGAGCCGGAAACATCGAGGACGAGAATCACATCTTTATCGATCACGCGCGATTTATCGATTTCGACTTGTGGCGCGACGAGCATCACAAAAAAGCCATCTTCGCCCGCTTGTTTGTAACTCACCAGATTCAACCCAATTTCGTCTTGGGTAACTGAATAGTACAGCACAAAGTCGCGGTCGGGGCGCACGTTCTTGTCTTCGTAGCCAACCTTCGCCGCGTAATCGCCGCTCCGCGCGACGCCGACGTTGTGCGACGGCGAGTAGATCGCTTTGAGTGCGGCGTTCGATTTGATCGACACGTTCACCGAGACGTTGGCGAGCGGCTTGGGCGAAAATTTTTCGGTGTTGAGCGGATAGACGTAGCGAACGAGACCCTGTTCCAATTTCAAGACCTGCGAGTATTCGATCTCGACGCGCTTTTCGGTTTTGGGTGGAATTGGAAAGATGCGCGCTTGAAACGCGTTGCGTCCAACGTACTCCAGCAGAGCCGGGTCGCGTTGACTGCGGACGATGTCTTCGTAAATGCGGCGCGCTTGATTCTTGTCCAGCACCTGCCCTTCCAACTTTTTGCCATCGACCCACATTGCAAACTCACTGATCGCGGCGTCGTCTGGGAGCGGAAAGATGTACGTGCCTTCGAGCGCGTAGGTGCTGTCGTTGATAAACGTCTGATCGACGCGGGTGCGCGCGATTTGGTTATCGATCGTTACGTTGACGTTGTGATTCTTGACGGCGAGGTACGTGGAGCAATCGCGGCGAACCGGCGGCAACGGCGGCACGATGGGACGCGGGGTGATGGGCGGAATTGCCGGTTGAATTTCAATGGGCGGGCGGATGGGCTCCAGCGTGCCAAGCGGAATGACGATGGGCGGACATTGGACGATGACAAGTCCGTCCGCGGCGGCGGGCAAAGGCGTTTGGAACGCGAATGCCGCGAAAGATACGAAAACCGCGAAAGCAACGATGAAAATGCGACGCCAGTCGTTGCGCCAAAGGTGTCCAGAGGAAAAACGAACGGGTAGCAATTCTCGAAACCCGCGACGCGGGTTTGGTTGGGGGTGATAGCCGTCGGTTTTAACCGATGGCGTCAAGTTGGTTTTCATTTGGAAACTCCTTGGGCAGGTGCGATCCTTCGTCTACGCTCAGGACAAGCTCCGACCAAAGACCGCTGCAGAATTTCTATTCGCCTATTAGACGATGCACTAGGGCAAAGAGTTCCACATCGCCCCCCGAATCAAATTTGGGGGCTAACACAGGTACAAACCCGCTCAAGCAGGTTGCGGATATAATCGGCTTCCAATCGGCGGCAAAGCAAAGACCTGACAGGTTTCGGAATCTGTCAGGTCTAAACGCGCTAATCACACGCGGCAATCACACGTTCAACCCATTGCAAATAGTATGGCTCACCGATTTGCTCAAAGACTTGTTTCGCTTTGAGAACGTAGGATTTCGCTTTTGCTTTTTCGCCGACATTCAGTAACACAAGCGCAAAATTGCCATAATCAGCACCTTCGCTGTATAAATCTCCAATCTCGCGGCGTATCGCGATGACTTGGACAAGATTCTTTTCGGCTTGCGCCAATTCACCGGCTTGGACAAGTAATCGACATTGTGCCGCCAGCACGTTCGCTTCGCCCAAGCGGTCGCCGACGGCGCGGAACAACTCCAACGCGTGCGCGTAACTTTCCAGCGCGGCGTCCATTTCTTTGCGAAACTGTTGCACGTCGCCCATCGCTTTTCGCACGTTCGCTTCGCCCAATTTTGAGCCGACGGCGCGGAACAACTCCAACGCGTGCGCGTAACTTTCCAGCGCGGCGTCCATTTCTTTGCGAAACTGTTGCACGTCGCCCATCGCTTTTCGCACGTTCGCTTCTAATTGCCGGTCATAGTCTTTGCCTATACGCAACGCATCAGTTAACCACGTGGACCACTCGGTATACCAATTTAGGACGACCATCCAGTTACGCGATTTGGTTGCCAGTTCTGCCAAACGTTTACCATTCTGCGTTGTGCGCGCCCATCTAACCGCCGCGCGCAAGTTTTCCAATTCGGGTACGATTTCCGGCGCAGTGCTGGGATCATCTGTGTAATGTTCGTCAAACAATTGGGCGAGATATTGCGCGTGACGGTCATTCGCTTCATTTTCTTCACCGTGCGCGCGCAATTTTTTCATCGCGTACTCGTCCAACAAATCGTGCAAACGATAGCGTTCGTCCAGCGTATCGAGCATTTTGAGCAAAGAGAAATTGTGCAGGCGCGCAATGGCTTGGCGCACCGCATCAGCGTTATCGTTCCAAACTAATTGCGCGGCGGGTACGGTAAATCCTTGAGCCGAAAAAACGGCGAGCGCACGGAAACGCTTTTGGTCGGCGGGGGTCAAATCATTGTAACTCAAATCCATCACCGCTTCCCAATTCAAACGTGGATCGTCGCCGGCATGTAGTTCGTCCAAGCGTTGTTCCAATTTTTCCAAGAAAAAAGCCACCGGATTTTTGCGCTCGCGGTATGCATAGATTCGCCGCGCGGCAATATCCAAAGCCAGCGGATTGGCTTTGACGCGCGCAATGAGCCGTTGAACCGCGTCACTTTCTGCGTTCACACGTTCCGCGCCAAGTGCGGCGGTCAGCAGTTCACGCGCCTGCGGGTCAGTCATATTGCCCAAATCAAAACGCGCATTCACCGCAATCGCATGCGTCAGTTCGTGAATCCGGCTGGTTACCATTGCGGCGCACGGGGGAGATGGTGGAAGAAAATCGGCGAGCGCGGCGCGGTTGGGTTCGCGCGCGTCGTCAAGAATGATGAGGAATTTGTGTCGCTGTAAATACGCGTGGAGTTCGTCGCGGCGCTGGGCGTAATTTGCATTAGGGGAAAGTTGTGCGCCAACGGCAAGCGCAAAATCGCCGATGATTTGTTCCGGCGTTTTATCGCCTAAATTCACCCAAACCGGCTCGCCAAATTGGTCGCGCAAACTGCGGGAGACATATTTCGCCAGTTCGGTTTTGCCCACGCCGCCCGGCGCGTGAATACCAACGATGGCGGCAACGCCGGTTTGCAAAAGCCGGGCGCGCACTTTGTCTTCAATGCCACGCTGAATATAGATTTCGACTTGTTGTGCAGGCGTGTGTGGTTTAGGTTCTGGCGGCGGTGATGCGGGCGGCAAATGAATATCACCAGTAAAAATCTGCCCGCGATTATCGCCCGCCACGACGACGCTTCGCTCGCCGGAGGCAGAAAAACCCATCGGGTTTGCAGAAACCTGACGGGTCTGCTCACGCGCGGATTTACGCTTGAAACGGAATTGGAAAAACGGCGGCGTCGCGGTGATATTGACGCCCTCAAATTCCATTTTGCGCGCAATCACAATCGCAATGAAAATGATTGCGACAACGCCAATCGACCACAACCAAAGTGGAATATCAAAGAAGGTTTGAGTCAGGTCGGGCATCTTTGCCTCCACGACGCAGAATCACGCACGCTTGCTCAACCTGATTATATCACGCAGTCAATCGCAAATCAAAAATCCCCAATCACCTTATCACCCAATCACCTAATCATCCAATCACCCAACTTCCCATTCACCACACCTCCAGCCCCTCTACCGCCTTCACCGCCACGCGTCCGGCTTCCGCCAGAAATTGCTCACGTATCTGATCGAATGTGTCTTGCGGCGTGTGAAGCAAATCGTAATCGCGCGAGAAGAAAACCGTATCGATGCCGGCGTTCTGAAATGGCGCGTGGTCACTACTTGCATTACTCCCCAGGCGGAAATTGCGCGCGGGAATTTTCAACGCTTCCGCCGCGTCACGCGCCGCGCGTCCCACGTCGCCGTCGCCGCCCAGCCCCAGCCCGCCGCTTCCGCCGCCGAGCATATCAAAGTTCAACATCGCGATGATTTTCTGGCGCGCGTCGTCGTTCAATCCAGCAACGTAATGCCGCGAGCCGATCAGTCCCAGTTCCTCCGCATCGAACGCGACGAAGACAAGCGTCGCCGCGCGCGATTTTTGTCCCAGCACACGCGCAAGTTCGAGCAGGACCGCAGTTCCCGACCCGTTATCATTCGCGCCTTTGCCGAGTTCAACCGAATCGTAATGCGCGCCCAAGACGATGACGCGGTTACTTGCGCCGCGTTTCGTCGCGATGATGTTGCGTCCGGTACGTTGCATAATTCCGGCATCGCTCTCGATTTTGATTTTCACCGCACCTTTCGCCAGCCAATCGATAATCGCTTGTCCGTCCCGTCCGCTCAACGCCAAAACCGGAATCGATGGCCGTTCGCGCAACATGCCTTGAAAATTATCCGGCGCGTTGTTGTAAACGATTGCCGCGAGCGCGCCGGCGTTCTGCGCGTTGAGTGCTTTATCGGAAAACGGAATCGTCCCACGTTGCACGAGCGCGATTTTGCCTTTGACATTCACACGCGCAAAATCGCCGGCTTCGCCCAAACCACCTACCGCCACCACTTCGGCTTCAACTTTGCCGGCGGGACTGTACTGAATCGGACGTGCGTTGAGCGTTCGCGTTTCCGGCACGATCAATTGCACTTGCGTGCCGCGATCTTCCCAGCCCTCGAACGTGAACGCTTGCCTTTCGATGACGTAACCGTACTTGATAAATTCTTGCGCGATGTAATCGCCGGCGCGCGTTGCGGCGTCTGTGCCTGCCACGCGCGTACCAATCGTTTCCGCCAAGAATCGATTGTGCTCGTACGCGCGCGCGGAATCGAATTCCGGATTCGGCGTGCTGGTTGGTGGCGGGGCGGTCGGCGCCGGGGTCGGCGCGGGTGATACGCATGCCGCGAGTAACAGAAGAATCATCGACGCAAAGAGAAGGCGTTTGGGTCGGAACATAAAGTCTCCTTCGATTTTTTTGCTTTGCCAAACCTCAAAAATAATCCGCGAATTTCGCGTGATTCGCGGATCAAAAGATTGACGGCAACACTGCAAAACAAAATCTCCGCCCAATCGTAACGCGCATCGATGAGACAGAGATTAACGCAAGGTAAGTTAATTTTACGGATTGTGGCTGATCATTGGAAAACGATATTTGAATCCGCGGGGCGGAGATTGATAATCGTACGCCGCCCAGACATCGATGCGTCCATAACCAAAAACGTTGTTCGGATATTGAAATGCCGCGTCGCCGCCGCACGTTTGCGATGTCACCAACCGCACCGCTGTTTGCTCCAGCAACGTTTCGGTTGCATCAACATTTCCGCGCAATGCCGGGAACGCCGACCACAACAACGCCACCGCGCCGGCAACGTGCGGTGCCGCCATCGATGTGCCGGAAATTCCGACATACACATTCGTCGGATAGCTCGAACGAACGCCAACACCCGGCGCAACCAAATCCGGCTTGCGTCGATTACTTCCATCAATGGTTACCGAACCGCGACTGCTGAACACGGCGATAGCATCGTTGCCGTCCGTCGCGCCAATCGTGATCGCAGAATCGTAGATTGCCGGCGGATCATTGATCGATGAACAACTGGGACCGGCATTGCCGGCTGACACTGCCATAAAAATACCGGCGGCGCGCAAGTTATCCATCGCCACGAGCAAACTATTGGCGGCACATCCTTCGCTTGGCGGACAGCCGTACGAATTGCCAACGACATCCGGGCGTTTCGTCGGATCGGGATTGTTGCCGTTCAAATCCGTGGGCGCGAGAAAGAATTGAAAACATTCCAAATACGTGCTTGGCGTGCCGTACCCCAAACTATTCATATTGCGACAGGAAATCCATTTTGCGCCGGGCGCAACTCCCACCTGATTGCCGGCGCCGTCATCGCCGATGCCAATGCCTAACGTGTGCGTGCCATGCCCGTACGGATCGCACGGCGCCGGCGAGCCGGAAGCCGGCAAGGGAATGGAAGGATTGTTGGAATTACACGGATTGTTGCCGGAATGAATCGCATCCCACCAATTGTAATTGTGATCCGCCATCGCGCCATCCCAACCGCGATAATGTGAAATCAACGCGGGATGATCCCACTGCACGCCAGTGTCTGCATTCGCGTACACGATGCCTTGCCCGGTGAAACCCGCGTTCCACACCGGCGGCGCGCCGATCTTGCTCACATTCCATTCGACAGCATTCGGCGCGGCGGGCACGGACGCTGGCGGTTCCAGCGGCACGCGAAATTCACGATCCGATTCAATCGCTAAAACATCCGCGCGCGCCGCCAGCGCATCGACGGCATCACGCCTACCTTCCACCGCGATGACATTCACGATCCAGTACGCGCGATGCTTGACGTTCAGCGCATTTAACTGCGCCCGCACATTCGATTGCGTCGCGTCGGCGTTTCGCCTGAGCGCGTCGAACACCAAGCGACCGCGCGCCGCGCGATCAGATGTCAATGCAACCAGCGCGCGCGTTTGCGTTTGCGATTTCATGACGACGAGAAATCGACCCACCTTGCCATCGGCGGTATCGGCGAGAACGCGCGGATCGATGTTCACGCCTTGCGCTCGCACCGGGCTTGACAATATAAATAGTAGAAACAAAAGGACCGGCAACAAAAAGTGTTTCATAGTTTTTGAATCACATCCAGCACTTGACGCGCGCTGGCTTGCCACGCAAAGCGTTTGAGATTATCAAAACCCCGCTCGATCAATTTTGCGCGCAACGCCTCGTCCGTCAAGACACGATTCATCGCGCCGGCAATCGCGTCAACGTCGAGCGGGTCGAAAAAGAGCGCGGCATCGCCGGCGGCTTCCGGCAACGACGACACCATCGAGCAAACAACCGGCGTACCGCACGCGTGCGCTTCCAACACCGGCAAACCAAATCCTTCGTGCAAACTGGGAAACGCGAGCAAGCGCGCGCCGCTGATGAGCGCAGGCAAATCGGAAACCGGGACATAATCGAGAAACTGTACTTTCGACTCTAAGCCCAAACGCGGCACAATGTCAAACGTCTCTTGGTACCACCAACCGCGTTTGCCAACGATCATCAATTTGCAATTTGCCATTCGCAATTTGCTAAATGCCTCAATCAACCGCGCATAGTTTTTGCGCGGATGAATTGTGCCGATGCTGAGGATATAGTCTTCGCCTACGCGATATTTCGCGCGCACGTTTTCGATTAGCGCAATATCGCGCACCGGTTTGTACAATTCCGCATCGTACGCCGGATACACAATGGTAATTTTTTCCAGCGGCACGTTCAACAATTGCATCAAGTCATCGCGCGTCGCCTCGGAATCGGCGAAGATGTGCGCGGCGGCGCGCGCGTTCCACCGCGTTGACCACGTGTGATACAGTCGTTGTAGCGGCGGATGCGCGCGCGGGAAATGCAAATATCCCAGGTCGTGCACCGTTACAATCGAGCGGCGCGGATGAATGGGCGGCAGAACGTGCGCCGGAACCCACAAGACATCCGGCGCGCGTGTGAGCATTTCAAACGAGAGGCGAAGGTGAGTCCAAAGGCGGGGGAGCTTTAGAATTCGCAATTCAAAATTATCACGCTTGTCATTGCGAGGAGCGTCATTTGCGACGAAGCAATCTTTCAAGTTGTTTGAGAGATTGCTTCGCTCCGCTCGCAATGACATTGACTGCAAAGGTGCAAAAAAATCGCGCGGCGCATCGCTTTGCAAATACAATCGATACTGATTCTTGCGATCAAGCGCGAGGAGCGCGCGAATCAGTTCGCGTGAATAAGTTTCTGTGCCGGTGGGTGTCGCGCTCGTCGCGCGGCTGGCATCGATTCCGATTAGCATAGTTCGTCAGTTGCACTGTTGCATAGATACATTTGATAGCCAACGAAACCATTCAACCATCAAACGATGCAACTTGTCCAACTACTTTTTCAATTTCCTCGACCGTAATTACTCCTACCCGCAACACCTTCGGCGGATCGGTCGAGACATCGACAACGGTGGACGGAATGTTGCCGCGCGTCGCACCGCCATCGAGAATAAGTGGAATGCGCCCGTCGAGTTGTTTGAGCACATCACGCGCGTTCGCCGGATTTTCGCCGCCGGAGATATTTGCGCTCGTCGCCGCGAGCGGCGCGCCCAACGCATCGATCAGCGCACGCGTTGTGGGATGATTGGGCACGCGCACCGCAATCGTATCGCCGCCGGCAATCAGGATTTTTGGCACGCGCGGCGACGCCGGCACAACGAGCGTCAGTCCGCCCGGGAAAAATTTTTCCGCGAGCATCTGCGCGGCGCGCGGAATTTCACGCGCCACCTTCGCCAAATCTTTGGTATCGGACAACAAATACGGAATTGCCTTGCCGCGCTCGCGTTCCTTGACGACGAACAATTGCTCGATCGCACGTTCGTTGAAACCGTCCGCGCCGATGCCGTAAACCGTGTCGGTTGGAAATGCAATCACTTTGCCGGCGCGCAAAAGTCGGACGGCGTGGGCAAACGCCTGAGTATCAGTTGTGGGAAGAAGTTGGGTTCTCATAACCCGACCGAAGACGGGGACGGAAGACCGAGTCTCTGCCTTCCGTCAGCATTTTGATTTCCATCACGCGATCTAATCTTTCCAAATCTGGGTGCAACGTAACCACCGCACCCGGCAAAATGCGCCGCGCCATTTCGATGGCAGCGTTGCCCTGCTCTTCCGAAATTTCCAACAACGCGACCGCGTTTCGCTTGGCGTGCGATTCCAATTGCGCAAGCAGACGCCGCATCACGACAAGACCATCTTCGCCGCCGTCGAGCGCGGCGCGCGGCTCAAATGCACGGATTTCGCGCGGCAGTTGATCAAAACGCGTCGAAGGAATGTACGGCAGATTGGCGACCAAAAGATCAAACGCATCACCCAAGGCATCGAGTAAATCGGATAGCAAAAATTCAACGCGCGATTCCACGTTCAAGCGTTTTGCGTTCAGTCGCGCCACGTCCAACGCATCGCGCGATTGATCGAGCGCGAATACGCGCGCGCGGGGCAAATGATGCGCCAGCGTCAACGCGAGCGCACCCGACCCGGTGCCAACATCGACAATCACCGGCGATAAAATTTTTTGCACGCGTTCCAGCGCGAGTTGGACGAGCGTTTCCGTTTCGTGGCGCGGGATCAACACGCGCCGGTCGACGATGAAATCGAGTCCATAAAATTCTTGATGGCCGATGATGTACGCGAGCGGTTCGTGTTGCGCGCGTCGCGCGACGGATGCCGCGTATCGCGCCGCCACATCGGGCGCAATCGATTCATTCAAGCGCGCAAGCATCATCGACCGCGAAGTTTCAAGCGCGTGTGCAAGTAAAAGTTCTGCTTGCAGTCGCGCGTCGTGATACGCCATCGTTGCGCCGAGCGCGCGGACGGCATCGAGCAAAACATCTTGAATCGTCGGTTGCGGCATCACTGAATCTTGATTTCAACGGTCGCCGGCATCGTTGGCGTTACACTGATTGTCGGCGTAGCCGTCAGCGTTGGCGTAGTCGTTATGGTTCGGGTTGGAGTCAAGGTGCGGGTGGACGTGAGCGTGCGCGTTGATGTCCGTGTGATCGTTGCTGTGGGGCGGCGCGTTGGCGTGAACGTGGCGGTGACGATGGGTGTAACGGGAGGCCAGTAGTCGAAAAAATACAATCCGTAAAAAAGTTGACCGCGCGGATGGTCGGTTGGCGTTTGCCATTCAATCGTCATCAAAAATTTTCCATCCTCGATCAAGCGTTGCACATCGACATCACTGAATTTGCCGCGCACCTTGACCAACGCGCCGGTTTGCTCGTTCGTCCCCGTCCAGTACGAATGATCGACAAAGTGGCGCGCGCCGCGCGTCGGATCATCGACATTCGTTTCCGCGCTCAACACCTGCCGCGCGATTTCGATGGCGCGCGGGTCGGGCAAATCATTTTTGTGTTCAGAATATGAGGCGTAACGACTCGTCACGCGTTCATCGGTGTAACGCACCGCGCCGCCAAATCCGATCTCGATCCGATTGCGCATCGTCCACGCAATCGCGGTGTACGCTTGCGATTTCAACGGCTCTGGGAAAACTTGCGCTTCGTACGTTGCGACGATGGCGACGACGCGGACATCGTTGTCCGTGAAACGTGGCGTAGGCGTTGGCGTAGAAACGAATGCAGAAATCGGTGCAAGAATTTGCGGCACAGGGCTGAGACGCACCGCCAAAGTACACACGCTCAACACCAACATCGCCACGATGAAGATCAAAATGCCGGCGCGTTGCCGCATTACACTTTATCCCACACCCGCCGCTTTGAGCTTTGCCGATTGATCTTCCAGAATCAGCGCGTCGATAATCGCGTCAATATCGCCGTCCATAATTTTCGGCAAATTGTGTAACGACATTCCAATCCGATGATCGGTCATCCGGTCTTGCGGAAAGTTGTATGTGCGAATTTTTTCCGCGCGTTCACCCGATCCCACTTGCAACCGCCGCGACTCGGTTACCTCGCGTTCGCGTTTTTCAATTTCGATTTCGTACAGCCGCGCGCGCAACACTCCCATCGCGCGAATTTTATTTTGCAATTGCGAACGCTGATCCTGGCACGTAACCACGAGTCCGGTGGGCAAATGCGTGATGCGCACCGCCGTCGCCACTTTTTGCACGTTCTGCCCGCCGTGCCCCGACGCGTGAAAGATATCAATCTTCAAATCATCTGGCTTGATGTCCACTTCAACTTCGTCCACTTCGGCAAGTACCGCCACCGTCGCCGTCGATGTGTGGACGCGTCCTTGCGCTTCAGTGATCGGCACACGCTGAACGCGATGCA
Source organism: Anaerolineae bacterium (assembly GCA_034435055.1). GTDB lineage: Bacteria > Chloroflexota > Anaerolineae > UBA4142 > UBA4142 > DAOTXS01. The sequence continues at coordinate 23,966 of DAOTXS010000065.1, read as the reverse complement.
CGCCGCTTTCGTATTTCATCCGCGAGAATGCGCCTTTGCCGCGAATTTCAAAGACGACTTCTTTGAATCCTTTTAGCCCGGTCCGATTCTCATCAACAAGTTCTACTTTCCATCCTTTGTCTTCGGCATAACGCGTGTACATCCGATACAAATCGGCGGCGAAGAGCGCGGCTTCGTCCCCACCGGTGCCCGCGCGGATTTCGACGAACACATCCTTGTCGTCGCGCGGGTCTTTGGGCAAAAGCAAAACGCGCAACTCTTGCAACAATCGGCTTTCGTCCGCTTCAAGTTTGGCGGCTTCTTCTTTTGCCATCGCGCGCAACTCGTCGTCCGCTTCTTCGCGCGCGAGTGTCTGCGTTTTCTCCAGCGCATCGCGCGTCAATTTGTATTCACGATACTTGGCAACTGTTTCTTCCAAACCGCTGATCTCGCGCGTGATTTCGCGCAAGCGCGTGGGATTACTGCTGACCGCCGGGTCTGCCATCAAGTTGTGTAATTCTTCGTAATGTTTTTCGACGAGTGCAAGTTTGTCGAGCATCGTATCTCCAAATTCTATGTTCTACGTTTTATTCTCTGCAACACAAATGTGATTTCTTCCGAACGCAACAACAGCGTTACGACAAAATAAATTACCGCGCCGATCATCGCGCCGACGATTGCCACAACGATTGCACCGAACGACGCGAGCGCGTGCGCCAACCACGCAATCACTACGCCCATCACAATCGACGCGACGCTGATGCGCACAGTCGATAATGCGATGCGCCGCGCGTCGATATCGCCAAGTCGGCGGCGGAGAATTGCGAGCAAGATGACCAATTCCAGAATCGTCGCCATCGAGTTTGCCAGCGCAAGCCCGCCGTGTGCGAGCGGCGCAAGCAACATGACACTCAACACAATGTTGAGAATCATCGCGCCGATGCCAATCGCTACCGGCGTCAAAGTGTCGTGCAATGCGTAAAACGCGCGCGTGACAATTTCGAGACTCGAATGTGCGAATAACGCCAGCGCAAAAAATTGCAACGCGAAGGCAGTTTCGGATGTCGATTGTGCGTCAAACTCGCCACGCTGAAAGAGCAATGCGACGAGCGGCGCGCCCAGCACGAACAAACCGACTGCCGCCGGCATCGTCAGATACAACGTTGTGCGCAACGCCATCGAAAGCGTACTGCGAAATTCGTCGCGTTCATCGCGGGCGGTCTGCGCTGAAAAAGTTGGAAAGACCGCGGTTGCTAACGATTGCCCCACCACACCCACCGGCAACAACATCAATCGCCACGCGTACGCTAATGCGGCGATTCGTCCTGCCGGCAACGTCGAAGCGAGAATGGTATTGACCAGAAAATTGATTTGCACCGCCGCGATCCCGAACGTGCGCGGGAGCATCAAGCGCACAACGTGATGAACGTCTTGCGAAATCTCAAATTTCAAATCCCACGTCTGAAACTTGAAACCTGAAACTTGAAATTGCTTTTGCAAGAACCACGGCATTTGAACAAGCAAATGCAACACCGCGCCCGTGACAACGCCCACCACCAATCCGTACACCCCCATCGTGGGCGCGAGCCAGAGCGCACCGGCGATGATAGCCACATTATACATCACCGGCGCGAGCGCGGGCAAAACGAAATGTTGATGCGAATTGAGAATGCCCATCACGATGCCGCTCACACCAAAGATGATGGGGGTAACGAGCATCCAGCGCATCAAATCGGCGGTGAGGTGTTGTTCGGTTGGCGCAAATCCACGCGCGACGGTGAGCGTAACAATCGGCGAAGCGAAAATTGCCAAGACGACACAAAGCACCGTGAGCAACCAAAATGTAAGTTGGATTACTGCGCTCGCCAACCGCCACGCGCGCGCGGCATCGTTTTGCGCCAGAATCGCCGAGAACGTTGGGATAAATGCCGAGCCAAGCGCGCCGCCAGCCAGCACGGTGAACACGAAATCGGGAATGTTGAACGCGGCAAAGTACGCATCGAGTTCGCGCGACGTGCCGAATTGATGGCTGATGACAATATCGCGCACGAGACCGAGCAATCGGCTGACGACGAAGAACAGCATCACAATCGCCGCCGCGCGCGCAAGCCGGCGTGGTTGTGTCAGCAATGCAGATTCCAAATTCACGCCGGGTATTATAGCACGAGAATCAGTAGGGGCAACCCGCGTGGTTGCCCGCCCCGGAAAATCGATTTGTCAAAAACGGTAAATTGATGTAATATGCGCCGCGAAATCATCGGGGAGGATTTTTAAATTGGCAAACGCACCCAAGAAAACTGGACGAAAGCACGCCGGCATCAAAGCGATGCGCCAAAGCACACGCCGACACATGCGCAATCGCGTCGCGCGGATGACTGCGCGCACCGAAGTCAAAGACGCAAATGCGTTGATCGCCGAAGGCAAGGTGAATGAAACGGAACAAGCCGTCAAGCAAGCCATTCGAGCGTTGGACAAAGCCGCCGCGAAAGGCGTCATCAAAAAGAATAACGCCGCGCGCCGCAAAGCGCGCTTGATGAAAAAATTCAATCAACTCAAAGCCGCCAAGTAAAACAAAACCGCTTTCTTGCCGAAAGCGGTTTTGCATTTCTTCAGTTCCCAGCCCCCAACGGAATCTTGATGCCGAACGGTAATTCGAGGACGAGCGGTTGCGCGGCTTGCGTTGGCGTCGATTGCGCCACGCTATAATCTTTGAACACGCCACGAAATTTGAACGTGGGGTAGTTGGGAAAAACGCTGGCGAGATTCGCATTCGCCAATCGCTTTTGAACAATTTCGCCCAACACGTCACGAAAATCCGTGGTGATTGCCAAATCGCCGGGACCATACAAATTATCTTTGTTCAAGCCGGGAAAATCGCCATAGACTTTGCCGCCGTTCACCCCGCCGCCCATCAGAAACATCACACTACCGTGACCGTGATCGGTACCTTTGCCGGTGTTCTCTTGCACGCGCCGACCAAACTCCGTCATCGTTACAAGCGTGATGCGTTTCATCTGATCGTGCAGATCCACGTGGAACGCCGCCAACGATTTTGCAAACTCATCGATGAGACGCGGCATTTGTGTGTCTTGTTGCACGTGCGTGTCCCAGCCGCCCAAATCGACGCACGCCACTTCGAGTCCAACCTGGGCTTTAATCAACTGAGCAACATTTGCCATCGCTTTGCCGAACGATGTGTCGGGATATTCCGCGCCGCCCGACGGCGTGTATTTATCCGACGCAATTTTCATCAGGTCGCGCATCGTTTGCAAGGTCAATTGACCTTGCGCCTCGATGAAACTATCGCCGGCGTAAAGCGAGGCAAGCGCGGTTTGAAACGACTGGAGCTTTTTCTGATCGCCTTGCAAATGGAAATCGGCGATGCTTTGAAGCGAGGTGGCGGACACCGGCCCGCGCAACGATTGTTGCAATAATGTCCCCATTCCAATAGCGCGAAACGGCGATTGATTGTTCGATGCCATCGTTTGCAGATGCCGACCAATCCAGCCGGTCGGAATCGATTTTTCGCCGGGCGTGCCGCGTTCCATAAAATCCATCGCATCGAAATGCGAGTGCGTAGGATCGGGTGAGCCAACCGCGTGCACGATGGCAAGCGAGCCAGCATCGAAAATTTCTTTGAACGGCTTGAGCATCGGGTGCAAGCCAAAGAAATTATCGAGCGCGATGGCGGCGTCATCTTTGCCGGCTTTCGGTTCGGCGAGCGCGAGGGTGGGACGCGCATCAAAATAATTTTTATCGCCGAGCGGGACAACAAGATTGAGCCCATCCGCCGCGCCACGCATAAACACGCAGACGAGAATATCGCCTTGCGTTTTGCCTTCGGCGGCGAGCGCGACGCGCGGCATCCATGGCGGCAACGTCATCGCGCCGAGTGCGAGAACGCCGGTGCGACGAAGTAGATCGCGACGAGTAGTTGTATCGTTCATCAAAATCCTCCACAATCAATTAGGCAATCAGTCAATTGGTCAACTAGGAAAGATTGGCAAATTGACTAGTTGACTGATTGACCAGTCGACAAACTACCGATACTGAAAATGCGGCGAGGCAAGAATCAGCGCAACGAGTTCCGGCGCACGCGCCAAATCGAAATTCGCGGCGGGTTTGCCGCCGAAGGCATCGATCAATTTCTGCCGATCTTTTTCCGGAATCGTGCGATGCAAAAGATCGTTGATCGAATAATCGACCACCTCACCAACCGTGCGCGATTTCAAATTCTTCAGCGCGGCGGCAAAATCGATTTTGCCGCGCGGCACGCGATTTGCGCCGACGAGCAACGCATAATTCCAACGTGCGAGCAACGCACTCGTGTTGATCCACGCCGCGCCGGTATCGGGATAACCGTCGGGTGTGGTGAGCAGGAACAAACCCTGCCCCATCGCGCGCAGCGCCAGCGCAATCGCGCGCGCGTCTTCCAATTGCGCATCAACCGCGCGCAACGCCGAGACGACAAGTTCAAACGGTCGTTTGATTTTTTGCGCGAACGAATTTTTGAATTCGTCCGAGTGCAAAATCACACTCAGCACTTGGCGAATATCGCCGTCGGTTTTCAAGAATGATTCGGTGGCACGTTGCACGAGCGCATCCGGCGGCGTGTCGGAGACAAAGCGCGTGACCAATTTTCTGGCGATGAAGCGCGCGGTCGACGGATGATGCGCGAGCACATCGATCATCTTGAGTCCGTCGTTGATGCCACCGTTCGCCGGCAAATCGATTCCCAAAATGCGCTTCGCTCCATTGTCATGTTCGCGCGGATCAAATTCGAATAAACCCGCGCCATCGAGATTGAACACCCCTGCAATTCGGCGCGGTGCTTTATACCCCCAGCCGGTCAACGCGCGCGCCAACTCGGCGACATCTTTTTGCGTGTAACCGCCATCGACGCCAAGCGAATGCAATTCCATTATTTCACGCGCGTAATTTTCGTTGGCGACGCCTTTGACATTCAGTTGATTGTCGAGGTATTCCAGCATCGCCGGGCTTTGCGCGCTTGCCAGCAACAGCTCTTTGAATTTGCCGAACGCATTTTTGCGAATCACCTCGCGGTCATCGACCGTCTTCAGCCACTTGACCTGATTCTTGCCAATGAAAATCGAAAAGTGATTCGACCAAAAATCGACGAGCATTTCTTGCAGCTGGCGCTGGCTGTAAAGCGCGCGCAGAACCGTCGCTTCTTGCAATTCGAGTATAACTTGCTGGGGCGTTGTCGATGGCTGGGGCTTGGTACCGGGCGCCGGTTGCGGATATTTCTGAAACAACTCGAGCGCGCTCATTTTGAGCGTGGGATAATTTTGAGCGAGCCGGGCATCGAGCGTGCTGTCGTCGATTTTTTCCGGCGCAAGTTGCTCTTCGATGTACGCATCGATGCCGATTTGTTGGACGCGCTCAAAGTCACCGGGACGCGGACCAAACGCGATGCGATTGAGCGTGGTGATAATCGGATTGCCTTGCCCGATGTCAGAGGAGGGTGTCCATTGCCACGGGTACGCGCCGGCGTTGAGCAATAACATCTCCATCGGCGGCGCTTCGTCAAGATCAGTCATCCAGCTGGGCAAGCCGGCAATTGCGGCGGCAAATGCCATATCTTTTAGGAAATCGCGGCGCGAAAGTTGCATAACCGTATCCTCCGTTTAGATGATGGCATCATAAACCGTTTTGATTATTTTGTCATTAGGGGGATGTAAAATCGCGGTAAAATTTTGAGGTGGCAACCAAGCGTGGTTGCCCAGATGGGTGAATACACAGGGGCGCCGCTACCGTACTCGACCGTACTTCTCCCCCACAATCCTCTGCCCTTCCGCGCTCAACACAAAATCGATGAATGCTTGCGTTGCCGGGCTGGGGGTGCGCGGAACAACGAATGCAAACGCGCGGATGAACGGGTACGATTTGTTCTCGACCGTTTCCGGCGAAAGATGCACATCGTCGATGGTGAGTGAATGAATGTCCGGCGTCAACGCGCCCATCGATGTGTAGCCGATCGCGTCGGCGTTGCGTGCAACAAAATCGACGACTGCCGCTTCGTTAGGCATCACAAGCGCGGTGCGCGTAACCCGCTTGCCCGGTATCACCATCGTTTCAAACGCATCGCGCGTGCCGGAGCCGGCTTCGCGGCTGACGACGACGATGGGTTTGCCGGTCATCGGACCGAGGGGCCACACGGCAATTTCGCCGGCGAAGACTTGGACCAGTTGCGCGCGCGTGATCGCGTTGATCGGGTTTTGATTGTTCGCGACAATTGCCACACCATCGCGCGCGATGACGACGGCTTGGGTCGATTCCAGTTCCGCCGGCTTGATCTCGCGCGCGACGAGACCAATCGTGCCGGAGATTTCACGCGCCGCGCGCAAACCTACTTCCGAGTTCGTCGCGCGCACTTCGATTTTCACATTCGGCGTGCGTTGCGTGTACGTTTCGGCGAGCAAACGCGCAAGTGCATACATTGAATCCGAGCCGGTCATTTCGATGCGGACGGGTTCAACGCGCGGCGTGGGCAGCGCGTTGCACGCGACGAGGAAGAGAAAGAATAATAATTGTAGAGGCGACCCTCGCGGTCGCCCCTGCGGGGCAACCACGAGAGTTGCCCCTACAGAAACATTCACCCTACCCTCGCATCACGGCGACGAGAATCACAAGCGCCGCCAAAAGCCAACGATAATATACAAACACATCGGTCGAGTTGCGTTGTAAAAAGCGCAAAAGAAATTTGATGCAGAAATACCCGGAAATCATCGCCGCGAAAAATCCGACGCCAAAGAAAATCAATTCCGATTGCGCGATCCCGTCGCGCACCAAATCGAAAACACTTTTCGCGCCCGCGCCGGCGATGATCGGCGCCGAAAGCAGAAACGAAAACCGCGCCGCCGTCTCGCGCGTAAGATTCAGAAACAAGCCAGCTGTAATCGTCGCGCCGGAACGCGAGACGCCGGGAAAGAGCGCGAACGATTGCGCGATACCGATGATGATCGCGTCTTGGAGTGAAAGCGCATTCAGCTCGCGCAAATGTCTCGCCGTGCGCTCGGCGATGAAGAGCGCGGCGCCGAGCAACGCGATGACGATACCCATCGCGATCATTGGGACAGAATTGTGCGGCGCGTTCGGTTGATGAAACACCTCTTCGATTTTACTTTCGGCGAGGACGCCCACCAACGCGCCGGGAATACACCCGATCACAATCAGCCACGCGAGCCGGCGATCCACATCGTCGCCGATTTTTCGTTCGACGAGACTTGTGACGCCGGCGCGCATCAAACGCATCCAATCAGATGCAAAAAACCAGAGAAGCGCGACGAGCGTGCCGAGGTGCAACGCAACATCGAAGGCGAGTCCGGGGTCTTGCCACCCGAACAGCCACGGGACGACGATCAGATGCGCGGAACTGGAAATGGGGATAAACTCGGTTAGTCCTTGAACGATGCCGAGGATGAGGGCTTGAAAGAGATCCAAAATCAACTCCTGTGAATATTCAAAATTACCTGCAACCTGTCATTTCGAGCAAAGCGAGAAATCTAGCAAGTACGTGAGACGCTTCGCGTCCTCCCTTCGCTCGTCGAAATGACATCGCTTAGGATTTTGATAAAAAATCGTACAGCATTTTGAGCGCGGCTTCCGCGCTTTGCTCTTTGTTTTGCCGTCGGTCGCCTTGCCAAATATATTTTTCGACGATGACGCGCGCCGGCGTTGCCAGTCCGATATATGTCAGCCCAACCGGTTTTTCCGGCGTCCCGCCGCCCGGTCCCGCGATGCCGGTAATCGCCAAACCCAGCGTCGCCGCAAATCGTTCGCGGACACCGCGCGCCATTTCAGTTACAGTTTCGGGGCTGACCGCGCCGAATTTGTTGAGCGTGTCCCACGACACCCCCAACGCCGCGACCTTGGCTTGGTACGCGTACGCGATCACGGAAACGATGACGTACGCCGAACTCCCCGGCACGTTCGTCAAGCGATGCGTGATCAAGCCGCCGGTGCAGGATTCGGCAACCGCGAGTGTTTTCTTTTGTTCGGTCAACAAGCGACCGACACTGATTTCGAGAGGTTCTTTTGTTTGGTTATCCATCGCTGGCATTATAAACACAAATCCGAAATCTGCAATTAAATCAGAATTGTCATTGCGAGGAGCGTTTTTTAGCGACGAAGCAATCTCACAAAGGACATTTGAAAGATTGCTTCGCTCCGCTCGCAATGACACTTGAGAGAATCACCCCAAAATCCGATTGACGCAATTTCCGCTTGGGCGTATAATTATTCTCGGAGAAACCACCTATGATGCGATTTGATCGATTTACCGAACGCGCGCAAGATGCGTTCGCGCGCGCGCACGAAATCCTTCAACGGTATCGTCATACCCAACTCGATGCTGAACATTTATTGATGGCGCTCATCGAACAGACCGGCGGCGCGGTGCAAACAATTCTCGACCGCGCGAACATCGATGCGGATGCGTTGCGGCATCGGATCGACGAAGCGTTGCAAGGCAACACCGCGCGGTATTACACGCCGTACGCCAGCGGTTCCCAAGCGCAAGTGTATATCACGCCGCGCGTCAAACGCATCGTCGACGCCGCGAACGAAGAAGCAACCCGGCTCAAAGACGAGTACGTTTCGACCGAACATCTTTTACTGGGACTATCAACCGACCGCGAGGGACCCGCCGGGCGCATCTTGAGCGAGCTGGGGCTTACACGCGAACGCATTCTGCAAATCATTCCGGAAATTCGCGGCGGGCATCGCGTAACCGATCCCGGCGCGGAAGGCAGGTACCGCGCACTCGAAAAATATTCGCGCGATTTGACCGCGCTCGCGCGGGAAGGCAAACTTGACCCGGTGATCGGACGCGATGACGAAATCAAACGCGTGATTCAAATTCTTTCGCGCCGCACGAAAAATAATCCGGTCTTGATCGGCGAGCCGGGGGTCGGCAAAACGGCGATTGTCGAAGGGCTGGCGCAAAAAATTATCGCCGGCGACGTGCCGGAGCCGTTGATGCGCAAACGCGTCGTCGCGCTCGATCTGGGTGCGATGGTTGCCGGCTCGCGGTTTCGCGGCGAATTTGAAGAACGCCTCAAAGCGGCACTTGATGAAATTCACAACGCGAAAGGCGAGATCATTCTCTTCATCGACGAATTGCACACCGTCGTCGGCGCCGGCGCGGCGATGGGTGCCATCGATGCATCGAACATGCTCAAGCCGGCGCTCGCGCGCGGCGAACTGCAATGCGTCGGTGCGACGACACTCGACGAGTACCGCAACCACATCGAAAAGGATGCCGCGCTGGAACGCCGCTTTTCGCCAATCTTCGTCGAAGAACCGGACGTCGATGCGACCATCCAAATGTTGCACGGCTTGCGCGACCGCTACGAACAGCATCATCAAGTCAAGATCAAAGATGACGCCATCGACGCGGCGGCGAAACTTTCGCAACGGTACGTTTCGAATCGTTATTTGCCGGACAAAGCCATCGACCTGATCGATGAGGCGGCGGCTAAAGTGCGTGTCGCCATTTTTTCGATGCCCCCGGAATTGAAAGCGGAAAAGGCGCGGCTGAATGATTTGCAAAAGCAAGAAGAGATCGCGTGGAGCAAACGCGATTACGAAGCGGCGGCGCAAGCGCGCGCCGAGCGGCTTGCCCTCGAAGCCGAGTACGAAACCAAACGCGCGGCGTGGCAAAAAGAACAGGGCCTCGATGAAGTCGTCGATGAAAACGACATTGCCGAAATCATCGCCAAATGGACGGGCATTCCGGTCGCGCGAATGATGCAAACCGAATCGGAAAAATTGTTGCAGATGGAAACCGAATTGCACAAACGCATCGTTGGGCAGGATGAAGCGATCAACGCGATCAGCGATGCAATTCGCCGCGCGCGTTCCGGACTGGCTGATCCCAAACGTCCCATCGGTTCGTTTATTTTCCTGGGCCCAACCGGCGTTGGCAAGACCGCGCTCGCACAAGCGTTGGCAGAATTTCTCTTCGACGATGTGGACGCACTTTTCCGCGTCGACATGAGCGAGTATCGCGAACGTCACACCGTTTCGCGTTTGATCGGCGCGCCGCCGGGTTACGTCGGTTACGAAGAAGGCGGACAACTGACCGAGTCGGTGCGGCGGCGACCGTATCAAGTGATTCTGTTCGATGAAATCGAAAAAGCGCATCCCGAAGTTTGGAATACGTTGTTGCAGGTTTTGGAAGACGGACGCTTGACCGATGGGCAAGGACACATCGTCGATTTCCGCAACACGGTCATCATCATGACCTCGAACATCGGCACAGAGTTTGCGCAAAAGGGCGGCACACTTGGCTTTCGACCCCACAACGGTCAGGGCGACAAGAAATTGGAAAAGGGGTACGAAAAAATCGAAGAGTCGCTCAAGCAAACCTTCCGCCCGGAATTTCTGAATCGCATCGACGAAGTAATTATCTTTCACGTTCTCAACCGCGAGCAAATCAAGAGCATCGTCGATATGCAAATGCAAGAGATTGCAGAACGCTTGAAGGAACACAACATCGAAATCGAAATGACCGACGCCGCGCGCGAGTGGTTGGCAAAAGAAGGATTCGATCCGCAGTTTGGCGCGCGTCCGTTGCGTCGCACACTTCAACGCAAAGTCGAATCGCCGTTGTCGCGCAAATTGTTGGAGAAGGAATTTCAAGCCGGTGATTGTGTCGTCATCGATGCGGCCGAACGCGAGGGAATTGTGTTTCGCAAAAAAGAAGGACTGTCGGCGGAGCAATCGATTCCAATCGAAACGCCATCCGCGCCAATCACGACGGGATAAAAGTAAAATCGCCAGCGAGATGCGCTGGCGATTTTTTTATTTGCCGATGACGCCGTTCAACAAAATCAACACAATCGCCGATGTCAACGGCACGGTGAGATTATCGATGCCAAACGGCGAGAACGCTTCGACGATGGTTGCGACGATGGCAACGACCAGCGCGAGTACGAGACTTGTGACAATCGGCTGGGCGAAGACAACGAGCGCAAGAAACGTCGCAACGAAACTGAACACAAACATCGTCGCCGAGCCTTCCATCGACCGCGTGTGTCCCAACATCGTAAAGTTGCGCGCGCCAAATCGTTTACCGATGATCGCCGCGAACGCATCGCCCCACGTCATCGGCATTAAACTGGCAACAAGCAACGCGGGCATCGACCACAACAACGGAATCAGAATCGCAAAAGAAATTGGAAAGTAAACGGTACCCAGTTGCCCGCGTTCGCCGGTTTCCATTCCGGCAAAAATCTGGCGGCGGTACGAAATGTAATTGATGACGATGAACGCGAGCGGCGGAATGATTGCCCATTGCCACGCTTGAAAAAGCCAGACGAGCAAGAACGACACCATTCCCACGCCGATGTGCACAAACTTGCGTGTGAACTCGACGCTGAGTTTTAGCCCGCGCCGCAAACCTTCGCCAAGCGCGAGGATGATCGAGACGTAGAGAAATGCGAGAACGAGTGCGAGGGGATCGGACATTCAAGCTCCAAGTTTCAGGTCACAGGTTTCAAGTTGCAGGTTGCAGTTATGCCTGCAACGTGTAACTTGCGGCGTAAAGTGCTTTGCAAATTTCCGCGGCGACAGCGACATTATTTTTCAAAAGTGCAACGTTTGTCTTGACGCTTTCGCCTTGCGTCAGTTCTGCAAGGCGTTTGAGCAAAAACGGCGTTACCGTATTGCCGGTGATTTCTTGTTCTTCCGCTTCGCGCAATGCTCGCTTGATGAACGGTTCGATAACCTCGCGCGGTGTTTCGTACTCGCGCGGGATTGGCGCGCCGACAAGCACACCGCTGGTGAATCCCAAATTCCAATGCGTCTTGATTACCCGCGCCGCTTCCTCCGCCGAATCGACGCGCGTTTGTACGCGCACGCCGGACGAACGCGAATAGAACGCCGGGAAATCGTCGGTTTGATAGCCGATGACCGGGACGCCGTGCGTTTCCAGAAATTCTAATGTCGCCGGAATATCGAGGATTGCTTTTGCGCCGGCGCACACAACAGCGACCGGCGTCTGCGCGAGTTCGAGCAAATCGGCGGAAACATCCCAGGATTGCGCGACGCCAACCGCGCGGTGCACGCCGCCGATGCCGCCGGTGGCAAAGACGCGAATGCCGGCGCGATGCGCAAGCCACATCGTCGCGCTGACGGTTGTTGCGCCGTCGCGTTGCTGTGCGATGGCAACCGCAATGTCGCGCCGCGAAAGTTTCAGCACATCTTTTGCTTGAGCAAGATACTTGAGTTCATCATCGCTCAAACCGATTTTGATTTCGCCGCCGATAATCGCAAGCGTGCGCGGCTCCGCGCCATGCTCGCGCGCGACGCGTTCAAGTGCGCGCGCGGTTTCCAAGTTCTGCGGATACGGCAATCCATGCGCGATGACGGTGGATTCAAGAGCAAGGAGAGGCATCACAGCGGCTTTAATGTTGCTATATGAATTCCAACAATCTTACCAGGGAAACCGGAGCTAGCTTTGTCAAACTGAAAGGGCTTGTGACTGGGATTAGTGCTATCGGGTTCAAAAACCACTTGCGTGCCTTTCCGGCGATATCGCTTAAGCGTGACAACATTATCATCCGGAAATACAATCGCAACAATATCACCGATTTCTGGCACCGGCTCGGAGCCTGTCACCGAATTCGTTCTCAAAATTACGTAATCACCGTCGTCAATTCCCGCATTATTCATACTATCGCCAGCAACACGAAAAGCGATGTACGCTTTGTCGATTGAGAAAGTAAGACGAAGCCGGGATGAATCTTTATTTACGACATAATACGGCTTGTCGGCAATAATTAAACGGTCTGTTTCTACATAATCAGTTGGTTGTTCAGAAATAGAACGCGGGTCGCCGGCCGGAATCCGGTTGAAAATCGGAAGAAAGCCGAGTGTTCCCTGCGGTGCTTGAACGACTTCGGGCATCTTTTCCCATTCCTTAATGGCTTCACCGTGGTGCTTTTCGACCAATTGGCGCAAAAAGATTGTTGCAGAATCACTGCTAATGTGTGATAGCGCGCGCTGACTCCATTCGTAATTTCGGAACGCTTCGCGCCACTCTTTCCGCGCCTCATAGGCTTGCGCTAGGGCAAAGAGAGCAACGGCTTCACCATAATGATCACCATCGGCATTAAAAATACTAGCGCTTTGACGAAAACGTACGATAGCGCTACCGATTTCGTTTTTACACAAACCCAGAGCCCCAATACACGTCAGCGCCGTTGCCTTGAGTCGATTAGCATCCTTGTCATTCACGGCGGCAAGATCATCACTTAGTTTGAGCGACTGTTCGAAACTTTGTAAAGCTCTCGTTTCATTTCTGGCATTGCAAAGATTTTGACCCTCGGAAAGAAGCGCGGTCCACGCAACGCCTTTTCTTTCTTCAACGCGTCGCGATAACAGATCAATAATGCACTGGGCACGATTGGGACAATCTTTGATGATGCTCATAGTTCCTCCCCAAAAGAATACAATGGGATTGGATACTTTATGGTTCAGTAGCCGCAGTACCGCTGTCTCCACCATCAACGTTTCGGAATCCTGCACCTCGGGCAGAGCGTCCCATGCTTGACCACATCCGCATCGCATCGCGGTATTGCTCACCTTGAAGTAATGTTTTGACAAGATCGGCTTTGCGCTCTTCGTTAATTGGCAACTGGGCTAACGCCAACAAGAATTGACGGATTATCTCAGATTCTCCTTCGGCTTTTGCCAAATTTTCTTCACGCACAGCTAGGGCTTTCCCTTCACCTTGTTTTCGCAGATATTCGCGTTCACCTTCGCCTCGCGCAATGTGAGCTCGTTTATCCGCTTCTGCCTGAGATACAGTTACAGTTGCTCTGACCTGCGCGATTTGGGCTTCCCAATCCATAAGCCAACGCTCAAGCAATTTTTGCCGTGCCTCATCTGGGATAACAACTTCGCCAATGACCACACTACTGACCGCTACTCCCAGTTTATCTTTGGTAATGCGATTGATTGCGTCCTTGAGATTGGTTCGCAAGGTGTCGCGTGCTTGACCTGACGCGAGAATCAATTCATCGAGCTTCAATCTTGCGACCATATCACGTATCGCCGTATCGGCAACACTTTTTACCGCACTCGACCAATCATAAACTTCAGGTCCTAATTTGGGCGACCAAACCAAATCATTGATCACCTTGTCGTCAAAGGGATAATCTCCGTTCTTGTGCGATTTGTCTCCGGGATCTAAACGAGTGAACGCCAGGAGTTTAATCTTGTCGACCAGCACATGATCTTCCGTGACCACGTTTTCGACTTCGATATTAACAGTGCGTTGAGCCAGAGGAATAATCGTGTTAATCCGCTCGAACATCCCTAAATGCCATACACCTGTCCCGACGATACGCGAACGACGTCCGCCTCGTTCAAGGACAACCGCATGCCCCTCCTGCACAATCAAGACGCCTGGCCCACCAAACCGGGCTAAATTACCCGCCGGGGGATTGAGCGTCTGAATTTTACCGCCAGCCACAACGATTGTCGCCTTATTTATTCCCACCTGCGAGTCGACAACATTCCGCTTGACATTTTCCTTTTCTTCGTCGGTCATTATGTCATAGTTTTCATTCCCAACAAGCAATCGAGCCGCCGGTTCAGCTTGCCAAAATAGTGCTTTCCAATTGAAGAAGATAGTATTGCTGAGTGAATAGAGAATGGCGATAACAACTGTCATATACGCCACGCTTACAAGAAAAAGAGGATTTAATAATAAAGCAGTTGCGGGGTATCCAAAGAAACTAAGCACGAATCCTAGTAACACACCAATTATCATCTCACCAATCCCAAAGATAGGCGTCCAAAAGATTGATGATTTTAGCCAACTCCACAAAAAATCACTTAGCCAATCATAAAATTTTGTTTGATTCCCGGTCAACAAACTCGTCATTGGCAAACGCCGTTCAGGTATGCGCTTGACGTACCATGCGAGGAACGCAAGGACGAACCAACCCACAACACTAAATAAGAAAGCAAGAAAATATATGCCTCCCCAAAAAATCAGTTTTTCGCTCCGCGTCATCGAAGACTTGGGATCGGTCGGCTTGATTGCGTCTTCAAAATCAACTCGATTATTCGCAATTGTTGCAAAAAAGACAACACCCGTCACCCCGGCGCGCAAGAGCGCATCCCAGGTGACGGGCGCTTGGGAAATCAAAAACTCGCCGCACGAGCAATAGTCGATCACCGTATTCTCCTATTGAAAAGAGTGAATCAGCGATCAGTCAGTTACTCATATCCGCAGCCCGCGGGTCAAAGAATAAGTTTGCACAATAACTATAACACAATCAGACAAGAATTGCAAAAAATTTAATTGCGTGTCCCAGAAATACATGATATTCCGTTAGCGAATACTTTCTTACTGCCAACCAATCCCCAAAAGAAAAGGGCATTCGCAAACGTACACGAATGCCCTGCCACCAAATGACAACTCGTTACACCATCTTTTCCCGAATCTTCGCGCTCGCAAAGTCCATTATCGTCACGACAAGCACGATGATCGCAACCACGGTGCCGGCTTTGTGATATTGCAAAACACCAAAGTAATTGTTGAGCAACAAACCGACGCCACCGCCGCCGGCGAAACCAACAATCGTCGAAATCCGCACGTTGATGTCCCATTGATAAATCCAGTACGAGACGAACGGCGGAATGATTTGTGGCAAAATCGCATAGACGATGGTTTGCAAAGGTGTCGCCCCGGTCGCTGTGATGGCTTCCATCGGACCTGGATCAATGTTCTCGATTGCCTCCGAGAATAGTTTGCCGATCAGCGCGAAGGAGGTGATCGCCAGCGCCAACATTCCAGCAAACGGTCCCACGCCAACCCAGATCAGGAAGATGGAGACGTAGAGTAACGCCTCAATCGAACGCAAGACATTGAGCGTGCCGCGCGTTACGTAATAAATCACGAGCGAGAGCAGATTGCCGCCCATCAAATTACGCGCGGCAAGAAAACTGAACGGAATCGCGACGATGCCACCCAACGTCGTCGCGAGCAAAGCTTGGAACAACGTAACCAGCATTTGCTTGATCACGTTGTTCAACACCGCGGGCGTCAGGTCAATCGTTACGAAATCGCCTACCAGTCGGACAAAGGTGGGTGCTGGTTCAAACATCTTGCGCGGCTCGATGCCGGACAGTTGATAACTGGCAACGAGCAATACCAGCGCCAGCAAAATGTAGAACATCGTGCGCGGCGAACGATAGAATGGCTTGGGTGTAGCAACGGCAACAGTGGTGTCGCCAATCAAAATTCGTTCGCGCCACCGCGCGCTAATATAATCCACCAGAATGATAACGATAGCGACGACCCACAACGCCGCCGCGTATTGTTCATAGCCACCTTTTTGAATCGTCTCGACTACAAAAAAGCCGATGCCGCCGCCGGCAACAAGACCGACAACGGTCGCCGTCCGCATATTAATGTCCCAACGCAACAAGGTGAAGGCGAGAAACGGCGGAATGATTTGCGGAATCACCGCATAACGAATAACTTGGAGCAGATTCGCGCCAGTTGCCGTAATCGCTTCAATGGGACCTGGGTCAATATGCTCGATCTCTTCCGAATACAATTTGCCCAACGCGGCAATCGAGTGAATCGTCAGCGCGAGAACGCCGGCAAATGAACCCAGCCCCACCCACACGACCATAATGACTGCCCAGATCAGTGTGTCCACCGAGCGAACAAAGTTCAAGAATGCGCGCATCACGTAATAGATCAGCGTGCCGCCGGGAAGGCGCGCCATAATATTGTGCGCGGCAAGAAAACTGAGCGGGAGTGCAAAGATCGTTGACAGGAGTGTTGCCATCAAACCGATGGCAATCGTTTCCGCCATCTTGCCGAGAATCGGCGTGGGGACAACATCTTCTTTTCGAAACAAGCCTAGGTTTACCAAAAATTCCGGCGCAGGTCGGTCGGCAATTTTGCCGATAATCTCGCCGAAATTTTCGCTGGGACCCCAATTGCCTTTTTCATCGCGCGCAAAGAGGTCGGGGGCGAAGAGCGCGCGCGAAACGGCTTGAATATCTTGGAATCGATTGACCAGGCGATCCAGATTAACATCGGTTACTTGCCAACCGATGGAATAGATAATGATCGCCGCCATCAGGTAAGCAATTAACGCGGGCGAACGTTCACCCCGCCCAAGCCGGTAAGCATCTATCACATTCCACAACCAAAAGAGCGCGAGCGGAACGTAGAGCCAGCTTGTTACTATCGCACCGGCCGTTACCGTACCGACCTTGAAATTATCGAGCGCCCAATGGATGAGAAACGCAAGCACCACCAGCGCGGAAAAAATTCCGACGCCGCGCCCGCGCTTGTCCAGATAGAATTGTCCCGCGCCGGGAACGAGCGCGGAAAATATTGTCGCAAGCGATACATTCTTTAGGGGAGAAGAGGATGAATTCATAGGTTTCAAGTTTTCGATTGTGCGATACTAGATGATTCAATCGAAAATCAGAGAATAGTGACGCGTTCCGCTTCTTGTCCAAAAATTGCTTTGAACTGCGCGTCGTCGATTTGTTGAGGCAGACCTTGAAACACCAAGCGTCCATCTTTTAGCGCGATGGCTTGGGTGGCGTAACGATGAACAAGGTCCAAGAAATGCAGACTGCACAGGACCGTGATCTTGTCCACTTTGTTCAGTTGTTCGAGATATTTGAGGATCGAGTGCGACAAGACCGGATCGAGCGACGCGACCGGTTCGTCCGCCAACATCAGTTTGGGCTCTTGCATCAACGCGCGCGCAATCGCGACGCGTTGTTGTTGACCGCCGGAAAGTGAGTCGGCGCGGACGTACGCTTTGTCGCGCAAACCCATCCGCTCCAGGTTGTTGAGCGCGCGCTCTTGATCCGCAGGGGAAAAATAATTGATGAGACTAGCAGAGGAAGACACATAACCCAAACGCCCGGAGAGGACATTGGTAATAACCGAGGAACGCTTGACCAGATTGAATTGCTGGAACACCATTCCCATCTGGCGTCGCATTTTGCGCATCTCGTCCGCCGACAGCGCAGTCAGTTCAACGTCATTCCACAAAATTCGTCCGGCGGTCGGTTCGATCAAGCGATTGATGCAACGCAACAACGTTGACTTGCCTGAACCGCTCAAACCGATCACAGCGAGAAATTCGCCATCCTTGACTTGGAAACTGACATCCTTGAGCGCGACCGTGCCATTGGGGTAAACTTTGGTGAGATTCTCAACTTTGAGCATGTTGTCCTTTAAGAGACCCGAAGGGTCGCTGGGTAGCCAACAACCCTTCGGGTTGATTCACGCGAGGGTTCTGATTGAACAACGACTGCCCATCGCGAACAGGGTTAGCGAACCAACGACGCCGCGTCCACGCCGGCTTTCTTCAACAGGTCGCGGAATTCGTCGTAATATGTGGCGGGTACTTCTTTCATTGCATCGTACGAATACGCGCGGCGTACCACGGCTTTTCCGCCCGGATCAGCCATCATGGAGAGCAAGCCGTCAATCGTCGCTTTGCGGAGCGCCGGGTCAAAGCCCTTGATGAATTGCAAACCATCATTCGGAATGCGGATGCTGACAAAGAATGGTTCGACCACGTTGTTGACATCGGGATAGGTACGCAACACAGAAGCATCCGTTCGCGCATCCACATACGTCGCGCCTGCATCGCAATCACCTTTATACACGGCGATGACCACACCGGGGTGAGACCCCGTTACCTGTGTAACACTTTTTAAATCTTTATCTGGATCAATGCCGTTCGCTTTCAAGTTGATGCTTGGAATGATCCAGCCCGAGGTGGAAGTTGCGCCCGCACCGCAAAACGTCTTACCCTTCAAGTCTGCAATCGTCTTGATGCCGGAACCTTTCTTGGTGATGAACTGACCTTTGTAAAAATCGGTCATCTGACCGGCGAGCGCTTTGTCGGGATCGAGGTCGTTGGTTGTATACGCACGGATCGAAGCCAGCGCCGGTTCGATGCCGTACTTTTCACGCGCGAGAATCGCCGCAAAGGTCGCTAGGAAACCGGCGTGCGCTTTACCGGCACCCATTGCTTCGATTGAAACGGCGTACGAGGTGCCAACTTCGATTTTGTACGACAAGCCGGTGATCTTGGCTAGACAGTCGGCAGTTTCAGTGCCGGCACGGGTGATTGTTGGAACGTCGCCGGACGGAACAAAGGTGATGACGATTGGATTCGTGGATGAACCCAACGCGCCCGCGGCGACGGTGGGCATATTGGGCAATTTTTCGCATTTAGCCGGGGGCACCGTCGCGGTAGGTGCGGCGGTGACTGATGAAGCCGAACTTGCCGGTGCAGTAGTTGCAGGTGGTTTTGTTGCAGTTGGCGGCACAGCCGTCGGTGCAACCGTGGGTGGCTTGGTTGCTTCAGGTGGTTTGGTTGGAACCGCTGTCGGTGCAACCGTGGGCGGCGGGGCTTTGGTCGGTTCTGGCGTTGGCGCCGCGCACGCTACAACGAAAATTGCCAGCGCGACAAAGACAACCAATAAAAGTTTTCTCATTTCTTCTCCTCCAAGAGAAATCTATCTGGGTTTAAGCGTCGAACGAAGCACCGCGTTTAATCGATCGCATCCCCCCTTTCGCTGACAATATCATATTTTGAGACTGTGTTGTTCTGCCGCTATGATACTCTACTTTGATTCTTTAGGCAAGTCTTTGTAGCGGATTTAAATTGGTGGATTGGCGATTAGCAACTGCAATTGATTTGCCCGGCAAAACAAATTTTGTCAACGTTCGTGATTATGGTATAATCTGCTCCGCCATTTTAGGAGGATAAATATCAAATGCCTAAACGATTCGACCCCAAAAAGAAACGCCGCGACTGGCGGTGGTACGCCAACATCGGCTTGAATTCCCTTGTTGCGTTGAGTATGGTGCTAGGAACCGTGATTGTGTTCACCGGCGTGGGAACCCCCAGCGCGCCGCCACCTCCCACCATCGAAGTGCCGACTGCCGCGCCGCCAACGCCGGTGCCCCAGCCCACGCCAACACCCAAAGCCAGCGCAGATTTCTGGCTTGCGGCGGTTGATTATTTTGCGTAGGACTATTCATCCACGAATCTTCGCTAACCATCCAATCATTCGCGCAGATTCGCGGACGATAATTTGGATGTAGAAAAAATAAACCCGAAGGGTTTTTGTCCTTCGGGTTTTGATTTTTCCGCCACAGCCAACGCAGAATCACACAGGAAAATTTTTGTGGTGTTCTTTGCGTTCTCTGTGGTAAAAAGAATTTACGCGCTCTTGACTTTGATGACTTTGGGCTTGACTTCTTCTGCTTTCGGAATTGACAGCACCAAGACGCCATTCTCAAACTTGGCTTCGGCTTTATCCGCCTGCACCGGGATCGCCAGATCGATGGAACGGGCGAAAGGTCCATAGCGGCGTTCTTGCAGTAAAAAGTTGCCGTCAACCTGCGGCGCTTTGGTCTCACCGCGAATCGTTACCGTGCTTCCTTCCACCATTACTTCGACATCGTCCGGCGCAACACCTGGCACGGCGGCACGGATAATCACGGCGTCATTCGTCGTGTAAATGTCGAGCGGCAGGTACGTGCCCTCAGCACCGCGATAGGGTCGCACGAACGAATCTTCGAATAATCGATCCATCGCTTGGCGCAGAGTCATCATTTCCTTGAATGGTTCCCAACGTGAAATGCTCATGGTGTCCTCCAAACATTTGAACGTTCGGACGTTATTTCGTTTTCACCTTGATGGTTTTGGGCTTGGTTTCTTCGGCTTTCGGAATTTTCAAAGTCAGCACACCATTTTCGAACACCGCATCGGCTTTGTCTGCTTTGATGCCGCTGGGCAGGGTAATCGATCGACAGAACGAGCCAAAGCGGCGCTCTTTACGAAGATAATTCTCTTCCTTGACTTGGTTCTCTTCTGTCGATTCGCCACGAATCATCAACGAATCGCCGGTGATGGTCACCTCGACCTCCTCCGGCTTGATGCCGGGTAACGCCGCTTTGACCACAACATCGTCCTTGGTTTCGTACATATCGATTGCCAACTCCACCGCGCTCGCCGGCGCGAACCAGCCAAAACCGGGACGCACGAATGAATCATCGAAAAGTCGATCCATCGCGCTCCGGAGCGACAATCGATCAAACGGATCCCATCGAATTAGACTGCTCATATTTTCCTCCCTGATTTTTCAACCGAATCGCTCGGTCATTTTTCGATTCGGATTATACGACTGTAATTTTTATTTGTCAATAGACTTGATAATGATTTTATCAAGTTTTATCGAATTTTAATGTAGTTTAGTTGACATACTTTATTGAGAGTGGTATAATCTCCGCAGTGTCATTTTGCGAGAAATGACGAGCCGTTGGCTTGGAGCCAAAATGGAATACAAAGATTATTACAAGATTTTGGGCGTGAACAAAACCGCCGATGAAAAAGAGATCAAGAATGCTTATCGGCGTTTGGCGCGCAAACTGCACCCGGACGTCAACCCGGATAAGAAAGCGCAAGAGAAATTCAAAGAAGTCAACGAGGCGTACGAAGTTCTCTCTGATTCGGAAAAGCGCAAGAAATACGACACGCTCGGCGCAAACTGGCAGGCGTACGAACAATATCAACGCGCGGGCGGTCAGGGTCCGTTTCAGTGGGGCGGCGGCGGCGTGCAATATCGCACCGTCAACGCCGAAGACTTGAACGAAATCTTTGGCGACTTGGGTGGCTTTTCTGATTTCTTCCGCAACTTTGGCTTTGGCGAATCGGCGCGCGCGCGTCCGCGACGCGGACAGGACGTGGAACAACCCATCGAAATCACGCTCGAGGAAGCGTACCGCGGAACGACACGCCTCATACAAAAAGAAAATCGGCGCTTGGAAATCAAAATTCCGGCGGGGGTTAAAACCGGTTCGAAAATTCGGTACGCCGGCGAGGGTTATGCCGGCTCCAGCGGTGGCGCGTCAGGCGATTTATTTTTGCGGGTGCAAGTTGCACCGCATCCCATTTTTGAACGCGACGGTGATGATCTGCGCTGCGAAATCCCGGTCGATCTGTACATCGCGCTGCTCGGTGGCGAAGTGAATGTCCCAACGCTCAAAGGATCGCTCGCGCTGAAAATTCCGGCGGAGACGCAAAGCGGCAAGACCTTTCGTTTAGCGGGGCAAGGAATGCCACGTTTGAACGAACCGAATGTGTTCGGCGATTTGTACGCCAAGGTGCGCGTCGTCCTGCCGGAAAAATTATCGCATGAAGAACGCGAGATATTTTCGCAATTGGCAAAGAAGAGAAAACGATAAATATTGGTAGGGGCGACCACGAGGGTCATCCCTACGATTGAACGGAGATAAACAACCCAATGGAATTTCATCGTGATGATGAACCGATCTTTGTGATCAGCGTGGCGGCGCGCTTGCTTCAAGTGCATCCGCAAACGTTGCGCTATTACGAACGCGTGGGATTGCTAAAACCGACACGCTCGTCCGGCAAGATTCGGTTGTACTCGCAAAAAGAAATCGAACGCTTGCGCAAAATTCAACGGCTCACGAACGAACTTGGCGTGAACCTCGCGGGTGTCGAAATTATTATCGATTTGACAGAACGCTTGGAAAACTTGCAGGCACAAATGCAAAAACGTGAAGAGGAATTGACGGCGGAAATCAATCGATTGCGGCAAGAATTGGACCGCTTACAATGATTCCCATTTCCGATTCTAATCCGTCTCGGCGATTTCCGCTGGTCAATCTATCGCTCATCGCGATCAACGTGATTGCATTTCTGTTTGAGCTATCGTTGCCAACCCGCGCGCTAGAACGACTCGTCGCAACCTGGGGTGTGATTCCAAGCAACATTCTGCTCGCGCTGGCAAATCCATTCGACGTGTCGCCGTTCATCTGGCTCACGCTTGTCACATCGCAATTTCTGCACGGCGGGTGGGCGCACATCATCGGCAATATGTTGTTCCTGTTCGTGTTCGGCGATAATATCGAAGACACGTTGGGACATTGGGGCTATTTGATTTTCTATTTGCTCGCCGGGATTGCCGCCGCACTCGTCCAAATTTTTGTGATGGGTCCTTCGCGCATTCCCACAATTGGCGCGAGCGGCGCGATTGCTGGCGTGCTGGGCGCGTATTTGATTTTGTACCCCACGGCGCGCATCGGAATTTTGTTGCCAATTTTTATCTTTTTCACGACGATTGATTTGCCGGCAATTTTTGTGATCGGTTGGTGGTTCGTGCAGCAATTTTTCTATGGCATCGGTTCATTGACGACCACCGCGGCGGCGACGGGCGGCATCGCATTTTGGGCACACATCGGCGGATTCATCACCGGGCTAGTGCTGATCCTGCCGTTCATCGGACGGGCGCGCCGGCGGCGTTCATCGTTTTATTATTTGATCGATGATTATCCTCAAGGATGGCGATGATGGCAGAAACTAATGAACGGATCAACCGCGTGATCGAACAGGTGAAACGCGAATCGGGTAAAGGCATTGTCGATTTGCTCAAAGCAGCGAATCAAACGTATCTCAAGGGCAAAGGCAAAGTAACGAGCCAGCCCAAGATCGACCGCAGTAATATGCGCTGGATTCTTTCCTGGAAACAGGACAAGATCTCTTATGATCTCAACATCGTCATCAGTGTCGATGACAATGGTACCGAAGCGCGCGTCGGCAAAGTGTGGGTACATCGCCACGCCTCGTCCGACTATGATTTTGACGGACACACACCGACGACGCGGATGCGTCGGTTGGCAGGATTATCGTTGAACGAAATCAAAGAAGCCCTGGAGATGGAATTCAAGTAATGACGGATGATTGATGACGAAGGACGAATGACATCTTTCGTCGTTCGTCCTTCGTCTTTGTCTAGAGCCTATTTCAAAAATCGAGAAATTGCCTAAAATGGGGGTATGAGTCGCCATGAACTAACCGATGACCAATGGGCAGTGCTTGCACCGCTACTGCCGAAACGCAAGCGAGGACGCGGACGACCCC